>DYJA01000118.1 GCA_020723345.1 Candidatus Aquidulcis sp. | reverse complement strand
GTAAAAAAGCAATGTTTATATTCAAAGTACTACGCAGACTTTGCGACGTTCAAAGGCGGATCATCCGGCAGATATTCCGCGCGCATCCGATTGTCCAATTCATTCGCCGCGCGATATTCTGCCGCGCTCGCGTTTCGCACATTGAACGGCTTGATGTCCCACTTCACCTTCTTCTCCATTCGCGTTCCTCGCCCACCACCAGCGTCAGCGCCCAACTCACGATACTGACGACGAGCGCGCCGACGAACGCCGCCCAGAATCCATCGACGATGAAACCCAGGTTGAACTGTTGCGCGAGCCAGCCCGTCAGCGCGAGCATTAACGCATTGATGACGAGCGTGAACAAACCCAGCGTCAGTAAAATCAGCGGACAGGTGAGCAGCGCGAGCAGCGGGCGAATGAGCGCGTTCACCAAACCGAAGATGAGCGCGACGACGACAATCGTTTTCCAATCGCCGTCAAAACGCAATCCAGGAATTCCAACCTGGGTCGCGACGAACAACGCAATCGCATTGATGATCAAACGCAGTAATAGATGTCGCATATCTACATTTCTCCTCGCAATTTCTTGATCGCATCATCCACGCTCAACTCGCCGCGCGCAATCGCGTCGAGAATCGCTTGCCGTTCGGGCGAGCCCGCCGCGGGTCCGCGCGGTTTTTCGGCGACGGGCTCCGCGCGCGGCGCGTCGTCGTCGGCAATGCCGATGCCGATGCGCCAGTGATGCTTGCGCCGATGTTCGCGGATGCCCGCCTCGGCGAGCGACGCGTGCACCGATTGGCGTACTTCTTCTGCGATGCGCCGACCCATCTCGGCGTACTGTTGCGCGTACTGCCGATAGTATTCGCGATGATGATGTTCGCGATGCCGCCGATGATGTTCGCCCGCGCCGCCGCGCACGATCACATCGCCATTCATCGATTCGACGCGCAGTGTGACGCCGCCGCTGCCGAGTGTGCCGTGCAGATGATTTTCATCTTCGCTTGTTGCCTTCATATCCGCGCGCACAACGATGTTACCGGCGGGCGCGTCCACTTGCAATTCCGCGTTCGCGTCGCGCGGCAAGTTGAGGACGACGTCGCCTTCCGCGCGCAAATTTAGTTCCGCGACCTGATCGAACGAAATCATCGCATCCCCTTCGACGTTTGGCGCGTCCAGCGCGCCTTGCGCGTTCGACGCGATGAAATCGCCTTCGATCTTGGCAATCGCCACGCGTCCGCGCACATCACGCAGATTGACGTCCCCTTCGGCGCTTTCGACCGACAGCGCGTCGCGCACGCCGCGCGCGGCGAGAGCGCCTTCCAACATTTGAATCGTCGCCGCGCCCACGCTATCGAGATGCGCGTCCCCTTTGATTTCGTTGATCTGCGCCTGCTCGACGCGTTCGAGGACTGCCGTGCCTTCGACCTGCCGAATCGTCACCGCGTCCGCGCCGCGCAAAACCAGATCGCCTTCGATTTCGTCTGCCTGGAAATTTTTGACATCGTGCAGCGCGGCGTCGCCATCCCACTTGCCTTCGCCTTTGAGCGCGGCGACCTGGCGCGCGCTTACATCGCCGTCAATATCGCGCGCGCGAATCTCGCCGCGCAAATTGCGGAGCGCGACGTCGCCGCGAATGTTCGCCAGTTCGACGTTGCCCGCGAGATCTTCCAGCCGCACATCGGCGTGGCAATCGTCAATCGTGATCGCCGCGTGGCGCGGGACGCGCACGTTCACTCTGGTCGCGCCTTCAATGACAATCGTATCGCCTTCTTGCCGCGCGGATTGATCCACACTGACCGCGCGCGCATCGTCCCAACCGGCAATCGTCACGCGATTGCGGCACGCGCGAATTTCGACGCGCGCGTTTTCGGAAACGGAAAAAGTTTGAGTCATCGTATGCTCCTCACCCTGTAGGACAAATTGGCAATTTGTCCTACTCGATAAACACCTCGATATGCTCGCTGCCGTCTTCATCTTCCACGTCGACGATTTTGCCCTCGCCGCCGGTTTTGATCGCGGTGATGATTTGCTGCATATCGAGTCCTTCGAGACCGGCGGGCGCGAATTTTGCGCCCATCTTCAAACCGACATCCACCAAGCCGAGCGGAATGTTGACGTTGACTTTGCGCTTGCCGCTTTTCAGATCGGTCACGCGCACGCGGAACCATTTGCCGCTCGTCATCGGCGACGGTTTGACCGCTGCGCTTTCCGCGCGATCGGTCTCGCCCAAGGTCGCCAACAATTTCGCGCCCTCCTCGGCGGTGATCTGTTTCGATTCGATCATTTTTAGAATTTGCATTCGTTCATCTGCAGTTGCCATATTAACCTCCAAGAATGACAAGTGATGCGTGATGCGTGACTTCATCGATACGGGTCACGTATCACGTTTCACGCATCAAACAATATAGACTTGTACGCGCGCGTCGTTGTCGTCGACATCAATCGCAATCCCGCGTCCTTCTCGCAATTCGCGTTCGAGCGCGTCGATCAGTTCATCGGGATCATCCCAGAACGCGTCAAATTTAGAACGCGCTGTACAGACGCGCACGCGCGCGCGCGCGTGCGGCTGCGCCCATTGCGCGATCCACAATCCCAAACGCAGCAGCCCGATCGGAAATGGGAACGCGAAGCGAAACGCGCGCCGGTGTTGGCGCGACGGCTCGACGTTGACGTACAACCAATGCCCCGAAAAGCCGCTTGCGCCAATCGCGAGCAAAAGCGAACCAAGCAACACCAGCGGCAGTCCGAACAAGAGCCACAAAATATTCGCGCGGACGGTCGCCGCGATGATCCACGCGCCAAACCAAACGATGGCGATGCCTGCCGTCAGCACGACGATTCCGATCCGCTCCGCCCAAGCCGGTATCTGGACTCGTTCGAACGGCGGCGCGTCGACGCGTTCGACGAGCGGCGGCGCGGTCAAGCGCGTATCCGCTTCGCGCGCGCTAATTTCCCCGCGCTCGAGTTGTCGCAAAACTCCTAACGTGCTTGCGTTGTCCATACTTTCCCCCGTTGGACAAATTTGTAATTTGTCCTACAAAACCAACTCCATCAACGTCATCCCGTTCAAGAACCGAAAGCCATGACGCTCCAGCGCGGCGACGAGTTCGGGATGCGTCGTCGTCGCGTCGGCGCGAATTTCGCGCGCGGGAAATTGCGCGAGCGCGCGCCACGCTGCGACGATCAACTCATCTTCGACGCGGCTGCGAAAATCGGGATGCGTCTCGATCACAATGCGGTGCGCCGTCGCCAGGTTTTGTTCGCGCAGGAGCAAGAGTGCGGCGAGCCGTCCGTCGCGTTCCAACACCCAGCGCCGCGTCCGCTGCCCAATGACAAGATCGCCGATGAACTCAACTATGCGCTCGTCCCAGCCGATTTCAAACGCGCTCACGTGCGGGCGAAAGGGCTGGATGTTCGCGGGCGTTGCCGCGCGGATCAGTTCCGAAACCGCGCGCGCGTCGGACAAGCGCATCGGACGCAATTCGGTCATCGATCCGGCGGGCAAACGCAACGGCATTGCCGCCAGCGTCCATTCGCCGCGCATTTCCAGCGTCTTGAATCCCAAACTCTCGTACAACTTGATCGCGCCTTCGTTGCGCGGTCGAACGTTGAGCAGCACGCTCGCCGCTTTCTGGCGACGAACGTGCTCCAGCGACGCGCGCATCAACTCGCGCGCGATGCCGCGGCGTTGATATTCCCGCTTGACCGCGACGTTGCTGACATAATAGCGATTGCCGCGCACCAGATCCGGCGTCAGCGTCGCGTTGCCGACGATCTTGCCATCCTCAACCCAGACAAATCCTTCGAACGTTTCGGGAAAGGTTGGCGCGTAACTGAGCGTCCAGAGCGCGATGCTGATCTCGCGCACCAATGGAAAATCGGCAAACGGAAAATTGTGCTCGCCGCGAAACGCTTCTTCCAGCACGCGCGCCACGCCGTACAAATCGGTGCGCGCGCTAAACGGACGAATGCCGCGAAAGGCAGGTTTAGATTTACTAACCGCACTGGCTACCACAATCGACTCCGAAGAAATGTGTCAGGGATTAAGGGACAAGTGGCAAGGGAGGTCGCACGTCCCAGGTCACATGTCACCTGCCATTTGAATCGCCGCTTTGCGCGCCGCCATTTGATCCAGGTACGCCTTGTCCTCGACGCGCAACAAATATGGATTGAATAATTGCCCGACGCAAAACACGGTGAGAATGCCGCCGAGTACTATGATGACCGCGCCTGGGTCGAACAAGCCGCCGATCAAGCCCGCGAGCGCGGTGCTGAGGGGCCACGAAAATTGCGCGATCAAGCGGCGGACGGCGAAGACGCGCCCCTGCAATTCGCGCGGCGTTTGCGTCTGCCAAATCGCCTGCGAGTGCGCGTTCGTGATCGGCATCATCGCGTGACCGAAAAACGAAACTGCCGCCGTGAGAAAGATCCAGGGCGACCATCCAAACGCGATCATCACGCACCCTTGAACGATCATCGCGACGACAACGCCGTACACGCGCCGCTTTTTCAAGCCACCCCACGCGCTGATGAGCAAACCGCCCGCCACGCCGCCGATACTGCCGACGGTGCCGATCAGTGCGAACGCGGTTTCGAACGTAAACCCGCGCGACGACCAATCGGGCGCGAGATTGAATTTGACGACGAGCGGCATCAACACGTCGAGCGGTCCGCCGACGAAATTTGCGACGGCGAACGTGCCAAGCAGCCACAACAGCGGTCGGCGGTGCCAGATGTACAGCGCGCCCTCTTTCACGTCCGCCCAAATACTTTTCCGCGATCCGTCGGTCGCGTGCAGGTCGGCGCGCTTGGGCGATGGAATCGTCAAAAAGATCAACACGGCGGCGGCGAAGAAAAACGTGATCGCGTCCAGCGTGATCGCCAGCGGCGCGCCATCGCTGAACCGCGCCAAGCCCGCGCCGAGATCGCCTGCGATCAAACCTTGCCGCGCGAGCGTCGGCAAGGAAATGATCATCGCCGCGATGCCGGGCGAGAGAATGCCCGAGAGCGACCAGGTCGTTTGCATCATGCCGTTCGCGCGCGGCAGTTGTTTTTCGGGCACGATCATCGCGTACGACGTATCGAACGCGGCGAAATGGAACGCGCTAAACAACGCGTGCAGCGCGACGAGAACGATCACCATCCACAACTGCAAAACATTCGTCAACATCAAAATCGCCAAGAGCAAACTCAGACCACCGTTGGCGCAATCAATCGCGATCATCGTGCGTTTGCGGTCGTGGCGATCCGCCCACGCGCCCGCCAGCGGCGCGCCGAAAACAGTCGGCAGCGCGAACGCCAGACTGACGGCGGAAAGCGCGAACGCGAGTTCCGGCTTTTGTTCGGGACGCGGGTAGAGCGTCTGCGTGAGCCAGATCGTCATCGCGAAAAATGTGAGCGCGGTGCCGAAAACGGAAACGGACTGCGTCGCCCAAACGATCAGAAATGTGCGAAAGCCGTGCGCGGGTGGCTGATACGTCACGCCGATTCCCCTTGTAGCAATTTGATCGCGTCGTCGGGTTTGATCTTGCCGCGCGCGAGATCGTCCAAAATCGCTTTGCGTTTTTCGGGCGCAATCGTCGCGGCGGATTCTTCCTTCGGCTCCGCGCCCGGCTCGTACCCCATCGCGCGAATAATTTCAGTCAAGCGCGCGCGCACAGTCGAGTACGGCATTTGCAATTCCTCGCCGACTTTGTACGCGTTGCCGCGATTCTTGATGAACGTTTCGACGAACTGAATTTCGTCCGCGCTCAACACGGCGAGTTTGCCAATCGTGAATTGCCCGCCGATGTCCGAGCCACACGAGCGACATTCAAGCCGCGTCACGATGAGTTCTTCGCCGCAAATCGGGCATTTACCAAAAACTGGTTTCATATCATCAATCCTTTAATTTTTCGTGCAATAATTTACCATAGAAATCAAAATTTGTCAATGCTTTTATCAATATTGTAACGCTACATAAAACAAGAAAGGGCGCGAAATGGCGCGAAACAGCGCGAAAAAAGCACGCGCGCGGCGTGCCTTTCTGGAAAACGATTCGAAATTCCGCGATTTCTTTCGCGCGCTTTCGCGCTCCTTTCGCGTTACTCGCGAACCAACCGCGCGATCTCCGCCGCGCGATGTCCCGCGCGCGTCAGCGGTTCGATCACGTCCGCGCGCAAATCGGGCACGTACATTCGCAAGAGTTGGCACGGCGTTTTTTGCGGCGCGATGCCGAACGCGTCGAGCCGCGCGGGGAGCAGAATCGTTCGCCCGCGCGCCGCGACGACGCGCGATTTGGCGGAACTGATTTCCGCCGCGCCTTCGATGATCGAAACGATATTGAATTTGTCGTTCAGCGCGATTCGTTCGATGGGCGCGCGCACGTCGAGCAATTCGAGCGAAAAATATTTGCACGCGACGAGAAAATGATGATCAAAATTATCGCGCCGAACCACGAGCGATGGAATTTTGTGATCGGTCTCTCGGGCGAAATTCAAAACGCGCAACGATTGCGCGACGTGCAGCGGACGCTGCGCGCTCGCCCTACCCCAATCGTACAACCGATAGGTGATGTCAGAATTTTCCTGAATCTCGGCGAGCACGATCCCTTTCATAATCGCGTGGACGGTCCCGGCGGGAACAAAGACGACATCGCCGCGCTGCACGGGCACGTAAGCGAGCACGTCCTGCAATTTGTTCTCTGCAAGCAACGATTGCGCACGCGCCGCGTCCACGTCGCCTTTGAATCCGTGAATGAGACACGCGCCTGGCTCCGCATGCAAGACGTACCACGCCTCCGTCTTGCCGAACGGATAATTTTCGCTGGCATGCGCTTGCGCGTCATCGGGATGCACCTGCACCGACAAATCGTCTTGCGCGTCGATGAACTTGAACAGCAGCGGAAAACGATTGTCCCGCGCGTTCGCGCCGAGGATCGCCGCCGCGTCGCGCGCGAGCAGATCGCCGAGCGTCGCGCCGCGATGCGCGCCGTTTTCGATCACGCAGCCGTCCCACGCCTCCCACGTCTCGCCGATACGTTGATCGGGCGCGATTTGTTTGTCGAGCAAGCGCGCGAGATTCCGCCCGCCCCAGACCATTTCGCGCATTCGTGGCTGCAACAAATACGGATAAACTTCGAGTGGGTAGTTAGGTGGTTGGGTGGTTAGGTGGTTGGGTAGTTGGTCATTTGTCATTTGTCATTTGTCATTTGTGCATTTGTCATTGTCGCGTATTCTTCGCGCGTGATGAACTCGCCCTTGTCAATTTTGCGCTCGACGATTTTGCGCGCCGCGTCAAAACGGATCTCCGCGCGCATCAGCGTAAAGCATTTGCCGTCCAGCATTTCTTTGTTGAGGACGAATCCGCCGCTTTCGTAATCCGCGCTGAGATCGTTCGCCAAGTTCACGCGCACGGCAAGCGGCGCGCCGCAGCGTTTACATTTGACGTACAGCACCAACGCGTTCGGATCGCCGGATGGTGACGTGAAAAGTGATTTGAGTTGGTCGAAGAAACCCATTGAACCTCCAGAAAATTGCGAATTAGGAATTGCGATTGATGCCGCCGCAATTCCTAGTTCGCAATTCGCAATTGGGGAACGATGAACAAGCACAAGCACACGAAATCCAGCGCGAGCAGCGCGACGTACAAGAGCGCGAACACGAGTCGCTGATACTCGCGCGCGATCAGTTCGCGCAAGCCGATGACGAGAAAGAGCGCGATCGCGACCAGCGCGGGAAAAAGGTACCGTCCTTGAAATTGCAGAAATTTGAAATTGTACGCGATGTAATCGGCAACGGCGACGACGAGTAGCAAATTGATCAAGACGATGCACCACCACTGCGCGGACGTCAGCGAATCGCGGTGGCGCAGAATTCGGCGCGCGTACAGCGCGTGTCCGAACACCGCCGCGCCGGTGAACAACGCAAGCGCGACGTAGATGCGGTCGTTCACCAGCACGCCCATCCAGCCAAATTGCGCCCAGAACGATTTGAACGTCACCGCGCAGAAATCGAACGCGATGCGCTTGAAACCGTACTCGGCGATCTGCGACGCGGTTGTCGGCTGCCCCACCACGACCGCGTCGTGCCGCGCGATGCCAAGCGGATCGGTGACGCCGTAGACGAGCGCGCCGCGGATGAACATCGGCGACGCGATGAGGAGCGCGAGCGCGAAAACGTAGAGCGTAGTCCGCAGCGCGTAGAGCGAAAAGCGCGATTTGGTGATTTGGATGCGCGCGAGATCGGCAACGATGAGCAACAGCGCGCCGGGCACGTACGTCGTCGTCTTTGTCAGTAGCGCCGCACCGTACAGAATGCCGCCAAGAATTACGAATTGCGAATTGCGAATTGTGTTTTTTGCGCGTTTGATTGCCAGCCACAAAATCAGCGCGAGCACGAGTTCTGCCGCGAGATCGTTGCTGATCGACGCGCTGACCGCGAGGTGCTGCGGCACCGTCGCCATCAAGCCGACTGTCGCGAGCGCGAGCCAATCGTCGTCGGGGAAAATCTCGCGGACGATGCGGAACGCGACGAGCAGAACGAGCGCGCCGAGCGCGACCGAGAACAAGCGCAGCGCGAGCACCGTCGCGTCGAGTCCTGCGCCGCGCGCGGCGAGATACACCGGCGTCGCGGCGAGATAGTACAGCGGCGGCTGGTACGCCTCGTAGCGAATCGCGTCAATCGACATCGTCGGCGGAAACTTTGCCGCTTTGATTTGCTCGAGGTACTGCTGGTCGTAATCGCCAATCTGTAGAACGGGCAGCCTGCCCGTTTCACCAATCGCGCGGGTGTAATTGAAATGCGCGGGCTCGTCGGGCGTCTGCCACTTGGGGGTGAAGACGGCGTAGAGCGCGGCGAGTGCGAGGTAGGCAATGAGAATGAAAGCCAGAATTGGATGACGCAAGGGTGTCCGTCCTTTCTGGCTACGGTCTAACCGCTTCGCGTTCCAATCGTTCGAGCACCCACATTCGCATCAAGGTCTGATAGCCGAGTCCTTTTTTGGCGGCAACCGATTTCAATTTGGCGAGCGCGGGTTCATCCACGCGAATCGAAATTGCTTTTTTGGTAGAGCGCGCGTCGCGAAGCGGCTCGTTCACTTCCGTCATCGCGCCAAAGTACTTGGTCGAATCGTGGGTTGCCCAGAACTTGCGCTCTGCGTCTTCGTTCGCGAATTTGGGGATGGTCAAAAGTTTCTTTTTGCGCTTGCGAGTTTTCATCATTTCCTTTCGTAATAACGGCGTTCCGAATGAGTCATCGGGCGCGCGCTGATGATTCGCGCGCGCCCCACGCCTGTCCAGATGAACACGACGAACAAGTGTCTACCTTCGTCGGTGATGCCGTAGAGATAGTAGTGATCTCCCGCGCGGCGAAGTTTGATGCGATTGAAGAAAATCTCTTCCGCTTCCGCGTCCTCGACGCCGTGTTTGAGGTTTTTCCCTATGTTGCCGTTGTCCCACTCGAATTCGGTAACGTACATCAGGATTCACCTGCCATACATTGTATATACAAGCGCGAGTCTGTCAAATACTTGCTATACTGAGCACGGGCACTAACTGCGGTTTTGGTTTGACGCCAGGATAGGGTCT
>DYJA01000117.1 GCA_020723345.1 Candidatus Aquidulcis sp. | reverse complement strand
GGGCGAGCCGCCCGTGCAACATTTTCATCGGAACGCTGGTGAACGCAAGTTCATGGACAATTACCCTGGGTCAAAGAAAGAACGAAATCAATTCGAACCAAGTGGCATTGCCCCCGCGTTCCTACTGCGCGGTCATGATCGCCGCCGAACGCTGAAATGCCGTGTTGGTATTGAGAGGATACGCGCGCCGCAGCGAAAGCGAGAAGGTGCTGCCTTGACTCGGCGCGCTCTCGACCCAGATGCGTCCGTGGTGCAACTCGACGATTGCTTTCGCAACGGCGAGTCCGATGCCCAGACCGCTGTAATCGCGCGCGAGTGGATTGCTTGCCTGATAAAAGCGGTCGAAGATGTGCGACTGATCGGCGGGAGGTATGCCGACGCCTTTATCGTGGATGCTGACGATGACGTTGTTCACATCGGCGTGAGTCGCGATGGTGATTTGCCCGCCATGCGCCGAGTACTTGATCGCGTTCAAGAGCACGTTCGTCAGCGCGAGCGTAACCCGTTCGCGGTCGGCGCGCACGTACAGACCCAACTCGCCGCGCAGTTCGATTTGCAGCGCTTTGAGTTGACTGTACGGGCGTTGCTCCGCGATGACTTGTTGAATGCAGTCGGCGATCGAAAAGGTGCTCAGATGGAGCGCGAGTTCTCCCGCGTCGAACTGCTGCAAGACGACGAGCGAATCGACGATGCTCTTGAGTTGTTGCGCGCGCGAAACGACGATGCTCGCGTATTCGCGCGTGTTGCCCGATGACTCGTCTTCGAGAATTTTGGCGTAGCCGAGCAGGATCGCGAGCGGGTTGCGTAATTCGTGCGCGGCAAGCATCGTGAAATTGCGTTTCAGTTGCTCGAGTTGACGCAATTGCTCTTCCAAGCGATCACGTTCTTGGCGCGGTGTTGCGGAGGCGGATGGATCACAATCGTGCGTGACACCAGTCATCTTAATGTCCCGTCTAGAGTTGGCAAGGCGCGCAGGGTGGGCGGTTCCGTTCTACCTTGCGCGCGCGAAATCCACTGATCCAATTGTCCGGCGAATTGTTCCAGCGAATCCGCGCGGACGCGCATCACCGCGTCGAATTCTTCGCGGCTGAGCGCAAAACGCTGGATGACGCGTTGACGTGAGCCATTCAACAACGCCTTGCGAAATTCCGTGTCGATGACGGCGGTGCCGATGACGGCTTGTAACGATTCGTGTGCCATAAGACAACTCCTCTAATTTGAGAGCGCGCTTTGAACGACGCGCTTGAGATCGCTGAGTGGAATAGGTTTAGGCATGTATCGGTAGACGTTCAGGCGGTTGGCGGCTTGCTCCAGTTCCGCCGAGTCGTACGCGGTGATCAGGATGGTACGCGTCGCAGGCGCGAGCGTTTTCAAGGTTTCGATCAAGTCCAAGCCGGTCATTCCCGGCATGCGATGATCGGTGAGAACGAGGTCCCAGTCGCGGTGCGCCATCCGCTGCAAGGCTTCTTCGCCGGACGCGACGATTTCGATTTCAGGCGCCACGTCGAGATCGGTTAGCCCATCTCTGAGCACGAGCGCGACGTTGTGATCGTCCTCAACCAACAGGACGCTTTTCTTTTTTGTCATCACTCATTCCGTTCTGGATCAACCAAAATGCGCCGAGCGCGATCATAATGTCGCCCACGCTGAACACGCTGGGAATCGGAAAGGGCGGCGGCAAAACGAAAATGTCCGCCAGCCACCAGGCGACGGTTTGATCGCGCGGCAAGACGATATCTTTGGTCGCGCGGACGCGCGCGCCGGGCTCCGGGCTGAGAATTTTCCCGCTGTGCCCGACCTGCGCGAGCGCGTCCGATGTAATCGGCATGTATCCGCCGTTCAAAAGCATCACGGCGAAATTGGAAAGAAATCCGATCCCGATGAGCCAAAAGCCGGGGAGAGCGCGGTTCTGCCAGACGACGGCGAATAGCAAAATGTACGAGAACATGAGAACGATGACGCGTGGGCTAGTGATGCCCTCGCTCACTGGCTCGGGGAAATAGATGAGATAGATTTGCAAGCCAAAGGCGACTAGGGCGACCCATCCCCAACGCAAAGGGAGGTTCGCCAGTCGACTCAGCCGCCCGCCCCGCGCCAATCCGACGAGAACCGCGCTCACGACCGCAGCGGCGAGGATCATTGCGTTCTAGTCGCTGCCGCCCATGCCGTCCGGCGCGCCGCCCGCCAGCGCCAGCGCCAACAGCGCGAGCAGAATGTAGATCAGGCGCATCGTCGTCGAGTTCAAGTACTTGATGGCGAACAGTTTCGCGTTTGTCATTTCGTCAGTCTCCTCTCTGAATCGTTGGTTTATCCGACGCCCATATTTTACACCATGGGTACTGACGAAAAACTCACGGTACATTAATGTACGCAAGCCCCCAAAAAAGGCGATCCAGCGCTGGATCGCCTTCGGGATAGTGACGCGAGTGAATTCTTGGCTGGCTCAACTGCTACGAATCTGTTCGGACAAAGCGCGTATTTCTGGGTTGGGCGGGACTCCCATCTCGGTTTGGAGTATTTGTTCGCATTGCTGATAGGTCTTGAGCGCGCCGGTTTTGTCGCCCGATTTCAACTGAAACCGGATCAACGCGCCATAAATATCTTCGCGCAGTGGGTCACGCTGCAAGATTTTCTGATAAAAGCGAATCGCATCGTTTTCGCCGCGCTGGGCATAATACTCCGCCATCGTCGAGAGGGCAGCCAGATATTTCTTTTGCATTTCGTCGCGCGGCAGCACGCACCATTCGTTGTACGAATCTTCGACAAAGTCGCCTTGGTATAATGCGATTGCGTCACGATAGGCGCGCACGCGTTCGGCGTCGGTCGACGCATTGTTCGCCTGAGCGATCAATTGGTTGAATCGTTCGAAATCGACGGAGCAATCGACGCGGTTGACGCGATAGAGACCGTTCGCGTACACCAGAATCGTGGGCGACAAGGCGCGGCGAATGCGGTAGATGGTCGAATGGAAAATGCCGTTGGCTTGCGCGGTTGGCGTATCTGCCCACAGCGCGCTGAGGATTTGTTCTTTGCGCAATCCTTCGGAGTGCGCCAGCACCAATAGGAAAAGTTCTTTCGCGTTGGCAGAGTCCCAATCGGTGGTCGTGATGAGTTTGCCGCCCAGCCACACCTGCGCCGTCCCAAACGCCTGCACCACCAATTGCGGCTCGCGCGACTCGACCGGCGAAACGCGCGGCGCTTGGGTTGGCGTGGGCGCAAGCGTTTTGATTTTTCTGAGCACGGGCGCGAAATAATCCTTGC
Source organism: Candidatus Aquidulcis sp. (assembly GCA_020723345.1). GTDB lineage: Bacteria > Chloroflexota > Anaerolineae > UBA4142 > UBA4142 > VGOB01. The sequence goes on along the minus strand of DYJA01000117.1, from coordinate 6,298 downwards.
CAACTTGCTGTGCGATCGAATATTTGATGACCGGCTGCAAATGCTGCCCATCGCTGAGGATAAATTGATCTTCGCGCAATTCCTTGCCGCGCTCGGCGGTGAGGCGGAGTTGCTGCTTGGTGAGCCGATGTTTGCGTCCTTGAAAATAAGCGTGCGCGAGATGGATGTGAGCGCGCGCGCTGTCGCGCATGGCGTCGCTCCGGTCAAGGAGTTCCGCCGCGCGCGTCAGGTGGCTGATTGCATCTGCGGTATTGCCGCGTTGGCAATTGAGAATGCCCAACGCCGTCATCGTCAATCCGAGTTCGTAATTGGACTGATGACTTGCGGCTTGCTCGACCGCTTGATGGAGCAGCGAGTCGGCGGTTTCCAGTTCGCCGAGCAGACGGGCAAGTTCGCCTAACGCGGTCAAGGTAAACGTGATGATGAATCCATCGCCGATGCGAGTGGCGATATCGTACGCGGTGCGGTAGGTATCTTGCGCGCGAGCGTAGTCGTTTTGATCGCGATAGACATCGCCTAGACTCGCAAGCGCGTACGCTTCCCAGCGTAAATGACCGGCTTGACGCGCCTGTTCGCGCGCTTGCTCCAGCATGTCAATCGCTTGCGCGTATTTCCCCTGACGGTGATAACCGACGCCGATGCTGTTCAAAGTGCTCGCCAGACCGACGGCGTTGTGCGCGTGTCGCCAGTACTCCAGCGCTTTACGAAAATGTTGATCCGCCTCGGCGTTTCCGATCATTCGCAGCGCCACGCCGAATTCGTGATGAAGCCAAGCGATGCGGGTTGGATCGTTCTGCGATTCGCTCAAGCGCAGCGCCGCTTTCAATTCCTGAATCGCTTTGGTTGGATTGCCGAGCGAAAAATACGACGTGCCCATGGAACGATGCGCGCGGATGATCTCCGGCGCTTGATCGGCAGAGAGGAGCCCAAGTGCTTGCGTACACGCGTCAATCGCTTCTTGATAGCGTCCCAGCAGACGCAAGAGGACGGCTTGAAATACCAATGTTCTGCCAATGCCGTTGGCGTCGCGACGTTGTTTGAAGAGTGCCGAGGCGGACGTGTAGAGTTCCAAGGCGCGATTGGGAGTTCCGGTATCTGCGAAAATTCTAGCGCGCAGCACGAGCAAATTCGGACGACTCTCCCGGCTGGCTTGCGGCAGCGCGTCGATCCAGCGCGCCAGCGTCGTCAAGTGTCCCGCGTCGAAAGTGGCTTGCCCAATGCTTTCGATTTCGCATGCGGCGTCGTCGAAAAGTTCCGCCTTGAGGTAGTGCGCGATCGCGCGGTCGGGCAACGCGCGCGCGATGTACAGTTCGGCCGCGCGGTGGTTCAGCGCGCGCCAGCGCGCCGCATCGGATTCGCGCAGGCGCGCTTGGAGAAATTCTTGGAAGAGGTGATGGTAACGGTACCACGCGCCTTCTTGCTCCAAGCGCACGATGAAGAGATTCTTTTGCTCGATCAGGCGAAGCGTCTCCGCGGAATTGGATACGCCGAGCAGGGCATCGCACATTTCAGGCGTCAACTCGTCGAGGATCGCGGAATCGAGGAGGAAATGCTGCACCTCGGCGGATTGCTGCGTCAAGACTTCGCTGGCAAGATAGGTGAAGACGTGACTGTGGGGACCCTGCAAGCGAACCAGGTCTTGAAACAAGCCGCGCCAGAGGGTGTGCGTCGTCAGCAAAATGCCAGCGATCCATCCTTCCGAAGTTTCGGCGAGTTCGTTGGCTTGTGCGTTCGAGAGATCGGTTTCATAATTTTGTTTGACGAGCGCGCGGATTTCCTCGGCAGTGAAGCGCAGATCGTTGACGCCCAAGCCCGCAATTTCTTGTCGCGCGGTCAGCCGGGTCAGCGTCAATTTGGAGGGCAGCGTCCGGCTGGCGAGAATGATGTGCGCGTTTTCCGGCAACAGGCGCAGGAACGTATCGAGGATGCGATTGACCGCTGCCGATTCTTCGACCGCGTGGTAATCGTCCAAAACCAGGACGAAATAGCCGGGAATATTTTCGTAGATTTCTGTGACGAGCGCGCCGACGCTCACTGCGACTTCGCGCGTCAGCGAAACGTTTTCGAGCAGTTTCGATGTGCGCGCGCCGAAGGTCGGAAAAGTATGGCGCAGCGACGCGATGATCGATTGGAAAAATATTTTAGGGTCGGCGTCGGACGCGTCGAGCGTGTACCAGCAGACCGGCAAAGAAGTCTCGTGCGCGAAATCGATCAGCAGCGACGTTTTGCCGTAGCCCGCCGAAGCCGAGACGAGCAAGAGTTTGCGCTCGATGTGTTCGTGGAGAAAATTGACCAAGCGCGGACGATGCAGCAGATGTGTTCGCTTGCTGGGCAGAAGGATCTTTGTGATGGCACGCGGAGTTTTCACGATTTGACCTCGGTGCTCCAAAGACAATGTGCGTCCATTATATTCAAATTGAGCGCGCTTGCCAAAGCCATACTTTGATGGTAAACTGAATAACGGACGGGAAATGGATAGAGAAACGGATAGAACTGGCTGAGTCGTGTTGGATTTGTTGATAAAGGACAACGTATGCCTGCACAAGCGTTTTACTTGAAATATCGCCCGCGCACGTTCGACGACATCGAAGGGCAAGAGCATATTCGAACGACGCTCAAGAACGCGCTCGCGCTGAATCGGATCGCGCACGCGTACTTGTTCACCGGACCGCGCGGCACCGGCAAGACGACGACCGCGCGTGTGCTTGCCAAAGCGGTCAACTGTCTTTCCGAACAAGACGCCAAGCCGTGCAATCAATGCGCGGTGTGTCAGGCGATCAACGATGAACGGATGCTCGACCTGATCGAAATTGACGCGGCGTCGAACACGAGCGTCGAAGACATTCGCGACTTGCGCGACAAGGTCGATTTTCGTCCGGGCGAAGCGAAATACAAAGTTTACATCATCGACGAAGTTCACATGCTTTCGACCGCGGCGTTCAACGCGCTGCTGAAAACTTTGGAAGAGCCGCCGCCGCACGTCATCTTCATTCTCGCCACGACCGATCCGCAAAAAATTCCCGCGACCGTTATTTCGCGCGTCCAGCGTTTCGATTTTCGCCGCCTGACCTTGCCCGAAATTTCCTCGCGACTTGCTGAAATCGCGAAACAGGAAAGTCTCAAGGTTGAGCCAGCCGCGATCGAACTGATCGCGCGGCAGGCGACGGGCGCGATGCGCGACGCGATCAGTTTGCTCGATCAACTGACTGCGTACGGGAGCGATGAGATCACGCTCGCGCAAGTACAGGGCTTGCTCGGCGCGGCGTCGTCGCAAATCGTCGGCGAGTTGGTGGCGCGGCTCGCAGAGAAAAACATCGCGCAAGGACTCGCGCTGATCGCAAGCGCGGTGGACTCGGGTGCGGATCCGCGCCAACTTGCGCGTGAAATCGTCGAATACTTGCGCGGCTTGCTGCTGATCAAATCCGGCAGCGGCGACGCGCTCACACTCACCGCCGAAGCGCAAACCGAAATGTCGCAGCGCGCCGGGCAATTTTCGGCGGACCAACTTGTCCGCGCGATTCGACTGTTCAATCAAGCCGCGTACGAACTGCGGACGAGCGCGCATCCGACTTTGCCGTTAGAAATCGCGCTCGTCGAAGCGACGTTGGAACACGTCGCCGCGCCGCAAGCACCCGCGCCGCTTGCCGCGCCCCCGCCGCGTCGTACTTCGCCGCCGCCGACACCAAAGCCGGAAGCGCGCGCGATGCCACCTGCAAAAACAGCACCGCCGCCGAGCGCGCCGGTTGCCGTAGCACAGACAGATCCGAATCCCGCGCCTGTTAATGCGGTGAATCTATTGACTTTGGAAATCGTGCAAGGTCAATGGACGAACGTGTTGGCGCGCGTCAAGCAATTGAATCGAAACGCGGAAGCGTTGTTGCGGAGCGCCGCCGAGCCGATCAAAGTGGAAGGCGATGTGATCGTGCTGGGGTTTCAGTACCAAGTCCACGCGGAAAAATTCGAGAAAGAGCCGAAATGGAAAGAAAGCGTTGAGCGATCATTCGATCAAATTCTTCAACGCAAGTGCCGCGTCAAATGTATGCTGGCGCCGGAACGCGCCAAACGCAAAGCCGTCGAGCAGGATCCGCTCATTCGCACGGCGATCAATCAAATGGGCGCGGAGATTACGGGAATTCACGGAGCATAGAAAATGAGCAGACGAGGCGATCCGCGGCGCGCGCCGCAAATGCCGCACACGAATCCGAGCAGTCAACAGAATTTGTTGCAGACATTTCAGAAACAGATGCAAGAAACGCAAGCCGCGCTGGAAAACGAAACTTTGGAAGTAAGCGCGGGTGGCGGCGCGGTCACGGTAACGATCACCGGTCAGCAAAGAATCCAAGCGATCAAAATTTCGCCCGATGTGTTGAGCGCGGGCGATGTCGAAATGCTGCAAGACTTGGTCGTGGTCGCGGTGAACGAAGCCATCGAAAAGTCGCAGCAACTCGCGGCAGGTCGAATGGGTGAACTCACGGGCGGCTTGGGCTTGCCGAATATTTTAGGATAGCGCGATGGACACGACCCCGCGCGCGGTCACGCGTTTGATCGAAGAGTTTCATCGTTTGCCGGGCATCGGACCCAAAACCGCGCAACGTCTCACGTTTTATCTTTTGCGCGCGCCGAAAGATCATGCCTTGGCGCTTGCGGATGCGCTGACGCAACTGAAAGACAAAATCGTCACGTGCGCGATTTGCCAGAACATCGCCGAAGAAAATCCGTGCGCGATCTGCCGCGACGACGCGCGCGATCGTTCGATCATCTGTGTTGTCGAAGAGCCGCTCGATGTGTTGGCAATCGAGCGGACGCGCGAATATCGCGGCGTGTATCACGTTTTGCATGGCGCGATCTCGCCGGTCGAAGGGATCGGTCCCGAAGATTTGCGCGTGCAAGAATTGCTGACGCGGATTCAACGTGATCCGGGGATCAAAGAGATCGTCTTGGCGACGAACCCAAACTTGGAAGGCGAAGCGACCGCGATGTACTTGGAGCGCTTGATCAAACCGCTCGGCATTCGATTGACGCGGCTGGCGCGCGGTTTGCCGGTCGGCGGCGATTTGGAGTACGCCGACGAGGTGACGTTGACGCGGGCGCTGGAAGGTCGGCGCGAAGTTTGAAAATGATTCGGAAATTTAAGACAGTCGCGCTTGACAAACCCGAAAAAGCGTGTATAATGACACTCGCACGATAGATAGTGCGTTACAAATCTTCTTCCAGGAGGCATAGCGAGACTAATCCAGAGCATCGGAGTCATCGGACGCAAGTTCGTTGAATAGTCTCGTGTTGTCTCCGCCGACTCAGGTCGGCGGATTTTGTTCTCTAAAAGCGGAATTTGACACGAACGGGGATGTGTGGTATAAATCCGCCCGTTCGCCCGCCAGCAAGACGCGCGGGGCAAGGGGACCTTAACAACTGAAGAGTGGTAGGAAAGAGCGTTTGTAGAAACGAAGAAATCCGGATGAAACTCAAAATTTGAAATACAACGGAGAGTTTGATCCTGGCTCAGGATGAACGCTGGCGGCGTGCTTAACACATGCAAGTCGAACGGACGCTTTGGGAAACTGGAGCGTTAGTGGCAAACGGGTGAGTAACACGTGGGTGACCTACCTCAAAGTGGGGAACAACAGACCGAAAGGTTTGCTAATACCGCATTAGTTCGGCGATTCAATTTGCCGAATAAAGCCGCAAGGCGCTTTGAGAGGGGCCCGCGTCCCATCAGGTAGTTGGTGAGGTAATAGCCCACCAAGCCGATGACGGGTAGCTGGTCTGAGAGGACGATCAGCCACAATGGAACTGAGATACGGTCCATACTCCTACGGGAGGCAGCAGTGAGGAATATTGGGCAATGGGGGAAACCCTGACCCAGCGACGCCGCGTGGGTGACGAAGGCCTTCGGGTCGTAAAACCCTTTTGTCAGGGACGAGTGAGGACGGTACCTGGCGAATAAGTCTCGGCTAACTACGTGCCAGCAGCCGCGGTAAAACGTAGGAGGCGAGCGTTATCCGGATTTACTGGGCGTAAAGCGTGCGTAGGCGGTTGGGTAAGTCTGACGTGAAAGCCCCTGGCTCAACTGGGGGAGGTCGTTGGATACTGCCCGGCTTGAGGGTGATAGAGGAGAGTGGAATTCCCGGTGTAGCGGTGGAATGCGTAGAGATCGGGAGGAACACCAGTGGCGAAAGCGACTCTCTGGCTCACCCCTGACGCTGAGTGCACGAAAGCGTGGGGAGCAAACGGGATTAGATACCCCGGTAGTCCACGCCCTAAACGATGTCAACTAGGTGTTGGGGAAGGAGACTTCTTT
>DYJA01000116.1 GCA_020723345.1 Candidatus Aquidulcis sp. | reverse complement strand
TCGCATTTGTCAGCGCGTGCCGGCGATGAAGGACGGCGGCTTGCACAGCGCGCACAGCGGCTACGACGGCATTACGCCCGATCAGCATCCGATTCTCGGCGCGGCGGGACCCGACGGATTCTATCTCGACTGCGGTCACAGCGGAACAGGGTTCAAGACCGCGCCCGCGATTGGATTGTGCATGGCGGAGTTGATCCTGGAGGGCAAATCCAAAACAGTGGACATTTCTCCATTCGTGCCGAGCCGATTCGCGGAAGGAAAGTTGATCAGGGGAAGTTACGAGAATATTTGGAAGTAGAGACTGACCAAAACTTCTCAAGTCGTGAAGACTTGGGAAGTTTGGTTTTCAAAGACGATTGCCATTCGACAAAGAACGTTGTATAATCTTGCGCGGAAATTACCTTCACGGAAGTGACTCATGCCTCAACCCAACTCTCACGAACAAGAATTTCTGTCCGCCCTCCGCGATATTTTCGTCGGCGCTAAAGTGGAAGGCGCATCGGGTTACATCAACCTGATGAAAATCAAAGCGCGCTACTTTACCGAAGGTGTCTTTCCGCAATTGATGAAAGACATGGACGACGCGTGCAAGCCATTCGAGCCGTCGTTCCGCGAAGAAATGTTCGACAAACTGTACGATTTCTTCAAGCGCTATTTCAGCGAAAGCGGCTCGATCTATTTTCGCCACACGCCTTTGCACAACAACGTGTACGAAAAAGTGTACACCGACGACCGCGACGTGATGCTGTTTTGGAAAACGCATATGCTCTACTACGTCAAGACCGACCGATTGTTCAACAGTATGGACGTGGACGTAGACGGCACGGCGTTTTTCTTTGACGTGTCCGCGATGGAATTGAAACGCTCGAACGAAAAGCGCGAGTTGATGTACGCGTTCAAGAGTTACACGGGCGGCAAGATTCTTTTGACTGTTGCGTATTCCGAACGCGGGCGCAAGACCAAAACCGAGGAGATTGTGCGCGCGGTAGGGGCGCAATTAATTGCGCCCCTACGCGAGGAAACGCTGGAACGCGCATTTCGCGTTTTTGAAAAGCAGAGCGAAGTAGATTATTTCATCAACAAGAACGCGCGCGCTTTTTTGAAAGAGCAATTCGACTTGTGGCTGTACCAATACGTCTTTGCAGGTGAAAGCGCGTGGACGGAAATGCGCTTGCGCCAACTCCAAGCGATCAAAGGCATTGCGTACAGGATCATTGATTTCATCGCGCAGTTTGAAGACGAACTCGTGCGCGTGTGGAACAAGCCCAAATTCGTGCTCAATTCGCATTACGTTATCACGCTCGACAAGATTGCGAACGCAAAGACTTCCGAAGTTTCCAAAACTTCGGAAGTCTGGCGCAAGATTTTCGCGCACAAAGGAATGCAAGCGCAAAAGCAAGAATGGAAAGAGTTGGGGATGGTGGACAATTTGCGAGACCTGTCAGGTCTCCAAGACCTGACAGGTCTGGGCAAGTACCAATTTCTCCCGCTCGACACGCGCCACTTTCCCGATTTGGAACTGGACATCCTCGCGCTCTTCGATGATGTGGACGCCGCGCTGGACGGCTGGCTGATTCACAGCGAAAACTATCAGGCGTTGGTGACGCTCTTGCCCAAGTTCCGCGAAAAGGTGCAAGCGATTTACATTGACCCGCCGTATAACACCGATGCTGGACCAATTGACTACGCAAACGACTACCGAAATTCATCTTGGTTATCCTTAATGGAGAACCGTCTGGCGTTCTCCAAACAATTCCTTTCCCAAGCAGGTATCCTCTGTGTTACAATTGACGACTATCAAGTACACGAACTTGCAAAGATACTCGATGGAACATTTGATCGCGCAAATCAACTTGGTATCGTCGTTATTCGTAACAACCCGTCAGGTAGATCAACAGTGAAAGGGTTTTCCGTATGCCACGAGTATGCTTTCTTCTACCAAAATACAGATGCCGCTAGATTGGCAAGATTACCTCGCTCTGAGAAACAATGGGAGCGATTTACGGTAGAAGAGGGAGAGCATATCAATTGGCAAAATTTCAGGAAGGGTGGAGGAGCTGTTACTTATCGAAAAGAAAGACCCAAACAATTCTATCCAATTTACGTGAACTCGCACAAGAAGACTCTCCGTGTCCCTGCTTTATCTTGGAACAGTACAAAGAGAGAATGGGACGTTCTGGAAACTCCTGCGAAAGGTGAGATCATAGTTCTACCAATTGATGACAAAGGTAAGGAGCGTGTCTGGAGTCTCAACCATTTATCTGCGATTGATCACATCAACGACCTCGAAGTGAGATTTGACAAGGGTGGTGGGACACAAATCTTCCGTCGCCAGAAACCATCGGAAGGTGTTCAGCCGCGTTCTTTGTGGGACAAAACAACCTACGCGGCACGAGAATACGGTAGTGCCGTACTTACCAACTTGTTCGGTGAATCATCTGCATTCTCATTTGCCAAATCTCCTTTTGCCGTGCAGGATTGTATTTGGATTGCTGGGCTTGGTGATGACTCGGATAATCTGGCTCTCGACTTCTTCGCTGGCTCTGGCACCACCGCGCACGCGGTCATCAACCTCAATCGCGCGGACGGCGGCAAGCGCAAATACATTCTCGTCGAGATGGGCGAACATTTCAATACCGTCATCCTGCCGCGCGTCAAAAAAGTCGTCTTCAGCGACAAGTGGAAAGATGGCAAGGCGCAGACTTCCGAAGTCTCCAAGACTTCGGAAGTCTCCACGCGCGGCATTTCGCATTTCTGCAAATACTATGAACTCGAACAGTACGAAGACACGCTCCGCCGCGCCTCGTACCAAGACGCGCCGCTGTTGCAAGGCGCGGACGCGTACAACAGTTACGTTTTCCTGCGCGACTTGAAAATGCTCGATGCCATCTCGCTCGACAAGAAACAAAACCGCGTGGACGTTCATCCCGAAAAACTGTACGACGGCATTGACCTCGCCGAAACGCTCTCATGCGTGACGGGCAAATGGATCAAGCGCATCACGCGCGACACGGTTGAATTTGCGGATGGCACGTCCGCCAGTTTGACGAATCCCGATTGGGCGTTGATCAAGCCGTTGGTGTGGTGGTAATTTTTCATTTGTCATTGCGAGGAGCATCGTGAGCGGAGCGAAGCGGAGTCGAACGATGCGGTGTTGAGCGAAGCCGAAGCAAGCAATCTCCACCTTGCCAACGCGGGGATTGCTTCGCAAACGCTTCGCGGCTCGCAATGACAAAAGCGCAAAGGAAATAACAATGGCACCTCTGCCCTTCGACACAAACCGATTGATTGAAATCTGCCGCCAAAACAACGTCGCCAAGATCGGCGTGTTTGGCTCGATGGCGCGCGGCGAAGCGACGCCGCAAAGCGACATTGACTTGCTCGTCTATTTCTCCAAACGCACAAGTCTGCTCGCGCTGGTTGGATTGGAACGCCAACTCTCGACCGCGCTCGGCAGAAAAGTGGATTTACTCACCGAAGCCGCGCTCAGTCCCTATTTACGCGAACGCATCAAACGCGAGGTGCAAATCATCTATGAAGCGGGATGAATCGGTCTATCTTCAGCACATTTTGGACGCGATCCGCAAAATCGAAACGTACTTGCGCGGCGTAGACGAAGCAACCTTTGTCGAGCAAACCTTGGTGCAGGACGGCGTCATTCGCCAGATCGAAATCATTGGCGAAGCGGTCAGGCACTTGTCGGACGAATTGCGCGCGCAGAATGCGGATGTGCCCTGGCAAGATATTGCGGGGATGCGCGATAAATTGATTCATGGTTATTTCGGCGTGGACATTGACAAGGTGTGGCTCACCGCCACGCAAGATATTCCTGTGCTCAAAACTCAAATCATGCGGATCGTCGCAAAACGATAACTGCCTTTATGCGTAAACTCCAAACTCTGCTGAACGACTTTGCATTTGAATCCTTACCGCCCGCGTGGACGACAATGGATTTGGCGCGCTTTTCCAGAGCGAAAAATTTGTGGGACTATCAGCAAATCGCATTGCAAAACGCGGTCAAAGCGTTGTACAAATTCTACGCCGCCGATGGTGTCATCGCGAGCGCAGCGAAGCAATCTCCGAGTAACTTGGGGATTGCTTCATCGTCTGCTTCGCAGACTCCTCGCAATGACAGTCTCAAGCGCGCCTTTTTCCAATGGTACGCCGATAATCAAATCTCGCTCGACGATATTTCGCTCGGCAAAAAGCGCGACAATGCCGCGCTGCTGACGCCATACTATCCGATTACTGATTCGCAAATTCCGTACGAGCATTTCGTCAATCGCATCGGATTCTGGATGGCGACAGGTTCGGGCAAGACGCTCGTCATCGTCAAACTGATCGAGGTGCTGTGGACGCTGATGCAACGCGGCGAGATTCCAATGAACGACGTGCTGATGCTGACGCACCGCGAAGACCTGATCCAGCAATTGCGCGAGCACGTCAACGAGTACAACGCGGCAGGCGGCGCGCTCTTCATTCGCTTGCGCGAACTGAAAGAGTACGCCCAAGTCAAGCGCGAATTTCCGTCCCTGCTCGGTCATCAGGAAATTACGGTCTTGTACTATCGCTCCGACAATTTGAGCGACGCGCAAAAAGAGCGCATCATTGATTTTCGCAATTACGACAACAACGGGCGCTGGTACGTTCTGCTCGACGAAGCGCACAAGGGCGACAAGGACGATTCCAAGCGCCAGCACATCTACAGCCTTCTCAGCCGCAACGGATTTCTGTTCAACTTTTCCGCCACGTTCACCGACGACCGTGATAAATTGACAACCGCCGCCGAATTCAATCTCGCCAGTTTCATCGAGGCGGGCTACGGCAAGCACATTGCGATTCTCAAGCAAGAAAATCGCGCCTTTCGCCGCGACGAAGATTTCACCGACGAAGAAAAGCAGAAAATCGTTTTGCAAGCGTTGTTGATGCTCACCTACGTTAGCAAATCGCGCGAACGCTTGCTCGCCGCCACGAACGACAACCTCTATCACCGTCCGCTTTTGATCGCGCTCGTCAACTCGGTCAACACCGAGGACGCCGACCTAAAGCTTTTCTTCGCGCAACTTGAACGCATTGCGCGGGGCAACGCAGCGCGTATCACCGCCATCTTCAACCGTGCCAAGCAAGATTTGTGGGCTGAGCTAAACGCCAATCCCGAATGGCTGTATGAAGAATTGAAATTCAAGCCCGATGCGTCCATCTTCAACGCGCTAACGATCAAGGATGTGCTGAAACACGTTTTCAACGCGGACAGTCACGGCGAGATCGAAGTCCTCACGCGCCCATCCAACGACAAGGAACTCGCGTTCAAACTCAAGAGCGCGTCCGCGCCATTCGCGCTCATCAAAATTGGCGACACGCGCGCGTGGCAAAAAGAAATGCTCGCGGGCTATGCGTTCGTCGAGGGCTTTGAAGACGAAAGTTTTTTCGAGCGCATCAACACCGACGACACCGACATTACATTGTTGATGGGATCGCGCAGTTTCTACGAGGGCTGGGACTCGAATCGCCCGAACGTCATCACGTTCATCAATATCGGTACGGGCGCGGACGCGAAGAAATTTGTTTTGCAATCGGTTGGGCGCGGCGTGCGAATCGAACCAATGAAAAACAAACGCCGCCGCTTGGAAAATCTTTTCAACGCGGGAGAAGTTGATCGCCAGACCTACAGTCTAGCCCTGCCATTTTTGAATGCCGTGCAAACGCTGTTCATCTTTGGCACGAACCGCGCCGCGCTCGAAAGCGTGTTCCAAGAACTCGACCAAGAGAAGGAAAAAGAACAAGGCGTTGAACTCGCGCTCGCAACCAACTCCGCCGCGATCGCAGGACACCTGTTGCTCGTGCCCACGTATCGCCACGCCCCAGAGCCGCTGATCAAACAACGCGCCCCACGCAAGTTTGAGTTACAAGACGGGGAACGGAAATACCTCGAAGATTATCTCGCGTACCTGCGCGATGATCGCCTGGTCTTTGCGCGTCACGCTTTGTCGCCAAGACAAATCGGCAATGTCCAGACCACACTCGCCGCGTCTGGTCTCTACTTCAATTCGCGCACTGACAAGCGATACGGCAGTCCCGATATTCTGCTGCCGCGTCTCGCGCGCTATTTCGACCTGATGCCGGATGAACTCGACAGATTCAAACCACTGGAGACCGAGATCACCCATTACCAGCACATCCGCGTCGTATTGAAGAACGTTGAAGAACTCCGCCAGAAAATCAAGGCGGTGCAAGAATACCAGGACCCCGAAGCGCGCAGGCACGCGCTCAGGGAACAATATGAACAAGGAAAACTCGGCTTGGACGCGCTCTTGGCAGAAACGGAAAAATTAGCGCGCACATCCGCAGAAGAAATCTTTGCGCCGCCGAACAAACCGCCGTTGACAATCAAGCACCTTGCCGCGCACTATTATTTGCCCCTGCTGCTTTCGGACGACGAAAAGATTGATTACATCTCGCACGTTATCCGCGTTCCGAGCGAAGTCAGATTTGTCGAACAACTCGATGCGTATCTGAAAGAACCTGACAACTTGTTTGCGTCGGCGTTCGATTGGTGGATGTTCAGCCGCGCGGATGAAACGCTGGATCGTATCTACATTCCTTACATTGACCCGGCACAGAACCGCCCACGTGAATTCCACCCCGATTTCATTTTCTGGCTCAAACGGTTCAACGATTATTTCATCTTGTTTGTTGACCCCAAAGGAATGGAACACACGGAACACATTCGCAAGATTGAAGGGTATCGCGACATTTTCACCGACCGTACGACGAACGCTTTGCGTGTGTTCGATCACGAGGGGATGAATGTTCGTGTTGCGTTGGCGTTGGTGGCGAGTGATGCCAACCTTGCCCCGCAAGAATACAAAGATTTCTGGTTTGACCATCCCACGGAAATCTTGAAACAACTAACCAAGACCTGTGAGGTTTTGGAAACCTCACAGGTCTAGAGAGAGGGGAAAATATGTCATCTAGTCAACGTTGGGCGCTCATCCTCGGCGCGTCGTCGGGCTTTGGCGCGGCAACCGCGCGCGCGCTTGCGGACGCGGGGTTTCATATTTTCGGCGTACATCTCGATCTAAAATCAACGCTGCCGCGCGCGCTCCAAGTCAAAGCCGACATCGAAGCGAAAGGGCGCAAGGCGTTTTTCTTCAACAAGAACGTCGCGGACGACCGCAACCGCGCCGAAATCATCGCCAAGATGAAACGACTATTGGGCAGCCGCTGCAAGATCGAAGTCGTGATGCACTCGGTCGCGTTCGGCAACTTGAAACGCTACATCGCCGACGATCCGAAAGACGCAGCGGATCGCAAAGCAATCGAGATGACGCTCGACGTGATGGCGAACTCGTTCGTCTACTGGACGCAAGACCTCGTCCGCGCCGGTTTGCTCACGCGCGGCTCGAAAGTGTACGCGATGACGAGCGCGGGATCGCACCGCGTTTTCATCGGCTATGGACCCGTCTCCGCCGCCAAAGCCGCGCTCGAATCGCACACGCGGCAACTCGCGCTCGAACTGATCGGCAAAGGGATTTGCGTCAACGCGATTCAGGCGGGCGCGGCAGACACGCCCGCGCTCCGAATGATCCCGAACGCGCAAGAAGCGGTCGCGCACGTCAAGTCGCTGCACCCTGATGGACGACTCACGGTGCCCGAAGATGTTGCCCGCATCATCGTCGCACTCGCTGATCCGCGCGTGGATTGGATCACCGGCACCGTGATTCGCGTGGATGGAGGCGAGGACAACTGGTAGATCGGTGAGCGGCAAACAGTGAGCAGTGAACAGTGAACGGTAAACAGTGGATGAGTTCCTCGTTGACTGTTGACTGTTCACTGTTCACTTTTTACTGGGGCGTTTGGAGGTGAACGATGGCATACCTCAGCGAATTATTGGGGCGCGAAGTGCGCGACGCGAAAAACACATACATCGGTACGCTGGACGACGTGCTGATCTCTTCCGAAACGAATGGCGATCCGTATCCGCGCATCGTCGCGCTCGCGGTTCGCAGCGTAAGCGCGCAACCCAATTTATTACCCTGGGGTGGAACGGAGGATTTGGCAGGCAACAAGATCATTCTGCAACGTCCCTCCGCGACCGAATATCAAGCCAAAGGGAACGAGTTGTTTTTGAACCGCGACGTGATGGACAAACAAGTGATCGACATCAACGGATTTCGCGTCGTGCGCGTCAACGATTTGGAACTCGCCAAAATCGGCGACGATTATCGCTTGGTCAACGTGGACATCGGCTTGCGCGGCTTGCTGCGCCGCCTCGGCTGGGAAGATGCCTTTGAACATTTCGCCGAACGATTCCACCGCGCGATCCCCGCGCGTTCGATCCGCTTTAACGATCTCGAATTCGTCCCGCGCGGCGATCTCAAAGTGAGTGTCGCGCGCACGAAACTGCGCGAATTGCACCCCGCCGACATCGCCGAAATTCTCGAAGACATGAGCCCGCGCGAAGTCGGACAATTGATCCACGATATGCCGGACGAACAAGCCGCCGACGTGATGGAAGAATTGGAACCGGAATTCCAAGCCGAAGTGTTGGAAACGTTGTCGGACGAAAAAGCCGCCGACATCGTAGAAGAAATGGAGCCGGATGAAGCGGCGGATGTTTTGCAGGAAATGGAGGAGGACAAACGCGCGCACGTCTTTAATTTGATGGAGCCGGACGAAAGCGCCGAGGTCGCCGAACTGCTTGAGCAACCTGAAAATACGGCAGGCGGTTTGATGACGACCAAGTATGTCACCGTACCGCCGGACATTCTCGTTGTCGACGCGTTGCAGCGCGTCCGCCAAGAAGCCATTGCCAAAGAAGCCGAAACGATTTACTACGTCTATGTCGTGGATGCGGACGATCATCTCGTCGGCGTGTTTTCGCTCAGCGACCTCGTGCTCGCCGCGCCAGATTCATCCGTTAACGCGATCACGCACCACAAAGCAAAACGTGTTCGGTTGAATGATTCGCGCGAAGACGTGCTCGAACTCATCGAGAAATACAATCTGCTCGCGGTGCCGGTCGTGGATGAGGCGAATCGGCTGCGCGGGATCGTCACCGCCGACGACGCGCTCGCTCTGATTTTGCCGGATGAGTGGAAAATCAAACTGCCGCGTTTGTTCTAGGGAAAACCATGCCGACACTCTTGCGACGAATCAGACCCCTGCGGACTCGATTGCTGCTGCTGCTCTCAGTCATTGGTCCCGGCATCATCACCGCGAACGTCGACAACGACGCGGGCGGCATCACGACGTACTCTGTGGCGGGCGCGCATTTCGGCTATTCGCTGTTGTGGATGCTCGCGCTCGTCGCGCTCGCGCTGATCATCGTGCAAGAAATGAGCGCGCGGCTCGGCATCGTCACCGGCAAAGGACTCGCGGATTTGATTCGCGAAAGTTTCGGCGTGCGTCCAACGGCGTGGATTATCGGCATCATGGTCGTCGCCAATCTCGCGAACACAGTAGACTTTATCGGCAATAATTTTGGACACTGATAAACACAGATGCACACAGATTGAAAACCTAGAGATCAGTGTTAATCTGTGTTAATCTGTGTCCAAATTCTGGATTGGGTAACACCCCATCATAGGGTGGAGTGAGGGCGCATAATGCGGTAGAATTCGGTT
>DYJA01000115.1 GCA_020723345.1 Candidatus Aquidulcis sp. | reverse complement strand
AGCGAGCCAGCGGCTCGCGCAACAGTCCATTTTCAGGATAGCAAATGTCAACCCACCAGCCGTCTGTCGGAATTGTGTCCGTCGGCACGTACTCGCCGCAAAAATTCATCACGTCGAAAGAGATCGCGGAGATCAGCGGCGTGCCCGAAAATGTCATCCGCGACAAAATGGGCATTCACCGCAAATTCGTCGGCGACGAAAACGATCACCCGAACGAAATGGGAATACAAGCCGCGCTCGATTGCTTGTCCAAAACGAACATCCCGCCCGAAGAAATCGACGTGGTGCTGTGTACGACGGAAGAGTGGAAAGAGTATTTGCTCTGGACGGCGGGCATCGATCTGGCGTACCAAATCGGCGCAAAAAACGCGTGGGCGATGGACCTGCACACGCGCTGCGCGACGACGGTCAACGCGCTGAAACTCGCGAAGGATATGATGATCGCCGATCCCGAAATCAACACGATCTTGATCGCGGGCGGCTACAAGGTTTCCGATTTCATCAATTTGCGGAACGCGCGCACGTCGTGGATGTGGAATATCGGCTGCGGCGGCGGCGCGCTGCTGCTGCGAAAAAACTGGGAGCGCAATCACGTCCTCGGTACGCATCTGATCGCCGATGGATTTATGAGCAAGCACGCCATCGTTCCCGCGAGTGGCACGGTGCAGCCGCTGACGGACGCCGCGCGCGCGCAAGGTCTGTTCTATTTCGATCTGGTCGAACCCGACGCGATGAAGAATCGCCTGAACGCGGTCTCGATGGATAATTGGCTCAAGTGCGTCGACGAGGCGTTACGCAAGAGCGGCACGAAATCTGATGGCAAGCCGTACACGCGCGCCGACATCGATTACTTGAACATTCTGCTTATCAAGCCGTCGGGGCATCGCGAGATGCTGGAGAAACTTGGACTGCGTGAAGACCAATCGGTGTATCTCAACGAGTTCGGACACACGGGCGAGCAAGACGCGATGTTTTCGATTGTCGAAGGATTGAAACAAGGTCGCTTGAAAGATGGCGACTTGATGGTGATCGTCGCCGCAGGCATCGGTTATATTTGGGCGGCAGGCGTGGTGCAATGGGGAAAAGAAAAACGTGATGCGTGATGCGTGTTGCGTGATACGTAATGCGTATTGCGTAGAAACGGAGCACGCAACACGCACCACGATAACTGTGCAGAGGAGCAAACAATGAGACTACAAAACAAAGTTTGTCTAGTTACAGGCGGCGCGGCAGGCATCGGCAAAGCGACGGCGGAACGATTCGCAGAGGAAGGCGCAAAGGTTGTCATTTGCGATGTGGCGAAAGAGGCGGGCGAAGCGACGGTCAAGACGCTCGGACCTGATGCAAGTTTCTATGTCGTGAACGTGGCAAATCGTCAAGCGGTGCAAGAATGGATCGATGCGGTTGTGGTAAAGTACGGACACATCGATGTGCTGGTGAACAACGCGGGCATTCTGCGCGATTCGCAACTCGTCAAAGTGAAAGAAGGCGCGCTCGTCGGGCAAATGGCGGAAGCGGATTTCGATCTCGTCATCTCGATCAACCTGAAAGGCGTGTTCAACTGCGCGCAAGCGGTCGCGCCGTACATGATCAAGCAAGGCGGCGGCGTCATTCTCAACGCGTCGTCCGTCGTCGGACTCGACGGCAACTTTGGGCAGACAAACTACGTCGCGACGAAATCGGGCGTGATCGGAATGACCAAGACGTGGGCGCGCGAACTGGGGCGCTACAACATTCGTGTGAACGCGGTTGCGCCTGGGTTCACCGCCACCGAGATTCTAAAGACGATGCCCGATAAAGTGATCGAGGGAATGAAGGCGCGCACGCCGCTGGGACGCATGGGACAGCCGCGCGATATTGCGAACGCGTATCTCTTCCTCGCATCCGACGATGCGAGTTTCATCACAGGCGAAGTGTTGAGGGTGGATGGGGGAATTGTGGTGGGGACGTAATGCACGCCGCTGATCTACTCACATCTCGCGCGCGACTCTCGCCAAACCAAGAGGCGCTCTACGAGATCGCGACGAATAAACGATACACATACACCGAACTGAACGCACGCGCGAATCGCGCCGCGAATTTTCTGTGCGCGCGCGGCGTTCAAAAAGGCGACCGCGTTTCGATTTTCGCGCACAACGGCGTGTGCTACATCGATTTGCTGTACGGGCTGGCAAAAATTGGCGCGATATTCGCGCCGCTCAATTGGCGACTCACCGCGAACGAGTTGACCTACATCGTCAACGATTGCGAGCCGACAGTGATTATCGTCGATCCAGATTTTGCCCCGACGTTCGACGAGATGCGCCCGAACATTCGCGTCGAACACATCGTCACCATCGACGAATACGAAACCGAACTCGCGCGCGCATCGAGCGACGAGCCAGCGCGTCCAGCGTTGAGCGATGACGATCCGCTGTGCATTCTCTACACCTCTGGCACGACGGGACGACCGAAAGGCGCGGTGATTCCGCATCGCCAGGTTTTGTGGAATTGCATCAACACAACCGTTTCCTGGGGACTGCGCGACACCGACATCTCGCCCATCTTCACGCCGATGTTTCATTCGGGCGGCTTGTTCGCGTTCCTCACGCCGATTTTGTACGCGGGCGGCAAAATTGTTTTGGCGCGCGCGTTTGAACCCGCGCCAGCGTTGCAAACCATCGTCGACGAAAAATGCACGGTGATTCTCGGCGTGCCGACGCTGTACCAAATGTGGATTGCGCTGCCAAACTTTTCGCAATTTGATTTGTCGCACGTTCGCTATTTCATCAACGGCGGTGCGACGATGCCGCAACCGTTGTGGCAAGCGTGGACGCAAGCGACGCGGCGCGTGCTTCGGCGCGGCTACGGTCTCACCGAAGTCGGTGTCAATTGTTTCACGATGACCGATGAAGAATCGTGGCATCGCATCGAATCCGTGGGTAAACCAATTTTTCACAGCGCGATGCGTTTGGTCGATCCGCAAACTGGGCGCGATGTCAAGGTTGGCGAGACGGGCGAGTTGTGGATTCACGGTCCGCACGTCTGCGCGGGTTATTGGCGTAACCCGCAAGCGACCGCGGAATCGATCACCGATGGCTGGTTTCACACAGGCGATGGCGCGCGGCAAGACGAAGACGGATTTTTTTACATCGTCGGTCGTTTCAAGGATATGATCAAGAGTGGCGGCGAAAATATTTATGCCGCCGAAGTCGAAGCGATTTTTCGCGATCATTCCGCCGTGCAAGACTGCGCGCTCATCGGTCAGCCCGATGAAAAATGGGGCGAGGTCGGCTTGATGATCGTCGTCTGCAAGCCAGGTCAATCGACAACCGAAAACGATTTGCTGAAATTCTGCGACGGCAAACTCGCGCGCTATAAAATCCCAAAGCGAATTATTTTTGCCGATGCACTACCGTATTCGCCGTATGGGAAGGTAGAGAAGGTCAAGTTGCGGGAGAAATATTTGTAGGATGAAATTCTATGCCCCACGTAAACGCAAACGGAATTGACATCTATTACGAAATTCATGGCGCGGGCGATCCACTTGTGTTGATTTCGGGTTTGGGGTACGATCATTGGCAGTGGCACCGGATGATCCCAGGTCTCGCCAAGTATTACCGCGTCATCGTCTTCGACAATCGCGGCGTCGGTGAAACTGACAAACCCGCGGGACCGTACACCGCGCAGATGCTCGCCGATGACACGGCTGGACTGTTCGCGGCATTGAAAGTAAAACGCGCGGCAGTGCTGGGACATTCGATGGGCGGATTCATCGCGCAGGCATTGGTGCTGAGCAAACCAGAAATGGTCAGCCAATTGATTCTGGCTGCGACGAATTTTGGCGGACCGCGCGCGATCCCGGTAACGGCTGAAGCGATGGCAGTCCTCTCCGATGTGACCGGCGATCCGATGGCGCGACTCAAACGCGGCATCTTGATCAGTTGCGCGCCCAGTTTTGGTGAGCGGCATCCAGAGATCGTCGAGGAATGGTTGAACTATCGCGCGCAACATCCAATTCTGCCTGCGCCCTATCAAGCGCAATTGGCAATCGGCTTGAGTTTGATCGCGGAGGAAGCGTCCTTTGAGCACAAACTGAAGAATGTCCAGACGCCAACACTCATTCTGTTTGGCGAACACGACAAAGCCGTTCCGCCCGGTAACGCCGCGTTGCTGGCGAAGCAGATTCCCAACAGCGCGATTCGCATCCTGCCGAACGCCGGACACTTTTTCCCGTTTGAAATTCCTGACGAAGCGAATCAAGCCATTGTCGAGTTTCTCAAAACGTAAGGAGGCAATATGCCCACACCATCCGCCGCCGCGGCATTAAAAATTCTGCGTGACGCGAGTCAATTTCAATGGTACGTCATTCCGCTCTTCGCGCTGGTGGTCTATGTGTACGCCGTGGAGTTCGAGCGGAAAAATTGGTCGCTCATTTTCGCGGGACTCGCGTTCTGGGGCATGGATTGGTTCAACGAAATTTGGAACGGCATCGTCTTTCACCTGACGAATTATGCGCCAGTTTGGGGCACGCCGGGCAAAAGCGCATTTGTGATTTTGATCGGACTGAATATCGAAATCTGTTTTATGTTTGCGCTCGCGGGCATCACATTCTCCAAGATGCTGCCGATGGACAAACACTTGAAAATCTTTGGCGTGCCGAATCGCTTGGCTTTCGCAATTGGCGGTTCGATCTTTTGCGTGTTCGTGGAATATTTGCTGAACGCGGTTGGCGCGCTAACCTGGGATTACGCGTGGTGGAACGTTGGCGCACCGTGGCTCATCTTTTTGCTTGGATATTTGCCGTTCTTTCTGGTGGCGTTCTGGGTATACGACATGGAAAACCTTCGCAAGCAGATTATCACGGTTGCCAGCATTCTTACTTTCGATGCCGCGTGTCTGATATTGTTTGGCGTCATTTTGAAATGGATCTGAATTGGCGATATGAAGTACGCGCAGATCATTTCCACTGGTCGCTACATTCCCGAAAAACGAGTGACCAACCAAGACCTGAATAAAATTCTCGACGAAGATGTCGATGCCTGGCTGATCGAAAATGTTGGCATTCGTGAACGTCACGTGATGGCGGAAAACGAAACGACATCCGATCTGATCGGCGCCGCGTCGCGCCAAGCGATTGAACGCGCAAACTTAAAGCCAACCGATCTCGATTTGATCATCGTCGCAACCGACACACCCGATTACCTTTCGCCCGCGACGGCATCTGTCGTGCAATCAAAACTTGGCGCGACGAACGCTGGCACGTACGATGTGAATTGCGCGTGCGCCGCGTGGGTCACCGCGCTCGATCTGGCGGCGCGTTACATCGCGACTGATTCCGATTTCAAGAATATTTTGGTCGCGAGTGGATACGGGATGACCAAGTTTCTCGATTGGCGCGACAAGTACACCGCAACGCTTTTCGCCGATGGCGCGGCAGCCGTCGTCGTGCGCGCGGGCGACGAACCTGGGTATTTGAGCGGCAAGTTGATGGCGCGCGGCGAATATCACGATGCGCTCGGCATTTACACCGGCGGCACGTATCGTCCCGCGACTGCGGAAGCGATTGCCGAGTTTGGCAAGCCGCGCGTGCAATTCGTCAAAAAATTTCCAAAGACATTCAATTCCGATAACTGGCCCCCCCTCGTGCGCGATGTGGTTGCGAAAGCAGGCTTGACGCTCGACGACATTTCGTTTTTCTTGTTCACGCAATTGAACTTGCGGACGATTGAATACGTGATGGAGAACCTGGGTCAGCCGATGAGCAAGACGCATTGGATCATGGACAAGTGGGGCTACCTGGGTTCGGCGTGCATCCCCGCCGCGCTCGACGACGCGCTTGAGCAAGGCAAGGGACCCAAGCGCGGCGATAACGTTGTGTTCTGCGCGACCGGCGGCGGAATGGCGATGGCGGCGTCGGTTTGGCGATGGACGATTTCCTGAAGAGTGAAACGTGATGCGTGATGCGGATTCCGTAACGAAGCACGCAATACGCAATACGGAGCAAAAATGTACATCGGCGATTATCTCGGTCGGCGCGCAATCTATTCACCCGCCAAACTCGCAATTATCGATTATGGCAAAAATCCTGAATGGCGATTGACGTATCGGCAGATGAACGAGCGCGCGAATCGACTGGCGAACCATTTCAAGTGCATCGGCATCGGCAAAGGTGATCGCGTCGCGATTTTTGCGCGCGATGGCGTCGAGCATCTCGATACATTTTTTGCGTGCGCGAAACTCGGCGCGATTCACACCGCGCTCAATTGGCGCTTGCATTGGCGCGAAGCCGTCGGCATCATCGAAACCACGACGCCGAAGGTGATGATTTATTCGGATGATTTCAAATCAACCATTTCAGAAATCGAACACGCAACACGCAACACGCAACACGCAATTACAAATTACATTCACATCGAAGGCGATGGAATTCCAAATAGCACGCATTTTGAATCGTCGCTGCAAAGTGGCGCGACAACTGCAGTGACATGCGAATTGCTCGAAGCGGAAGACATCGTCGCACTGATTTTCACCGGCGGAACGACGGGGTTACCTAAGGCAGCCCAAGTCTCGCATCGCATGATTGCGTGGAACACGCTGAACACGGTGATTCACGATGTCACGCACAATGACACGTATCTCAATGTCTTTCCGATGTTCCACACGGGCGGCTTGTTCGTCTACACGTTGCCGCAAGTAATTTTCGGCGGCACGACGATTCTCATTCGCCAGTTCGATCCCGCGCTCGTCTTGTCGCTCATCGAAAAAGAAAGGGTGACGATTTTCGGTGGCGTGCCCGCGATGTATCAAATGATGACGCAAGCCGAAAACTGGGAACGCGCGAATTTGTCATCGCTGCGATTCTGCACGAGCGGCGGCGCGCCGTTGCCCGTGCCGCTCGTCGAAAAGTACACGCAAGAAAAAGGCATTCGCTTCAAGCAAGGTTTCGGCATGACCGAGTTTGGTCCTGGGATTTTTGCGCTTGCGCCCGAAGACGCGATTCGCAAAGCCGGGTCGATTGGTCGCCCCAACTTTTTCGTCGACGCGCGCGTCGTCGATGACAACAACCACGTGCTCGGTCCAAACGAAATCGGCGAACTCGCGTTGAAGGGACCGTCGTACTCGTCGGGCTATTTCAACAATCCCAAAGCGAGCAAGGATGCGGTCGATGCCGAGGGTTGGTTCCACACAGGCGATTTGGCAAAGTACGACGACGAATGGTATTTCTACATCGTCGACCGCAAAAAGGACATGTTCCTCAGCGGTGGCGAAAATGTCTACCCGGTCGAAATTGAAAAGGCGTTGTATCAACATCCAGCGGTACACATGTGCGCCGTCATCGGCGTGCCCGACCCCTTCGGGAAATGGGGCGAGGTCGGCAAAGCGATTGTCGTGTTGAAACCTGGGACGCGAGCGACCGAACAAGAATTGCTCGATCATTGCCGCGCGAATTTGGCGAGTTACAAAGTTCCAAAATCAGTGGTGTTCGTGGATGCGCTGCCGATTTCGTCGGCGGGAAAGATTTTGAAAAGAGAGTTGAAAGAAAAGTACAGTATTCAGTAATCAGTGTTCGGTATTCAGTCTGAAGACTGGATACTGAATACTGAAAGTGGAAAAGGGGTACTGATGTACGGCATCGGATACTGGCTCACTAAACACGCACAACTGCACCCGAATCGTATCGCGCTTGTCACACCTGAAAAAACTTTTTCCTACGGCGAATTGAATCGCGAAGTGAATCGCGTCGCGCACGCGCTCACATCGCTCGGATTGAAAGAAGGCGACCGCATCGGCGCGTTGTGCATGAACTATCCGCAATTTCTCGCGTTGCTTTTCGGTGCGGGTAAACTGGGAATCGTCGAGGTCTCGCTCAATTATCGCTTGACGCCGCCCGAAATCGCGTATCAAATGAACGACAGCAATGTGCGCGTGCTGTTCGTCGGATCGGAACAGGCGAGTTACATCGCGCCTTTGAAAGAACAGACCAAAGCCGAAAAAGTTTTCGTGCTCGAAGGCGATGCGCCATCAGGTTGCGGCACGTACGCCGACCTCATCGAGAATCAATCCGACGCGGAGCCGGGGAAACCGCTTTCGTGGGACAAGGGTTTGCTCACGGTCTACACATCGGGCACGACGGGCAAACCAAAAGGCGCGGTGCTCACGCACGCGAATCAATTTTGGAATGCGATGAACGACATCATTCCGTTGCGTCTCACCGCCGATGATACGGTGCTCACGATTCTGCCACTCGTTCACGTCGGCGGCGTCGGATTGTTCACGCTGCCCGCGTTGTTGCTCGGCGGTAAAGTCGTGATGCCGCGCAAGTTCGATCCCGACGAAGCGTTGCGCCTCATCGAAAAAGAAAAAGCGACCGTCGTAATGGGCGTGCCTGCGATTTGGCAAATGATGATCGCATCGCCGTTGTTCAAGCAAGTCGATTTATCGAGCGTGCGCTATTTCTACAACGGCGGCGACCGCTGTCCGCTCGAAGTAGTCAAAGCGTTTCGCGATCGCGGCTGCACGTTCGGCGGCGGATATGGCTTGACCGAAACATCGCCGACCGCGTTTATGCTCGAGCCCGATGATTTCATCAAGGGCACAGAGAACCTGGGATTCATCGGCAAGCCCGCGTTCTTCAACGAGGCGCGCTATGTCAGTCCCGATGGCAAGGATGTGCCCGCGGGCGAGGTCGGTGAGATTTGGTTGCGCGGCGGCAATGTGTTTGGCGGATACTTGAATCGTCCCGACGCCAACGCGGAAGTGTTCACCGATGGTTGGTTCCACACCGGTGACTTGGCGTTGCGCGATGAAGAAGGATTCACATTCGTCGTCGGTCGCTCGAAGGAAATGTTCAAGAGTGGCGGGCTGAATGTTTATCCCGCCGAAATCGAAGCGGTGCTGAGCAAGCATCCCGCGATCCGCGAGGTGTGCGTGATCGGCGTGCCCGATCCGAAATGGAACGAAGTCGGCAAAGCAATTGTCGCGCTGAAACCTGGGACGACCGCGACGCCCGATGGGTTGATCGCGTTTTGCGATGGACAACTCGCGCGTTACAAGATGCCGCGCAGCGTCGTCTTTGTCGACGCGCTGCCGCGCAACACGCTGGGCAAGATCAACCGCGGTGAGTTGAAACAAAAATATTCTGCGTAATAACGGAACACGTAGCACGAAATACGTGATGCGTGTTGCGTGATGCGTGAAGACTATGCAAGTTGGCGACACATTCACACACAAGCACATACTCGCACAAGACGAATTCAATCGCTTTGCGAGATTGAGCGGCGACGATAATCCGATTCACGTCGATCCTGAATTTTCGGCGCGGACGCGCTTTGGCAAAACGGTGGCACATGGCATGTTTCTCTATAGTTTGGTTTGCGGCGCGCTGGCAAAAAATTTTCCGAACGCATCGCAAGTGAGCCAAGGTTTGATGTTTCCCGCGCCGTCCTTTGTCGGCGAAGAGATCACGATTAGCGCGCGCGTGCTGGATATGAGCGCGGATACCGTTCGCGTCGAAACGATTATCACACGACCAAATGGCGAGATCGGTTTGCAAGGCGAGACGATGCTGAAAACGAAGTAAGGTCCGTCATTTCGAGGAGGCGTTCGCGAAGCGCGCCGACGAGAAATCTCGATTTCACAGGTTGAGATTTCCCGCTCCGCTACCCAGAAACTTGCGTTTGTAGTC
>DYJA01000114.1 GCA_020723345.1 Candidatus Aquidulcis sp. | reverse complement strand
TGCAAACCGCGCGCGCGATCAAGTACTGGGCGGGACTCGTCCGCGAGCACATCGCTTGGCTGCAAGACCGGCAAGGCACACAGACGATTACGGTCACACCCGAAGGTACGCCGCAAATCACCAACGTGACGTTTACGCCCACGTCGCTGCACACCGGCGCGCTGTTGAACGTGAGCATCACCGTCCGCAATGACTCGGACAAAACGCTCGAAACTCAAGGACCCGACCCAGGTTTTGCGTACGACGAAGGCGATACCTTTGCGACGCGCGGTTTCCCGGACATCGCCAAAAATTTTCGCGTTGGGATTGATTTTGACGGTCGCACCGGGATCGATCATCCGTACCGCTGGGGCTTGGGCGCGCCGCTTGCGCCGGGAGAATCGGTAACCGTTACTGGCGCGATTCGATTGCAAACCGCGCGCGCGATCAAGTACTGGGCGGGACTCGTCCGCGAGCACATCGCCTGGCTGCAAGATCGGCAAGGCACACAGACGATCACCGTCACGCCGCCGCCGCCCGTCGAAATCACGAATGTCACTTTTTCTCCGACGATGTTGAGCGCGGATGAATTGCTGAACGTGAGCATCACCGTCGTCAATAACTCGACCGAAACAATCGGAACTCAGGGACCCGACCCAGGTTTCGTCTATCAAGAAGGCGATACGTTTCGCTCGCTCGGTTTCGACGAAGTGCGCGGCGCATATCGCGTCGCGATTGATTCGGATGCGCCGACCAGTTTTGAATATCCGTATCGCTGGGGACTCGGCGCGCCGCTCGCGCCGGGGCAGACGCGAACGATCACCGGCGCGCTCCGCGTTCAGACGGTCCGCGCGATCAACTATTGGGCTGGACTCGTCCAGGAAAAAATCGCGTGGGTGGAAAAACGCCAGGGCACGCAAAAGATCACGGTCGTGCCCGCGCCGACGCTCTCGTTCACCGCCACGCCTTCGGCGATCACCGTGGGCGACGTCGCCACGCTCGAATGGTATGCGCCCGACGCGCGCGAGGTCACTTTGGACGGCGAGCCGGTCGCGTTCCAGGGCTCGCGGCTCGTCGCGCCAACCGAGACGACGACGTACACTCTCCACATCGTTTTTCTCAACGGTCTCACACGCGATCTCAGCGCGACCGTCCGCGTTTCGCTGATACCGGAACCCACGCGCCCGCCGACCGTCGTGATCACGCCGGAAAATGTCGCGCTGTTGCGAACGTTCCCGCGCCCGGCGAATGATAACGGTCGCGGACTCCACTTTACGATGGACTTGCGTTACTCGTCCGTGTTCGGTTGCGTCCAAAATCTGCTCTCCATCGGTTGCAAGTGGACGCGGATCTACGCGCCCGACGAATTGCAGGCGAAACAAGCCGCGCAGGCGTGTTGGCAAGCCGGGATCATGCCGGTTGTGCGCATCGGCAAAAAAGTGGACGAGTCGTTCGATCCCGTGCAGTACGTCAACGCGCTCAAGTCCATCGGCGCGCCGCCGTACGTTCAAATCTACAACGAACCCGGCGATATTCGGGAATGGAAAACTTGGCCCGGCGACGACAACTGGATCGGCATTTTCGCGAATCGGTGGGCGCGTCACGCGGCAACCGTTTTCGACGAGGGCGGCTATCCCGGTCTTCAAATTTTGGCGCGCGAGGAATTCGACGCGGTTGTGGACGCGGTGGCAAGCATCGGACGAACCGACATTTGGCACCGCACGTTTTTCGCGCTCCACAATTACGGCGCGAACCATCCGCCGAATTATCCGTACGATCCGCTCAATCCCGGTCAAACGATTTTCGGCGACGACGTCGCGGTGCTCGTCTTTCTCGAATACGCGGCGTGGATGCAAGAACGCATCGGCTTTGTGTTGCCATGCATCGGCGGCGAAGGCGGCTGGCAGTTTGGCGCGGAAGAAGACGAACGTTATCCCAAAGTGGAAGCGCCGCTGCACGCGCAATATCACGCGGAAATGTTCGACTGGTTCCGCACCAACGTCGTCTCGAACGGCGAACCGCTGCCCGATTACTTGTTCAGCGTAACGCCGTGGATCGCCGGCGGCTGGGGCGCGGACGATTGGTGGGGCGGCGTGCTCGGCGACAAGACGCAAACCATCGCGGCGGTGCAAGCCCTTCCGCCTTTTGTTCGCCGCTTCAGTTGGGATCCACCCAAGCAACCGTACTCGTTCACCGTCAAGCCCGATACGATCTTTTCCGGCGAAACGGCGACGCTGCTCTGGAATATTCCCGGCGCAACCCAGGTGACCTTGGACGGCGTACCGGTCGATTCGCTGGGATCGAGAAATGTAGCGCCGCTCCAAACGACGACGTTCGTGCTGCGCGTCGCGTTCGCTGGCGCGGCGGCTGAAGATTTGGCAGTGACACTTCAAGTCGTCGCGTTTCCGCCATTGCAATGGGATGCGCGTTTGGACGAACTCGGCGTGCAACTGACGCGTTCGAGCGCGCTGCGCGCGTGGCGTCTCGTTGCGGCGATCTTTCAAGATACTTCCGAGTCTGGCGGAAATCACAACGTATACTACACGGCGTTGAATACCGATGGTTCGCCCGCCGCCGGTCTCCGTTTCGTCCTGGATTGGCACGGACGCGATCCTGCCGATCAGCCCGGTATCGCGACGACCGACGCGAACGGCGCGGCGAATATTCCGATGTGGGCGAGCATGAATCCCGATCTAAAGAACGGTCCGTACTTTACAAAGACGATGGATCAACCCGGCGACAAAGTCAGCGGAATGGGGCTGCCGCTCAATCATCACGTCAACTTTGTTTTGACATACAAGTATGTTTGACATTTCGGCATCGGCGGATATACTGCGAATCAGTAGACAGTAAACAGTCAACAGTCAACAGTGGGCTGTTCACTGTTCACTGTTCACTGTTCACTGTTCACTATTCACTATTCACTATTCACTGTTCACTGTTTACTGGAGTTCAATGAACGGATTCAGCGAAGAGATTTCGCTCGAAGGACATATCATCGATTCGGGCATTCTGTCCAAGGTCTGGGGCACGGTGATGGACTTGGGCGGCGAGTTCGAATTGCAGGAAATTCGCGTGGGGCGGCGCAAGAACGAAACGTCGTACGCGCGCATGAAAATTTCCGCTGACAGCGACGCGCAGTTGCAGCGCATCTTGAACGCGCTGCAAGACGATGGCGCGGTCGTCGTTTCGCCGCACGATGTCCGGACGGTTCCCGCGCCAGGCGACGGCGCGCTGCCGGACGATTTCTATTCGACGACGAATCTGCCGACCCAGGTACGCTTGAGTGGAAATTGGGTTGACGTCAGCGGCACCGAAATGGACTTGGTGATCGTCGTCGACCCGGAGCGCTCCACCGCGCAAATGATCCCGATGGCAGACGTGCGGCAGGGTGATTGCGTCGTCGTCGGGCACGATGGCATTCGCGTGCTCCCGGTCGAACGCTCGCGCGAGCGCGAGGTTTTTTCGTTCATGTCGAGCAACGTCTCGTCCGAAAAACCGAAACACCTCGTCATCGGCGAAATTGCCAAGCAGATGCGCGCGGCGCGCGCGCGCGGCAACAAGATTCTCGTCGTCGCCGGTCCCGCGATTGTCCACAGCGGCGCAGCGCCGTACCTCGCGCGAATTATCCGCGCCGGTTTCGTCCAGGTCCTCTTCGGCGGAAACGCGATTGCAGTCCACGATGTCGAAGCCGCGCTTCTCGGCACGTCGCTCGGCGTGGCATTGGAAAACGGCGCGCCGATTGAGGGCGGACACCGGCACCACATGATCGCGATCAACGCGATTCGCCGCGCGGGCGGCTTGCGCGCCGCCGTCGAGCAAGGCATTTTACGTTCCGGGATCATGTACGAATGTATTCGCAGCAATGTCGAACTCGTGCTCGCCGGTTCGATCCGCGACGATGGACCTTTACCGGATGTGACGACGGACGTGATCGCCGCGCAGCGCCAGATGCGCGCCGCGCTGCCCGGCGTCGAAATCGCGCTGATGGTTTCGACGATGCTGCACTCGATCGCGACGGGGAACATGCTGCCCGCGTCGGTCAAAGTCGTCGCGGTCGACATCAACCCGGCGGTCGTGACCAAATTGGCGGATCGCGGAACATTTCAGGCGCTTGGACTAGTGACGGACGCGGAATTGTTTATGCGCGAGTTGGCGGATTCGTTGACCACCGCGTAACCTTCGGAAAGACCTATGCCCCCCTCGGACAGAGACGACCGCAGACATTCTGATCTACGCGCGCAGGTGCGCGCGGCGATCCTCAAACACAAGTTGGTGGCGCACGGCGACATGCTGATCATCGGCGTGTCCGGCGGCGCGGATTCGCTGTCGCTGCTCCACGCCTTGCGCTCGCTGCGCGACGAATTGGACATTCGCCTGCACATCGCGCACTTGAATCATCAACTGCGCGGACCCGATTCGGAAGAAGACGCGGAATTCGTCACCGCGCTCGCGCGCGAATGGAAACTCCCCGCGACAATTGAAACGCGCGACATCGGCACGTACGCGCGCGCGCCGCACTTGTCCATCGAAGAATTGGCGCGCCGCGCACGCTACGCCTTTCTCGCCGAAGTGGCGCGGCGCGAAGGCGCGCCTGCCGTCGCCGTCGCGCACAACCGCGACGATCAGGTCGAAACGGTGCTGATGCACTTTTTGCGCGGCGCGGGCATGGCGGGTTTGCGCGGGATGCAGCACAAGACCGAATTGCGCGGCGCGTCGTTCGGCTTGGTGGAATCGCGCGCGTCCATCGTCGCGCCGATTTATTTGATCCGCCCGCTGCTCGACGTTTCGCGCGGCGACATCGAGCGCTATTGCAAAGAACATTACCTCGCGCCGCGCGTCGATCGCTCCAACTTTGACACCGTCCTGTTCCGCAACAAATTGCGCCACGAAGTTCTACCCTATCTCGAACACGTCAACCCGAATTTGCGCCAGGTCATTTACAACGCGTCGATTGCCGTCGCCGACGATTACGATTTTCTGTTCCCGCAGATTCGCAACGAGTACGCGCGCATCGCGGTCGAGCAGGAGGGCGCGATTGTTTTCCATCGCGCGGCGTGGAACGCGCTGCACCCCGCGCTCCAGCGCGGCACGCTGCGCCTCGCGGTGCAGCGACTCCGCAGCGATTTACGCAACATCGGCTACGTCCACATCGAAGACGCGCGCCACATCGCGTTGGAAAAAACGGCGGGCGCGGAAGCGGTCTTGCCGTCCGGCTTGACGCTCGTCGTCGGCTATGGCAATTTCGTAGTTGCCGATACCACACGCGGCGTGCCGTTGCCGGACATTCCGCTGCTGCACGCCAAAACAATCGAGATTCCCGCGCAAGGCGTGACCGGTTTGCCGGATTCGAATTGGTTCGTCGAAACCGAAGTGACGACGGAGAAACCGGAAGCGCCGGATCGGTGGACGGCGGTGCTCGATTTTGCGATGTGTCGCGGCGAGCGCGCGCTGCGCCGCCGCCGCCCCGGCGATCGTTTTCAGCCGATGGGAATGAACGGGCACACGCGTTCGCTGCACGATTTTCTGATCGACGAAAAAATCGAGCGCGCCGCGCGCGCGCTCTTGCCCCTGCTCGTCGTCGGCGACCGCATCGTCTGGGTCTGCGGTTTGCGCGTGGACGAACGCGCGCGCGTGACGCCGTACACACGCGAGTTTTGGCGCGTGACCTTTCGGAAAAAATCCCCTTGACCACTCAACTGCGCGGCTATGTGATCGTCCTCGGCGGCACCGTCATCTGGGCGTTGTCCGGCATCGTCATCAAGATTTTGCTGACGCGCTATGGCATGGAAACGCTGACGATGGCGTTCTGGCGCGTTCTGATCGTCAGCGCGTTCATGTTCGCCGCCTTGGCGCTCCTCGACGCGCGCTTGCTCCGCGTCGCGCCGCGCGACCTGGGTTTGTTTGCGATCTACGGCATAATCGGCATCGGCATCCATCAAATCGTTTGGATTTCGTCGGTGCAATTCAACGGCGCGGCAGTCGCGACCGTCATGATCTACACCGGTCCCGCACTCGTCGCCGCCGCCGCCGCGCGATTTCTGCGCGAAGGGATGACGCGCGCCAAAGCGTTCGCGCTCGTTTTGACGATTGTGGGCTGCGCGCTCGTCGCGCGCGCGTACGACGCGCGGCAGATCGAGATCAACGCGTGGGGGCTAGTCGCGGGGATTGGCTCGGCGTGTACGTTTGCGACATACTCGCTGCTGGGGCGCTTGGTCACGCGCCGGTATTCCGCGTGGACCGCGTTGTTCTACGCGTTTCTATTCGGCGCGCTGTTTCTCTTGCCGCTTGATTTGCGGCTCGGGAAATTGAGCCCGGCAAATCTCGCGCTCGACGGCTGGGGCTGGCTTTTTTTTCTCGCGCTCGTACCGACGCTCGGCGGCTTTGCGGCGTACACGGTCGGGCTGAGTCATTTGCCCGCGAGCGTCGCGAGCATCCTCGCCGCGTTCGAGCCGGTGACGACGGCGATCATCGCGTTTTTCGTTTTCGGCGAACTGTTGGAACCGCTGCAACTCGTCGGCGCGGGATTGATCTTGGCAAGCATGATCTTGCTGCGACCGCGCAGATGAGGAGTTGGGCAATCAGGCGATCAGGCAATCGGGCAGTCAGTTGACTAGTTGCCCAATTGACCGATTGACCAATCGCCTATTTCGCTCTTTTCATCACCGTACCATCTTCGGACACAACCCAATAGATATGCGTCGCGTCCGCGGCAATGTGGCGCGCAATAACGTTGGACACAACTTGGGTTGGCTCTCCGCCGGTCTTTACAATTTTCCAAATTCCATTCGCGCAATCGTTCGCCCAATAAATATTCTGCGCGTCCAGCGCGAGTTTCGCGGAGGAGAGACCTTGCCAATCCGCGAGTTTGGTCGTCGCACCGCCATTTTTCGAAACGCGATACAACGCGCTGCGCTCATCCGCGCAACTGCGGTACGTCGTGCGCGAAGCGGATTCGACGCGCGCCCAGTACACATTCGCGTCGTCCAGGACGAGCGCGCTGCCGCCATTCGTCGCAAGCGCGACCGGTGTACTGCCGCGTTTGTCCGCCTTGTAGATCGTCCCCGCGCTTTGCCAGTACACGTTTGTCGCGTCTGCCGCGACGCCGCCCGGACAAGATTGCCCGGTCGCGACAACTTGCGGCGCGCCGCCGGTCTTCGCCACTTTGAACACCGCGCCGTCTTCTCCTTTGCGCGCCGTCGTGCCGCAATCCGTCCAGTACACGTTCGCGTCGTCCACCGCAAGATTCGCGCGTCCATCTTGTTTCGACGCGAGCGTGACCGGCGCGCCGCCGGATTTCGCGACCGTCATCACCGCGCCATCGCGATAATCGCCCGGACCCGTTTCGCGTCCTTCGACGATCCAGTACACGTTCGTCGCGTCGACGACGACGTTCTTGGGACAAAGTTGATTCGCCGCCAGCGTCGTGGGCGCGCCGCCATTTTTCGACACCTTGACGACCGCGCCGCGTCCAATGCGATCCGAATCGTAGCGACACGTCGTCCAGTACACATTTGCATCGTCCATCGCGAAACTGTTGATATTTGCTTGCGCGAAAGCGAGCGGCGTCGCACCGCCTTGGTCTGTGACGATGGGCGTACCGCCTGCCTTGTCGATTTTCATCACTGCGTTGCCGAGCGTCGTCCAAAAAATATTCGCGTCGTCGACGGCAATCGCGTTGACGTGCGTTGGCGCATTGGCGATGAGGGAAGGCGCCCCACCGGACTTGGCGATTTTCATCAGCGCGCCAGACGCGCCTGTCCAGTACACGTTCGCGCGGTCCACCGCGAGATCGCCGATGTCTTTTTGCCCCGCGACGAGCGCGCCCTGAGCGGTAGTCGAAGAGGGCGCGCCGCCGGTCTTGGCGATTTGCATGATGTACGCATCGGCGATCCAGTACGCGTTCGTTTCGTCGAGGACGAGTTTACGCGGATGGAACTGCGCGGGTGCGAGAACAACCGCCGCGCCGCCCGACTTCGCCGCGCGCATGATCCCGCGACCTTCGATCCAGTACGCGTTCGCCGCGTCGACCGCGACATCGAAAAAGCATCCCTTGTTCGAGTCAAGCGTTATCGCCGCGCCGCCTTGCTTTGGCATTTTCGATACCGCGCCGGTGCCGCGCGTCAGATCGCAGATCGTCCAGTACACGTTCGCGTCGTCGACCGCGAAACTGCGAATGTCCTGCCCCGCGACGAGCGTCGCCGTCGCGCCGCCGGTCTTCGCGATGCGCTTCAAGTTCATGCTGTACGATTTTCCCGGATCGTTCGCGAGGTAGTACACACTGTCCACGTCGAGCGCGAGCGCGGTCGGACACGATTCGTTTGCAACGAGTACACCCTGAGCGATAGTCGCAGGGGGCGCGCCGCCGGATTTGGGCACGCGCATCACTTTGCCATTTTTCGCCGCGGGATTGTCGCCGCAATCCGTCCAATAGACGAAAGCATCGTCCGCCGCGACCGACCAGGTTTTGATTTGCCCGCTCGCGAACACGATCGGCGCGCTCGACTTGATGAGTGTTGGCGTAGATGGAATCGGAATTGGCGCGCGGGTGGGTGTGGCAAGCGGTGGGAGCAAAGTCGGCGCGGGCGTGAACGCGTTACACGCGACGGCGGCAAGCAAAAGCAGGAACGCGATAAATATTTTCACAGTTCCCCTATCTCTGCCAAATCAAATAGACATTATCGGAAATAAACCCAATCCAGAATTTGGACACAGATTCACACTGATTCACACTGATCTCTAGGTTTCCAATCTGTGTGCATCTGTGTTTATCAGCGTCCAAAATTATTGCCGATAAAGTCTAATAAGAAATGATCCACGAAGGACACGAAGGAACACGAAGAATTTTCCTTCGTGTCCTTCGTGGATAAGGATTTCGCCGACAAGGTACTATGCTCCGTCCAACATCATTTCCAATTCGATCTCGTCGCGCAGTGGAATGCCGTGATCGCCGACGAGCGGAATCTCCGGTTCGATTTTGCGCGATTGCTCCAGCGCGTTGCGGTGCAGCGCGGCGAGCGTAAAGCCGCGCTTTTGGTAGAATCGCAGCGCGGTCAGATTGTCGTTCGTCGTGATGAGCCAGAGCCGTTTGCACCCGGCTTGGCGCGCGCGTTCTTTCACCGCGTCGATCAACGCGGTGCCGATTCCGAGATTGACTTCCAAACTATCGAGCGTGACGATCTCGCACGCGTCGCCGTCGATGTGGTACGTAATCACACCCGCGATCTCGTCGCCGCAGATCGCGGCAAAGCCAGGGAGCGTCTCGGCGCGGTACAGCGTGCCGTGCAGGACGATGATCTCGACGCCCCACTGCCACGCGATAAATTGCTTGACCCACTCGCGGTCGTCGTCGTTGAGCGGACGAATGGTGTAATCTGCCATCACATGTTACTTCCTCATCACTTGACACTTGCCACTTGATCCGTTTTCGCTGCCATGATGAAATCGTTGCGGTGCAGTCCTTTAATTTTGTGCGTCCACCAAGTCACCGTCACTTTGCCCCACTCGGTCAAGATCGCGGGATGATGTCCCTCTTGCTCCGCGATCTCCGCGATCTTGTTTGTGAACGCACCGGCTTGGACGAAATCTTTGAACTTGAACACGCGCTCAAGTCGTTTGATATTTTCGCGCTCGACGATTTTCCATTCGGGGATGAATGGTTACTACTCAGCCATGACCGAACTTGAATCGAATTTGTATTGCAAAGCACAC
>DYJA01000033.1:49559-59131 GCA_020723345.1 Candidatus Aquidulcis sp. | reverse complement strand
GGATCCAGATGTCAGGTAGTTGGACAAATTTGCAAATTTGTCCTACGGATCCAGATGTCAGGTGTCAGATGTCAGATGTCAACTGCACGGCGGGAAAAACTACTGGGCGAACACTCGAAACCCGTGGTCGTGGGTGCCGTGGCGGGTCCAACTATAGCGCGCCGAAACGCGTGACCAACTGATGTCTTGGTACCACGATCCGCCGCGAGTCCAAGTCCAGTCATCTTTGTCAATCGTACTTGTCCACTCCCAAACGTTTCCCGCCAAGTCCCAGATTTTGTCTCCTTTCTCGGTCACGCGTACTCCGTCCGGGTACATCGCGACCGGCGTTGTGCCGCCAAGTTCGTTTTCTTTCACGTTCGCGCGCGCTAACACGATTTCCTTGCGTTTTTCGTCCGGCAACTTGCCGGTGCTTTCGCCGGGTTTGTCCCACGCGTAGCGTTCGTTCTCCTCGCCGCCCGCCGCGCGCACCCATTCGGCTTCAGTCGGAAGGCGGAAGGATGAAGGATGAAGGATGAAATTTCCGCCTTCATCCTTCTGCCTTCTGCCTTGTTCCGCGAGCCACGCGCAATACGCGCTCGCCTCGTACCACGTCACGCCGATCACCGGGTAACCCGCGCGATGAAAACGCGGATTGTCCCAGTACCGCGGTCGGCGTTCCGCGCCACCGGCTTGTTGCAGCCACTTCGAGGCTTCGTCGCCGATGGATTTCGCGCGCCCTTTTTCGTCCACGCCGCGCTGGTCACGCCAGTACTTTTCATTTTCGTAGCCGCCCGCGTCAATGAATCTTTGATACTGCGAACACGTCACCGGATACTTGGCGATCCAAAATTCGCGCTCACCCAATAGACGCGGATTGGTGGAATTGGACGGATCGGTAGGGTCAGTGCCAACCCCAAATCCGCCCAATTTCTCTGATCCGTTTAATTCCACCAATCCGCGTCTATTTCCCGCGCCGGGAACAAACACGAACGCGTCCAGGTCGTCCGGCAGCCAGCCGAGCGCGTCGAGGATTTCGCCCGCGGCGGCGCGGTCTTTAAGCGGCGTCTGGATGGACTGCATCAGCGTTCGCAATTTGGTCACAATTTCGTCACGCAACGGCGCGGCAAGCCGGTCGCTCATATCCACCGCCGCTTTGCCTGCCATCAATAAATGTCCGCGCTGGAGCATCTCATCCATCAACAACTTGCGGCGCGGGTCGCCCAATTCCTTCAACGCCATCGCGAGCAAGATCGTCTCTTCCCACCACGCCTCGCCGATATGCTCCAACACCTTTTGCACGAACGCGCGATCGGGTTCTTTGACGAGTTCGGTCGCGGCGAGGTACTCGCGAAAGTTCGAGTGCGAAAAGTTGTACAGATTCGGCGCGCCTTCGATGAACAAGCCGCTGCGTTGATGCGCGATGACGAGAAAACCACGCGCCCACTTGTCCGGTACATTCTTTTCGCCCTCGCGGTCGCGGAAAAAAGTTTCCAGTTGCGCCAGCGCATCCTGTTCCGGCGTCTCGGCGCGCCCTTGCTGCTGCATCCAGTACGCCAGATGCGCGAGCGCGCGATGTTTCGCTTCGACCGCTTCGCCCACATCGCGAAACGCGCGCCCGGTGCCGTCGTCAGTCGCCAATTGAAACGCTTCCGCCACGTCGTAGCGCGATGTGTCCCAGAATCCCAGCAAGAGATCGACGATTTCTTTGAAAATATCGACGCGGCGTTCCGGCAGCGTTGCGCCGCGATATTTCGAGACGAGCACAATCGTCGTGCAAAAAAGCGGATTGCGCGAGAGTTCGTCCACGCGGTCCTTGCGGGGAATTTCGGCAAGCAGTTCCGCCGCGTCCTTTTCCGCGCGCGCGGGGTCGCGTTCAAGCGCGCGACACAAATTGCGGACGAGTTTCGCCCGTCCGTCCGACGCGAGCGGCTGGATGGTGCAGATAATTGGGCGCGGCAGATACTCCGCCACTTCGTCGTATCCTTTGGGACGTGACGAAAGAACAAAACGATTTTTGCGGGGGCGATAGCGGTCGATGAAACTAGTGATATGCTGAGCAACTAGTATGCGCAATTCAACATCTATCTCTTCATCGAGCGCGTCAAGCAAGACCAGGCACTTGCCATTCTCCAGCCGTTGCCGAAAGAAATCGGGTGTGAGCGCGAGCGCGTTTTTGGTGAAATGATCTTGAATGTACGTCAACAACGACATCGGCGCGGGCGCGGGAAATTCCTTGCGATGATTCCTGAGAAATTCGCCAAAGTTGCGGAGCGGGACGAGGATCGGCAACAGGGGATCGCCCTGCCAATCCAATTTTTCTTTCACCTCGCCGTTTGCAAACGCGAGCGCGAGATGACGCAAGAGCGTCGTCTTGCCGGAACCCGGCGCGCCATTCAACAAGATGTAATCGTAACGCGGCAAAATGTCGTTGATCGTTTGCGGCTTGAAACCTTCTAGGTCTTGGAGACCTGGAAGGTTTTTGTCAACGCGCCGTCGCATCTTTTCTTCCGCTTCAGGATCGTGAACTTGGAGCGGGACGAAGACGGCTTCCAGTTCGGATTCGGTCGTCGCTTCGCGACTGCGCGGGCGGACGAACAGGAACGAAAGGTAGGCGAGTTTTTCACGGACGTGCGCCAGGTAATCGTTCAACGCTTGCGCTTGATCGCTCGTCACCAGCCGTGTGAGTATTTTTGCGATTTCAGGATGAGCATCTATCTCTTCCGAAGCCATGCGTCGTGTTAGTGAATCAAGTGAGTATGGACCATCTGGACCATGGATGCGGATAAGAGACAAGGCATATAATCTCTCCACGGCAGATTCGGTTGCCCAACGCGTTAACCCAGTTACTTCGACCAAATCTTCAAGGGTTGCTCGTCTGTCAACAGATGCAAGCGCTCCTAAAACAAGCCAATCGCTGTGCACCATCTCTTGTTTTGCTTCGCGATACATAAACTCGTACAGAGGGGAATCAGATGTGCGTTGCTTTCTTATATATTCTAATGCCGAGTCGAACGATATAGCTTTCCTGCGGATTCTGCCCAGCATCCATTGCAGAGCAAGAGGTCTTCCTTCCACTGCGTCATACAATTCTTGCCAGCGCATTTCCCCAACTGCTGATAACGTTGCTGCTAGCTGAGGGCTATATCGCATTTCATTGAGGATCAATTCTTTTGCTGCTCCCCATTCGAGTTTTTCCAGAATTACGTAGACGGCCCCCTCAAGAAACTTTTTCCTGGTCGTAGCAATGCCCTTGCAATGAAAAGGAAGTCGCCGCAATAGCTCACTGATTTGATTTAGTTCTTCGGGAGATAGAATCTCAAGATTGTCTACAATTACTAAGATTCGATTATCTGGGTTACTTATATGTCCCAAAGTATGCAGCATGTTTTTGTGTTTATCCCACTTGGGATCGTACATAATTCCCTTGACGGACAATACGTCTATGAAACTTCCAAGCATGGCTTGTAGATTGGGTGCAGCGTCAAAAACTGGTCGCTCTCCGCCAGCTTCCAGATTTGTTGTCTTTCCAGTAACAAATAAACAGTCTTGAAAAAGCCCGCGTTCAAGGCAAATATATGCAACTTCAATAGCCAGTGCAGTCTTTCCTATTCCTCCAATTCCACTGATTTCAACTCCCCATACTCTTTCCTCTGGCTCCAGTGCGTTCAATACACACGCAATCTCCTGTTCTCTTCCAAAAAATGGAGTCCGGCGAGGAAGGGTGTAGGATAACAAGCCACGACGCTTTAATTCATAAACTCGAGATGCATCCTCTGGATCCCGACTTTTGGTCTTTTGGGTTTCTAGCATTTCACCAAGTCTATCATATATCTTTCCCAGCTCTTCAACGGTACGCCATTCCGCACCAAGGATTTGGGACAGGTATTGTCTCATTGCTTCTTGGTGAGCAAATTCGACAAGTGGTTTATATCCTTCAATAGCGGCGAACTGTAGACGGAGATTATGGAGAAAATTGGCGAATGCAGCACGTTCGGCGCTATTCAAACCGAACGCGCGCAAGAGATCATCGGAAATCCGCGCGGGGCTGGGATCATCCAACGTGAGGAGCGCGGCGAGCGTCTGCTTTTGCAGATTCTTGTCGGTCGCCAGTTTGGTAACGCGCGTGAGAACGGCATCGGCTTGCGCGCTAGTCACGCCGGGCGATTTGCGGAATTGCTCTTCGGTCGCTTGTAGCGCGCGCCGCAAATCGTTCTCGTGCTGCTTGGCTTGATAGCCGCGCAAGAACGTTCCGTTGAATTGTTCGCTCGCCGGTTTGAGCGAAGTGCTCAGCCCGGCTTTGACCAACTCGCCGCCGACCGTGCCGGCGGCAGTTGAGAGTGCGCTGGCAACTGCAATCCAATCCAACATCGCGCCTCCGTTAAGCGTAAAGACCTTCGAGGTCGCTTGCGCGGAAAACTCGAAGGTCTTTGCTCTAGTCCAAGTTCTTTTCATCCGCGTGCCCGGCGGCATCGAGAAATGCGCGGAATTGCTGCAGGTCGGCGTCCAAATCCGCGAGCGTTTGGGGCAAGGCATCAATCAACCGGCTCAAGCGTGGGAGATCAAAATCCCAGGTGTAGAGATTGCGGACGATGTGCCGAAAACCCAGGTACTCGACTAGCGCAACGTGGGTCGTGGGACGAATGACGGCGGGACGTACGGTTGGAATAGCCGCTTGCATTTGTGCGAGCAATTGGCGATGCCACGCCGAGCCGCTCGGCACAGTCCCATCCAGTTCTTGGGCAATCCATTCAAACAACTGCTCGACGCCGTTGTAAAAACCATGCAAGTTGAGCGCGGTGGAGTCGAGATAAAACGTCTCATCCGCGCCGCCGCGTTTCGACGCCGCGAAGGCGTGTTGCGCTTTTTCAGCGGCGCGACGAATATTGCGCCACTCATCGGTGATGCGTTGGCGAAAGACTTGATAACGCGGAATCATAATGGAACTCCTTCGCGCAAGATGGCTGCGCGCAATTCCGGTGGACAGTGCGCTACATCCACCACGTCAAGTTCAAAATCATCTGCCGCTTCTGTCGCTTCCGCATACGCGCGCCAAAATTCCTCGTCGCGGATGCCTTCCTCCGCCAGATCAATATCCGAGCGCGCATCGTACCGCCCCGCGCGCGTGAGCGAGCCAAAAGCCAGCACGCGCGTCGCGCCGAACCGGCGCAACACTTCCGCCGCGCCGCGCGCGCGTTCCCACGCGCGCGCGCGACGCGTCTGCCAACCGCGCTGTTCTTCTAACCAACGCCTTTTAATTCCCGGCAAATATTCTGCAAATGTTTCGTCCGTCATCGCTTGCATTATACCACGTTTCGCGCACGGAACGTTGCGGCAACGTTCCCTACTCTGTTTACTGTTCACTGTTCACTGTTCACTGCCTACTGCTTTTCGTACGGCTGCCCATCCGCCGCCGGAGGAATCGCGCGCCCAACGAACCCGGTCAGCACGAGAATCGTCAAGACGTACGGCAGCATCTGCGGAATCTGCGACGGAATGTCGGGACGAAAGATGCTGATCGTCGTCGTGATCGTATTGCCCAAGCCGAAGATGAGCGCGCCGGCGAGCGCGCCGAACGGTGACCAGTTGCCAAAGATCATCGCCGCCAAACCGATGAAACCCAAGCCGTTCGTCATCTGCGGATTGAACACGTCGACGGCTTCGAGCGTGAACCACGCGCCCGCAAAACCGGCGAGCGCGCCGCCGAGCAAAACGTTGACGTAGCGCACGCGCAAAACGTCGATGCCGAGCGTGTCCGCCGCGCGCGGATTTTCGCCGACGGCGCGCGTCCGCAAACCCCAGGGCGTGAAAAACAACGTATAGTGAATCAACAGCGTGACCGCCATCATAAAATAGACGATGGGCTTTTGTCCCTGGAAAATGATCGGACCCAGGATCGGAATTTGCGCGAGCAGCGGAATATCGAACGGCGCGAACGTGCCGGGACCCGGCGGAATATTTTGCGCGAGGTATTGGCGATAGAAATAGCCGGTGATGCCGAGCGCGAGAATGTTGATCACCGTCCCGCTGATGATTTGATCGGCTTTGAATCGGATCGAGACGATCCCGTGCAACAGCGCCATCAAACCGCTCGAAAGAACGGCGAGCGCGAGCGCGCCCCAGCGACTCACATCTCCGGCCAGAGTCGGCTCCATTCCACCGGCTTTCAGCCACGTAAAGACGTAAACATTCACGCCATAACCCACCATCGCTGCCGTCAACATCATGCCTTCGATGCCGATGTTGATCACGGCGGCGCGCTCGCACATCAAGCCGCAGTACGCCGCCAGCGCGACCGGCGCGG
This sequence comes from Candidatus Aquidulcis sp., assembly GCA_020723345.1. Lineage (GTDB taxonomy): Bacteria > Chloroflexota > Anaerolineae > UBA4142 > UBA4142 > VGOB01. Next base: position 52,848 of record DYJA01000033.1, on the reverse strand, counting down.
CGTAGCGAATCGCCTGATTCAGCGTGCCGATCACGCATTTCGAATCGCACTTGCCGCCGATGATGACATCGAATAACGAATAGACCAAGACCGCGCCAGTAACAATAAATACGATGGACACTATCTGGCGCGCACCTTTTCTACCAATCAAGTCTCTCATCCTATTCCTCTTGGACAACGAATAAACGAATGTTCCTTTGCCATTCGCTCATTCGTTTCGATTCGTTGTCGCCATTCGTTGTCCCCATTTCTTTCTGAGATGATCCGTTATCTTCTTGGGAGGAAACTTGCGTCCCCATTCTAGCCGGGGTCTACTAAAGTTCACGAGCAACGCGACATTGCAAGTCTGCTTTTCATCCGCGCTAAAGTAATCGAACAATTTTGCTTCATCGTCACTTGTCAGCGGATGTCCTTGTGCCTTGATTTCCAGCCAGACACAATGTCTGATGCGAAAATCAGGTTTGTAAACGATGATCTTGTTACCGTGTTCGTCTACTACAGGCAATGGCACTTGTTCCTCAAACTCGATTCCCAGTTCCTCGAATTTCTTGGCAAGTGCTCGCTGATATACGACTTCGCGGTGTCCTGGACCCAAATCATTATGCACTGCCATGCACGCGCCAATGATTCGGTACGTCAGATCGCCATGCCCATCATCAACCAATCGCTTTGGATTCGTTGCTGAGTACTGAGCCACATTGCCCTCCTGGGTCAATTCGTTGCTCATTCGTTGTCATCCCCAGCCGCGCGTCAGCGGCGCTTCGGCTTCCGCTTGGCTCGGCGCGCGCATCCGCAGGAGATAACGCACCACGGCGGGCGCGGCGACGAACAACAGCACCAAACCCTGGATCAGCGAAATGATGTACTTGGACACGCCCGAATTCAATTCCATCAAGTCCGCGCCATTTCGCATCGCGCCCCACAAGAACGCGCCGCCGACGATCCCAAGTGGGTTGTTCTTGGCGAGGAGCGCGAGCGCGATACTGTCAAAGCCATAGCCGCTGGAGAAAAAGAGCGGCAAGCAGCGACAGATCGAAACGCCGAGCACTTCAATCGTTCCGGCGATCCCGGCGAGCGCGCCGGAGAGCGCCATCGTGAGGATGATGTTGCGCGAAATGTTGATCCCGGCGTAGCGCGCCGCGTTTGGATTCGCGCCGACGGTTCGCATTTCAAAGCCGAGCGTCGTCTTGTACATCAGCCACCACACCGCCGCCGCGGCGGCGAGCGCGAGGATGATGCCGATGTGCAAGCGGTCGTACTTGTCGTTGAAGAGCCACCCAATTTTCACGAGCGGCGGCAACGCGAGGAACGCGATCACTCCGGTCGCCAGTACGATTCCGCCGACGACGGCGCGGCGGCGCGCATCCTGAGCAAATGCTTGCCCTGAGCGCGTCGAAGGGTCGAAGGACGCGCGCCAGCGCGCGATAACAAACGCACCCAGCGCGAAAAAGAGCGCGACGCCCAGCGCGTTGAGCGGATCGCTCAAGCGTTCCGGGATTTGCCAGAGGGACCACAATTCCGCGTTCGGCGAGACGCGCAAAGTTTGCACTGCGGTCGAGAGTGGATCGCGGAGCGGAAGGCTCACCACCAACTCCGCAAAACGGAAGGCGATGTAATTCATCATCATCGTCGTGATCACTTCGTGCGCGCCGGTACGCGCCTTGAGAAATCCTGGAATGCCCGCCCAGATCGCGCCGCCCAACGCGCCCGCCAAAATCACGAGCGGCAGGTGAATGATCGCCGGCAAACCGGGGAACGCGATGCCGGTCCACACCGCGCTGATCGCGCCGATGTAGAATTGTCCTTCGACGCCGATGTTGAACAAGCCGGCTTTGAAACCAATCGCCAAGCCCAAACCCAGGAAAACGTACGGCGTCATCGCGACGAGCGTTTCGGAAAAGCCGCGTTGTTTGAAAAACGCGCCGTTGATCATTCCCGCATAAGCCGCGCCGATTGTCTCGATGCTGCCGCTGGTGATCCAAATGATGATCGCGCCGCCAAGGAATCCCAAGAGCATCGCGAGCGCGGGCATACTGAGCACGTCGAGCGTGCGGAGCAAAATCGCGCGCCAGTCAGTTCGCGCGGCGCGTCCTTCGGCGATGCTAGACATGCACGCCTCCTTTCACGCCTGCCATGAGGAGTCCCAACTGTTCGCGCGTCGCGTCCTGCGCGTCGAGCGTGTCCAGAATCCGTCCTTTGTACATCACCGCGATCCGATCCGAGAGCGACATGATTTCGTCCAATTCCGCCGAAACCAGCAGAACGGCAGTGTGCCGGTCGCGCGCTTGTACGATCCGGCGATGAATGAATTCGATGGAACCGACGTCGAGTCCGCGCGTCGGTTGGTTGACGATCAACAATTTCACCGGGCGATCCAATTCGCGCGCGACGATCACCTTTTGCTGATTGCCGCCGGAGAGCGATCCGACGAGGGTGCCGGTGCTGGGTGTCCGGATATCGAATTCTCTGACAAGTTTCTGCGCCTCGTTTTCGATTTGCGCTTCGTCGATTTCCACGCCGCGCGCAAACGGCGATTCGTAGTACGTACACAGCACCAGGTTATCGCGCACGGGGAAGGTCAGCACCAAGCCGTGTTTGTGCCGATCCTCCGGCACGTGTCCGGTACCGAACTCGGTGATCGCGCGCGGCGGCGCGTGCGTGGTGTCGTGATCGAGCAGGGTGACGCGTCCGCCGACCACGGGACGCAATCCGGTCAACGCTTCGACAAGTTCGCGCTGCCCGTTGCCTTGCACTCCGGCGATGCCGAGAATTTCCCCGGCGCGGACTTCGAATGAAACATCGTGTACCGTCGTCGCGTGGCGGTCGTCTTGCGCCTGCAAATTCGCCACGCGCAGGATCACGTCGCCGGGCTGCGCGGCTTGTTTGTCGATCTGGAGAATGACCTGGCGTCCGACCATCATCTCCGCCAGCATTTCCGAAGTCGCTTGCCGGGGCGTCGTCGTGCCGACCATCTTGCCGCCGCGCATCACGCTGATCCGATCGGTCACCGCGAACATCTCGCGCAGTTTGTGCGTGATGAAGACGATCGACTTGCCTTGCTTCACCAATTCGCGCATGATGACGAACAATTCGTCGGCTTCTTGCGGCGTCAACACCGCGGTCGGCTCGTCGAGGATCAGGGTTTCGGCGCGGCGATACAACGCCTTGACGATTTCGACGCGCTGCTGCGCGCCGACCGGCAAATCTTTCACGTACGCGTCCGGATCCACGTCGAGCCGGTACTGGTGCGAGAGTTCGCGGATGCGTTGCGCCGCGCTGCGCCGGTCGA
>DYJA01000033.1:0-49549 GCA_020723345.1 Candidatus Aquidulcis sp. | reverse complement strand
GGAAAGTTGACCCAGGAATTGCGTCGCGGGCTGGAGCGATTCTTGACCCAGGATGATGTTCTCGGTGACGGTGAGCGGCGGCACGAGCATGAAATGTTGATGCACCATGCCAATGCCCTGGGCAATCGCGTCGTGGGGGCTGGCGATCTGCGTGGGCATGCCGTTGATCGCGATCTGACCTTCGTCCGGCTGATACAACCCGTAGAGGATGTTCATCAACGTGGATTTGCCCGCGCCGTTTTCGCCGAGGAGACCGTGAATCTCGCGCGGCTGCAAATCGAAATCCACGTGAGCGTTGGCGAGTACGCCGGGAAAACGTTTGGTGATACCTGTGGCTTGCAAGGCAGGCGTCATTGTTTCTCCTTGCGGAACGCAGGACAAATTGTGGAAATTTATCCTACCAGGTTCGCAAAACGGGTGCTGCACCGATTGGCACAGCACCCTTCGTGATTGAACGCGTCGTCTTGCGTCGTCAGAACTACTTGTAGCCGGTCGCGAGTTTGCCACTCTTCAAATCGTCAGTGGCTTGTTTGATCTTGTCCTTCACAGTTTGGGGAATCTTGCTGTCCCAATCGTGGAAAGGCGCGAGACCGACGCCGCCATTCTGCAAATTCGCGGTCAAGACGCCGGCTTTGCTCGACTTGTCGTTGACCGATTTGAGATAGTTGTAGACGGCGGCATCCACATTCTTCGCCGCGCTGCTGAGCAACGCGCCTTTGACTTCGGGGTACGTGTTGTACTGATCCACGTCCACGCCAATCGCCATCAAGTTCTTTTCCTTCGCCGCGAGCAAACCGCCGTTGCCGGTGTTGCCGCCGACGCCGAACACGACATCGCAGCCCTGGGCGATCATAGACTGACCGGTTTCCTTACCCTTCGCCGGATCGATGAACGAAGGGATGTAGACGTTCAGCGTCTTGGCATCGGCTTTCGCGTACTTGGCGCCGTTCTGGAATCCGACGACAAAGCGGACGACCGGGGGAATCTCCATGCCGGAGACGGTGCAGACAGTGCCGGTCTTGGTCATCCCGCCCGCGAGGACGCCGGCGAGGAACCCGACCTGGTCTTCCTGGAACATCAACGACGTGACGTTCGTCAAGCCGCCATCCGCGTAGCAATCCTTCTTGGTGTCATCGCAGTACGCCACGCCCTTGGTCGGGAAGTACGCATTGTCGACGATCGCGAATTTGATGTTGGGATACTGCTTGGCTTTGACCGCGGTCGCATCGCCCATCAAGAAACCGACGGTGATGAGCACGTCGTACTTTTCGGTCGCGAACTGGTCAATGTTCTTTTCATAGTCGGTGGGTTGTTTCGATTCGATGAATTTGACATCCCAGCCGAATTCCTTGGCGCCTTTTTGCGCGCCCTCCCAGGCAGACTGGTTGAACGACTTGTCATTCACGCCGCCCACGTCAGTGATGAGACCTACTTTGAGTTTGCCGGTGGTGGCGGGAGCGGGAGCGGCGCACGCGCCGAGCGCGAGGGCGACCAAGGTCAACACGGCAACGATTACGAAAATTCGAGTACGCATTCTTTCTCCTCCTAGATGGTTGATCAAACTCGTTGAGCCGCAAGGTGACGGTTTAGGTTATGCGATCACCTCCTCTCAAACTGAATCCACGTTCGTCATTGAACGGCACATCTGCCGTTGGGGAAACAGGCAAAGGAGAAATTGGAGAACGTCTTTTGCCTACAATATTATACACGGAATCGGCAAACTACAAAATCGCCCTTTTCTTGTTTGCGCTTTTATTTGAATCGGAGTATATTGGAAACTGGAAGAGGGACACGCATCCGTCCACATCGAATCAAGGAGGATACGATGCCAATTTTACGCGATGTGTTTCTCGCCATGTCCACGAATGCGGGGGTGCGCCGCTTCGTCGTCGGCTTTCCGCTGTCGCGGCGCGTGACGCGGCGCTTCGTCGCCGGAGAAACGATTGACGAAGCGATTCAAGTTGTCAAGAAACTAAGAACGCAAGGGATCGACGCGACGTTCGATCAACTGGGCGAGAGCGTGACGAACGAAACCGAAGCGCGCGCGGCGAAAGACGGTTACCTGCGCGCGCTCGCTGCGATTGCCGCGAACCAGGTTGCATCCCAGGTGTCGGTCAAGCTGACTCAGATGGGTTTGGACATCGACCCGGATTTGTGTCTCGCCAACCTGCGGGAGATTCTGGCGCGCGCCAAACACGTCGGCACGCTCGTCACGATTGACATGGAGGACTCGCAGCACACCCAGGTCACGCTCAACGTCTTCAAAACGCTGCGTGAAGAATTCGACAACGTCGGCATCGTGCTGCAAAGTTACTTGTATCGGAGCGAAGAAGATCTCAAGCAATTGATCGCGCTCGGCGCGAATGTCCGCTTGTGCAAAGGCGCGTACAAAGAACCGGCAACCGTCGCGTTTCCGCAGAAAAAAGACGTGGACGCGAACTACATCAAACTCGCGCAACTCTTTTTCGACTCGAACGGCGCGACCAATCGCGCCTATCTCGATCTCGCGACGCACGACGAAAAAATTATCGCGTGGGCAAAGGAGTACGTCACCGCGCACAACGTGGCTCGCAAACGCTTTGAATTTCAAATGCTCTACGGCATCCGTTCCGATTTGCAGCGCAAGATCGTCGCGGAAGGTTACACGATGCGCGTCTACGTCCCGTGCGGCACGCACTGGTATCCCTACTTTATGCGGCGGCTCGCGGAACGCCCGGCGAATGTAGTGTTCTTGATAAGCAACTTGTTCAAGTGAAACGTGATGCGTGTTCCGTTCACGCATCACGTTTCACGCAATAGGAGTGTAGCAAGATTTATGAAGGCGGAAACCATCTCCATCGGCACTGAACTATTGCTCGGGCAAATCACCGACACGAACGCGGTCTGGATCGCGGAACGGCTGTCCGAGGTCGGCGTCGATTTGTATTTTCGCACGACCGTCGGCGATAACGTCGGGCGCATCGTCGACGCGATTCAGCACGCGCTCACGCGCGCCGATGTCATTATCACGACCGGCGGCTTGGGTCCGACCGTGGACGACATGACGCGCGAAGCCGTCGCCAAAGCGACCGAGCGCGATCTCGTGCTGGACGAAAATTTGCTCGCGCAGATTCGCCGCCTGTTTGAAAAATGGGGGCGCGGGATGAGCGAGAACAACGTGCGCCAAGCGTACATTCCGCGCGGCGCGACGCCCATCGAAAATCCGGTCGGCACCGCGCCGGTCTTTATCGTCGAGCATCAAGGCAAGTACGTCATTGCGCTGCCGGGCGTGCCGCGCGAGATGAAGCACTTGATGGAGACGCGCATTTTGCCGTGGCTGCGCGAAAAGACCGGCGGCGAATGGATCATCCTCAGCAAAACGCTCCGCACCTGCGCGATCGGCGAGAGCCAGGTGGACGAAAAGATCACCGATCTCGAAGCGTCGACAAATCCGACGGTCGGCTTGCTCGCGCATCCGGGGCAGACCGACGTGCGCGTCACGGCAAAAGCGCGCACGCGCGCGGAAGCCGAAACGCTGATCAAGGAAATGGAAGCGCGCGTCCGCGAACGATTGGGCGATTGGATTTACGGCGAAGGCGACGAAACGGTCGAAGAAGTCGCGGCGCGACTGCTCGCCGCGCGCAACTGGCGCATCGCGCTCGGGGAGACGAACACCGCCGGGAAAATCGCGGAGCGTCTACGCTCGCGCCCCGAAGGATCGCGCATCATCAAATCCGCGATGCTGCTCGACAACGTAACCGAACTTTCGGAGAAAAACGCCGGGACGATTGCGGAACAATTTCGCAACGTGACGAGCGCGGACATTGCGATTGCCGTGCTGGGGACGACCAACTCCGGGCAAGATATGTACGCCGAAGACACCGGAAAAAGTGCGATGGCAGTCGCCACCGCGGCGGGGACGATCACGCGCGCCTATCCCGTCGGCGGCATCAGCGATTATTCGCAAACCTGGATCATCACGCGCGCGTTGGATCTGGTGAGACGCGCGGCGCTCAAAACATAGCGAAGGGCTTATGGCAAATGGCGTATGGCGCGTCGTCATTGGCGATATGCCATACGCCATTCGCTATCTGCCGCTTTCGGAGGCAACATGGCGGACAATCCGCAATTCGTTTGGGTGGATGGCAAACTCGTTCCCTGGAACGAAGCGACGATTCACATCACCGCGGTCGGCACCGCGGGCGTGTCGCTGGTATACGAAGGGATTCTCGCGTACTGGAACGCGGATGCGCGCAAACTCTTTGTCTTTCAACTCGACGCGCATCTGGAACGTTTCGCGCAATCGATCCGGTTGACGCGCATGAAGCAACCAATTGCGACCGCGACGATCAAGGAAGGCATTCTCGCGCTCGTGCGCGCGAACAACTATGCCGAAAATGTCTACATCCGTCCGTTCGCGTTCGTCGAATCAACGTCGTACAGCGGCATGTCGAACGATCAAGCGCGCATCGTCGTCAACACGATGCCGAACCCCGCACCGGTCAGAAGCGGTCGGGCAGTCCACGCGTGCGTCAGTTCCTGGGCGCGCATTTCGGATAACATGATGCCGCCGCGCGTCAAGGCATCGTCGAATTATCTGAACGCGCGCTACGCCATGGAAGAAGCCAAGCGCAACGGCTACGACTCCGCGTTGATGCTCAATTCAAGCGGCAAGGTTGCGGAAGCGCAGGGCGCGTGCTTGATGATCGTGCGTGACGGCAAAGTGATTACGCCGTCGGCGACGAGCGGCATTTTGGAAAGCATCACGCGCGACGTGATCATCCGGCTGTGCCGCGAGGTACTGCACGTCGAGGTCGTCGAGCGCGAAGTGGATCGCACGGAATTGTACGTCGCGCGCGAGGCGTTCTTGTGCGGCACCGGCAGCGAGATCACGCCGCTTGCCTCGATTGACCGCTTTACGCTCGGCGACGGCGCAATCGGACCGATCACGCGGCAGATTGAAGCGTTGTATCACGACATCGTGCGCGAGATCGACGCGCGATATCCTGAATGGAGAACGGCAGTGTAAGGCAGAAGGATGAGGGATGAAGGATGAAAGAGATTTTTCATCCTTCATCCTTCTGCCTTCATCCTTTTGAGTGAACAATAGTGCTTGGAATAATCCTGGGTCTCACCAGCGCGTTCATCTGGGCGACGACGAGTCTAGCGATCAAGGCGCAAGCGGACGAGATCAATCCGCTGTCGTTCAACGCGTTTCGCATGGGCGTCGGCGCGATTTTTGCGCTCGCACTACTGCCATTTTTCGGCGGCGTGCAGGCAATCGCGCAAGTTCCATCGAGCGCGGCGATTCTGCTCGCCGTCTCTTCGATCATCGGCATCGCGATTGGCGACATGCTGTACTTTTGGTCGCTCAATCACATCGGCGCGTCGCGCGCGCTGCCGATTTCGGGCACGTACCCGCTGTTCACCTGGGCGATTGCGGTGCCGCTGCTCGGCGAACAGATCACCACGAGCGCGATGATCGGCACCGGACTGGTTTTGGTCGGCGTGTACTTTTTGTCGCCGGGCAATGGAACGACGGCGCATACGGACGCGCGCGTACAGCGCCTCGCGACGCTCGCCGCGATTGCCGCCGCCGTACTGTGGGCAATCGCGACGACGATGCTGAAAATGGGCGTGCAAGAATCGCCGCACGTCATCGTCGTCAACGCGATCCGGCTGCCGGTCGCGGCGCTGGGGAGCGCGCTCGTCGCGCGCTGGTACGCCGGCGCAAAGACGTGGCAAGGTTACACGCGCAAGAATCTGCCGCGCCTGCTCGCGCTGGCGATGTACAGCACGGGGATTGGCATGATTACGTGGACGCTCACCGTGGATTACGCGGGCGCGGCGCGCGCGGCGTTACTCAACACCGCCGCGCCGTTAATCGGCGTGCCGCTTTCGGTTTTCTTTTTGCGCGAGCGCGTCACGCCCAAAGTCGCCGTCGGCACGCTGCTGGCAGTGTGGGGTGTGTGGCTGATCTTGTGAAAACATCGGGGCGTTCGATTGAACGCCCCGATGTTTTTTACTTGGTCCAAACCGGACGGTCGCCGGTCGTTTTGGTCAAACGCGTCACGTTGTTGCCGTTGCGGTCCATCATGTAGACGTCGGTTTGATTTTCGCGCGTCGAGGCGAACGCGATCCAATTTCCATCGGGCGACCAAGTTGGCGAAAAGTCGGCGTAGACGCCGTTGCTGAGGCGACGCAAACCGGTGCCGTCGGGATTCATCAAATAGATCTGCGGCTTGCCGTCGCGATTCGAGGTAAACGCGAGCAGTTTGCCGTCGGGACTCCACGCGGGCGCGGTGTTGTCCGCCGGACTCTTCGTGAGATTGCGAACGTCGCTGCCGTCGATTTTCATCGTGTAAATGTCGTTGAACGCGGTCGTGTTGAACGCGACGGCGAGCAGGTCTTGCTTCGACCACGCAACGTGGCGGTACTGTTCGTCACCGACGCGCTTGTACAAACAATAAAGACTGTCAGTCGTGCAGCGACTACCATCGGCGTTGAGGATGACGAGTACACGCGTTTTGCCGTCCGACAGAAAACTCGTCAGCGCGATGCGCGTACCATCCGGCGACCACGAAGGGCTGGAAAGTCCGCCGGTGTTTTCGCCGGGATAGAGATCCCTCACATCACCCGTTTGGACATTGATGATCTTGAGAATGTTGACCGCGTCGCGCGTACCGGCAAAGATGAACGCGAACTTACTATTGTCCGGCGACCAATCGCCGATGCGCGCGTAGGTCTTGTTGGCGATATCCCAACTTGGGCCTGCGACGACGAGCGGCGTCGTCATCCCAGTATTGAGCGTGTAGATCGAAACGCGGTCGATCCCTTTGTCGTTCCAGTGGTACGCGATGCTCCCTTTGGACTTGGGAAAGACGACGGGCGTCGCGGTCAGCACGGGCTTGGGAGTCGCGACGACCACGGGCTTCGTCGGCGCGCGCGTCAACGTCGGCGTAACGGGCGTCGTCGAAACGAGTTTGCCGTCTTGCCAACGGTACTTGCGCGTCGCGTCGAGCGTCGGGTTCGCCATCGCATCTTTGGGACCCTGCGTCAAAAAGTTCGCGCTGATTTCGCCGTTCTGAATCGTCAACGATTTCAGTTTGATGCGATCGCCCAACGATTCCGGCGCGGAGGGCTTGGGCGCGCCGTGATCGTTGAGGACGCCGTACAAATAGTAGAACGTGCCGCTTCCGCCGGTATTGGCAGTCACAATCACCGCCGCGTCGGCGACGCCGTCGCCATTCAAGTCGCCGACGGAAAGCATATCGCTAAAGCGAATCGTCATCTGAGCGGACGAGTTGGGAATTTTTTCTTGATACGTCCCGTTGACGAGTTTGGCTTTGCCGCTCGCCGGACCTTCGACGACGTATTCCGCGTTCTTCAACAGATCGAGCGAGAGGGATGGAATCGCCGTGGGCGAAGGAAGTTGAGTCGGCGTCGGCGGGACGGTTGCGGTGGCGGTCGGCAGCGCGGTCGGTATTGGAATGGGCGTCGGGGTGGGCGATGCGCCGCACGCGGTTGTGCTCATCGCGAGCGCGAGCAGCGCGCCGAGAACAAAATATTTTTTCACAGGCAGACTCCTTCGCTGTTTTTATAGCACAAAAATCAAAATGCGTAAAATTCGCGCGCAATTACACAAGTGTCATTTCGAGCGCAGCGAGAAATCTTGGTGTCACGATGACGAGATTTCTCGACGCGAAAAACGCGTCTCGAAATGACAACAAAGGCACAATCAAAATGGCGCAGAAGAAACTCCTGCGCCATTCGATTTGCAGATCGTTTATCGCGTCCACGTGGGATGCGTGCCGCCGGTCTTGGTGATCTGCGTGAGATTACCGCCGTGGGTGTCCACCATCCAAATATCGAATTGACCACTGCGCGTCGACGCAAACGCGATCCAGTTTCCATCCGGCGACCACGTCGGCGTCACATCCAGGGGGCCCGCCGTCAGTCGGCGAACGTTGGTACCATCCGCATTCATCACGTAGATGCGCCATTGTCCGCCATCGCGATTCGACGTGAATGCGATGGATTTGCCGTCGGGACTAAAGACCGGCGCGATGTCGTCGGCGGGATTGTTGGTTACGTTACGCGCGCCTTGTCCATTCGCGTAAATCGTGAAGACATCCGGCGCGCCGGCGGTATTGTAACTGATCGTCAAAAAGTTTTCCTTGCCCCATGAGATACCGCCGCGATACTGTTCTCCCTGACTAATATTGTTGTAACATTCAAATTGATCGCCGCACTTCGTGCCGTCGCTGTTGATGACGATGAACGACCAGGTCGGATTTTCTTTGTTCGCGCTCATCTTGATGAACGCGATCCGCTTGCCGTCCGACGACCAAGTCGGGCTGGACAAACCGCCGCCGGTATCGGAAGAGTAGAGCGAGACCTCTTTATCGCCGTCGCGAATTTTCAAAATATTCGCCGCGCCCGGCGCGCCCGCGAAGATGTACGCAAACGCGGAACTCGCAGTCGACCACTCGCCGGCGTGCGCGTTGGTGCCGTGACCATCCAACGTCAGATCCATCACGGGTCCGACGGTAACGAACGGACGCACGTCACCCGTTGTGACATCGACGATGGACATCCGATCCACACCGCCCTCTTTCACATGGTACGCGATGCTTCCTTTCGGATTCGCAGGTCGGGGAGCAGTTGGCGCGATCGTCGGTTTCGCCACCGCCGTCGCGACGACCGCGGCGCGCGTGCGTGTCGGCGTCGCGCTCGGCGCGGCGGGCGTCGGCGAAGCCGGTACCGGCGTCAAGGTCGGCGGCACAGTCGGCGAAGGCGGAACTCGGGTAGCAGTCGGCGGTGGCGGCGGCAGCGTAATCGTCGGCGTGGGAACACGCGTGGGCGTAGGCGGCGCGCTGCACCCCATCGCGAGAATGACAAGCGCAGTCAGCGCGAGTAGGATCAAACTTTTTTCCTTCACGAAATTCTCCTTTCAACGAATCTCAACGACAAGTGTAACCGCAGAACCATGGCGGCAACCGATCGATGCCGAGCACCGGCGAGTCCGCAGCCCTGCGGTTGAACGATATGATAGCCGACGCTACTGCCAGCGTCCATCCTGACTATAGCACAAAATTCGATGGAGGACAAATTTGTAAAATCACCCCTTCCCTAAATCCTCCCAGTCCTCTTCCGTCCAATCTTCAAAATCGTCTTTCTCTTCAAACTTGCGTTGCGGTGTACGCGCGCGCGCGACCGATTTGTCTGTGCGGCGCGGTCTGTGATCTGTGATCTGGGTTCTGTTGTCGATGGTCGCCAACACCGCGCGCCCTTTCGTCGGTCCTTCGTCGGGTCCGACGATTCCTTTTTCTTCCAACAATTCGATCAAGCGCGCCGCGCGCGAATAACCGATGCGGAGTTTGCGCTGCAACAACGAGACCGACGCGCGGCTGCTCTGCCGCACGATCGCGATGGCTTGCGGCAGCAAATCGTCTTCGCCCGTTTCGGATTTTTTTGCGACCACGCCATTCCACAACGGCGGCTGCAAGTACTCGTCTTCGTCAACTTCCGGCTCAACGATTTTCTTTTCCGGCTGCGGTGGCGCGAGGTCGATCCAGTACTTGACCAACTTGTCCAGTTCGCGATCCGAAACGAAGCAACCCTGCAAGCGCACAAGTTTCGACGAATCGCTTGCCATGTACAACATATCGCCGCGTCCCAGCAATTTCTCCGCGCCCGGCGTATCGAGCACGACGCGCGAATCGATCTGACTCGTCACCGCGAACGAAAGGCGCGATGGAAAATTCGCCTTGATCAGCCCGGTCACCACGTCCACCGAGGGGCGCTGCGTCGCGAGAATCAAATGAATGCCGGTCGCGCGCGCCATTTGCGCGAGGCGCGTGATCGCCTTTTCAACTTCTTCCGGCGAAATCATCATCAAATCCGCAAGTTCGTCCACGATGACGATGAGGTACGGCAGTCGCTCCGCGTCCGGTTTTCCTTCGACCATGTGGTTGTAGATGTCGATGTTGCGCGCGCCGCGTTTCGCGAACAACTGAAAGCGCCGATCCATTTCCGCGACCGCGGCTTGCAGCGCGGCAACCGCTTGGTCCATTTCGACGACGACCGGCTCGCGCAAATGCGGAATCCCGTTGAAATTCACCAACTCGACGCGCTTGGGGTCCACCATCACGAATTTGATTTCGTCCGGCGTCGTCGTGCAAAGCAGACAGCCGATGATCGCATTCACGCACACCGACTTGCCGGAACCGGTCGCGCCCGCGATCAGCAAGTGCGGCATCGAATCGAGATTCGCGCAAATCGGCTGACCGGCGACATCCTGCCCCAGCGCGATCTTGAGTTTCGATTTGATCGCCTTGAACGAATCGGATTCCATCACGCCGCGCAAACTGACGGTCGCGATCTGCGAATTCGGCACTTCGATCCCGACGATGCTTTTGCCCGGCACCGGCGCTTCGATGCGAATCGGCGCGGCGGCAAGCGCGAGCTCGAGATCGTGTTGCAGCGCGCTGATGCGGCTCACTTTGACCTTGACGCGATGCACTTTGCCGTCCACGCCTTTTTGCTCGACAAACCCAGGTTCAACGCCGAACTGGGTGATCGTCGGACCCTGATTCACTTCGAGCACTTTGGCGGGCACGCCGAAATGCGCGAGCGTCTCTTCGATTTTGTGGACGCGCTCGCGGATTTCCTGCTGATTGATTTCGTTCTCGGTACTCTCTTCCAGAATTTGCGTGATGTCGGGCAAACTCCATTCGCGCGGAATCGCCGGTGTCGCCGCGAGCGGATCACCGCCGATGATGTGCGCGGGCAGCGCGCCGCGCGGCATTTCGCTTTTTGCTGTCGGTGTGCCCGGAGTTGGCATCGGCGGCGCGGGACGCGGCGCGACCGGTTCGCGCGCCGGTCGCGCGGCTGGTGCGCGCGTGGTTGGCACTTGGGGATAATCGAGACGCGGCGGGGCAGGTGGCGGCGCGGTAGTCGCAGTGGGCTTGGCGCGGAATCGCGCGAGTTCTTGCGGCAAATTCTTGAGGATGCGCGCGAGATAAAAGACGCGGCGCGCGATTTCCGGCAGCGAAATGTTGAACAGCAAAATCAGCGTGACGCCGAACGCGGCAAGCAGCGCGAGCGCCGCGCCAATCGCGCCGAACGCGCCGACGAGCGCGGACAAGATCATCCAGCCGATCACGCCGCCGCCTTGAAAGGGTCCGGGTTGACGCGTCGGATCAGTCGGCGCGGAGAGCCAGTGCAAAATCATCAGCCCGACGAGGTACAGCAAACCGATGCCGATGGGACGCTCCCAACCCAGGTTCCAGGTTTTGTCGAGCGCGTCGAGAATCAGCCAGATGCCCAAGCCGAGCAAAAGCAGCGGCGCGAAATAAACGCCCCAGCCGAACAATGCCTGGAGCATTTGCGTCCAGACCTTCAGGAAAACTCCGCCGCTCAGATCGAATGCGCCGAGCGCGGTGAGCGCGGCGAGAATCAAAATTCCAATCGCGGCGATTTCTTCCCAGCGATCGGGATCGAGTCGCAGGAGCGGTTTGCTGGGTTTGGGTTCTTGTTTTGAAGTTGATCGGGCGCGAGGTTTTCGGGTGCTCATATTGGAACATTTGTATTATACACCCGTTTGCGCGGAAAAGTAAAACGCGGTTGGGGAAACGCGAAGCGTAGTGCGTCCTGAGCGGAACGAAGTGGAGTCGAAGGATGCGTATTGCGTCTTGCATCTTGCGTGAATCGCCATTCGTCATACGCGATTTGCCATTCGCGATTCGCTATACGCCATTCGCAATTCGCCGATACAATTCCAAATGCTGCTGCGCGATCTTGTCCCAGGTAAAATGCTGCGCGAGTTCGCGCGCGCCCGCGCCGATTTTTGCGCGCAGTTCCGGCGAAGCCGCCGCGCGCTGAATCGCGTCGGCGAGCGCGCGCGGGTCGTCCGGCGGAACGAGCAAGCAGTTTTCGCCGTCGCGCAATGCCGGTAAGGGCGAAGCATTTGCCTCGTCCTGAGCGGAGCGCAGCGCAGTCGAAGGAGGCAAATGCTTCGCCCCTACGCGCGGCATCGTCGTGACAAGCGCGCAGCCGTGCGCCAGCGCCGCCATCAGCGTCCCGCGCCGATACGACGCGCCGTCGCGGTACGGCAAGACGCACAGATCCGCCGCGCGGAAATTCGCGGTGACGATTTCCGGTGGCGTATAGTCTGTCCAAAGAACGCGATCAGTTAGTTGGAGATTGGAGATTAGAGATTGGACTTTGGAAAGATACGCAAGGTTGGTTGGATCACTCGCGCCGACTTGTCCGCCGATCATCAACAGTTTCGCGTTTGGGACGAGCGCGAGCGCGCGGATGAGCGTTTCGCCGCCTTTGCTTTCGTTGAGAAAACCAAAGTAGCAAAGCAAAATCTCGCCATCGCGAACGCCAAGTTGTTTTCGCCAAGCCGCAGTTTGATAGTTGGCTGGTTCGTTTGTTGGAATATTCGAGCCGATGGGGATCAATGTTGCTAGCCGCAAGTTCCAAGTCAAAAGGCGCGCGTAATCTTCGTCGTTGGTCGCGATGACGGCGTCGGATGAACGCGCGAGTTCGCGCGTGACCCACTCGCGCACGCGCCCGGCTTTGGGGAAAAGGTACGGCACGCGCAAGTCGTGAAATGTTGTGACGACCCCCACCCTAGCCCTCCCCCGTAGACAGGGGAGGAAATGGAGCCAACGCGGCGCGAAATCAATCGCGGGGCGCATCGCAAACGCGCCGGTTTGGTACTGAATGTGCGCGATGTCCGGCGCGAAATCGCGGATGACGCGCGCGATGACGCGGAGATTTGCCCAATCCCAGTTTTTGACGATGGGCAGAACCGTGATGCGTGATGCGTGATGCGTGTCAGCCTTTGTAGATGTTAGTACGCGCACATCCGCGCCGCGCGCGGCGAGTCCGCGCGCGATCTCGTGCGTGCAATCGCCGACGCCGCCTTGCATGGGAGGAAATTCGCCGGTGAGGAAGAGGACGCGCATAGAATCAGAGTGAAATACTTTCTCGCCAAATGTTTTGCAGGAATCGATTTTGCAAAGCGAGTTGTTGTTCAAACTCTGCGCGGGTGTACACCAAGAGATCGACGCCGCGCTCCAGATCGAAGTACCGCAGAAACGCGCGAATACGCTGCAAGGGATCGGATTCGGAGGACTCGCGCAACAGGATCAACACGTCCGCGTCGCTGATGCCCGTCGCGTCACCGCGCGCGAGCGAACCGAACGCGCGAATCTCTTCGACCTCCTGCTGCTCCTGCCGAATCCGCGCGGCAATCGCGCGCAAACGCGCCAGCAATGCGTCACGGTCGAGCGAGATGATCTTGACAGAATCGAATGATCGCACTGGCGGCATCGAACGCCTCTTGCGCTTTCGGCGCGTTGAAATAATCCGCGGGCTTGCCTTCGGGAAAACCGTTGGGATAACGCGTTGGAATGTAAAATGTATCCAGGAGTTGGGCTTGCTCGATCAAACGCGGCGGAACATTCAAATCTTTCAGCGCGCGCAGCATCGGCGTAATCGCGTGCCCCCACGCGTCCGCGCCGCGCGCCATGTGCAGTGCTTTGACCGCTTTTTCGGCTGCCTGCTGTGTGGTAAAGCACGCCCATTCCCAGTATTCGAACTGGATATCGGTTTTTGCTTTTTCCAGATCGCGCAACGCCTGCGCGAGCCAATCTCGTGAGCGGTTCATCTTTGCCACAACTATACATCACTTGGGATGATTATGCAATTCCGCTTTTCACCACATGCCAATACGCCTTCAGCCGCGCCGCGCGCATTTCGCGCTTGTGTCCCATCACCCACTTCGCCGCTTCTTCCGCGATTTGGTACACAAACATCAGTAGCAAAAACGCGCGCAAAATTTCCGCGACGAACGCGCCGCGCGTCTTGCGAAAAAAGCGCACCTTGCTCGAATGAAAATAAATGTCGCGCTGCGCGACCACTTGCTCCGACGATTTGCCTTCGTAATGCGTCACCTGCGCGGTCGGCAAATAAACAATTTGCCAGCCCGCGCGCTTGGCGCGATAGCACCAATCGAGTTCTTCCGAGTACATGAAAAACGCTTCGTCCAAGCCGCCGATCTGATCGTACACCGCGCGCCGCACGAACATCGCCGCGCCGTTGATCCAATCTACTTCTTGCGTCGCGTCGTCGCGCGTGTCGAGCATGTAATAGCGCGTCAGCACGCGATTGCGCGGAAACCATTGCTGCAACTTGGTCGCTTCGAGAAACGCGGTGGCAAGCGTGGGAAAGCGCCGCCGCGACGATTGGAGCGAATCATCGCCGTAGAAAAGTTGGGGTCCGATGATGCCGACACGCGGCTGCGCTTCCGCGTGATCGTACAGCGTTTGCAGCGCACCGGGGCGCAATTCGGTGTCGGGGTTGAGCAGAAAAAGATAACGCCCCTGCGCGATCGCAAGGGCTTTGTTATTCGCGCGGCTAAATCCCGCGTTCTCAGTATTCGCAATCACGCGCACGTCTGGAAATTCGGCGTGCAGCATTTCGACAGTGTGATCGGATGACGCGTTGTCGACGACGATGACTTCAGTGTTCAGTTTTCGGTATTCAGTAATCAGTGACTTGACATCTGAATACTGAATACTGAATACTGAATACAGGCATTGCCGCAGCAGATCGCGCACATTCCAACTGACGACGATGATTGAAATGTCCATCCTTCGACTACACTTCGTTCTGCTCAGGACAATTTACAGCGTGCGTTCGATCACGTAATTCGCCAGATCGAACAGCGCGCGGCGATAGATGTTGTCGGCGAAAATCGCGAGCGCGTCACGCGCGGTTTGCGCGGCGCGCTGCGCCTCGGCTTTCGCCGCAGCAATCGCCGGGGAATTACGAATCGCGTCGATCAATCGCTCGATGTCCACGCTTGCAAAATCGCCCAGCGCCCGCGCGTGCGCGTCCTGTTCGAGATAATAAAAGACCGGCAGCGTGAACGTGCCCTGCCGCAGATCGCTGCCGACCGGCTTGCCGAGTTTGCTTTCGTCCGCCGTGAAATCGAGAATGTCGTCCACCATTTGGAACGCCATGCCCAAGTTGCGCCCGTACGCGCGCAGCGCGGCGATCTCGTTTTCCGGCGCGCCGCTCAAAATCGCGCCGCCTTCCGTCGCCGCGACAAACAACGACGCGGTCTTGCTTTCGATGTGCCGGTAATATTCGGCGCGGTCGGGGGGCCACTGCGCGCGCGCGAAATCCTGCCGAATCTCGCCTTCGCAGATCGTCATCAGCGTTCGCGCAAAAATTCGCATCACGCGAAAATTTTCGATGCTCGCCGCAATGTCCGCCGCGCGCGCGAGCAAAAAATCGCCCGCCAGCACCGTCGCGGTGCCGCTCCAGCGCGAGTTGATCGTCGGACTGCCGCGCCGCACGGAAGATTTGTCGATCAAGTCGTCGTGGATCAACGTCGCCGCGTGAACGAGTTCCGTCGAAATCGCGAGCGTGAACATTTCCTCCGACTTGGTCGGATGAAACTTGGTCGCCAAAATCGACAACGCCGGACGGATCCGTTTGCCGCCGCTGCCGATCAACAACTCAAACACATTTGCCAAGGGCACATATTCAACTTGCACCGCTTGCCGCAAGCGCGCTTCGACTTGTTGCAGCTCGTCTTGCACTGGCGCTAAAATCTGATTGATGCTCACAAAATCCTCACTCACGTATAGATAAGCCGAATATTACTTTGCAATTATTCGTCGTAGTTCGCGCGACGAGCGCGGTGTCGATCTTTTTCAGTTCCGCGATTTTTGCGGCGACGCGCACAACGTTCGCCGGTTCATTGCGTTTGCCGCGCAATGGCGACAAGTACGGCGCGTCCGTTTCGACGACGACCGATTCGAGCGGCAATTCCGCTGCCAATGCGCGCAGGCGCGGCGCGTTTTTAAACGTCACACTACCGGCAAATGAAATGAGATAACCCAGATCGATTGCTTCACGCGCCATCGCCAAATCGCCGGAGAAACAATGCAAGATGCCGCGCGGTTTTGTGGGGGCGTTCAATTGAACGCTCCTACGCAAAATATTCATCACCGCGGCGTGCGCGTCGCGGTCGTGAATGACGACCGGCTTGCCGAGTTCCGCCGCGAGATCGAGCTGCGCGCGAAAAATCTTTTCTTGCAGTTCGCGCGGCGCGCCGTCGGCGTAATGAAAATCCAAACCGATTTCGCCGATGCCGACGACCTTGCGCCGCGCCGCCAACTCGCCGATTGCCTCAAAAGTGTCGTCATCGAATGTTTCCGCGTGATGCGGATGGATTCCGACAACCGCGTAAATGATTTCGTAACGTTCCGCCAACGCGACTGCCGCGCGACTCGACGCGACATCCGCGCCGGCAGTAATGATCGCGCGCACGCCCGCGTCTTGCGCGCGTTCGATCACCGCGTCGAGATCGGGCGCGAGCGCGTCGTCGTCCAAATGGCAGTGCGCGTCGATCAACATCAAATTCTTACCGCATTGTCATTTCGAGCGATCTTTGCGAGAAATCTCGATTGGCAGCACGGAGATTTCTCGCTCCGCTCGAAATGACAATGTGCTTATTTCGGCGCGAGCCACGCCAGCCCGACGACGCCGGGTCCGACGTGCGTGCCGGAGACGGGACCGGTCTCGGCAATCGTGATCTGTTGCTCCGGCAAATGCGTCATCATCAATTGCTTGAGGCGGCGCGCCAGGTTTTCGGCGTAACAATGCACTATCGCCATTTCTTGCCCCAGACCTTGTTGCAACGCGATTTCCACCAAACGTTCGAGCGCGTGTTGCTGCGTGCGCGCGACGCCGAGCGGCAGCACCTCGCCGCGCGTAAGCGCGAGGAGCGGCTTGACGTTCAACACGCCGCCGACCAGGGACGCGGCTTTGCCCAACCGCCCGCTGCGCTGCGCGTAATCCAATGTGTCGAGCATCGCGATCAGCCGCGGCTGGTCGCGCAACGATTCGACCATTTCGATGATCTGCATCAGGTTCGCGCCGCGCGCCGCCGCGCGCGCCGCCTGAACGACGAGCCAGCCCTGCGCCATGCTCAATTGCTGCGAGTCGATGACTTCGATCATCGCCGGTGTGTATTGCTTGACCGTCTCCGCCGCGAGCCGCGCGGAATTGAACGTGCCGCTCAACGAGCTCGCGACGTGAATCGAAATGATTTGCCGCGACGTGCGCGCGAGTTGGCGAAACACATCTTCGAAAACGCCGGTCGCGGGATTGGACGTCGTGGGTGGCTTGGGCGTCGCCGCAATCATCCGATAAAAATCGGCGATGTTCAGATCGAGTTTGTCGCGGTACGATTTGTTGCCAATCTGAACCGTACACGGGACGATCGTAATGTCCAGCCCTTTCATCAACGGGGCAGGAATGTCCGCCAGACTATCGGTGACGACTTTGACGTTTGCCATGTTTATTTCAACCCCGCTAATTTCAAGCCCGCGTCCAGAATATCGCGGCGTCGATTGTCTTGCGTCGTTTCAACGTAGAATCGCATGATCGGCTCGGTGCCGGAAAAGCGAATACACATCCAGCCGCCGTCGTCGAGCAAATATTTGAAACCGTCCATCAAATTGATGCCGGTCACCTTAAATCCGGCAATCGCACTCGGCTGCGCGCTTTGCAAACGCGCCATGATCGCGCCGCGCTGTTCTTCCGGGAAATCGGTGTCGATCCGTTCGTAATAATGCGGCCCCACTAATTCAAAAAGATGATCGAGTAATTGCGACGGCGTCTTGCCGGTTTGCACGACGAGATCGAGCAAATACAATCCGGCGACGATGCCATCACGTTCCGGAATGTGACCCTGGAACGCGTACCCGCCCGATTCTTCGCCGCCGATGAGCGCGTGCGTCTCGACGATTTTCGGCGCGACGTACTTGAAACCGACGCCGGTTTCGTGCAGCGGCACCCCAAAGCGCGCGGCAAGTTTGTCGAGCATCACGGTCGTGTTGAGCGTTCGCACAATCGCGCCGCGCTGTCCGCGCACTTCCAGCAAGTATAACGCGAGCAGCGCGTACATTTGCAACTGGTGAATGAACACGCCCTTTTCCGTCGAACCGCCGATGCGATCCGCGTCGCCGTCGGTCGCGATGCCGACGTGCGCGCGTTCGCGCTTGACAAGTTCCATCAAATGATTGACGTTCGGCGGAATCGGTTCCGGGTTATTCATTTCCGGAAACGCGGGATTGCGATAATCGTGGATTTCGGCGACGCGCGTCGTACCGCCCGCGAGCAAATCTTTGAACCAGCCTATCCCCGCGCCCCACATCGAATCCACGGCGACCGTCAAACCGGCTTTGCGGAGCGGATCAATATTCACAAGTTTGTCGAGTTGTTTCAAGAACGCCGGTTTGGGATCGAAGATTTCGATCAGCCCCTGCGCGCGCGCGTCGTCGAATTTGACGCGCTTGATTTCTTCGGGCGGCGGAATGAGCGTCTCGATGTGCTTCAACCCTTCCGGCGCAATCGCGCCCGCGTAATCGGCGCGCACCTTAAAGCCGCCCCAGATCGGCGGATTGTGACTCGACGTGATGTTCACCGCGCCGTGCGCGTGCTGCGCGAGAATCGCGTATGAAATGACCGGCGTCGGCGTCGGGCGATCCACCAAGTACACCTTGATCCCGTGCGCGGCAACAACTTCCGCGACCGCCTGCGCGAACAACTCGGATTCAAAACGCGTGTCGTAGCCGACGACCAGACCGCGCGTCGTTTGTCCGGTCGCGATCAAGTACGCCGCCATCCCTTGCGCGCAGCGACGCACGTTTTCAAACGTATAATCTTCGGCGATCACGCCGCGCCAGCCGTCTGTGCCAAAAATAATTTTTGTGGGCATCGTTGTCCTCAAGTGTAGTATTCAGTATTCAGTTCTCAGTATTCAGTCCATCTCATCTGAACACTGAAAACTGAATACTGTTCACTGGATTGTTTCCTGTATCACCGCCGCAATCGCGTTCGCTTCGCGTTCAATCGCCGCGGCGTCTTTTCCTTCGATCATTACGCGCGCGAGATTTTCGGTGCCAGAGTAGCGCACCAGAATTCGCGCGTCGGTTCCGAGCGCGGCGTTCGCGCGCGCGATCGCGTCCTGAATCGGCGGAAACTGATCGAGCGGCGGTTTGCGCGGCACGCGCACGTTCACCAGCACTTGCGGATAACGCGTCATGCACGCCGCGAGTTGCGACAGCGTCTTGCCGCTCCGCACGATCACCTCCGCGAGCCGCAGCGTCGTGTACAAACCGTCGCCGGTCGTGTGCCCGCCGTCGAAAAAAATAATGTGCCCCGACTGCTCGCCGCCGATCACTGCGTCGAGCGCGCGCATCCGCTCGGTCACCCAGCGGTCGCCGACGACGGTGCGTTCCATTTTGATCCCGGCGTCGTTCAGCGATTTTTCCAAGCCGATGTTCGCCATCACAGTCGAAACGACCGCGTGATTGTTCAACTTGCCGCGCGCTTTCAAATCGCGCGCGAGAATCGCGAGCACGAAATCGCCGTCGACGAAATTGCCGCGCTCGTCGACGAACACCGCGCGGTCGCCGTCGCCGTCGAACTGCACGCCGAAATTCGCGCGCTCGCGCAAAACCGTTTCGCGCAAAAGACGCGGTTCGAGCGCGTCGTAGCCGTGATTGATGTTGAGTCCATCCGGCTGATGATTCAGCGCGATCACGTCTGCGCCGAGTTCGCGCAAAACGCGCGGCGCAAGTTCGAACGTCGCGCCGTTGTTGCAGTCCGCGACGACGCGCGCGCCGCGCAAAATCGGCTGGCGTCCGACCGCGTCGAGCAAGAAATCGACGTACGCGCCGATGTGTTTGCCATCGTCGCGCCGCTGTCCCATCGAGCCGATCACCGCGCGCGTGATGTCGTCGCGCTCGGTCTGCGCGAGCGTTTCGATTTTATTCTCGTGTTCGTCCGGAATCTTGAAACCGTCCGCGCCGAAAACTTTGATGCCGTTATAGTCGAATGGATTGTGCGACGCGGAAATCGAAATGCCGCAGCGCGCGTTCAGCGCGCGCGTGAGAAACGCGATCCCCGGCGTCGGCAGCACGCCGATGTGCAGCGTGTCGAATCCTTGCGCCATCAAGCCCGCGGCGAGCGCGCTTTCGATCATCGTGCCGCTCACGCGCGTATCGCGTCCGATCAGCGCGAGCGGTTTGCGCGTCGCGCGTCCCAGCACTTCGCCGAGCGCGCTGCCGATGTGCGTGATAAATTCCGGCGTGAGCGGAAATTGATTCGCGATGCCGCGAATGCCGTCGGTGCCGAAGAGTTTTTGCGAGTCAGACATTCCGTATCATCAAACTTGAATTTTCCTGGCGACGAGACTCAAGACCGTTTCAGCCGACTGAATCGTCTCTCCCGATTCATCCGCATCGTACAGTTCGGCGGGAACTCCGTCAGGCACCCCGTTCGGATAACGCGTCGGAATGTAGTATCGATCCAACCGCGTCACCGGTTTGCCGAGCGTATCGAAATCCGGATCCAACGTTTTACATTCTTTGATCAGCGCCGCAACCGAATGTCCGGTCACGCGCCGTTTGCCTCGAAAATACAAAAATGCCTTTAACGCGCGTTCAGCCGTTTGTTGCGCCCAAAAACACGCGGCGGAATGAAATCCCCCTTGCGCGTTCCACTTGGCGACTGCCAAATCGGACTTGGCTTGTTCCAACCAGCGGCGACCTTCTTCCTGCGCGCGTTTTTTTCTGAATCCATCGCCTGCCCAGCCGGGAGGTCGAGACTCGCGCAACGCGCGTTTGGCGCGTTCATAGATTACGATGCCGTCGCGTTGGATTTCTTCGACGAACGAATTTCCTTCGTCGCGCATCCGCGCAAACTCGGCGGGCGTGTACACCAAAACATCCATCGCGAAATCCGGCGCGATCAGATCGTACACCGTCCCCAGCCGATCCAAAAAGCGCGCGCGCGTCTCTTTGATGATCGCGAGGTCAATGTCGCTGTCCTTGTCCGCGTCGCCACGCGCCGCCGAGCCGAACAGAATTACGCGTTCGGGATCATACGGCTTGAGCGCATTGACGATTTTTTTTACGCGGGCACGCACACGCGCGTTCATCGAAATCCTTCGTACGGGCGCAAGGCAATTTGTGTACGGGCGCAATCGAATTGCGCCCCTACAAATGATGCTGCTTTTTCAACGCGGCGAGATCCGCCTCGACCATCTTTTCGATCATCTGCTCGAACGTGACGGTTGGCTCCCAACCCAGTTTCGTTTTTGCTTTCGTCGCATCGCCGATGAGCAGATCCACATCGGCGGGGCGCAGGTCGGCTTGATTCACGTACACGTAACGCTGCCAATCCAAATCCACGCAACCGAACGCGACCTCGCACAAGCGTTTGATCGAGTGGGTACGTCCAGTCGCGACGACATAATCTTCGGGATGATCTTGTTGCAGCATCAAGTTCATCATTCGCACGTAATCCGGCGCCCAACCCCAATCGCGCTGCGAATCCAGGTTGCCGAGCGGCAATTTATCGGCGAGACCGAGCGCGATCTTCGCCGCGTTGTACGTAACCTTGTGCGTGACAAATTCCAAACCGCGCCGTGGCGATTCGTGGTTGAAAAGTATACCCGACACCGCGAACAGATTGTACGATTCGCGATAGTTGACCGTGATCCAATGTCCGTACACTTTGGCGACGCCGTACGGACTGCGCGGATGAAACGGCGTCGTCTCTTTCTGCGGAACCTCGACGACCTTGCCGAACATTTCCGACGACGACGCCTGATAAAAGCGAATCTCTGGATCCACCATCCGAATCGCTTCGAGGAGACGCGTGACGCCGAGCGCGGTGAATTCGCCGGTCAGCACCGGTTGTTTGAACGATGTCGGAATGAACGATTGCGCGGCGAGGTTGTACACTTCGGTTGGGCGATGCTCGCGAATAACATCCACCAGCGAACTCGGATCAAGCAAATCACCCTGGACGATTGTAATTTTATCCTGAATATCAATGATGCGCTCAAAGTTGATCGTCGAAGTGCGGCGCACCATGCCGATCACTTCGTACCCTTGCTTCAACAGAAATTCGGCAAGGTAACTGCCATCCTGTCCGGTGACGCCGGTAATCAAGGCGCGTTTCTTCGTCACTCTTTGTTTCCTTTCACTTGGTTTCGCCAATAGTTCAAAATATCGCGCAAACTCTGCTCCAGCGGGATCGTCGGCGTCCAACCGGTCTGCGCGCGAAATTTCGCCGCGTTGCAAATGAGCGTCGGCGTGTCCGAAGGACGCAGCCGCGCCGGGTCTTGCTCGACGCGAATCGCGACATGGCTCTGCCGCAGCAGCAGTTCGACGACGGATTGAATCGTCACCGCGCGCTCGCTGCCGATGTTGTACACCTCGCCGGGCGCGCCGCGTTCGAGCGCGAGAAAGTACGCGCGCGCCATGTCGCGCGCGTCGGTAAAATCGCGCTGCGCGTCCAGATTGCCGACGCGCAGCACCGGTTCGCGCGCGCCGTTTTCGATTTCCGCGATCTGCTTGGCAAAATTCGACGTGACGAATTGCTCGTTCTGCCGCGGGCCGATGTGATTGGACGGGCGCGCGCGGACGACGTTCAGTTGATGACTGAGAAAATATTGCAGCCCCAAAAAATCTTGCGCGATCTTGCTCACGGCGTACGGGCTGTCAGGTCGCAGCGGAGTTTCTTCGGCAATCGGCAAATCGCGCGGCTCGATCCGCCCGTACTCGTCCATCGAGCCGATGACGAGGATGCGCGCCGCCGATTGCATACGCGCGGCGGCGTGCAGAACGTTCACTTGCGCGCGCAGGTTGATCTCCAACGTCGTCCACGGATCTTGCCACGACACCGGTGCGAACGCTTGTCCGGCGAGATGGAAAATATGCGTGGGCTGGGTCTGCGCCAGCAGCATTTCGCAAAAACGCGCATCGGTTAAATCGCCGAGGGTGAAGGTGACGCGCTCGATCACATGCGCGATGTTCGCCGTCGCGCCGATGCCCGCGCCAAAGAGTTGCATGCCCGGCTGAGTCAACAAAAAATCAGCCAGGTGGCTACCGGCAAAGCCGTTCATTCCAGTGATCAACGCGCGCACGCTTCTCCTTGTCTGCGATGGTTCGGGGGGCATTATAACTCAAATTGGCGCGATTCGCAAAACGTTTGACGGGTTGGCGGGACAATTTTGCAAAATTGTCCTACGCCGAATTCTCGATTACAATGACGCGCGTGGAACCAAAATTTTGCGAACGGTGCGGGCACGCGCTCGTCCAGCGCGAGGTCGAAGAGAATCATACGCGTCCGGTCTGTCCGGCGTGCGGATTCATCGTCTATCGCAATCCGCCGACGGCAGCGGGCGTGATCGCGGAACGCGCGGATGGAAAAATCGCGCTGGTGTTGCGCGGGGAAAATCCGGGCAAGGGTTTGTGGGGGTTGCCTTCGGGCTTTATGGAGATTGACGAAACGCTCGAGCAAACCGCGCAGCGCGAATGTCTGGAGGAAACCGGCTTGACCGTCGAAATCGGCGCTCTGCTCGGCGTGTGGTCGTTTCACCACGCGCCGAAGGGGAGTTCCGGCGTCTTGGTCGTCTACACCGCGCGCGTGATCGCCGGCGAGCCGCGCGCAGGCAGCGATTCGGTTCAGGTCAAATTTTATGCGCTCGACGAAATTCACGACGAGCAACTTGCGTTCTCGACGCACCGGGAGGCGTTGCAGCAATGGAAACAGAAAACTCGCGCTGCCAAGTAAGATCACCCACTGCGCCGTAACCTTCCTCATACCTTGATCATGGTAACCAAGATTGGAGCAATCGCTTCAAGCGGCAGAACTTGATCCACGGCACCCAGTTCCGCGGCGGCTTTGGGCATCCCATAAACGGTGCTCGTCGCCTCATCCTGGGCAATCGTGAATGCGCCGCTTTCGCGCATCGCGCGCAGCCCGGTCGCGCCATCACTGCCCATGCCCGTCAAGAGCACGCCAATCGCTTCGCCGCCATACGCTTTGGCGGTCGAATCGAACAAGACACTGGCGGAAGGACGCACATAGTTCACTGGCGGATCCTTGGTCATTCTCAGTACGCTGCGGCGTGCGAAAACCAGGTGAGAATCCTCGGGCGGAAAATAAACTTTGCCCGGTTCGATCCTTTGATATTCGGTCGCGATCAAAATCGGCAGCGCGCTTTCGGTTTGCAGCCAATCGACGAATCCCCGGATGAAACCGAGCGCCATGTGTTGGATGATCACGATGGGAAGCGCAAAATCGCGCGGCAACGCCTTGAGCAAAATATTCAAGGCGAGCGGTCCGCCCGTCGACGCGCCGATCACGACAACTTGCGGCGCGCGCAGCGCCGGACGGCGAACGCGCGGTGAGATCGCCGCCGGGCTGACCGGCAGATTGCGCCGCGTGACATTGACCAGCGCCATCCCCTTGACGGTCGCAAGGAGATGCTGCCGGATTTTCTCGAAACCCGCGCTCTCGGCGACCGCGGGTTTCTCGACGACCTCCAGCGCGCCGGCTTTGATCGCGCTAAACGTGATCGCCAGATCGGGCGCTTCGACGCTTGCGCTGACGACGACAATCGGAGTCGGCTGCGCCTGCATGATCTTGCGCGTCGCTTCGAACCCATCCATCACCGGCATGCGAATGTCCATGGTGATCAAATCGGGCTTGAGCGCGAGCGCCAGCCGGACTCCTTCCGCGCCGTTCTCTGCCATGCCGACGACTCGAATCTCCGAGTCGCTTTCAAGCAACATCTTGAGGAAATTGCGTTGCAGCGGCGAATCCTCGACGATCAGTACGCGAACCATTCGGACGGACTCCTAAATCAACTGTTTGATCGTCGCGAGCAAATCGTCTTGCTCGAAATCGCTCTTGACGATGTACGCATCGGCGCCCACCTGGATCCCCTTTTCCCGGTCTTCGCGCGAGGAGAGCGAAGTCACCAGAATCACCGGTAGCGCCTTCAAGCGCGTGTCCGCGCGGATTTTGCGCGTGAGTTCAAAGCCGTCCAGCCGCGGCATGTTGACATCGGAAACCAACAAGTTGATGTTTCCCTCCGGCGCAACGCCGTCGTTCTGTAAAAGCGTCAACGCGGTCATGCCATCGGCGGCAAGCACTACGTTATACCCGGCGGCTTGCAAGATATTTTTTTCCAGCGTACGCGTGGTGATCGAATCGTCGGCGACGAGAATCGTCACCAGTTTGGCTTCCGGCGCGCGCGCGGACGATTCCGCGCGCGTTGGCGTCGCTTCGCGGCTGGCGAATCGCAAAAGATCCGCGGCGTTCAATACGACGACGACCTGCCCCGTCCCAAGAGTAGACGCGCCCGCCGCATAGCGAACGCGATTGAACGGGCGCGGAAAATTCTTGACCACGACTTCGAGCGCGCCCACCAGCGCATCCACCAAAAACGCCGCGCGTTTTTCGGCGGAGCCGAGAATGATGGCGCGTCTTTTCGTATTCGTTTTGTTCTCGCCATTCGACGACGTGGTTTGCAGAATATCCGCCAGCGAAACGAGAACGATCGGGCGATTTTCGTACTGAATCACCGCGCGCCCCTGCGCATACCCAATCGCGTTTTCTTCCAGGCGGACGATGTGTTCCACGTTGATCAAAGGGATCGCGAATGTTTCGTCGCCGACCTGGGCGATGAGACACAAAGTCGCCGCGACGGTCAGCGGCAAACTCAGCGTGATCCGCGTGCCTTTGCCCACGTCACTTTTCAGATCGATGACGCCGCGCATTTGCTCGACGGCTTCGCGCACGACATCCATCCCCACCCCGCGCCCCGAAACATCGGTGACCGCGGCGCGGGTGGAAAAGCCGGAGCGAAAGATGAGCCACAGCGCTTCGCGGTCGTTCATCGTTTGCGCGGCTTCGCTCGTCAGCAAACCTTTTTGGAGCGCGCTGGCTTTGACTTGATTGGGATCGATGCCTTTGCCGTCGTCGGCGACTTGAATGATGATGCCGCCCTGCTGCGCTGCCGACAGATCGATGGTGCCTTCGTGGGGCTTGCCGCGCGCGGCGCGCTCTTCCGGTGTTTCGATGCCATGATCGACCGCGTTCCGCAACAGGTGCAACAAGGGCGGCTTGATCTGTTCCAGCGTCGCGCGATCGATTTCGGTCGCGCCGCCGTGAATGACCAACCGGACTTGTTTGCCGAGATCGCGCGCCAGATCGCGCACCATACGCGGAAACGTATCGAAGATCGTCGCCGCCGGCATCATCCGCATCCGGCGCACATCGTCTTGCAATTCGGCGGCGACTTGCGCCATGCGCCGGCTATCGGCTTCGAGTTGGCGACCCAGGGTTTGCGCGTGCGCGCGCGCGTCGCGCAGTTGGTCTTCGTTTGTCGCGAGAAAATCAAAGAGCGCGCGCAGGTCGCCCAGATCGAGCGGCGGCGGTTCCGGCGATGCGTGACTGGTCGGATTCGCTTCGAGTTGCAGGAGCAGTTGACGATACGTCGGACTCGCTTGCGACCATTTGGCTTCCCAGGTTTCGATCTGGTCGAGCAAGGCGCGCGTTTCGACCAGGCGCTGATCGCTTCCGATGCGCGCCACCTGCAATTCCCCCACATCCGCAAACAAGGCGTCCAATTTTGAAACCGCGACACGCACGATTTCATCCGCGGGCGCATCGCGAAGTGGAACCTGGGGATTGGAAACGCGCGCGGGCTCGCCGGGCGATTCTAGCGGCGCGGGCACAATCAGCGTTGGCGAATCCGCGACGGCGAATCCGCCGGATGCGGGAGACGCTGATTCTTGGATCGCGGCGATGGATATGAGTGGTGGGGCATCTACGTTGCCAAAAGTTTCCAGATTGGCGCACTCGGCGGCAACTTGTTCGGGCGTTAGGTTGACTTGCGCGGATGGGGCGACGAGCGAGCCGATCAGGTCGAGGACGTGATACGCTTTGTCGAAAATTACCGTCGACATGGGAACCTGCCCGCGTTGAATGCGACCGAAGAGCGTTTCCAGCGCGTGCGCGAGCGCGCTGATGTTGTCCAACCGAACGGTGCGCGCCGAACCTTTCAAGGTGTGCGCCACGCGAAAAATTTCGGCGAGCAATGGGCGCGCGGCATCCGCGTCAGGTTGTTTTTCCAAATCGAGCAACAGCCGGTTCAACGACTGAAGATAATCCTGGGCTTCAGTCTGGAACAACGGCATAAGTTGTTTGAGAATTTCTTGATCGAGCGGCATAGGACATTTGCCTGGCGCAGGTTCCGCGCGGGCTATGTTTCGGTTTTGTAGCGTTGGGTCATCGCTTCCAATTGGCGCGCGCGGGTGTTCAGCGCTTCGGCGGCTTGCTGGGATTGCCGCGCGCCAATCAAGAATTGGGACGTGGCAGCGTTGATGTCGCGCATCGCCTGCGCGATCTGGCTCACGGCTTGGCATTGTTGTTGCGCCGACGACGAAATTTGCGTTGCCGCCCCGGCGGAATTGTGGATGGCTTGCTCCAACTGTACGATCACTGTGCCGGCGCGCTCGGTCAAACCCAAACCGGTTTCCACACCGCGCGTGCCTTGTTCCGTCGCCATCACGGCGGCGTTCGTCGCCTTTTGAATATCGCCGAGGATCACGCGCACTTTGCCGGTGGCTTGTTTCGATTGTTCCGCCAACGCGCGCACTTCGTTCGCCACGACGGCAAATCCTTTCCCTTGCTCGCCCGCCTTCGCCGCTTCAATCGCCGCGTTCAGCGCGAGCAGATTCGATTGATCGGCAATGTCGTTGATCGTCGTCGTAATCTCGCCGATTTGCTGCGTCTTTTCCGACAGCGCCAAAATGTCTTGCGCGATTGCTTGAACTTTGGCGCGAATGTCCTGCATCCCCGCGATGATCGCCTGCACCGATTGCTGACCTTCCTGACTGACGCGGAGCGATGCCTGGGCGAGGTGCTCGACATCCTCCGCCTGTTTGGCGGTTTGTTCGGCAGTCGAGCGAACTTCTTCGACGGTGGTCGTGGTTTCGTTCACCGCCGCCGATTGTTGATTCGCGCTCGCGGTGTGTTCTGAGACCGTCGCCAGGATTTGACTGGTGGCGGCAGTGATTTCTTGAGTGCTCTTGCGAATTTGTCCTGCCAGATCGCTCAACCCTTGCGCCATACTGTCGAGATGCCGACCGAGGAGACCCAGTTCGTCGTTGCTTTGAGACTGGAGGCGCGCGGTCAAATCGCCTTGCGCGACGTGTCCGGCAAACGCGACATAGCGATTGACGGCGGTGGTGATATAACGCGAAAACGTGTACGCCGTCACCACGCTGACAAACACCACCGCGAGCGCGACGACCACTTGAACGATCGTTCGACTGGCGATGGTGGACGCGGCGTTCTTTTCATCCAGTGCCGTCTTTTGCTCCGCCAGCACGACGACCTTGTCGATCTGGGCGCGGTGTTCTTCGTAGCGCTGTTTCATTTCTCCCTGCGCCAGTTCACGCGCTTGCTTGGAGTCGCCTTTCAAGAGCGCCGGGATGAACGCGTTATCGCGCAAATCCAAAAAACGCTTCGCCGGAAGAAAAGACTCGGTGACCATGGCGTCCTTGAGCGGACCCGGCGCCAAGGTTTTTTCCCAATACTTGTGGCGCTCTTCGTACTCCTCGCGCAGTTTGGCGCTTCGTTTGACCAGCGCGTCGAGATTCGTTTTGTCCTGTTCGTCCAACATCTGGAGAACGATGAGGTACGATTCGATCAGATATTCGGGCGGCGGCAGGATGTCGGCGACCAGGTTTTTGTTTTCGATGATTCCCGCGTACACGGGACCGTTGACCTGGACCGTGCTCAGCGTGTCGAACGCAACCGCGGCGAACACGCCGAGTCCGATGATCAAGATGGCAATCAATCCGAATAATTTGGTTTGAATCGGCAAATCTCTCATTCTAGTCAACATGGTGGTGTACTCCTTCCGTTCATGTGTCTTCTCTGTTCAGAGAATTTCATCCTGCACGATCAATTTCGAGTCTGCCAACAATCCTTCGACATCCAGAATAGAAAGTAGATCGGCAGTCACTCCCCTAATCACGCTGCGCGGCTGGCTTGCGCTATCTGTTAGCAGAGTTTGAATTTCCGCGTCGGTGACCCATTGAATTCCCAGAACCGCATCCGCCAGAATGCAAATCTCTAGCCCTAGCGCGGCGACCAAGACCAATTTGGATTTCGGACTGTTCTTCTCTTCGGGCAAGCCAAGGTAACGTTGCAAATCCAGGACGGGATAGAGATGCCCGCGCAAATTCACCAAGCCCGCATAAAAAGCCGGTGTGCTGGGCACGCGCGTCAAGTGACCGACTACGCGGATCTCTTGGACATATTGGATCGCCACGCCGTATTTTTCTTTGCCCAATTGCAGCGCGACATAGCCGATCCCTTGAACGGAGTCGGCGGCTTGGGGAGATTGCGCCAACAGTCGCGCGCGCGTTTGCAAAATCTGTTGCAGCGTATCTTGATCGAGTTCATCTTCGGCGAACATGCGTAGCGGTCCTTTCTCAAGCGCAATCGGAATCGATCATCAACCAACCGTGAATTTTGCCGCGTCGGCGATCAGGCGCGGCAAATTCAAGATCGGGATCAGGCGTCCGTCGAGGCGCGCGATCCCGGAGACCAGATCCGATGCTTCGCCGGCAGAAGTTGGGGTGGCGATCTCCGGACTCGGCAGCGCAACAACCTGACTGACTGTATCGGCGATCAGACCTACGAGCACATCGTCGATTTGAGCAATTAGAATGCGCGTACTCAGGCGGGGAGACCGGGGGGAGAGACCGACCCGGGTGCGGAGATCGATCACGGGGACAACCTGACCGCGCAGATTGATCAAACCAGGCAACCACGCCGGCGTATCCGGCACAGGCGTGAGCGCAACCATGCGGAGAACTTGGGTGACTTGGGCAACCGGCAGAGCAAACGCGCGATCGTCCAGATGGCAAATGACTAGTTGAACAGATGCGATTTGCTCGATTTTCATATTGACGGACACATCAATGAATCTGGCTCGATCAATCGAGAAATTCGCCTCCGCCCAACTCGGCTATGTCTAGCAGTCTGTCGGAGAACCCCGTGGCATAGCCGCTTGTCGGCGTTTTTGCCGCGAAATCACAAACGCCCACGAAGAGCTGGGCTACCGCTCCGACAAACTGCTAGGTGAAGAACAAGATCATTAACGCGCGGTACGTGGCATTTTCGACTGATCTGGATTCATTTTAGCGTATTCCGCACAACTTAACTATGCGCTCTTTTTCCTATCTGGAGAAAAAAGATGACCGACATCACACAGCCGCAGGTACTACGTCAGCCGGTACCCATGTCTCAGCCAAGATCTCGCGTCCGCGCGTGAATCAAGTCAAACCAAAATCCTCCGCCCACTGCGCCGCGCGCGCAAACTCCTCGCGCGTGATGCGGCGATTCAATTCGGGATAGTCGTTCGCCTTGTAGCACGGACGATATTGATCCATCAAGTTCAGGTACGTGTGCGGCGAAATTTCCTCCGCGAGCCAGCGCAATGTTTCGCGCGTACCGGCGCGATCGTTGGGCAAAATCAAATGCCGCACGAGCACGCCGCGCGTCGCGACGCCGCGTTCGTCAATTTGCAAATCCCCGACTTGGCGATGCATCTCCTTCACCGCCGCGCGATTGATCGCGGGATAATCGCGAATCTTGGAGTACTTGCGCGCGATCTCCGCGTCGGCGTACTTGACATCCGGCATGTAAATGTCCACGACGCCGTCGAGCAGCGCGAGCGCGTCCGGCGAATCGTAGCCGCCGGTGTTGTACACGATGGGCACGCGCAGCCCGGCTGGCGCGGCGATCAGCGTCGCGGCGAGAATCGGCGCGACGACGTGACTCGGGCTGACGAAATTGATGTTGTGGCAGCCGATGGCTTGCAAGCGCAGCATCATCGCCGCGAGTTCTTCCGGTTCGACTTCCTGCCCCTCGCCGAGTTGGCTGATTTCGTAGTTCTGGCAGTACTGGCAGCGCAAATTGCACCACGCGAAAAAGATCGTGCCGGAGCCGCCGTGTCCAACAAGCGGCGACTCTTCGCCGAAATGCGGATTGTAACTCGACACGACCGCGCGCTCGCCGGTGCGACATACCGCGCCTTTGATTTCCCCCTGTGTACGGGGGGATTGAGGGGGGTCGCGGCGATTCACGCCGCAGTGATGCGCGCACAAATCGCAATGCTCCAAATGTTGGTACGCGACGCGCGCGCGCTCGGCGAGTTCGCCGGTTTTGAGGAGTTGTACATACGCGGGTTCAAATGCCATTTGTTTCTTGCCGGTAGGGGCGAAGCATTTTTCCCGTTGGCGCGCCAACGGGAAAATGCTTCGCCCCTACGACAACGACTGCAAAAAATCGCGCACGATTTGATTGAACGCATCGGGTTGTTCCAAGTTGGACAGGTGTCCGGCGTTCGGAATCACCGCGAGGCGCGCACCGCGAATCTCATCGCGCATCTGCTCCGAATCTTTTGGCGGCGCCAACGCGTCTTCCGCGCCGACGACGATCAGCGTCGGCACCGCGATCTGCGCGAGCGTCGGCGTGGAATCCGGGCGGTCGCGCAGCGCGCCCAACGCGGCGATGACGCCTTCGACCGGTTGGCGCGACATCAGCGCGCGCGTCGCGTCCGCGATGTCGGCGCGCTCTGCGATGGTCTGCGGCATCAGCATTTTGGGAAACATTTTTTCCGCGACGGCAGCGGTGCCTTGCGCGCGGGCGAGCGCGATATTTTCGTCGCGTCCCTTTTTCGCCTCCGGCGTGTCCGGCGTCGCGCGCGTGTCCGCGAGAATCAACGCGCGCACGCGCGCCGCGTACTTGCGATAGAACGCGAACGCGATGTACCCGCCCATCGAAAGTCCGGCGACGACCGCGCGCTGAATGTCGAGCGCGTCGAGCAAATCGCGCAGATCGTCCGCGTACGTCTCCATCGTCACCGCGCCGGTCGGCAAGCGCGATTCGCCAAAGCCGCGCAAGTCCGGCGCGAGCACGCGCGCGACATCGCGCAGTGCGCGCGTCTGCCCCGTCCAGTACGTCCGGTCGAGCGGAAAGCCGTGGATGAAAAGCAAGGGCGGTTGACTGCCGCCGGTATCGTCGTAGGCGATTTCAAAATCACGGAGTTTGAGTTTCATTTTGTCTCCGATAACTCAACCAAATCTCGCCGTCACTTGCGTCGGCAATCGCGGTGCCGCCGTCCACCAAATCGCCGAAGAGCATCGCTTCGGACAGCGGCTTGCGGAGTTTGTCGTCAATGAGCCGCGACATCGGGCGCGCGCCGAAATCTTTGTCGTAGCCGCGTTCGGCGAGCCAGTTGCGCGCGGCGTCGGTGAGTTGTAGCGTGACGCGCCGCGGCGTCAACGCGGTTTGCAGTTCCGCGATCTGTTTGTCCACGATGCGCTGAATCGTCGCGTGCGATAGCGCGTCAAAGCGCACGACGGCGTCAAGTCGATTGCGGAATTCGGGATTGAACAATCGCTCGATTGGTTTGCGCGCCGCGTCGCCGCTTGCCTCGGATCGAAAACCAATCGGCGCGGTGGTAAGTTCGCGCGCGCCGGCGTTCGTCGTCATGATCAGAACGACGTTGCGAAAATCGGCTTTGCGCCCGGTGTTGTCGGTGAGCGTCGCGTGATCCATCACTTGCAGCAAAATGTTGAACAAGTCCGGATGCGCTTTTTCAATTTCGTCGAGCAGAACGACCGAGTACGGCTGACGCCGCACCGCGTCGGTGAGCAACCCGCCTTGATCGAATCCGACGTAGCCCGGCGGCGCGCCGATCAAACGACTGACGGTGTGCTTTTCCGAATACTCGCTCATGTCGTACCGCAGCAACTCGACGCCGAGCGCGCGCGCGAGGACGCGCGCCAATTCCGTTTTGCCGACGCCGGTCGGACCGAAGAACAAAAACGAGCCGACCGGTTTCTGCGGCAGACGCAAGCCCGCGCGCGACAATCGAATCGCGGAGACGATTGCTTCAATCGCGCCGTCTTGTCCAAAAATGTGCGCGCGCAAGGTCGCGTCGAGATTTTGCAAGCGCGTGCGATCATCGCCCGACACTGTTTCGGCGGGAACCTTCGCCATCGCCGCGACGACGATTTCGATATCTTCGCGCGTCAAAACTTGTTTGCGTTCGCCGTCGTTTTTGATGCGTTGACGCGCGCCCGCTTCGTCCAGCACGTCAATCGCTTTGTCCGGCAAATAGCGTTCGTTGATGTGCTTCGCCGAAAGTTCCGCCGCCGCGCGAATCGCGTCGTCGGTGTACGTGACGCTGTGATGCGCTTCGAATCGCGATTTGAGCCCTTGCAACACTTCAATCGTTTCTTCGATCGACAATTCGAGCACATCGATTTTTTGAAAACGCCGTGCCAGACCGCGATCGCGTTCCAGCCCTTTGAATTCCTCGTGCGTCGTCGAGCCGATGCAGCGCAGCGCGCCGGTCGCGAGCGCGGGCTTGAGCAAACTCGACGCGTCGACGGAACTGCCGGTCGTCGAGCCCGCGCCGACGAGCGTGTGAATTTCGTCGATGAACAAAATCGAGTGCGGTTTATTTTCGAGCGCTTTGAGCACGCCTTTGACGCGCTCTTCGAATTGTCCGCGATATTTTGTCCCCGCGAGCACCATCCCCATATCGAGCGCGTAGATGTGCGCGCCTTTCAACAAATCGGGCACCGCGCCGGTTTGAATGCGCTGCGCGAGTCCGTGCGCGAGCGCGGTCTTGCCCACGCCCGCATCGCCGACGAAGAGCGGATTGTTTTTGAGGCGGCGACACAAAACCTGGATCGCGCGTTCCAATTCCGCCGCGCGTCCGATCAGCGGATCGAGTTTGCCTTGCTCCGCGAGCGCGACGAGATCAGTCGTGTACGCGGACAGCGGATCACGCGCGGGCTTTTCTTCTTCGTCATGTCCGCCGACGGTTTGCTTCGCCGGTTCCTCTTTGGCGATGCCGTGCGAAATGTAATTCAACACGTCGAGCCGCGTGACGCCTTGTTGTTCCAGTAAAAAGCGCGCGTGCGATTCCGGTTCTTCGAGCAGCGCCGCGAGAATGTCGCCGCTTTCGAGTTGCTTTTGCTGCGCGTTCTGCGCGTGCCACATCGCGAGCGACAAGACGCGTCCGAGTCCCACCGTTTGCTCCGGCTCGAATTTGACGTTCTTTCCCAGGGGCTCGAGTTTCTGATCGAGGTACGTTTCCAATTCGCTTTTGAGTTTTTTGAGATCGGCGCCACATGCCTGCAAAATCGCGCGCGTCCGTACTTCGCTCAGCATCGCGAGCAAAAGATGTTCGAGCGTAATGTACTCGTGGCGGCGCTGGCGCGCGTCTTTGTACGCGTCGTTCATACATTGACGCAAAGAATCGGGGATCGTGGGGGTGCTGCTCATTCTGGCTCCATCGTACACAAAAGCGGAAATTGCGCTTCGCGCGCCATCGTCACAACTTTCTGCACGCGCGTCTCGGCGACTTCGCGCGGATACGCGCCGACGATGCCGATGCCTTTGTAATGCACGTCGAGCATGATCCGCACCGCTTCGGGAAGCGACTTGCGAAAAACAGACGCGAGAACATGCACGACGAAATCCATCGTCGTGTAGTTGTCGTTGTGCAACAACACTTTGTACAGCGGCGGCTTGTCAATTTTTTGTCGCGTTTCCTGTTCGGTCGCGACGCCGCCTTCGTCATCGATCCAACGTTCTGGCATTGCGAAAACCTTTGGGGCTATTGTACGCGAGGTGAGGGCGGGGGTCAAGCGGCTACGAAATAGCAACTACGAAATAAGAAACGGCAGCCGCTTGTGTGGTTGCCGTTTCTTCTTGGGCTTTCGAAGGAGCGCACCGCATTTGGCAATTTGTGGAGCTCAGAGTATGGCGGCAGAGGAAAAATGCTCAGAGACACAGCCAGACATCTGGATAGCGAATTGCTATCGCAGTATCAGTGGTAGAAAAACCATGCTACACGATCCATGTGTCGGTTGTGGGTCGTCAATATGGATGGGCGCATCATAGGGATATGGAAAGAGGTACCTCGGTGGCAATGTCAAGGGGACCGCTTGCCAGAACGGGGTACCTTGATAGCTTGGTGGGTTGGCTGCGCATCCCCAGATGAGTTCTTGATACGGCCAGTAGCGTCTGTCTTGGTTCGGGTCTTGCCCGCAACGCCAAGTGCTACGACCGGGATCAAACGTCGGATTGTTTGGGTTGTTTGCCAGTGAGAAGCTGTTGTATGCCCACACCGCAAAGTACCAGTCTTCCACCACATAAGGGTTGTTGTTCCCGACAGAGTTGGGGTAGTAATTCCATTTCTTGATGAGAAAGTACGCGCCGGTGCCGATGTTATAGATATCTTCACCGGCTACTCGGCTTGGTGAGAAGCCGGGATCGCTTCCATCCATGTTGCTGGTGATTTGCATAATGCCATAGCCACAGTCGGAGCTAATCACTGTTTCGCCATATCCCCCGTAGTCAGCGTTGAACTGTTTCCATCCTGTGCTCTCGGTATAGCCAATGGCTTCTAGCAAAATGCAAGGCACGTACGGTTGAGTATTCGGTTGTGATGGGGCCGGGTAACCTGCATACATCTTGGGAAGCACTGGTGTGCGATCAAGACCTGCCCATCGGTTGGTCCCTACAAACTGGAACACCCAATAAAGTCCATCAGGATAATTTTGCCAACCCCCAACAGCGGGTTCTGGACAACCTGCTTGTGCAGTGCAGGTTTCAGGAGGAATCGAGCGCAGATCGGCGCAGAGACCGATGACGAATACCACGAGTACAATCTTGAGTGCATTGGCGAATCGTCTCATGCGTTCCTCGTTGAGCGTTCTGGTACTCTCTATGGTAGATTGCCATCGAACCAGGTGATAAACTCTATGCCCCCAGATGGGATAATCTGCTGAATTTGCTTCCCAGTGTTGCTTATGAGAAAGAGCGCGGTGTTCTTTCCAGGTAACTGAGCAACTAACCACTGACCGTTGGTTGACCAAGCGCGTGGGATGAAATGCCAATCATTGTAGGGCACGAACATGCTTGCAGAGCGACTCTGAATATTGATGTTGCCCAGTCCACTTGGTTGACTTGCTTGCGCAGGCAATCGAACAGTGACATCTTGACCATTGGGACGCCAGATTGGACTATAGATTTCATCTGGAGCGCCGCTGGCGAGAACGGTCATAGGCAATGCGGCTTGAACCGGAATCATGGCGGCAGCATACTTTGGGGGATTGCGGACTTGGAGGATGGTGCAAAGCAAATATTGGCGATTGGGAGACATGAAGTAACAGCGCGCATATTCTGCTTCAATTGGTCGGATAGATTTGGCAGTCTTGGCGGCTTGGGTCAAATCGAGACTCCATAACTCGGCGCGTGTGGTGTATTTCAAGTAATATAGGGTATGCCCATCGAGTGACCAATCAAGCGCAAAAATGGCACCTGCCGGTGCCGAGTCCAGCGTGGTTTCTACTCCCGTCGCGATATTGATGGCGGACAGAATGTCCGTTGTGGCGAGGTCTTGTCCCTGGTGACGATTGAATATCACCCATTGATCGTCAGGTGACCAAACAGGGTAATTGATGTAGCCGCCAATATCCACTTTACTTGCAAGTTTGCGCCGTTGGCTGCTGACTAGATCAATGACCCATAAATCTGCATTATCGCGGTTATGACTGCCAGCAGGGAGTACGGTATAGGCGATCTTCCTTCCGTCATGGGATAGACTCTCTTGAGTGCCGAATTGGGCTGGGTCATCAATTGTCGCTAGAATGTGGCGGAGCGATAAGTTGTCCGCACTCGCTGCCCAGATCGTTCGTTTCCCTGCAGTGTGCTCCTCATACACCACCTTTGGACCAGGCAGCAATGGACTAGCAGAGGTCGGGAATGGCGTAACAGTTTTGGTGGCTGTCGGACCTACTGTTGGGGGTGCAACTCGCGTGAGTGTAGGAGCAGGAGAGGGCGGCGGGTCGGGCGGGGGATATGGCTGTGAACGCTGTCCTGCGCCTGCAGGTAGCGCGCAACCTGTACCCAGCCAAATGACAGCGAACAGGAGGGCTAGAACGAGAATAGATTGCTTTCGCATGACAATGCTCCATCGAAAGTATTCACGATGAGACACATGGAAAGATCGTTCTCTCTTGACCAGCTCGATCATACCATGATGTTCGTTGCAATGTCAATAGATTTCTGGTTAAGTTTTGTTAACCGTGCGACGATCAAGATGTTAATACGTCTGTTTAGACCCAGCATGAACTGCCAGGAGTGATTCAAGTCTGTTCGACCTGACCACGACTACTCACTGTCTCCTAGATCCTTGGTTAGAAAAACGGACGGGGGTGCGTCAAGATTTCGGGTCGTACAATTGAGCGAATGAATTTGCCAGTTAACGAAGCATAATTGCGAGAGCTTGCAACAACCTTTCTACATCTTCTTGCGAATTGTACGCCTGAATCGAAATGCGAATGTGTGGCTGATCGCGCCACACGACGATTGGAACTTCGATGTGGAACTTGTCGTACAGACGCGCTTTGAGTTGCGCCGCGTCGCACGGCGGCAGCGGCAGCGCGAGCATTTGCGCGTACCATTCGGTCGAATCGGGACTGAGCGGCGGCAAGCCGGTCAGCGCGGTGATGCGCGTCCGCGCGTATTGTGCGAGCGCGTGACATTGCGCGCGCACCTCGTCCCAGCGATGCTCTTCGTAGAATCGGATCGCGATTGGCGTCGCGAGATACGCCGCGATGTCGCGCGTGCCGGTCCATTCTTGTTCGTCAATGAAACGCGACTCGCCGGGTTTTTCCGATTCGTAGCCCCAACTCACGATCAGCGGCTTAACCAGATTTTGCATTTCGCGACGCGCGTACAGAAACGCCGATCCTTTCGGACAGCACAGCCATTTGTGGAGATTGGACGCGTAGAAATCCGCGCCGATTTCTTCCAGATGCAGCGGAATTTGTCCGATGGTGTGCGCGCCGTCGATAATACTGATGATACCGGCGGCGCGCGCGCGGCGACAGATTTCTTGCGCCGGAAAAGTGAGCGCGGTCGGCGAGGTGATGTGGCTGAGGAAAACGACGCGCGTGCGCGCAGTGACGCCCGACCAAAATCGTTCGACGAAATCAGCGGGCGTCGTCACCGGCACGGGGATCGCGTGCTGCTTGTACACCGCGCCGGTCTTGCGGCAGATAAATCGCCACGTCCGATCGAGCGCGCCGTACTCGTGATCGGTTGTGAGAATCTCGTCGCCGGGGTTCAAACGCAAACTGCGCGCGACGATGTTGAGCGCGGTGGTCGCGTTCGGCGTGAAAACGAGATCGGCGGCGTTCGCGTGGACGTACGCGCCGAGCGCGGCGCGCGCGTCGCGCATCAATTCGGTAAAGCGGCGTCCCAGAAATTCGACCGGCTGACGTTCCAGTTCGCGTTGCCAGCGCTGATACTCTTCAAAGACCGGGCGCAGCGTCGCGCCAAACGAGCCGTGATTGAGGAAAACGATATTGGGATCGAGCAGGAAAAGTTCTTTGGAAAGCGGGGCTGAGTAGGTGAATGACACTTGCTACACTAACTCAATATCCCGCTTGACCATCGCGATCTGTTTGCGAATCTTGGCGCGCTCGTCGAGCGCAGTCTGCACCGGTTTGGCGAAATCGTTGTCCCAGCGCGCG
This sequence comes from Candidatus Aquidulcis sp., assembly GCA_020723345.1. Classification (GTDB taxonomy): domain Bacteria; phylum Chloroflexota; class Anaerolineae; order UBA4142; family UBA4142; genus VGOB01. Next base: position 11,024 of record DYJA01000033.1, on the reverse strand, counting down.
AGCGCGGTTTCCACGTCGCTCAAAAACTTCTTGAGCGGGTCGAGCAAATTTTTCGTCGTCGGGTCAACCAGGTTCGTTTTCGCGATTGGATCGCCGGTCGCCGGGATGAAATTGTCGCGCAGCGGCTTGATCAGCTGATTCGTCACCGCGTCGACGGTCGCCGGGATCGCGCGCACCAAATCGCCCAGCGCGGTGGTCGCGCGGCGAATGTCGTCGCCGACGAATGGAATTTTTTGCAGCAGCGAGTTGAAGAAATTGGCGATGGCTTCGGCGAGCGGCAACGCGCTGCCGAGTACAGCCGTCACGACGCTTTCCGCGGCTTTGAACTTTTGCGACAGATCGGTCAGCGCGCGCGTGACGAGATCGGCGGGCGAGCGAAAGGACTCCAGCAGCGTCAGGAAATTTTTCAGCGCGGTTTCGACTGCCGCGATGCCGGCGCGGACGATCTGAATGCCCGCCTTGACCGCGTCGAGCGCGCCGCGCACGATATTCATTCCCGCGCCGATGATGCTATCGATCCCGACTCTTTCCAGTTGTTCGTACAACGCGATCAAGTGCGCGTATTTTTCCAGCCGCGCGCGCGCCTGCGCCAATTCGATGTTGGCGGCGTCCTGCACGGCTTTCCCGCCAACCAGCGCGCCGCCGAGCGCGGTCGCGGTCATGCCGACTCCGCCAATCGTCGCCAGCGTTAGAAATTGCCGGCGCGAGAGCGCGTCGGTTTTTTGATCGTTGTTTTCAAGTGACATCGGTTCCTCCAGATCAATCTGTAACGCGAGTGGCTCGCTCGCTAGCGACGGGCTGGCAGCCCGCGCTACTTTATAAAACAGGGCGACCACCCAGGGTCGCCCCTACTTTTGCAGCTCTTTGCGATACATCACTTTGCCTTCGCCTGCCGCGTAAAAATCGGCGAGATGCGCGACGCGCTCGTAGCCGTGCCGTTCGTAAAACGCGCGCGCGGGTTGGTAGGCACGCGAGTCGGAGGTTTCGAGATAGATCGCGCGCGCGCCGCGTGTCGCCAAATCATCTTCCACCCGTTTGAGCAATTGACTACCGATGCCCGCGCACTGCTGAACGCGGTCGACGCAGATCCAGTACAAATCCCACACGCGATCCGTCAGCGGCGTCGGACCGAAACACGCGAAACCCGCGAGCGAGTCCGGCGTGCCGTTGCGATAAACGACGAACTCGTAATCGTCGTCGGGTCCGGGATGAAAATACGTGTCGAGCATTTCGCGCACGACGCGCAATTCATCTTGAGTAAAAACGCCGGTGCCTTCGGCGACGCGCGCAATAACCGGAATGTCAGTCACGTGCGGTGTTTGAATGTTCATAAGAGAAGGCGATGAAGTTACGCGGCAACGCCGACGGCAGGCGCGGGGCGCAAACGTTTGATTTTGTCGGCGCGCGGGGACGCGGGCAAGAGCGCGCTCACCGGGATCGAATAGACGCCGTCGCTGCCCGCGCTGCGCGCTTTGATTTCGTAATTGACGATGCGCGGACGCGCCAGTCCTTTCATCCGATAGCGCCGCGCGGCGAGCCGAATAATTTCGTCGGCGAGATCCGCGTATGACATACCGGCGGTGCGCGCCGCGCGCGCGATCCCGGCGTCCGGCGACAGGTCGGCGTTCGGATTCACTTCGAGAACGTACGGGGTACCGTCTTTGACGCGCACGTCGACGCGTCCGTAATCGCGCAAGCCCATCGCTTGGTACGCGCGGCGCGCCACATCATCGATGCGCGCTTTGAGCGATTCGCTGACGCGCGCCGGGCAAGTCGGCGGCGTTTTCAAATACTCTTCCGACGTCGGCACCCATTTCGCGCGGAACGAGACGATGCGCGCGAACGGATTCGCGATGTGGCGAAAGTTGATTTCGGAAAGCGGCAGCACGCGCGGCGATTCATTTCCCAGCACCGTCACGTTGAACTCGCGTCCGTCGATAAATTCCTCGACGAGCGCGGGCTCGCGGTACATTTCCCAGATGTAGCGCACCTGGCGGCGCAGCGCGCGATCATCCTGCACGACCGAATTCGCCGTGATGCCGATGCTCGCGTCTTCCGAAACCGGTTTGACGAACAGGGGAAAACTCAAATAGCGTTGCTGAACAGTCCAGGGGGTGAAAATCTGAAACGAGGCGGTGGGAATCCCGTGCGCTTGGAGCGTTTCTTTCGCGCGCGCTTTGTTGAGACAATTCGAAAGCGTCCGACGATCCGAGCCGGTGTAGCGGAATCCCAGGTGCTCGAACACCGAGATGATGTACGGTTCGAGGTACGTTTTATTGCGGAAACTTTCGCACAGATTAAAGATCAACCATTCGTCGGGATCGTAGGGTTTGAGCGGTCCCCAGAGATCGTTGCGAATCGGTACCGCGGTGGTGACGTGTCCGTGTTCTTGTAACGCTTTTTCGATATACTGTTCGACGAGAACAATTTCTTGTTCGGCGAATAGATCATCCTCTTCGCCGCGTTCGATTTCTTCAACTACGTTGTAGACGACCAAAACTTTCACGAGAGTGCCATCCGTCAATCAAAATATTTCGACGCGCGATCCGCGCGGCAAAATTCCATTTTCGATTATACACTAGGATTGAAAAAAGCGTACCTTAAAGTTTTGGAACGGGCAAGGTTTTGAAAAGTCCTCGCCGCGTCATTGCGAGGACGGTTTTTGTCCGCAGCAATCCCCAATTCGAGGGTGGAGATTGCTTCGTCGCGGAAATCGCTCCTCGCAATGACAGAACAGTTACTTGCTCAGGACAGTCTTGTTATAGTCGGCGATCAATTTCGTAACGTCGGCTGCCGCGCTGTCGAGCGCGCGCTGCGGCGTCGCCTTGCCTTGCAGCGTCTGTTCAATCGCGAGTTCGACGCGCTGGCGCGCGGCGGGCATCCCGCCGGTAAACGCGCCTTGCGTCACGCGATTGTTCGGCGCGGCGTGGAGTTGATCAACGGCAATCGAGAACTGCGGGTACTTTGCCAGCCACTCCTGGCTTTGTTTCATCGCGTACGCGCGCTTGGCAATCGGATAATATCCGCTCGCCGCGTACCAGTCCGCCTGCATTTCCGGCGCAAGCGCGAACTTGACGAACTCCCACGCGCAATTCTTTTCGGCGGCGGAACGATCTTTCAAGATGAAGATCGACGCGCCGCCGATAATCGCGCCGGATTTCGAGAACGCGGTTTCGTCGGGGCGCGGCAAGAAACCGGTGCCGAGTTCGAACTTGCCTTGCGCGGCATCGACGCGTGCGCGCAGACCCGCCGACGAATCGACGATCATCGCGATTTGTTGCGCGTCGAACGCTTTCTGTGTGTCCGCCGTCGCGCGCCCCAGGTTGCCGAACACGCCGGCGTCGAATCCTTCTTTCCACCACGTCAGAATCGTGACGCCTTCCGGCGAATTAAAGACGGCTTTTGTCGCGCGCGCGTCGCGTCCATTGCCGTTGTCGAGGTACAGCGCGCCGGACGCGGCAAGCAGTTCCTCGAAGAACCAACCGTAGATCGCCATCGCGTAGCCGTACCGCGCGGTTTTGCCGTCCGCGCTTTGCTTCGTCAATTTCCTGGCATAGTTTGTGACCTCTGTAAAAGTGCGCGGCGGCTTGTTCGGATCGAGTCCGGCGGCGCGGAACGCGTCTTTGTTGTAATAGAGGAGCGGCGTCGCGATGTTGAACGGCATCCCGTACAATTTGCCGCGGTCGGAATAATAGGCAAGCGCGTTCGGCTCCAAATCGCCGAGAGCGAACTTGTCGCGATCGACAAAGGTCTGCATCGGTTCGATCACTTGCAAATCGATCAGAACCGGCAGCGCGAGATTCGACACGTGCGCGAGCGCGGGAATGTCTTTTGATCGCCAACCGGCTTGGATCTTTTTGAGCGCATCGTCCAACGAATCTTGCGGGGCTAGTTCGCAAATGCAGGCGGTCTGCGCGGCGTTAAAGCGCTTGACGATCTCGATGATCGCTTCGCCCGGCGCGCCGGTCAGCGCGAACCAGAATTGGAACTTGGTCGGTCCCGCTGGAGTGGGCGCGGCGGGCGCGCTGCATCCTTCGACTCCGCTCACGCATAGCGCAAGCGCGACGAGGAGCAGCGCGAGGAAAGGCAAGGAGAATTCGCGCATCGGTGGATTTCAAACAGACTTCCGAAGTTTCGCAAAACTTCGGAAGTCTGCGGCGTTACTTTTCAGTTTGCACCAAGCCACGGACGAACCATTGCTGCATCAAAACGACAACTAACACTGGCGGCAAGAGCGCCAGCACCGTACTCGCCATGATGAGATTCCAGTCCGTTTGCGCCTCGCCGGTCCCCATCATCTTGACGATGCCGATGACGATCGTCTCCATATCGCGGCTCGTCGTGATGAGGAGGGGCCACAAATATTGATTCCAGCCGTAGATGAACAAAATGACGAAGAGCGCGGCGATGTTGGTGCGCGAGAGCGGCAGGACGATGCTCCAGAAAAAGCGCATCGGTCCGGCGCCGTCGATCTTCGCAGCTTCGACGTATTCGTCCGGAATCGTCAGGAAGAATTGGCGGAACAACAGCGTGCCGGTCGCGGATGCCATCAACGGAATCGTCAATCCGGCAAAGGTGTTGATCAATCCCAGATCGCTCATCACCTTGTACGTCGGCGCGATGCGGACCTCGATGGGCAGCATCAGCGTTAGAAAGATCATCGCGAAGAAGAACATCCGCAGCGGAAAGCGGAAGAACGCCACCGCGTACGCGGACAGAATCGAGATAATGATTTTGCCGACGGCGATCGCGACCGCCATCTGCAAGCTATTCCAGAGCAACGCTTGAACCGGATTGCCGATGATGCGCCCGCCCTGCGCGCTCGTCAACGCGTTCGTGTAGTTCGCGATCAGATCGGGTCCGGGGGTGAGCGGCATTTGCCCGCGCCCGATGAGGGAGGCATCCCACGTCGAGCCGATGAACGCGAAATACACCGGAAAAACGAACACGATCACGGCAACGACCAAAGTCAAATGAATTGGAAAATTACGCAAGCGTTTGGGGATCATGTGTAATGCACCTTGCCTTCCACAAAGCGAAACTGCATCCAGACCAGCACGCTGACGATGAGCATCAGGATGACGGATTGCGCGGCGGATTGACCCAGATTCAGATTGACGTAGCCGTCCATATACACTTTGTACATCAGCGTCGTGGTTGACCGGCCCGGTCCGCCGTGCGTGAGCGCGTGGATCACCCCGAAGGTATCGAAGAATGCGAAAACGAGGTTGATGGTGATCAGATAGAACGTCGTCGGCGAAATCAGCGGCAAGAGGATCGCGCGAAAGAGCTTCCAACCACCCGCGCCGTCGATCATCGCGGCTTCGACGACGGCGGTCGGGATCGATTGCAACCCGGCGAGGAAGAACAAAAAGTTGTGCGCGATTTGCTTCCACGACGACGCGACGACGACGAGCAAGAGCGCCTGCGCGCCGTTGAGTTGGTAATCCCACTTGAGCCCGGCATTGTTGAGCGTCTTGCCAAAGACGCCAATCGCCGGATGGAAAATGAACATCCACAGCACGGCGGCGACCGCGGGCGCGAGCGCGTAGGGCCACAGCAGGAGCGTCTTGTACGTCTGCGCGCCGCGAATCTGGCGATCCGCCATCACCGCGAACAACAACGCCAGGGTCATTACGAAAACGGTCACGGAAATAGAGAAGACGATGGTGACTTGGATTGATTCGATGTACAGCGGATCGCTGAGCACAGTCGAGAAATTCTCAAGATAGACAAAGGTCGTCCGCAAGCCGAACGGATCCTGTTTCAACACGGATTGATAGATGGCTTGGCTGGCGGGCCAGAAAAAGAACACGATCGTGATGACCAGTTGCGGCAGAAGCAAAAAGTACGGTAGGATACGATTGTTGAAGACCACGCGGCGTTGCATCATTCTCCTCGCGGGAAGACCTGACAGGTTTCTGGAAACCTGTCAGGTCTAGGGCTGAACTATTTGTACAGTTTCTCGAACGCGCGCAGGACATCGTTGCCGCGTTTGACGGCGTTGTCCATCGCTTGTTTGGCGGTCTGTTGTCCCTGGAACGCCTTTTCCCATTCCTCGTAGACGATGATGCGGATTTGCGGCATATCGCCCAAGCGGAGTCCGAGCGAGTTCTCGGTCGGTTGGGTGCGCGTCAGTTGTTGATAGGGCAAGTCTGCGCCCGGATTCTTTTGATAGAATCCATCGGCTTTGGTCTTGTCATTGCCGCCGTGCGTGATCGGCAAGTAGCCGGTCTCTTGATGCCAGCGCGCATCCACTTCGGGCTTGCTGATGTACGCGAAGAACTCGGCAATGGCTTTGTACTCATCCGCGGTGCGACCGGGGGAGTTCATCACCCACAGACTCGCGCCGCCGATGATCGAGTTGATCGGCGCGCCGGGCACATCGTCGTAGTACGGCAGGAAGGTCACGCCCCACTCGAATTTGGATTCGCTCTTGATGCGGGCGCGGGCGGCGGAGGACGCGTGGATGATCCCACATTCGCCGGAGGGGAACAAGACGGTTGCCGCGCCATCGCGTCCGCCGTACTTGAACGAACCTTCCTTCGCCATATCCATCAAGGTTTGCAGATGACGAATGTGCAGGTCGCTGTTGAACTTGAGTTCCGCGTCCATGCCCATCATGCCGTTCGTCTTGGTCGCGAGCGGGACGTTGTGCAACGCGCTAAAGTTTTCCAGTTGCGTCCAGGTGGGCCACTCGAACGTGAACCCGCACTTGGTCGCGCCGCTGTCCACGAGTTTCTTCGCGGCGGCGCGCACTTCGGTCCAGGTCTTGGGCGGCTTTGTCGGATCCAGTCCGGCTTTTTTGAACGCGTCGATGTTGTAGTACATCATCGGCGTCGAACTATTCAACGGCATCGAGATCATATTCTCGCCTTCGCTGTAATAGCCGCGCACGGCGGGAATGTAGATCTTGGGATCGAGAACGACGCCGGTTTCTTTGGAGAGTTGATACACCGGCTTGATCGCGCCTTTGGCTGCCATCATCGTCGCCGTGCCGACCTCGAACATCTGGACGATGTGCGGGGCTTTGCCGGCGCGATACGCGGCGATCGCGGCGTTCATCGTGTCAACATACGCGCCCTTGTAGATCGCGTCCACATAGTACTTGGTCTGCGACTTGTTGAAATCCATCACGACGGCTTCCAACACGTCGCCGAGCGGCTTGCCCAGCCCGAACCAAAATTCGACGGCGACGCGTCCTGCCGGAATGGTTGGTCGCGGCGCGGCGGTTGCTGTCGGCGCGGGCGCAGCCGTGGTCGGCTTGGGCGCTTCGGTCGGCTTGGGCGCGGCGGTGGGTTCTGCCGGAGCCGTGGTCGGCTTGGGCGCATCCGTCGGTTTAGGCGCGGCCGTCGGCGGCGCGGCCGTCGGCGCCGGAGTGGGCGCGGGCGCGCACGCGACGAACAACACCGCGAGCAAGATCAAAGCGAAAAGGATCGTGCGTTTCATTCTTCTCCTCCTCAAGAGAGATGTAGTTGGTGGTTAGAGATTTGAGATTTGAGATTTGAGATTCGAGACTGTGGATCACCTCCTTGTAACTTTGCTTTGCGAAGGTTGTACTCGCATTCAACTCACGCCTGGAAGTCAACCTTCGCAAGGTTCGGGAATTTATCCTTTTGCGGATCCTATGGGAGCAGCAAAATTTTCCCTTTGGTCGCGCGGCTTTGCAGCGCGCGATGCGCGTCGGCGGCTTGTGCGAGCGGAAACGTGCGATCGATCCGGATATGCAGTTTGCCTGCGCGCACCCATTCGAACACATCGTGCGCGCGCGCTAACACTTCCGCGCGATCCGCCGTGTAATGGGCGAGCAAGGGACGCGTTAGGAACAATGATCCCTTCGCGTTCAGCACTTGCGGATCGAGCGGCGGCACCGGACCCGATGACGCGCCAAACAGCACCATGTAGCCGCGCCGACGCAAACAATTCAAACTTTGATCGAACGTCGTCTTGCCGACAGAATCGTACACCACATCCACGCCTTTGCCGTCGGTCAATTGCTTGACCGCGGCTTCGAAATCGGTTTCGGTGTACAGGATCACGTCATCCGCGCCCACTTGTCGCGCGAGCGCGGCTTTTTCCTCCGTCGAAACGGTGCCGATGACGCGCGCGCCGCGCATCTTGGCGATCTGGACAAGAAGCAATCCAACGCCGCCCGCCGCCGCATGCACAAGCGCGGTGTCGCCGGGTTTCAGGGGGAACGTATCGCACGCGAGATAGTGCGCGGTCATCCCTTGCAACATCGCCGCGGCGGCTTGCCGCGCGTCGACGCCCTCCGGTACCGGGACGAGTCGCCACGCGGGGACAATCGCGTACTCGGCGTACGCGCCGAGCGCGGAGGCATATGCAACGCGATCGCCGGGTTTCACTTCGGTCACGCCCGCGCCAACCGCGTCAACCACTCCGGCGGCTTCTTGTCCCAGGATAAACGGCAGCGGCACTTTGTAGAGACCGGTCCGCTGGTACGTGTCAATGTAGTTGACGCCGCTGGCTTCGATCTTGACGCGCGCTTCGCCGTTGCCCGGCTCCGGCTTGGCGATCTCTTCATAGATTAGCACTTCGGGTCCGCCGATAGTGTGAACACGTATGGCTTTCATCGTTCATCCAATCCTTTCGCAGAGAAACATCGAATGACGTCGCACGAAGAAAGACACTCGAGGTTGCGCGGGCTGTGTGGTTGGCGCGCGGCAAAAGATCAGGCGCGGCGCAATCGGTGTGTAGTGGGCTATCGTCATCGATCTCACCATTGAGAAATTCGTGCCGATCCAAACAAGGTAGGGGTTAACTCCGAGCAAGATTGTATCACATTCACGCGAAAAAGCCAAATCGCTTTCATGCTGGACACGTGTGCATTGGGTAGAGAATGGAGAATGGAGATTGGAGATTCGAGATTTGGGCATGGTTCAAGTTAGCTTGACACTTTTCCAGGACAGAAGACTTGGCGAACTGGACATAAGAGTCAAGAATCCACAGTTTTATGCTCAAAATAGCCACTTCGAGGCACTTGGTTGCCGAAAAATTTCCGAACCGTTGTGCAAAAGTGTCAATCTAACTTTTCAGAGTTTTTGAACCATGCCGAGATTTGACTTTGCCGCAAAACTGGGTATAATGCGACTAGATTCATGAAAGGAGCAATGGGCATGTTGATCTTCCAACTCATCGGCGGTCTGAAAGGAGAAACGTCCTTGCCGTAGTGCGCCCATTGTTCGTCGGTCTGTGACTCGCGCCGTGGGTGTGCTACGCACCCACGGCTTTTTGTTGCCTTTTTTCGGCGCGCGTCGCGCGCGCGGTGTGCCGTGGGTTTGAACGAACTCACGGCTTTTTGTTTTGTAGGACAAATTTCCAAATTTGTCCTACGGAGATTCACAATGTCAACCCAACCTATCGCGCTCGAAATGCAGAACGTCTCGAAACGATTCAACTCGTCCGATTTCAAATGGCTCAAACGCGGCAAAGAAACTGCCGGAGTCCTCGCCGTGAACGACGTGTCCGTCCAGGTTTATCGCGGCGAAATCTTCGGCGTCCTGGGCCCGAACGGCAGCGGCAAGTCGACATTCATTCGATTGATCTCGACGCTGCTCGTACCCGACGCGGGACGCGTAACGATTTTCGGTCACGATGTCGCGCGCGAGGAACGCGCAGTGCAGCGACTGATCAACCGCGTCTCGGTCGAAGCCGCGTTCTTCAAGAAACTCTCGCCGTTCGAAAACCTGATGTACGGCGCGCGCTTGTACGGCTTGGGCGGCGCGGACGCGCGCGCCAAGATCGAAGCGATCTTGAAACGGCTCGATCTGCGCGCGGACGCGATCCATCGTCCGATGGAAGAAATGTCGCGCGGGATGCAGCAAAAAGTCGCCATCGCGCGCGCGCTCCTCACCGCGCCGATTCTGCTCCTGCTCGACGAGCCGACGACGGGACTCGATCCGCGCAGCAAGCGCGAAGTGCAGCATCTCGTGCGCGAACTGCGCGACGCGCACGATGCGACGATCGTGCTGACGACGCACGACATGGGCGAAGCGGACGCGCTGTGCGACCGCATCGCGATCATCGCCGATGGCAAGATCGTCGCGCTCGACACGCCGCGCGGCTTGAAGCAACTCGTCACGCGCAATGGACACGCGCCAACGCTCGAAGACGTGTTCATGCAGTTGACGGGGAAGCAACTCGTCACGGAAGAAACGTGATGCGTGAATAGTCTATCATGTGCCACGATTTGCAGAGGAGATGAATCTGTGGAATTTCCGCGGCAAAGCAAGATACCGATCCAGCAAATTATTCAGTATCTCACTCAACTGATGACTCCGGGACGATCAGTCCTTGTGGGAATCGATGGCGGCGCTGGCTCGGGCAAGACAACTTTCTCGCACTGGCTTGCCGAAAAACTGAAGGAAACCATTATTCCAATATCCGTTATCCACACAGACAACTTTTACTTTCCTTCAGCCGAGCGCGAGAATTCCCAGTTCCCACTTGCGACAGTGTCAGATATTGATTGGACGCGGCTCCGCGATCAAGTGCTTGTCCCTCTGCGGTCAGGCGCGCCAGCGCGCTTTCAGTTATACGACTGGCCCGCAGATTGCCTCAAGGATTGGATGACCATTGATGTCGGCGGAATCGTGATCATCGAAGGAGTCAGCGTAACGCGGAACGAGTTGTCAGACTATTACGATCTGCGCGTATGGTTTTCATGTCCGCGCGACATCCGAATATCCCGATTGCTGCGTCGCGGCGATACTTCGGCAGCAGAGATTGAGCATTGGATGCCAAGCGAAGATGATTATATCGCTTTTCGGTCGCCTGAAGGGACCGCTCATCTCATTGTTGATTCGACGGCTGAGATGACGACTCTGGATGGGAACGGATGGTATGCGACGCGATGGTCGCCGCCGGGCATCACCTGACAATTGCCGACTCACGCATCACGAATTGCGAATGGAGAAAACTACTATGACCGCACTCACCTACGAACTCAAAGCATCATACGCGTTCGTCGAACGCAACATCAACATCGTCAAACGCTACTGGGC
>DYJA01000032.1 GCA_020723345.1 Candidatus Aquidulcis sp. | reverse complement strand
GGCTGCGGGTTCTGGTCGAGTGTGGCCCCTGACCCCACTCAAAACCAAAGAACCTATTTAGGATTTAGGATTTATGATTTAAGATTTCCGTCGTGACGATAGCAAATCATAAATCCTAAATCGTAAATCTTAAATGGGGTATTCATGCCACGTTACGCGCACATCATTGGCTGGGGCAAGTATGCGCCGTCGAATGTCGTGACGAATGATGATCTCGCGAAAAAAATCGACACGACCGACGAATGGATTCGCGAGCGCACCGGTATCGCGCAGCGGCACATCGCCACTGAAAAAGAATCGACGGCGACGATGGCGATCCTTGCCGCGCGCCAAGCCATCGAAAACGCGAACGTGCGTCCGCTGGAAATCGATTTAGTGATCGTCGCGACGGTATCGCCGGAATATCCATTCCCGGCGACGGCGTGCCTGGTGCAATCGGCAATCGGCGCAGAGCGCGCGGGCGCGTTTGATTTGGAAGCGGGGTGTTCCGGTTTCGTCTACGGACTTGCGTCGGCAGCGGGAATGATCCGCGGCGGAATGTACGACACGATTCTGGTTATTGGCGCGGAAACCTTGTCGCGCTTTGTGGATTGGAAGGATCGCGCGACGTGTGTGTTGTTCGGCGATGGCGCGGGTGCGGCGATCTTGCGCGCGAGTGAGGAACCGGGTGGAGTGATGGCGTCCGTTTTGGGATCGGACGGTTCAGGCGGCGAATTGTTGATCGTGCCGGGCGGCGGCGCGAAACATCCGGCGGGACCCGATACGGTGTTATCGAGAATGCACTATGTCCGGATGAATGGACGCGAGGTGTATCGCTTTGCGACGCGCGTGATGGCGGAAGCGTCGAAGATCGTCGTCGAACGCGCGGGCTGGTCGCTCGATCAAATCGACTTGTTCATTCCGCATCAGGCGAACGCGCGGATCATCGACAGCGCGGCGAAATCGTTGAAACTCGCGCCCGAAAGAATTTTCGTGAATCTGCAAGACTATGGCAATACGTCCGCTGCATCGATTCCAATTGCATTGTGCGAAGCGGTTGACGCAGGCAAAGTAGCGCCGGGAAATCACGTGGTGCTGGTCGGATTTGGCGCGGGGTTGACCTGGGCGGCGTGCGCGATTGAATGGACTGCCGTCAAGCCCGGCGCGCCGACGCTGCCGCAGCGCGTTGTAGCAGGACGATTGCGTTATCTCTGGGCGGGACTCAAAGCGATCGGTTGGCGGTTGTTGCGCCGGACTGACGCGGCGGCGAGCAAGGTGATCGACGCGGTGGAACGGAAAACGCCGGAGGAATAGAAATAGAAGGATGAAGGCGGAAGGATGAAAACTTGGTCTCTTCCGCCTTCATCGTTTTCCTATTTTGGCGTCGCCGTGAGAGTGAGGCGCGGCGAAAGTTGATCCCACGTCCCAATGGCATCTCAAGTCAACTTTCGCAAGGTTCGGACAGCAATTTGTTCCGGACTCAGGGGCTGGCGACTGGCTGCCAGTACGGCGTCAAATCATCTGCCGCGTGATTCGTCACGCGCGTCGGCTGCGCGCCATCGGCTTTCATGATGTAGATTTCGAAATTGCCATCGCGCTTGGACGCAAACGCAATCCATTGTCCATCCGGCGACCAGATGGGGCGGTTGTCCTCGGCGGGGTTATTAGTCAGACGAGTCACGCCGGATCCATTAGGGTTCATCGCGTAGATCTCAAAGTTGCCGTCGCGATTGGAATAGAAGACGAGTTTTTTCCCATCAGACGACCAATGCGGGCAATAATCCGCTGCTGGATTCTGAGTGAGATTGGTTTGCCCAGAGCCATCGGCATTCATCACGTACACTTCGACGTTGCGATCGCGCTCGGAAGAAAAACCGATGCGCTTGCCATCGAGTGACCACGCCGCGGCGCAATAATCTGCCGCCGGGTTTTTGGTGAGATTGACAGGTGATGAACCATCGGCGTTCATCACGTACACTTCCATGTTGCCATCGCGAGTTGTGACGAACGCGATTTGCTTGCCGTCGGGCGACCAACTGTAGGGGTAATCGTTGCTGGGGTGTTTAGTCAGGTTGGTCTGCCCCGAACCGTCGGCGTTCATCACGTAAACTTCCCAGTTGCCGTCGCGATTCGTCGCGAAGGCGACTTTCTTGCCGTCGGGCGAGATGACGGGATGGTTGTCGTCCTTGGGATGATTGGTCAGGTTAGTTGCTCCCGATCCATCAACGTTCGTATCGTAAATTTCTTGGTTGCCATCGCGGGTGGGGACAAAGAACAGTCGCCCCGATCCGCCGCCGATGGGTGTGGGCTTGGGCGTCGGCGTGAGGGTTGGTGTGGCGGTTGGCGGTACCGGTGTTGCGGTTGGCGTAGGCGGGACGCGCGTTGACGTCGCCGTCGGTGGCGCCGATGTGGCGGTGGGGACAGCAGTTGGCGATGGCGGAATCGGCGTTGGTGTTGTGCTCGCGCAGGCGGTCATTGCTAGCATGAACAGAATGAAAAGAATAACTCGTATCAAATTTCCTCCTTTTGAAACAAGAATCAAGTCCGTTAGCGCACCTCGAAGGGCAACTCCAAGACAACAGTATCGCTTATCCAGATCTGAACTTGGTATCTGTCCGGAAGCATGAGTCCCACGATGGGCATGCACATTACGTACGGGCTGCCACCTTTCAATATGTTTGGATTGACCACTTTGGGGATGACGTGCAACTTGGTTTGGGCGTTGATGACGCTTACGGCAATTTGTACGTCTCTTACGACGTCTGTGGAGAAACATACCTGATCACCGGCAGTGAAAAATGTCGTCGGAATAGGAACGGTCGCCGGAGGCGATGCCTGGAGATCAACCGGTAATTTGCCGAGCCGAGGATTTCTGAAAAAGGACCCTGGTGCTAGAGTGGGCGTAGGCGTTTGTGTCGGCATAGGGGTTGGTCTTCGTTTGCCGACAAACGCCTCATAAAAACCAGTTTCCCCGCCTGTCGAGCGCAACCGTGCCTCTGCCAGTGATTTGTTCAACGCATTCTGGAGGTCGCCAAGTGTTATCCCTAATGCTTTGACCAGTGCATCTTGCAGCTTCCCGCTCTTGTTGAATTCGCCAAAGAATCGCCGCAGGCCGTCCTCGCCATAATTCTTGACGATTAGGTGAATCGTCGGCACAGCTCGCGAGTACAAGAGCGGCGCCGACTTTCCCGAAGCCGTATAGCCGTCAATAGTCGGCGTATCCAGTATAAATGGTCGGCTCGGATTGAATGCCTCCCACGCTTCGGACCACCCATAATTCGCCAATGGCGCGAATGGGGAAGCATCCAATGCGGCATACATCACTAATCCTTCCTCCAGCCAGCGCGCGCCCGCCGGTTGCCGGATATTTGGATACGCGTACCAGTAGAACCGCCGTCCAACCGAATAAGCCGTCAGCCACTTGAGTAAACTTTCTGCTTCTTTACCGTCGGGCTTTAAGATTCCAATGGGATTGTAAAGATGGATGCTATCGTTAAGCGGAGGAGTGAGAACGAATACGGCATTCCTTCCGGCAGGATTAAAAATAGGCGAAGGAGAAAATAATCTGTCGGCTTTTGCCCCTGGTTCGAAAATGTACATTACAGTTTTAGTCGGTGGCGCGACTTCAAAGATTCTGACCAAAACTGGGTAGACCTGTTCGCTCGCCAGAATGGCTGCGCGCGCCAGTGGTTCATCGGCAGTATCGAAGTAGACTTGGTAGTGGTTGGTTTCGTATGTGCGTTCAAAGCCCGCGTTGCCTGACGCAATGCTATTGTAGATTGGGGTTGCTGTGGGCGTACCTGGCACTGGCGTGTTCGTCGGTAATGGTGTGGAGGTCGGTACAGGCGTGTGTGTTGGAATCGGCGTTGGTGTTGCGCTCGCGCAGGCGGTCAGCGCTAGCGCGAGCGGGGCGAACAGGATCACGCGTTTCATTTTTTCCCTCCTTGTCTGCTAATGCACTTGCTTTTTCGTCACGACGACGAAATTCGCGGTATGATCCAAAACATCGTTCACGTAAATGTCCACGCGATACGTGCCAAGCAGCCAATCCTTGCTTTGCTGCAACTTGAACACGAGGTTCTTCGATCCACTCGCGACTTGATCCGATTCGCCCAACTTGAGGTTGCATTGCGCGCCATCTCCGGCGTCGACCGCGTAAAAGACCGCGCGGAACTTGGTATTAGCAGGCGCGTTCATAGCACTGACGACGGCGACGATGACTTCTTTTGGCAGAAACTCGCCGGTGCGATTCACCGGCTCGTTATTCGCGCCCGCGCCTTCTGCCATGATGACTTGCGCGATCCAACCGGTCGGTTTGTGCGGCAGAGTTGTCGCGGGCGGACACTTGCTCACTGCGACCGTCCCGGTTTTCTGCGGCGTGCCGACGACGACGAAATTCAGCGTGCGGTCGAGTTTGCCGTTCCAGAAAATTTCGGCTTTGTACAAACCGGGGGACCACTGCGGTGCTTTCCGCTTGAGCGCGAAATCGAGATTGCGCGATCCTTCCGCCTTGACTTCGGCGGCGTCGATCTTGGTGTTCGGCGGCGACGCGCTGCCGACATCGACTGCCGTCCACACGACTTGGACGCTCGAATTTTTTGGCGCGTTCGTTAGCGTGACGACCGCGTGAAATTCATTTTGGTCCGGCGCAAAATTGTCGGTGACGTTGACCGGTTCGAACGTCGCACCTTGAACGCCTTGCGCGGTGACGGCTTTGGTGATACCAGTAGGGCTTTCGAAATATTCGCACGCGGTTGCGATGAGCGCGAGGAGTACGATCCCAAGTGTGATGACTCGATGAAACATCTTCGCTTCTCCCAATATAATCAACCGGTCGATCAGGCGATCAGGCAATCGGTCAACGGGTTGCCTGATTCGTGATCGCCCGATCACTGATTGCCCGATTGACCGACCTTGGGCTTGACGAACAAACCAATCGCGACAATTGCCAAGCCGATCAGCAAAATCACAGCCGATTGCAAAAGCATCGGATTGAATATTTCGGCGAGCAGAACCCCGAACGCGCGCGTGAATTCGGTTTGGACTTCGCGCGGCACTTCACTCATCGGTCCTGCGGTGAGCGCGGCGTTGACAATCGGCTGATAAATCAGCGTCGGCAGGAGTGACAAAGTGCCGCCCACGAGGATCGGCGCGCCCAGCCAGCGCGCAAAATCGAACCGACTGCGCCACGCGAGCAGAATGAGCAGCATCAAAATGAGAATTGGTCCGAGGATCGACCATTGCGCGAGCGTGCGGAAAAGCAGAATCTGTTGCTTGATGTTCGCCGCGCCGACGCCGGATTCTTTTTCGACGCGCGCGAGTTCCTGGGTCAGCGCAAAAAAGTTGGGGGCGGTGTCGATGATCTTGTCGCGCTCGTTCAAATAATCTTGGTTCTGATCGGGACGCCACGGATCGGGAAACATGCAAGGGGTGTAGAGATTGTAGAGGACTTCTTGCCCCGGCGGCGCGGCTTTCAACCGTTTGAGGAAATCGTCAATGTCCGCTTGTTGGCACGGCGGCAGAGAAGCGTAGACGATCTGGATCGCTTGGTGTCCGTGCGCGCTGCGGTTGTAATCCTTCCAGGGTTTGAGATCGAGGATCGCGTTCGGCAGCGGGTCTTTGGTGTCTAGCCATGTGTACACACTGTCGAGGGTGACAGATACCCAGGTGGTGAGGAATTGGTTGGGCATCACTTCGGCGCGGATTTGCCGCCAGTGTTCCACCGTGGGAAATTGAAGCGCCTTGAGCGTGTCGGGTTCGCTAATCGCGGTTTGCGCTTCGCCGGTCATTACGCGCTCTTGCGCGCGGCGTTGCGCGAACCAGCGCAAGGTGACCGGGATCAGATTGGATTCGGTGACCTCGCGCGCGACGACCTGTTTGACGAGCGGTTTGTCGAAGATGACGCGCCCGACGTTGAACATCAGCAATGCGATCGGCAAGGTCACGACGAAAAACAAAACGAGCAAGAACGCGATGAATTTTCGCATGGTCTTCTCCTTTTCGATATGCAAAAAAACCGCTGCGCGATTTTGGTGCGCGACGGGCTTGCTTCACCCTTGCCTCTGGCATCGTCACCAGTGGTATTGTGAGACAGCCATCCTTGCGAAGGTTTAGAAAACACTTGGGAATGCGACGGGGCTTGCATATGAAAGCGCATTTCAATTCAAGATACCGCTCGAACCTTCGCAAGGGTGGATAATTGTAAACATTTTAGCATGAGCCAACCGGACTGTCAACGGCAAATTTGTTGCTTGCCGATTTGGAACTGGGTATAATGGAGTTCGATTCTACTTTGCCAATGTCAGATTACGCGCTCCCCGCTGACAGAAAGGCCACGGATGTTCATTTTCTGATTCATTTTTCCGTGTTCCTTTCTATTGGCGAGGAAATCTGACATTGCCAAACTACTTGCGAGGAAAATATGCCAAAAAATTTTTCCGAGATCGCATTGCAACTCAATCCGAACGATAACGTGGCGATTGCTAAAGAGGAACTCGCGCCTGAGACCCGCGGGGCAATGCCCGACGGAAACGAATTGACGATTCGCGAGCGCGTGCCGGTCGGTCACAAATTCGCGCTGCGCGAAATCGCAGCGGGCGCGCCGGTGCTGCGGTACGGCTATCGCATCGGCGTCGCGACGCAGAACATTCTGCCGGGCGATTGGGTACACAGCCATAATCTCGTCGTCGGCGATTTTGCGACGGGGTACGCATACCGCGTCGTGCCGGTTCCGCCCCCTTCGACTGCCCCCTTCGACTCCGCTCAGGGCATGGCTCAGGGCGCGCCAAGTCGACAATCGTTCCTGGGTTATCGCCGCGCGGACGGCCGCGTGGGCACGCGCAATTACATCGCGGTGATCGCGACGGCGAATTGCGCGGCGCACACTGCGCTTCAGATCGCGCGCACGTTTGATCGCAATCGCCTGGCAAATTTTCCAAACGTGGATGGCGTGATTCCGATTGTTCATTCTGGTGGTTGCAGCAATGTGATCGGAAGTTTGGCGCATCGTTATTTGCAGCGCACGCTGGCGAACATCGCGCGCAATCCCAACCTCGGCGCGGCAATCGCGGTTGGACTGGGGTGCGAAGAAAATCAAGCCGCCGCGTGTTTCGATCTGACGACGCTGCCGGCGTTAGTGATTCAAGAGCAGGGCGGTTTTCGCAAAACGATTCAAGCCGGAGTTCAGGCGGTCGAGCGAGCGCTGCCGCGCGTCAATGCGTGCGCGCGCACGCCGCAGCCGATTTCGGAATTGACGATTGCGTTGCAATGCGGCGGCAGCGATGGTTGGTCGGGCGTGACCGCGAATCCACTCGTCGGTTTGGCGATGGACAAAATCATTGCGCAAGGCGGCACGGCAGTCCTCTCCGAGACGCCGGAGGTTTTCGGCGCAGAGCAATTGTTGTTGCAACGTGTAGCAAGCGCGGAGACCGGACAGAAACTGATCGCGCGATTTCAATGGTGGGTTGAGCAATCGCAGCGGTTGGGCTTTAGCGTGGACAACAACCCAACGCCGGGTAACAAAGCCGGAGGACTCACGACGATTCTCGAAAAGTCGCTCGGCGCGGTGGCGAAGGGCGGCAGCGCGCCGCTTGTCGCGACGTACGAGTACGCGGAAACAATCGCGCGGCGAGGTTTCGTGTTTATGGACACGCCGGGCAATGATCCAACCTCGGTGACCGGACAACTTGCCGGTGGATGCAACGTGATCGTCTTCACGACCGGACGCGGCTCGTTGTACGCGAGCAACATCGCGCCGTGCATCAAGGTTGCGAGCAATAACGATCTCTACGCGCGGATGGGCGACGATATGGATTTCAACGCCGGGAGAATTTTGGGCGGCGCGCCGCTAGACACATTGGCGGAAGAGTTGTTGGCGCAGATCGTCGCCGTGGCGTCCGGCGAACGAACCAAAGGCGAGCAGCGCGGTTTGCCGGAAACAGAATTCGTGCCCTGGATGCCGGGCGCAGTGGTGTGAAAAAGAAACCAGGTTCCTCCAAGAAACCTGGTTTCTGAATTTTATCCAGCTCCCATCAGCGCGAGCAAAACGCCGCCCGCGATCACGCTCGCGACTTGTCCCGACGCGTTCGCGCCCATCGCGTGCATCAACAAAAAGTTTTCGAAATCCTCTTCTTGTCCAACTTTTTGCACGACGCGCGCGGACATGGGAAACGCGCTGATGCCTGCGGAGCCGATCAGCGGATTGAACTTGCCGCCGCTGAGGAAATTCAAAAACTTGGCAAACGTCAAGCCCGCCGCAATATCCAAACAAAACGCGAGAATACCGAGCACGAGGATACCGAGCGTTTGCACTTTGAGAAACGCGTCGGCGCGCATCGTCGAACCGACGGCAAGACCCAGGAACAAGGTCACGGTGTTTGCGATTTCTTTGGACGACGCGCCGGTCAAGCGTTCGACGACGCCGGACTCTTTCATCAGGTTGCCGAGCATCAGCGAGCCGATCAGCGGCGTCGCCATCGGCACGAGCGTGCCGACGACGATGATCACGAGCAGCGGAAAGATGATGCGCGTGCGGCGGCTGATCGTGCGCTGCGTGTACGGCATGCGAATCGCACGTTCCTTTTTCGTCGTGAGCAGACGCATAATCGGCGGCTGGATGACCGGTACGAGCGACATGTAACTGTACGCGCACACCGTAATCGGACCCAAAAGATGCGGCGCGAGCAAATTGCTCACGTAGATCGAAGTCGGTCCGTCAATCGCGCCGATGATGCCGATGGACGCGGCTTCGTTCAAATTGAAACCCAGCACGAGCGCGAGCAAGAGCGTGCCGAAAATTCCAAATTGCCCCGCCGCGCCGAGCAGCATCATTTTGGGATTTTCGAGCAAGGGACCGAAATCGGTCATCGCACCAATGCCGATGAAGATCAAGAGCGGAAACAATTCGTTTTCGACTCCGGCTTTGCGGAGAATGTCGAGCATTCCACCTTCTGCGATCATCGGCGAGAGCGGCAAGTTCGCAAAGATCGCGCCCGCGCCAATCGGCAGCAAAAGCATCGGTTCGTACTCTTTGGCGATGGCGAGATACAGCAACACGACGCCGACGACGAGCATAAATACGCCGCCGGGTGTGATGTGCGTGACGCCTTGGAGAAGTTGTTGCAGCGAAACGTTCATGCTTTCGACTCCTCGAAACAAACCAGCACGTCGCCGTAGCGCACGGTTTGACCGGGCTGCACCATCACTTTGCTGACCACGCCGTCTTGCGGCGCTTTGATCGCGTTCTTCATTTTCATCGCTTCGAGCGTCAACAGTTTTTGCCCGCGTACGACCTTGTCGCCGGGCTGGACTTCGATCGTCAAGATCGTGCCCGGCATCGGCGCGACGAGATCGGATCGGAAACCGTTGACGTACGGCGTCGGCGGCAGCGCGGGCGAAGGAACATTTCGCGTGCGTTCCATTGTTTCGATGGCGGGCGGTTGGTACGACGACTCGGGTCGTTCGATCACAACTTCGTCGCGCGAACCGCTCGGAATGATCGCGGGCGTGATCGCGGCTTCGGCGACATCTTCCGCCGACGAGAGATTTACCTCGAAAGTCTGATCGCCGAGCATCACGCGAAAATTGTTCGCGTCGATCTCGTCAATATCGATCATGTACTGTTTGTTTTTGACTTGAACTTTATAGCGGCGCATAGTAAATTATCCTCTCCGAATTGGTCGCCAACTGGCGGTTTGGCGCGTGCGACCGATGCCGACCCAGCGGCTGGGCAGCGTGCCGGGCTGATGCTTTCGCATCGCGGGCGCGGCTTGTTTGCGGCGCACGATGCGATGTGCGCGCACGGCAATCGTGATCGCGGCGAGCGCGTCCGCGTCGAGTCCTTCTGGAAATTCGCGCGAAGGCGCGGATTCTTCCATCGTTTCTGCAGGCGCGCGATCAAAACGCAGCAAGAGCGAAATCAGCAGCGCCATCACCGCGAGCAGAAAAAAGACGATGCCCATGCCGAAGAGGGTGAGTTGTAGTCCGATTTGTAGTGAGTCCATGATTGGCTCCAAGTTTTCAGTATTCAGTATTCAGTGTCCAATAGAACACCCTGAAAACTGAATACTGCAAACTGAATACTGCACACTGAATACTGAACACTGCTACACTGGCATAAGCCCGTGTTTCTTCGGCGGATTTTGTTTGACTTTGGTGCGTAACACTTCGAGCGCGCGAATCAGGCGTGGACGCGTTTCTTTCGGTTCGATGATCTCGTCGATCTGACCCAGGTTGGCTGCCATGTACGGGTTGAAGAATTTTTCGCGATACTCGCGCTCGAACGCCTTGAACGCCTGCGGGTCTTTTGCCGCCGCGATTTCTTTGCGATACAACACGCGCACCGCGCCGTCCGCGCCCATCACCGCGATTTGCGCCATGGGCCAAGCGAGCATCAAGTCGCAGCGCATCTGCTTGGAACTCATCGCGAGGTACGCGCCGCCAATCGCCTTGCGCGTGACGATGGAAATTTTTGGTACGGTCGCTTCGCAGTACGCGTAGATCACTTTCGCGCCGTGGCGGATAATCCCATAATGTTCCTGATCGACGCCGGGCAAATAGCCGGGCGTGTCGACGAATGTGACAACTGGAATGTTGAACGCGTCGCAAATGCGGACAAAGCGCGCGATCTTGTCGCTCGAGTCAATGTCGAGCACGCCGGCGAGGTGCGACGGCTGATTTGCGACGACGCCGACCGAGTACCCGTCGAGGCGCGCGAATCCGACAATCGCGTTGCGCGCGTAGTACGGATGAACCTCGGTGAAACTGCGGCGGTCGAAAATCATGTCGATCATCTCGCGTACTTCGTACGGTTCGTTTTCGTCTTCGGGGATGATCGAATTCAATTGCTCGTCCATCCGGTCGGCAGGATCGTACGGATCGATTTGCGGCGGGTCTTCGGTATTGTTTTGCGGCAGATAACTCAGCAGCAGTTTGACGAGTTCGAGCGCGGCGCGTTCGTCTTCCGCAACGAGATGCGCGACGCCGCTCTTGCCGTTGTGAACCATCGTGCCGCCCAGGTCTTGCATCGTCACATCTTCGCCGGTGACCGCTTTGATCACTTCGGGACCGGTGATGAACATGTAACTCGCGCGGCGCGTCATCACGATAAAATCCATCAGCGCGGGCGAATAGACCGCGCCGCCCGCGCACGGTCCCATGATCACCGAAATCTGCGGAATCACGCCGGACGCGAGAACGTTGCGCGTGAACACCTCGCCGTACGCCGCGAGCGAGCGCACGCCTTCTTGAATGCGCGCGCCGCCGGAATCGTTCAAACCGATCAGCGGAATTCCGCTTTCGAGTGCGAGGTCTTGGATGTGGCAAATCTTGGTCGATTGCACTTCGGAGAACGAGCCACCGAGTACGGTGAAATCTTGCGCGTACACCGCGACGCGGCGTCCGTTGATTTTCCCAAAGCCGGTCACAATGCCGTCGCCGGGAAAGCGTTGACTGCCCATTCCAAAATCGGTAAGATTGTGCGTCGCCAGCGCGCCGAGTTCCTGAAACGATCCTTCGTCGAGCAACAACGCGAGACGTTCGCGCGCGGTCAGTTTGCCGCGTTCGTGTTGCTGTTTGATCCGATCGGGACCGCCGCCCTGAATTGCTTTTTCGCGCAGTTCGCGCAGTTTGACGAGATAATCATTCATAAGAAACTCTCCATCAATCGAAAGTGAAAAAGGCGAGACATTCGCCTAACTTGAGTCGCCCAAGATCGCCGATCAATCCAGAACGATCTTGCGGGTCAAGTTGCGCGAATGCCTCGCCTCCAAGTCCATTATATTCTAAAAACGCGGATTGACCAAATCGCGCACGATTGACTTTAGTCATTGTCAGGTTTGGCGGTCTGTGATAAAATATCGCCGTCTCGTGTCGTAGCGAGGCATTCGCTTTGTTCGATGGTGTGATGTCAGCACCCTCACGACGAACGCGCGTTGCGTTTTGTCGTGAGGGTGCTGCGCGTCGTAGGACAAATTTACAAATTTGTCCAACATTTCTGAGGAATATCGATGCTGAATTGGCTACAAGGAAAAATTGGCACGCTCTATTTTTCGATGCCGTTTGTGGGCTGGTTGTTTCTCTTCGGACTCGGCGGCGGCATCCTGGGTCTGAGCGGATTTACGCTGAATCACGCCGAGGGTTTTTCGTACCTTTCCGACGATCCCAAGTCGTGCGCGAATTGTCACGTGATGCGTGAAGTGTACGACGGCTGGAATCGCTCGCCGCATCACGCCGTCGCGGTCTGTAACGATTGCCACACGCCGCACTCGTCGTTCGTCGCCAAATACGCGGTCAAGGGATTGAACGGTTTCAATCATAGCAAAGCGTTCACGCTGAACGATTTTCCTGAACCGATCCGCATCACCGAGTTGAATCGCGCGGTGGCGCAAGAAAGTTGTTTGCACTGTCACGGCGAAATGGTCGCGCTGATCGCGCACGAAGATAAAAAGAATCCGACCGATTGTCTGACCTGCCACGCAGGCGCGGGGCACGGGAGATAATTTAGGATTTAGGATTTCAGATTTTAGATTTATGATTTGTATTCGCACGCAAGCGGAGCAAATCCTAAATCATAAATCTTAAATCAGAAATTTGGATAGGAGGAGTAATGGCGCAATCAAAATCATCAGGACGCAGCATCGTTTGGCTGATCGTCGCGTTCGTCGTCGGAGCGGCGGTGATGGCGGGGCTTGCCGCGCTGCTCGTCAACATTCAGGGGCGCAAGAACGAAGCCGCGCAGTATCCGCTCCGGATCGTTCAAATCTCGAACACCGAATTGGATCCGGCGGTGTGGGGCAAGAATTTTCCGCGCGAGTACGATTCCTTCGTCAAGACGAAAGAGGATAAAGCGAGCACGACGTATGGCGGATCGGTTCCGTTCGACCGCTTGGAAAAATTCCCGGCGTTGAAACGAATTTGGGCGCCGTATCCGTTCAGCGTGGACTACAAGGAAGAGCGCGGTCACCATTGGGCGCAAATCGATCAGCGCGAGACCAAACGCCAGCAGGTCGTCGCGCAACCGGGCGCGTGCGCGAACTGTCACGCCGCCGAAGCGCCGCAGTTGATCGCGCAGATGGGTTGGGCGAATTTCAACAAAACGCCCTGGAAAGATTTGAGCAGCAAATTCAACTGGGGTTCGTCGTGCGCGGATTGCCACGATCCGCAAACGATGGAACTGCGCCTGACGCGTCCCGCGCTGATCAACGCGCTCAAAGAACGCGGCATCGATTGGACGCAGGCGTCGCGCCAGGAAATGCGGACGTACGTCTGCGCGCAGTGTCACGTCGAGTACTATTTCAAAGGCGACGACAAAATCTTGACTTTTCCGTGGAGCAAGGGCTACACCGCCGAGGACATCGAAGCGCACTACGACCAGTACGGTTTCCGCGATTGGGTTCACCAAGAAACCGGCGCGTCGATGCTCAAAGTCCAGCATCCCGAATTCGAAATGTCGAGCACCGGGATTCACGCGCGCTCCGGCGTGACGTGTGCGGACTGCCACATGCCGTACGTGCGCGAGGGCGCGCTCAAAGTGTCCGATCATTGGATCCGCAGCCCCTTGTTGAACGTCGACAAGGCGTGCCTGCCGTGTCACCGGCAGAGCGAAGAGGAAATGAAACAGCGCGTCCTCACTATCCAGAAAAAGACCGCCGATTTGTTGCGCGCGTCCGAAAGCGCGCAGATCGACGCGATTGACGCAATCGCCGCCGCGATCAAAGGCGGCGCGACCGACGGTGAATTGACCAAGTCGCGCGAGTTTCATCGCAAGGCGACATTCTACTGGGACTATGTCGCGGCGGAAAACAGCACCGGCTTTCACAGTCCGCAAGAAGCCGCGCGCGTCCTCGCGCTTTCGATCAATTACGCGCGGCAGGCGCAGTTGGAAGCGCTCAGGGTCACCAAGAAATAAGCCGTTCGCTCGACAAAACCGCAAACCGCGCGCAGATCTCTGCGCGCGGTTTGTTTTTCCTAGCAGTCTGTCAATCAGCAATAATCCTGAATGCGATGTTGCGTCGCGTACGCGGCGGCTTGCGCGCGCGTGGCAAGATGGAGTTTGCCGAGCAGCGCGCTGACGTAATTGCGCACGGTCTTTTCGCTCAGACAGATTTGCGCGGCGATTTCTCGATTGGTTTTGCCTTTCGCAATCCACGCGAGGATCTTGATTTCCTGCGCGTTCAAATTCACAAAGGCGTTCGCCTCGTCGCGCCGCGCGGCTTGGCGCACGCGCGCCAAGACTTTTTGCATCAGCGCAGGATCGATCAACGACTCGCCGCGCCCGACCGCATCCAGCGCGCGCACCAATTCGTCGCTGCCGATTTGTTTCAACACATAGCCGGACGCTCCGGCGGCAATCGCGTCGAACAACATTTCGTCTTCGGCGTACGATGTGAGCATGAGCACTTTGCTCGCGGGTTGCTGCGCGACGATTTCGCGGCACGCTGCGATGCCGCTCTTGCCCGGCAGACGAATGTCCATCACGACGATGTCGGGTTTGAGCGACAGAGTCTTTTCAACTGCCGCGGCGGCGGTACCGGCTTCATCGATGATTTCGAATTGAGGATGCCGCGCTAGCAGAGTTTTGAGTCCGAGGCGCACCAGTTCGTGATCGTCCACCAGGATGATACGGAGTGACATTCGCTAATCCTTGGCGCACGGGACAATCAGCCGAATCGTTGTCCCTTGCCCCGCCATCGAAGCGATCTCCAGTCGTCCGCCGATGCTTGCCGCGCGCTCGCGCATATTTCGGAGTCCTTGGCGATCCCGGCTCGCGTGCGGACCGGGTTCGGGCGCAAAGCCGTTTCCGTTATCGGCAATCGCGAGTTCCAGTTCGGTCGGATGATACCGAACTTGAACCTCGACGCGCGAGGCGCGCGCGTGGCGGCGGATGTTGCTCAGCGCTTCGCGTACGATTGCGATCATTTCGTTGCACGCGGCGCTGTCCAGCCCATCGCGCGACGCGCCTTCCACTTTCATCTCCGCGTGAATCAGTGTTTGCAAGCGAAAGAGGCGCACCAGGTCCTCTAGGCGAATCGTCCAATCGGTGGGGCTGGCTTCGGCGCGCAGATTGATGATGTACGCGCGAATGTCGCGGATGGCGCGATTCAGCGCGTCAATCGTATCGGCGATTTTCTTTTTGGCGCGCGACGCGTCCTGTTCCACCGTCAACATGGCGTCTTCCAGCGTCAACCCGGCGGCGTACAGCGCTTGGATGATCCCATCGTGCAGTTCGCGTCCGATGCGTTCGCGATCCGCGCTCACCGCGCGCGCTTGCGCGGCGTCCTCCAATTGGCGCTCCGCCTCGATCTCGAAAATTTCCAAGCCGCGAATGATGAGGTACGCGATCAGGATGCCGCAGATCGCGCGAAAAATCGCGGCAGGGATGCCGACCGTCGCCAGCAGCCAATCGTAATTGAATACCGAGGCGGGGAAGAAATCGCTGCGCGGGACAATCGCCGCCGCGAGCGCGTAGGCGGCAAAGCCGAACGCCGCGCCGCGAAAATAGCGCGCGATGCGCGGCAGGTTCATCCGGCTCACCTGGCGCGCTTGTTGCCCCAAGCCCCACGCCGCCATCGCCGCGCCGGGCACGCCCAGCCAATAGCGCGCCAGCGCGTCGGCGAGATTTCGGAATTCGGGGAATGAGGTGTCGGTGTCCGGGCGCATGATGACGATCACGGCGAGCCAGAGTCCAAGCGCGAGCGTCGGCAGCGCGCGCACGCGCTGATCGCGCCACCCTAGCGCGAGCAATTCTATGCCGAATTGGAACAACGCCCAAAAGGAGGCGGTCTCCAATGTCAATTGGGCGAGACGCAGCCAATCAATCGCGTCGGGCATCAAGTAGGTCTGCTGAATCGGAATAAAGACCGCGCCCCATTCATAGATGCCGTGCACGATCCCGAAGGCGGCGAGCAACCAGAGATGCTTGGCGAGCGCGATCTGACTGCGCTTGCGCGATTGTAACGCGGCGGCGAGTCCCAGGATAAAAAACGCTTGACCGTAGATAAAGAAGACGATTTCGCGGTTGGTTTGGAAAAATTCAACCACGGCTTTTCCCTCCACTGTCCGAACGGCACGTATTTTAATGCACGAACGCGAATTGAGCAAGCGCGGATCATCACCGGGACAAAGCGGTAAAAAAATCAGGGCGAATGTCTCTACCTGTTTGCCGAATATTAGCATACATTAAGCGAGACTTGCGCGCTGATGAAGGTGCCAGGTCAGTGGAGACACATTGAGCGTCCTGAAGTGGCTTGCCGCGCGTTAGCGCGCGCTGCTTTGGGACGCTTTTGTTTTCCGATTTGCGCTGTCGTCGGCGCGAGGTGGATCAGAAAAATCTGCGGCAGCATCTTGCGCCGGTTCTGACGAGGGAGCCGCGCGCGGACGCCGGATCGAGAGGGAGGTGGGGACACAGACAAGCCCAATCGTCTTTGAGTCAATTTATTTTTCCAAGGAGAAGACCAAAATGTATCACAGCAGAATCCTCGTCATCGCGCTCGGTCTGCTCGTGCTCGCGCTTTTGATTGGCTGCGCCGGCGCGCAAGGTCCCGCCGGACCTCAAGGTCCTGCCGGCCCTCAAGGTCCAGCCGGTCCCGCGGGTCCCGCCGGTCCTGCCGGGAAAGACGCGCCGGCTGCCGCTGCCGCCACGGTCACCGCTGCCTACGTCGGCGCGGACAAGTGTACGGCATGCCACAAAGAAATCGCGAATGCGTACGCCAAGAGCGGGCACGCGTTCAAACTGAACAAAGTCGTGGATGGCAAGCCGCCAACAATGCCCTTTACCAAGATCGAAAAATTGCCGGAAGGGTACACCTGGAACGATATTTCGTACGTCATCGGCGGGTACGCGTGGAAGTATCGCTTTATGGACAAGAAGGGTTTTATCATTACCGATAAACCCGGCGCGACCATCAGCGACACGAATTACTTGAACCAGTGGAATTTCGCTAACCCTGCCGCCGGAAAAGATGCCGGGTGGTCGAAGTACAATTCGGGCGCCAAGGATCTCAAGTACAACTGCGGCAACTGTCACACGACCGGCTACAAGCCAACCGGCAGTCAAGACAATCTGGCTGGCATTGTTGGCACGTGGTCGGAGACGGGGATCAAGTGCGAAGCGTGTCACGGCCCCGCCAGTCTGCACGTCGCGAACCCGTACGGCGCCGATCTCAAAGTGGAGCGCGACGCCGAACTGTGCGGCAAGTGTCACATTCGCGGCGACGTCACCAAGATTGACGCCAAGAGCGGACCGTTCATCGATCATCACGAACAGTACGAAGAATTTTATCAGAGCAAGCATCTCTCGCTCAAGTGTGTGGATTGCCACAATCCGCACGTCGGCGTCGTGCAGTTACGCCAAGCCAAGCAACCGACCACGCGCACGTTGTGCGAGAATTGCCACTTTAAGCAAGCGCGCGATCAATCTGCCACGCACCTCGGAGTCAAAGTGCAGTGCATTGACTGCCACATGCCGCGGATGATCGCGTCGAGCGCGTCCGTGGACGCCGCCAAGTTCACCGGCGATATTCGCGTCCACATCTTTGCGATCGATCCGGACGCGACCGCGCAGTTCACTGCCGATGGCAAATTCGCCCTTTCGCAAGTCGCGCTGGATTGGGCGTGCAAGTCCTGTCACGGCGCGGGCAAAGCGACTCCCAAGACTGACGCCGAACTCAAGTCGCGCGCCAAGAACTATCACGCGTCGAAGTAAATTCGACTGTACGTGGCGAAATGAGAAAAGACCCGAAGGGTTTCCAAAACCCTTCGGGTCTGCCTTTAGTGTCCGCAACAGCCGCCGCTCGCGCTGGCGCATGACGAACATTCGCTCGGCGCGTTCGGATTTTCGATTTTGAATCCGGCGCCTTCGGGTCCTTCGACGTAATCAACTGTCGCGCCGTCGAGGTACAGCGCGCTTGTGGCGTCAAGGTACACCGGCATGCCCTGCGATTCGAAAACGAAATCGCCTTCCTCAGTTTTGTTTTCGAACGCAAGCCCGTATTGCAAACCCGAACAGCCGCCGCCTGAAACAAAGACGCGCAAGCCGTAGCCGTCCAAGTTCTTTTCCGTCAGCAGCGCGCGGACTTGTTGCGCGGCAAGCGGCGTCAGTGCGACGAGTGTTTTCATCGCGACCGTATCTGGCAGTGGGTTAGCGAGAGTATCCAAATTTTCCTCCAAGAGTATCGTGTGTCATTGCGAGAAGCGATCCTGAGCGAACGGAGTGAGTCGAAGGATGCGACGAAGCAATCCCCAAATCGCTCGCAATGACAGGCGCGATTATATCACAACTACGCCAAAGATCAACCGCCGATTTGGGACATTACGCGCGATCCGGCGATTTCGTTTTGGGCGAGTCCGTGTCCCCAGGGCTTGTTTTGCGCGCCGCGCGCGATCAACGCGCGCAATTCCTCGTCGGATGCGCCCGCGCGCAGCGGGGTGAGTAGATCCACTTCGTCGTCGCGCAGCAGGCACAAACGCAAACGCCCATCCGAACTCAGCCGCATTCGTTCGCATCCTTCGCAAAATGGCGCGGTCACCGAACTGATAAAGCCGATGGTTCCCCGTCCGCCGCGCAAGCGGTACGATCGCGCGGGATCGTGTCCGTTCCATTCCAGCGGTTCGAGCGCGCCGAAAACATTTTCGATCCGCGCGCGCATTTCCGCGACCGGCACCACCGATGCGATCTGAAAATCGGCGACGCTGCCCAACGGCATCACTTCGATGAAACGCATATCCCACGCGTGATCGAGCGTCAGCCGCGCGAGATCGGCGATGTCATCTTCGTTGTAACCGCGCACGACGACGGAGTTCAACTTGATCGGCGCGAGTCCGGCGCGCTCCGCCGCCACAATGCCGCGCCACACCTGTTCGATCTTGCCGAGGCGCGTGATCTTGCGAAAGCGTTCCGCGTCGAGCGTGTCGATGCTGATGTTGACGCGCTTCAAGCCCGCGCGCGCGAGCGGTTCGGCGAGTTTTTCCAAGCGCACGGCGTTCGTCGTCATCGCGATTTCTTTGATGCCAGAGATTTGCGCGATGCCGCCGACAATTTCGAGCAGATTCGGATGGATGGTCGGCTCGCCGCCGGTCAAGCGAATACGATCAAATCCAACGCTCGCCGCGATCCGCACGAGACGCACGAGTTCATCGTTTTGCAAAAGGTGCGCCGTCGGCATAAAGCGCATGTCGGCGGGCATGCAGTACACGCAGCGCAAATTGCAGCGGTCGGTCAGCGAGATGCGCAAATAGTGGATATTTCTTCCGTACGAATCGTTCATGGGAAATTATCTTTTCTGCGCGCTCCCCGGCTTGACGACGAACACGCATTGCGCGTCGCGTGCTGCAAGGCACTGGGTCATCTTCAGCGGCGATTCCAGCAATCCGCCGATGAGCGCGATGTCCATGTCGCAAACCTGACGATACATGAGCGTGACTTGGCGATACGGGCAATTGCAAATGTGCAGCGTGGTGGTGCTGTCCGATTTTTCCGCGTGCGCGAGGTACCCCCGCGCGGACAGAAAATCGATGGCGCGATTCAAACGCGCGTCGAACCGCGCGCCTCGACGCAGCGGCGGCGCGGTTTCCGCAAGCCGACGCCCCGCGCGGCGCAGCAACGCGCGCGTTTCTTTTTCGCCGGAGGCGCGCATAATTTCGGCGAGCAGTTGCGCGGCAAGCGTATCGTACTGCTTGGGCAAGCGCGCGTGCGCGCGGTCTGCCAGCGCGTACAACGTTTGCGGTCGCCCCACGACGGCGCGGTGCGCCACATCGTTTGCCGCGACGAGTCCATCGTCGACCAGCAAACCCAGATGGTACCGCGTTGCCATCGGTGAACGACGTGCGACGCGCGCGAGTTCGTCGAGCGGCAGTGCGCCGCGTTGGCTGAGTGTTTCAAGAATCGTTTGGCGGATTTGCGACATCGGCGATATTATAGCACGATGGGCGCGGGGGTGTCAATATCTGCAAAAGGATTTATATAAATTGGAACTTGTTCCCGCGACGCCTTTCAAGTATAATCACCTCAAGAATTTTCGGAAGGATGGTTGAGATTATTCAGGCGGAACCATGATCGTCGAGAAATCGGCTGGTGTCGTCGTTTTTTATCGCGGCGCGCAAATTGAATATCTCTTGCTGCACTCGTCGTACTGGGGTTTCCCCAAAGGGCATATCGAGTCCGGTGAAAGCGAACGCGCCGCGGCAATGCGCGAGGTGCGCGAGGAAGCGGGTTTGCATGTCGCGTTGCTCGAAGGATTTCGTCAGGTAGACGAGTATTCATTCGCGCGGCGTGAAGAGTTGGTATCGAAACAATCCGTCTACTTTCTTGGGCAAGCGGCAAGTCGCGCCGCGCGGATCTCCTGGGAGCATGATGATCTCGCGTGGTTGCCGTTTGATGACGCGCTGGCGCGGTTGGAGTACGAAGGCGGCAAAACGATTTTGCGTAAGGCGGATGAATTCCTGAAACGCAAAACGTGATACGTGATGCGTGATGCGTGTTTCACGTTTCACGCATCACGTATCACGATTCTCTCTTACCACGGAGTATCGCAAATGCGAATTTTGGCGATTGATATAGGTACGGGCACGCAAGATATTTTGCTGTTCGATACCGCGACTGAAGTTGAAAACTGTCTGCAAATGATCATGCCGTCGCCGACGGTTTTGGTGGCGCAGCAGATTCGCGAGGCGACCGCGCGCGGACAAGACGTGCTGTTGTCTGGCACGATCATGGGCGGTGGTCCTTCGTCGTGGGCAGCCAACGATCATTTGAAGGCAGGGCATCGCGTTTTTGCGACGCCAAGCGCGGCGAAAAGTTTCAACGACGATCTGGCGCAAGTCGAGAAATCGGGCGTCAAGGTTGTGAGTGAAGACGCAGCCGCGCGGTTGAGCGACGCGCGCCGGATCGAAATGCGCGATGTGGACTTGTCCGCGATTGCGCGTTCTTTCGCGTCCTTTGGCGTGAATCTCGAATTCGACGCGCTCGCGGTCGCAGTGTTCGATCACGGCAACGCGCCGCCGGATTACAGCGACCGGCTGTTCCGTTTTGAATTTCTCGCGGAACGCTTGCGCGCGTTCAATAGTCCCGCCGCGTTCGCGTTTATGCGCGAGCACATTCCGCCGCGCCTGACGCGGATGCAAGCCGTCGCGGATTCGGTCGCGGCGGCGCATCCTGAGCGGAGCGGAGCAAAGTCGAAGGATGACGCGCCGTTGTTGGTGATGGACACCGCGCCCGCGGCAATTCTTGGCGCGCTGGAAGACGATCGCGTGCGCGCACAGCGCAACGCGATTATTGCGAACGTCGGCAATTTTCACACGCTCGCGTTTCGGTTCAGCGACGGCGCGATCACGGGCGTGTTCGAACATCACACCGGCGAACTCAAGCCAGAACAACTTGAGAATTTTTTCGCGCAACTTGCCGAGGGCACGCTGACGCACGACGCGGTGTTCAATTCGCATGGACACGGCGCGGTGATGCTCGACGCGCGCGCGCAACCGCTTGATTATCTCGCGGTTGTCGGACCACGACGCGGATTGCTTGCGCGCTCGCGCTATCGTCCGTACTTTGCCGCGCCGTACGGCGACATGATGTTGGCAGGTTGCTTTGGCTTGGTGCGCGCGTACGCGCTGTTGAACCCGGACGCGGCGGGGGAAATCGGGCGCGCGTTGGATGCAGCGCGGGAAATATCGTGACGCGTAGGACAAATTTACAAATTTGTCCAACAGGGGGGACATGACAGGCACAATCTTGAACGTCATCACTGTAATCCTCGGCGGCGCGCTGGGCGCGGCGATGGGCGCGCGGCTGCCGGAGAAAATGCGCGACACAGTCATGCACGGACTCGGCTTGATGACGATGGTGATTGGCGTACAGATGGCGATTGGCACGCGCAACATTCTGATCGTCCTAGCGAGTATTTTGTTCGGCGGAATTGTCGGTGAACTGCTGGGGATCCAGGCGCGGCTCGATACCATCGGCAAAAAACTGGAAGAGCGTTTTGCGCGTGGCGAAAAAGCGGGGACGTTCACGCGCGGCTTTGTTACCGCGTCGCTCGTCTTTTGCGTTGGACCGATGACGATCCTTGGTTCGATTCAGGATGGACTGATCGGCGATTTCAGTTTGCTCGCGATCAAATCGACGCTCGACGGTTTTGCGGGACTCGCGTTCGCGTCGACGCTCGGCATCGGCGTGGCGTTTTCCGCGTTGACGGTGTTCGTCGTGCAAGGCGCGATTAGCGTCGCCGCAATGATCTTCGGCGGCGCGCTCGGCTCGGTCGCACGCGACACGCCCTGGGTGATCGAAATGACCGCGACCGGCGGCGTGTTGATCATGGGCATCAGTTTGATCTTGCTCGATTTGAAGCAGGTGCGCGTCGGCAACTTGCTGCCCGCGATTTTTATCGCGCCGCTGATCGTCGCCGCGTTAGCCGCGTTGAATATCAAATTCTGAATGGTGGAACATCGGTGAAGACGACAACCTTCGCATTTTCAAAATGGATTTCTTTTCTGGGACGACAAGCGCGTGATTGGCGCGTCACCGTCGCGCGGACATCGACGGATCGCCTCGCCTATCAAATGATTTTCCCCTATCTGTCGATCTATATTCTCGCGCTCGGCGCGACTGCCACGCAACTTGGTTTTGTCATCAGTCTGGGAATGATGCTCGCCGGTTTCATAAGCCCGTTTACTGGCTGGTACATCGATCGGATTGGTCCCAAAAAGATTTATCTGTTTGGTATCAGCATGGTTGCGGTCGCGTACTTGACGTACGGGCTTGCCCAAGATTGGACGATCACGCTCGTCGCGATGGTGGCATATTGGATCGGATACTCTGTTAGTATTCACAGTTGCGCGACGGTGTGCGGAAATTGCTTGACGAACCCTGATCGCGCTACTGGTATGATGATCTGCGAGACGTTCGGCGCTGGAATGTTGGGCATGTTGGGTCCCATCCTGGGGGCATGGCTAGTCGCGCAGTTTGGCGGCGTGAATGTGCCCGGCATTCGACCCCTGTTTTTCCTTGCGTTCCTTTTCACGGTCGGCACATTCGCGTTTGTCGCTACTCAGTTATC
Organism: Candidatus Aquidulcis sp.; assembly: GCA_020723345.1. Taxonomy (GTDB): domain Bacteria; phylum Chloroflexota; class Anaerolineae; order UBA4142; family UBA4142; genus VGOB01. The sequence goes on along the minus strand of DYJA01000032.1, from coordinate 39,233 downwards.
CAATCAACAATGGAAATCAGCGCGCGCAACCGGTTCCCATTTACTTCGCGACCTCCAGCAAGTTTTCAGAGAAGGTCGGCATTTGAAACGTTGGCTGGTCATCGCCTCGATCGGTCAGCTGCCTTTGGGGATGGTTTTTCCATTCTCCCAGGTTTTCGCGCACGAGGTCAAAGGCGCGGACGAATTCGTGTTGGCGGCGATGGTAACGAGCGCGGCGCTCGCGTCGATCGTATTCGCGATTCCGCTGGGACGATTGGCGGACCGGGCGGGACGAAAAAAGATTCTCTACGCGGTGATCCCACTCTTTTGGGTTTCCAACCTTATGCTGATTTGGTCGCCTCAGCCCGTCTTTCTCGTCATCGCGGGCGCGTTGCAGGGTTTCTTCTACATCGGTGGTCCAATTAGCGCGGCGATGGAACGGGAACTCGTGCCAGCCGAACAGATGGGGCGATGGATTGGCATCGGACGGTTTACCAAGATGATGGTTAGCGCCGCTTTTACGGCGCTTGCCGGGATCATCTGGGACAAGGTGGGCGCGCCGTTCGTGTTTCTGGCTTTTGTCGCGATCGATCTGGTGGTGCGGATGCCGCTGTTGATCACGATGCCGGAGACGTTGCGGATGCGGACGGAGCGCGAAGCGCGTGTGGGTGTAGGCGAGTGAGTTGCTTGCCGGTTCGCATGTGCTTGCGCTGGCTCGGTGTCAACGAATCGCTGCGCGGAACGAATAAACGAATATCGCGCGCTTGGTGTCGCGCGTGTTGCCCAAAGAAACAGACTCCCGGTTTCTGCCAGAAACCGGGAGTCGGCTTTTGTGGGGACTAGCGGCGCGGCACGTAGACCGCATACCCGCGCGGCGGCGCCCAAAACTGTGCGCGACCATCGGCGGCTGTATGCTGTGTCGCCGGTTGGCTCAAGTCGTTTTTGCTCCACCATGCCGCCGGAACCAATTCGCCATCGCGCCATTGCGTCGTGACCCAGGTTCCGTTCCAGCGGTCGCCGCGATTGTTGAGGACATAGATCAAGCCGGGCTGATCGCCGTAACCGGTGCGCTGCATGATGTACAAGTCGTCGTCCACCGCGAGAACCTGGGTTTGACCACCGGCGTACTGTTTGTGCGTCTGGACGAGCGCGGCGATGCCGTGCGGCGTATTCTCCAATCCCAAACCGAAATTGAAATAATCCTTCCAGAAGACGCAAGGGAAACCTTCGTGCGTCAGGATATAACTGTACGCGAGTAATTTGTCGTTGACGATGGGACGTCCCTCGTCGTGCAGGTCGTGATTCTCCACAAAGGTGACCGTCGTCTGCGGCTGTTTCTGGAGCAGAGTCTCCCAGGTAACCAGGTTTCGCAAAGTAAAACCGTACTGATCGCACAGCGCTTTGAGCATTTCGCGCAGCGGGAAATCAAAGACGTCCACGGGATTCACGTTCGAAAAGTTGGTCACGTCCACCCAGGATTCGATGCCGCGCGCGCTCGACCAGTGTTCGGCGACGCCGTAGGGGATGAAGGGTTTGCCGTCGCGCAGGTATCGGTACTCCTGGATCGCTTCGACGGTCGTCGCGCCATAGCCCTTGACAAAGTCGTAGCGGAATCCGTCAAAACCGATTTCTTCGATCAACCAGCGCGCGAGTTTGAGAATTTCGCCGAACACGTACGGATTGCGATGGGAAAGATCCGGCATGTCGCCGAATGTGCCCTCGTCCCAGCGCTCGTACGAATTGGGATGAAAACATTCCCAATCGCGCGCGAATTTGCCGCTGCGCGGTTGAAAACGTGTCCAGCGCGTCTGTCCGGTGATCGGATTGAGCTCGGCGGCGTCCGCGCCGGAGTTGTGATTGATGACCATGTCGGCGAGCACGCTCATCGCGTTGGCGTGAGCCGCGCGAATCAGATCGAGCAGTTCTTGTTTGGAACCGAACCAGGTCTTGACCGCGCCCTTTTGATCGAATTCCCCCAGGTCGTAGTAATCGTACGGATCGTACCCCATCGAGGGACCGAAAATATTCGCGGCTTTGTGTACCGGTGGCAGCCACAGCGCGATAAAACCCGCGCGCGCAAGCGACGGAATTTGATCGCGCACGTAATTCCACCAGTTGAATTCGCGTCCCTCTTCGCGCGGGCAGTCCCAGTAAAACGCTTGCATCATCGCGGACATACGCGCCTCCCCTGCAACAGTAGGACAAGTTTAGAAACTTGTCCTACTTGAGCGCGAAACCTTGTTCGTTCAGCACGTCGCGCATGAACGCGCGTGTGGCTTGCGACACGCGCCGCGCGGTGTGTTCGAGCCAACCGTACTCTTCCACCTCGCCTGGTTTGCCCGGCACCGGCACTTGGCGTTGATCATAGATGCCGGTCGCCGCCATCGTGCGATCGTACTCGCGCAGCGATTGATCTTGATCAAAGTTGTAACATTCGCGATGCAGAACCGCTTGCAGCGGCAGACGCGGGCGAAGCGTCGGCGGCTTTTCGGGAACGCCGATGGTCATGCCGACGACCGGGAAAACGAGGCGCGGCAAGCCGAGCAGTTGAATCACCTCGCGCGGGTTGTTGCGGATCGAGCCGACGTAGCAGATGCCGAGTCCGAGCGATTCTGCCGCGAGCGCGGCGTTTTGCGCGGTGATGCCCACGTCAATCGCGCCGATCAGAAAATTCTCGACGTACTCAGTGGACTGGGAATAGCCGCGCAGCGCGCACACGCGATCCAAGCGCGCGAGATCGGCGCACCACGCGAGGAAGAGCGGCGCTTGCGCGATGAACATTTGCTTGCCGCATAGTTCCGCGAGGCGCGCACGCCGGGCTGCGTCCGTCACGGCGATTACGGAGTACGCTTGCAGGTTGGACGACGAGGACGCGCGTTGCGCCGCGGCGACAATCGTTTCGACCATCGAAGCGGGCAGCGGATCCGTCTTGTACGCGCGGACGGAACCGTGCGCGTGAATTAGATCGAGCGTTGAGTTGGTCATGGTTTTTCCTTTGGTGTTTAGTGATGTTCCAACCGCTTGCCGGTTGCCAGGTAATGATTGATCGCCGTTTCCCAGTCTTTCAGATCGTGGCGAAACATAGTTGCCATCGCGTTCTCATCGACGATGTTGCCATGTTCTGTCAGTCCGGTGTACGTGTACGTGATTTTCGCTTCGGTCGTTTCTCGCGCTTTGCCCTCACGACACTCAATCGCGATCCACCAGATTCGCTCCGACGCGAACACGGTGTACTCAATGAACGCCTGGTCGGGAAGGTATTTCGAGACTGTCCACGTAGAATCCGGTTCCTGTCCGTGGTGCGACTGCGTCCTGAAGACCATGTGCTCTTCCAAGTCAGACGACGCGTAGAGGACTTGCGGCTCCCAGCCCGCCGCCCATTCTTTTTCTTTGATCGGACCGAATAAAGGAAATACTTGATCCAGCGGCGCATTCAACGTGATGACGCGCGTCTTTGATATTCTTGCCGATTTAGAATTTGAAGATGACATGTGCCCCTCTTATCTAGACAGCCATTGGATGAACTCAATCACGTTGTTGTCCGGGTCGCTGATGTAAATCCACTTTTCCGCGCCCGCGACTTCGAGCGGACCTTTCACAATCGGAATTCGTTTTTCTTCGATCAGCTTGAGCGTCAGCGACATATCGTCGGTGGTCAGCGCGAGATGCGGACAAAAGGGCGGCTTGATCTGCGGTTTCTCGAATTGCGGCTGATCCAATTTCTGAATCAATTCCAGATTTCCGCCATCCAATTCTAGGAAAGCATAATCTTCTTGCTCTGCGACATTCACGTGTCGAAAGAGAAGTCGCAAGCCCAAAGTTTCGGTGTAGAACTTGAGCGATTGCTCCATGTTTGACACTTGAAATGCCATGTGATCATTCTTGGTCATGGGTTCCCCTCAACGCGCATTTCCAACACGATGCGGCCCCACCCATCGCACTGAATTCCGACATCAAAACAGCCGGTGCGTTTGAATCGGATCGTGTTGGGATCAACTCCGGCGTAGATCATTTCGCTGACGGTAAAAATCAGCGCGGTCGCGGAATTCAACGCAAACGCGCAAATCTTCTTCGGACATTTTTCGGTGAGCAGATTGCCCGCGCCGTCAAAATAAAACTTGTCACCGACTTTGTGGTGGCTGTTGCAGCCGTGCGATTCGACGACCTCCAGAATGATCGTCGTGTTCATCAACGCCGCGCTCTTGCTCAGCACGTCTTCATTGCGGGGATTCGCTTTGAACTTGAGCATTTCTTCGTCGGTGTACCGCAAGTGCCGTTGCATGATTTTCCATACGCGTTCATCGAGTGCCATGTTTTCCTCCTTCGGTCGACGCTCACGCGAAATAGTTGGCGGACAGCGCGATCAGCAACTGTCCGCTGTAGTAAAACACGAGACTGATCCGATGGTAGCGCCAGGGTTTCCAAAAGCGGTTCGCGGCGAGGATGACATCGGAAATGTAAAACAGAATCGCGCCGACGGCGATCAACCACGCTTGTTCGCGCGTGAAGACAGAACTTGCCAAGGTCGCAATCGCGCGATTGACCATCACCGAGATCACGACGATGTACAGAATGACAGGCGCGCGCATCGTCCCGAGATTCGATTTGATCAGCCGATAAAAGCCCCCGCCGATCGTCAGTAGCACGACTGCCGAAAGAATATCCGCCGTGGAAAATTTTCCCAGCACCGTGAACGTCGCCGCGTACACGATGTGTCCAATCAGGAACAATCCCAGCCCGATGATAAACGCGCGACGATTTTGCTGAAACATCAACGCGACATCGCCGCCGAAGCAAAACGCCAAGCCCACCAGCACACCCATCGCGTACGTTAGGTTTTGCGTCGGCTCGAAGAACGAAAGCAGAGCCACGGCGATCACCGTCAGCGTGGAAATCGGCTTGAAGAAATAGATTTGGCGCGGCTTTTCGAGTATCTCGGCGCGAATCAAGCCGAAGACGAACCCGGCTAACGCGGGAATTAAATAGAGTGCTGTTCTCATCGAATTCACTCCTTTGTCGCGCTGGATAATCTCAAGATCAGTTTGTTAGTACATCGCTTGCGCGTTCTTTGGCAACAAGCGGACATGCTCCAAATGCGCGCTCACTCTCGCGTCATCGCCGCATGGATACTCAAAACCAAAATGCGCGGCGACACGCGTCGCGATCGTTCGGAAAAGATCGCACGTCGTAAATAGCGCACGCCACGTGTTTGCATAGTCGGCGTCCGCGTAGGTCGCCTGAAGCATTTCCCAAAGTTCTGGCGTGAGGTATCGCCTGAAATATTTTCCATATTTGCCCGGGTTTTGTGAGAATTGCGTCTGCGTCCCGATATACCAGACGGTCATTTTTGCAAGTTGTTCTCGGACGATTTGGTCGAGCATGTACTTGGCATAGACGATTTCTTCGCGCCACAACCCTTTCGCGACATAGGGACAGACCCACCAGAATTCGTTACAGCAGTCGGCGAACTTTTTGGCGGTCGGCGGCTTGGGTAAATAGTCGTTTTCGTTCGGTGGCGCGAAGGGTTTAAGGAGACCATCCTTGTCCAGAATCAAACTGCTCAGACTATCGTTTCCAAGTCCGTCGAGTTTGGAAATCGGGAGCAAGCCGAGGTCGATTCGATTGCCGTCGGCAAATTGCATGAGGTACGTAAAGCCGTTGATGTTTTGGGGCGGCGGGTCTTGCATCGCTTCGGGCAATTGCAAAATCATAATCTCGCCGAAACGATTGATCCAGGTCGGATCGTTTTTGAAGGGAGCAACGTCGGTGACGAGGTAGACGATGTCCCAATCCTGAAAAAAATCGCGCGGCGCGTCTGGGTTGGCGCGCGAACCATTCAGAATCACTGCACGGATTCGCTCGTCGTTCTGCGCGGTGTTCACGATCAGGTCGAGCATTTCTTGTTCGCTACGCATGATCTTCCTGGGTGTGGCAATTGCCTTGTGCTGCGATCTCCGTTAATGTCAGTATAGAAGATTGATGCGGGAATGTCAAACATTCGTTTGGCGTGGCGCGCAGTGGTTCGTTGAGTTGACGCGCTTGAAATGCAACTCCCTGTCTCCGCGGGGAGGCAGGGAGGATTGGGGAGGGAGAGTAAGGCGCCTAACGCCGCGCATTACCCGCTTGCGGGTGGGCAAAGTTAGCCTCAATGAAAAGTGACTTTGCCAGCAAAGTATGGTTGAAAAATAGAGCGGTAGCAAGTCGGGTGCATGCGCTTGTTGGGCCGCTTTTATCGTTTGTGAGATATAGATAGTTATTTTTTCTCACGAATCTCAATCCTGTCTTTGCCCAAAAAAACATTTCCAGAGATACTAACTTTACGAATTACTTCTGGATTGCCCAGTTCTTTTTGATAAGTGCTAGACAAGCGATATGTCATGTGGTCATCTCCATCTTTATCTTTTCCAAACTTTTGCCGCTCAAGAAATCCTAGCAAGCGTAGGTGTTCTAATCGGTATAATAGTTCCCCCTTGCTATATTGATTAAATTTACTTGTAAGTGTGTCCTGACTGATATAAGCACCATCAAACCCATTTTTTACGATGAAATTCAAAATCTCCCCCTGCGTTTCGCTTAGCGTGGCTCGGCGTCCATTGAAATTTAAGGTTAATTCTTCGGCCAATGATATGACATTTGAACCAGACATAGATTGTTGGGACGATTTTGGGGGACGATAATAGAGCAAAATTGCTATTATACAGCAAATACAGCCAATTATCAGAGAAGCCCATCGGAAATTTGGGTCTGATGTTATCTGACTCAAGGCGGGAATATTAAACCCTGTGCTTACCCCTAACAGTATAAGTAATGCTCCAAAAACAAAAAACAGAGGACTAAGAGGGTGCTGGAATTTACTCGTTAACCATTCTGTTATTTTTTCCATGCTATTCTACTCCAAAAAACATTACACAACATACGAGCGTTAAGACGAGCGGCCCAACTACTGCTTATGCGGAACGTTTCCGCATAAGATGCCGCTGGGGGTTGTTATACAGAATTTTTTCTGTATAATGGACTATGGGCAGATTATACCACAACTCTTGGGAAAGGCAATACCATGAATCAATCGAACCCATCTACAGCGTCCCCGCAAGGGAAAAAATTACTGGATCAATATCGCGATGCGCTTCGCCTCAAGCAATATTCCCAGCGCACCGAAAAAACCTACGTTTTCTGGGTGCTCTCGTATATTCTTTTTCACAACAAGCGCCATCCCAAAGAAATGGGCGCCCCTGAAATCCGACAGTATATCACCCACCTGGTTACGGAGAAAAAGGTTTCCGCGTCTACCCAAAACCAAGCATTGAGCGCGATCCTCTTCCTCTATCGGCATGTTCTGCATATTCCGCTCGACGAATCCAATCTTGCCGAATTCCGTCCGCAAAGAACGAAAACCGTCCCTGTCGTCCTATCGAAAGAAGAAGCCAAAGCAGTTATTTCCAATCTGACCGGCGTTTATAAAATCGTCGCGCAGATCATGTATGGCGGCGGTTTGCGCGTGATGGAAACCTTGCGCCTGCGCGTCAAGGATATTGATTTCGCCAATCATCAAATCATCGTGCGCGACGGCAAAGGCGAAAACGACCGCTATACCATTTTGCCCGATAGTGTCGTTCAGCCGTTACAACTTCACCTGCAGCGCGTCAGAACGATTCATGAAAAAGATTTGGAGAAAGGATTCGGTGCAGTCTATTTGCCATTTGCCCTGGCGCGCAAATATCCAAATGCCAGCAAGGAGTGGATGTGGCAATACGTCTTTCCTGCTTCTTCGCTTTTCGTAGAAAGGGAGACAAAAATCACGCGTCGTCACCATCTGCACGAAACCGCTGTCCAAAAAGCGATCAAAGAAGCCGCGCGTCAAGCGAAAATAAACAAGCACGTCACTCCGCACACTTTTCGACATTCTTTCGCCACGCACTTGCTTCAAAACGGTTATGACATCCGGACGATTCAAGAATTGCTCGGACACAAGGACGTCAAGACGACGATGATCTATACGCACGTTCTCAATCGCGGTGGACTGGCTGTTCGCAGCCCGCTGGATTGACGATCTCCGTTCTGGTTTCCTTGTCACATTTCCACGCCGGGCGGTGTTTAGTGAGTAGAAGCGGCAAAGACGCTGCCCGGGAGGATCAAACGACTATCGTGACGACAAACAAAGCGCGCGCGATTCCAAACGGGGCGCGGCAAGCCAACAGCACGACCGCGCAGTTCGACGCGACGTTCCTCGAACACTGGACGCCGGTCTGTCGCGTGCTCATGCGCCTCGTCGGCGATCACGCGGAAGCGCAAGACCTCGCGCTCGAAACGTTCTGGCGGCTGCACCAGCGCATCCTGAGCCATGCCCTGAGCGGAGTCGAAGGGGACAGTCGAAGGACGCGCGACGACGCGAATCTCGGCGGCTGGCTGTACCGCGTCGCGACGAACCTGGGTCTGAACGCGTTGCGTGCTCGCAAGCGCCGGCAGCGGCACGAACTCGACGCGGGCAGATGGGACATCGAAAGCAAAGTGAGCGATCCCGCGCAAGCCGTCGCCGATGAAGAGGAACGCGCGCGCGTACGCGCAGTTCTCGGCACGATGGACGCGCGGCAAGCGCAACTACTGACGCTCCGGTACTCCGGTTTGTCGTACGCCGAACTCGCCGCCGCGCTCGACATCGCACCCACATCCGTCGGCACGCTCCTTGCCCGCGCCGAACGCGAATTCGAATCGCGCTATCGGCAACAGGAGTGACACTGTCATTTCGAGCAACGATTTTTGTTGCGAGAAATCTCCTGATGCAAAACCGAGATTTCTCGCGCCGCTACCCAGAAACTTGCGTTGGTAGTCCGGCACGTAGCGGAGCGGAGTGCCGTTGTCGCTGGCAGACGCGACTCCGCGAACTTCGCTGCGTCGCTTACTACAAACTACGCGCGTTTCTGAGTGCGAACATACCGCGCGGCGGTATGTAGTCTCGAAATGACAAGATGGCAGGAGGATCAAAATGCACCTTAATGATGGACAACTGCGCGCGTATCTCGATCGCGCGCTCGCCGAAGCGGAACGCGTCGGTGTGGACGATCATCTCGCGTCGTGCGCCGAGTGTCGTACGCGTCGCGACGAAATCGCGCAACGCGCCGGGCGTGTCGCTGCAAGTTTCGCCGCGCTCGAATCGTCACAAAGAATGATCTCTCCCCAGATCGCGCTTGCCCGCTTCAAATCACAACGCGAACGAAAGGAGATTCCTCTGATGCAAAGAATGTTTAGCCCCAAGTATCGTTTGGCGTGGGCGATGGTTGGACTCGTCGCACTCGCGGCGATCTCGATGACGTTTCCACCCGTCCGCGCCGCGGCGGAGAGTTTGCTCGCGCAATTCCGCGTCTCGAAAATTTCGGTCGTGAGCATTGACCCGACGCGCTTTAGCGAACTGAGCGGCGGCACGCAACTCAGCAAACAAATCAGCCAACTGCTGTCCGATTCGATGACGGTCACCAAGCAGCCCGTCGCTCCGCGCCCGGCGGCGAACGCGGCGGAGGCAAGCAAACTCGCCGGTTTCGCGGCGCGCTTGCCGACGAATCGTAAGGATGCGCCACAGTTGACGGTTCAAGACGGCGGAGCATTTCAATTGATCGTGAATCGCGCGCGCGCGCAGGCGATGCTCAACGATGCAGGCGCGAGTAATTTGAAATTGCCTGCCTCGATTGACGGCGCGCAGATTAAAGTGACGATTCCCGCGGCGATCACCGCCGGGTACGGTCAGTGTCCCAAGTTGAACAAGGACACGCTGGAATCGAGTGACGCGGCGGCGCGCACGATGCGCGACTGTATCGTCCTGACTGAGATTCCGAGTCCGGTCATCGATGCGCCGCCGAATCTCGACATCGCGCAACTCGCCGAACTGGGTCTGCAATTCACCGGTATGACGAAAGAGCAAGCGCGCGCGTACGCGCAAACCGTGGATTGGACGAGCACGCTCGTGATTCCCATTCCGCGCAACGCGACGCAGTACAAAACGATCAGCGTGGACGGCGTGAACGGCTATCTGATCGAACGCGCGGTCGATCATTCGCAATACGCGTTGGTGTGGGTGAAGAACGGCATCATCTACGCGATCAGCGGTTTCGGCGACACGGCGAACGCGCTGGCAATGGCGAACTCGCTCAAATAGTCGTGTAGTCGAATAGTCGAATAGTCAGGTAGTCAACGACCTGACTATTCGACCACGCGACTATCTGACTACGTGACTACCTGACTACATGACTCACGCAATCGAAACTATCAACCTCCGCAAAGAATTCGACGAGAACGTCGCCGTACGCGGATTGACGCTTCAGGTTACACAAGGCGAAGTTTTCGGCTTTTTGGGACCGAACGGCGCAGGCAAAACGACTTCGATCAAAATGCTGCTCGGTCTCGTCGCGCCGACGGCGGGGAGCGCGATGCTGCTCGGTGCGCCGCTCGGCGACCGCGCGGTGCGCGCGCGCATCGGATTTCTGCCGGAGCATTTTCGTTTTCACGATTGGCTTTCCGCGCGCGAATTCTTGGATTTGCACGGACGGCTCTACGCGATGTCCGCGTCGCGTTTGCGTTCGCGCATAAACGAATTGCTCGATCTCGTTGGGCTGACGCCGTTTCGCGACAAGCAACTCCGCACGTTCTCGAAAGGAATGTTGCAACGCGTCGGACTCGCGCAAGCGCTGCTGAACGATCCCGCGCTTGTCTTTCTCGACGAACCGACGTCCGGACTCGATCCGGTCGGGCGGCGGCTCGTGCGCGACATCATCCGCGATTTACGCGCGCGCGGCACGACGATTTTTCTCAACTCGCATTTGCTCAGCGAAGTCGAAATCACGTGCGACCGCGTCGCGTTCATCAAGCACGGCGAAGTGTTGCGCGTGAGCGAACTGAAATCGCTCGTCAACGGCGCGACGAGCGTGACGATTCGCGCGGACAGTCTCACGCCGCCGATCATCGCCGGGCTTCAACAGTGGAGTCGCGATGTGCGCGCGGACGGCGCGCAAGTAACACTCACCGTGTCCGACGAAACCGCGCTGCCCGCGATCAATCGCTATCTCGTCGCGCAAAACGTCGCGGTGTACGCGCTCACGCCGCAACATCTTTCGCTCGAAGATTTGTTCATTCAAATCGTCGGCACGGATGGAGGATTGTAATGGCGACGTTCATCATCGCGCGGCTCACCTTCCTCGAAGCGATTCGCCGCCGCATTTTGCTCTCCGCGTTTTTGCTCGGCGTCGCGTTTCTGATTTTGTATACTTGGGGTTTTTATTTGATGCGCCAGGAAGCGCTGCCGAGTGTTCCGCGTTCGGAAATTTCCAGCGCGATTCTCCGCAGTGGGCTCAACAACTTTTTGACGCTGGCGGGTTTGTACGCGGTGAACTTTCTCGCGATCGCGATGGGCGCGCTCGTTTCAGCGGACACGCTCGCGGGCGAGATCGGATCAGGGACGATTCAGGCGATTGTCGCGAAACCGGTGCGCCGCGCACAAATCGTGCTCGGCAAGTGGGTTGGCTTTGCAGGACTGCTCGCACTTTATCTCGTGCTGATGGTCGGCGGCGTGATGGCAGTCGCGTACGTGCTCGACGGCTACGTCGTGCCGAATGTCGCGAGCGGCGTCGCGCTGATCTATCTCGAAGCGCTGCTAATGATGTCGGTGACGCTAATGTGCAGCAGCATGTTTTCGACGCTCGCGACCGGCGGCGTGATCTTTGGACTGTACGGGATCGCGTTCATCGGCGGCTGGGTCGAGCAGTTCGGCGCGCTGTTGCAAAATCAGGCGGCGGTGAATATCGGCGTCGTTTCCAGTTTGATCATTCCGAGCGAGGCGTTGTGGCGGCGCGCCGCGTACGAAATGACGCCGCCGCTCGCGCAGGTGATCGGCATCTCGTTCAGCGGTCCGATGTTCACAGTATCGGTGCCGAGCGACGCGCAGATCGTGTACGCGGTTGGGTATCTCGCGGTCGCGCTCGCGATTGGCGTGCGCGCGTTTGCGCGGAGGGATTTGTAGGACGCGGATCGCTTCGCGCGCGGATGAACGCGGACAAAAAGACAGCGCCCCGTGCCTTTTTGCAAGAAACAGGACGCTGTCTTTTTTTGCCTCTCGATCATATTTTTGTGATTTCTGGAATTTGTTCGTCTTCGTACTTTTCGATCAATACGCCCAAGACTTCCATCAGTGATGCCAAGGGATGATGTTCATCTTCGCCGACCTGGTCAATCAGACTATCAAGCAACGCGACGATCCCTTGGTATTCTTTTTCGGTGTGGGGGCACGCGCAGCACTCTCGACAGAGGTTTCCAGAGTGTGGTTATTTGCTTGGTTGCTCGCATGGTCTACTTTTCAGGTCAAAAACCATCGAAGAGTGGAGTGTGCGTTTGATTTCCTCTGGACCAGTAATGGCGGTGTGGATCGTAATGCCAACCCAGGTTTTCTATCACTTGGGTGAATTCGTCTTTGGTGATCGTCAGAGAACTGATTGCGCCCTTATTCCATGCGTCGATGACGATTCGGTTGAACAAGTACTCTCCGTACACGAAATTGGAATCTGAGTCAGATAGAATTTTGTGGATTGACTCGGTCAAGTCAAAGCCATTTCGTTTTTCCAAGTCCCGGCGCGCACCGGTCTTGTGAAAAGTCAATATCAGTTCCCCGGCGAGAACTGACTCTTTGTTTTTCTTCTTGTGCATTGACCATATTGGATCGCCGACTTGGGCAACTGCCGCCTTTAGTTCCGCGCCCGATTCTGCTGCCGCCGAAAGGATTGCCTCAAAGTACGCAACGTTCCAGTGTTGGAAAACGATTGAAAGCCACCTTTCTTTTTTCAACATTCGGATGCACGCGCGTATGCTCTGCCGGAGACGTTCGATGTATTTTTCCTCTGTATGTTGCAGTTCTCCGCCGACGATGATTTCTTTTTGTCTGATCTCTGGGCTTGGCATCAAGCCGAGCCAATTATTCCAAAGTGTGGAGAGATCAATATACGATATGTGCCCGCCATAGGGGGGATCTGTAAAGATATAATCAACTTGATCGTTCAACTGCTCGCTGAGATCTTCGATGTCCTGATTTCGGGCTTGGAACGAACCGAACCAGCCGCCGGTTGCGCGTTTGAGTTTAATCGCATGATCAATTTCCCGCTTGGCGGCGATAACGTTATTGGCTCGTTCCTCGAAGGTCTGCCACGCTGGCAATTCCACCGGCTCTTTCGCAATCTTGTAGCGGTAGATGCTGAATATGCTCGAACCGCCCCTTGATGCCGCCCGGTCTTTCGCAGATAAGAAAGTTCTGTTTAGTTTTGCAAGTGTAGCCGACCATGCCAGCATCATTCCATTTCTGCTATGATTGTCTGGAATCTCATCCATCTTGGCTTTCAGCAACGCCAGCGCCGCCAATTGCCGTGGTGTAAATAGATCGAGATAGTGCTCCACATCGGAATTTGATGGGAGAGTCACGTTTTCAGGAATGGGCAAAGATCGCAGAATTTGCTTGAGGCGCGAGGTATCGCTCCGCTCAATCTCGGCAATCTTTGGCTGACAAGCGGCTTTCAATCGCTCCAACGCCTCTTTGTAAGAATTGACTTTCCCTTCTGAAAGATCGGCTATGCCCTGAGCGATAAAATTGGCTAGAGGGTTTATGTCGTTGTGGATGGCTGCCCGGTTTTCGAGGAATGCCTCGATTGCGGTAACGCCGGAACCCCCAAATGGATCCACGACGCAATCGCGCTCTCTGGAAAACCGCAAGATGTATTCCCGGATAACGTTAAAAGGGCGACGCGTGAAATACGGATGAACGCCGTAATGTCGCTTCGCCTTCTGCCTTTGGGCAGCGATAGGTTGATCAATTGGGTGGACGGTACTGTAGTAGTTCATAGATCGAAATGGCGCGCATGCTCGCAAAGAGCATCTAACTCGATAACGTCAATGTGTTTGGGCATGACCTCGTGATCATGAAAGGCACACAGGACTAACGCGCGCGATAATTCCTCTTTGCCATATTTCTTCTCTTGATATTCAAAGTCTCGGCTCCGTTTCTTGATCTCGACCGGGACCGTGTAGACTGGGTACTGCAGAAACTGAAGCACAGTCGCAACACAATCGTAACCTTTGCCCACATACGCACCCAGTTTCACTCCGAGGTGGGCTAAAGGGCCGGATGCCCGGAGAAGGTCGGGCTCTTGAACGTGTGGGATCTTGGACTGCGGGCGGTGATCTGCAACTACCCGACAAATTTCTTCCAGCGACCAACGGACAATGCCCTTGCTATGTCGTTCCACTTCAGATAATTGTTCAAGCCACAATGGGCTAATGTAGTGGTGAGTGAAAGTCAGCGCGTTGGGTATTCTACGAATTGGATATTGCTTTCTGCCTTCAGCCAATTTGTAGTAGAGCGGAGTGACGTAAAAAACGTCCTCGATGATTTCAATATCAACGTCAATCCGTTCAAAGTCTCCGCGCGGTAGATTGTACCAGTGCCTAATCGCCTCGCCAATGCTTTGCCCAGCATGACCTTGTTGAATCCGGTCGTGTCCCACCTGCCCGGGTACCGGTTTCTGCCCTTTGCCCAATTTGCTGTCGCGGCTTACGGCAAAGAAATATGATTTCGTGGCGCCATAGGGCGTAATCAGAGCCACTGGAACGACTCCCTTCTCGCGCAGATACACTTTGACAGGGTCGGTCAGATCGTGAAAGTAGTACTGGGGACCGCCCGTTGCGAGACTGCCGCGCTTGGTTTGTTGCAGATGCATCGGTTGACTCCTGCGTGAGCAAAGATCGCTTCGAGCAACAATTCGTTCAGGGGTTCACGTCGCACATGTCATCTCTTGTGTCCGTTATTACTATACATCAGACGCAAATAAAAATCAACCGCGCGCGTACTAATACTCCTTCTCAAACTGCGGATGCACCCACAAAAATTCCTGGCGCTTGTTCATCACGCGGACAAGACCCAAGTGGCTGAACGTCGGGTCTTTGGCTTTCAAGAGCGCGTGCAGTTCGCGCAACATCGCGCCTTGCGCGCGAATCATCGAGCCGTGTTCCATGTCGGTGGAAGCGCCGCTGCCAAGCCAATCGCCGATTTTTTCGCTGCCGCTCAACGACGCGTCAATGACATCTTTGCCGAAATCAAGTTGCTCTTCGATGGCTTTGTACGCGGTGTCGTCCAGCGCGAG
This sequence comes from Candidatus Aquidulcis sp., assembly GCA_020723345.1. Lineage (GTDB taxonomy): Bacteria > Chloroflexota > Anaerolineae > UBA4142 > UBA4142 > VGOB01. The sequence goes on along the minus strand of DYJA01000032.1, from coordinate 24,090 downwards.
TTTGATGCCTGATGTTTTTCTTTTCTGCTTCGCGATATGCTTCGTCACGCGCCATGGTTGCCGCCTTTCGTGTGGGTAGGGGCGAAGCATTTTTCGCAACACTCTGGCGGAGTGTAGCGAATTCAAACGGCGAAAAATGCTTCGCCCTTACTCATGTTGTGTCCTATTCTTTGGAATACCCAACCGCCTGCGCGAACACGACTTGCTGATCGTTCCGCAATTTCAAACTCTCTTTTAGCGCGGCGCGATCGACGCCCGCGTAAAAGCGCGCGCCCAATCCTTCGACGGCGCAATACAGGTAAACGTTCTGAGCGATAAAACCGGTGTGGCAGGCGGAGTAAAGTTCCTTTTGCGATTGCGAGCCGGTTCGCAATTTGGCATAGTCGGCGACGAAGATGAGTTGCGCCGCCGCGTCGCGCATTGCCGCCGCCGTCGTCGCCTTGGCGCGCAGGTCTTGCGCGACGACCGCGGTGAGTTGATTCGCTTTGGCGTCGTACACAAACGCGCCTTCGGAGGTGAGGACGTAAATATCAATCTCTTGCGCGTTCATCGCCGAAGGCGCGGTGCGTTTCCCAGAGTCCGGGCGATTGATGCCCCACGCTGCCCATAACAAATCCAAAAGCTTTTCCTTGGGGAGCGGTTGCGGCTGGAAAGCCGTTGCTGATTTGCGTTTCTTCAACGCGTCCGACAATGTCGCGGACGCGGGCGATGGCTTGACCGATGGCGGCGCGGTCGGCGCGGGGGTTGGAGTTGCCGGGGGAGGACTGCACGCTTCGAGCAAACTCGCTCCGGCGAGCGCGGCGACGGAGAACCCGGTCATCCTTCGCAGAAAAGCCCGGCGACTGATACGTCGTTTGTCAGCGCGTTTTGATTCGGACATGGGCTGCCTCCTGGCGGAAATTTGTCCACGAAGGGACGCTAAATCTATTCGATGCCGCGAATTCGTCGGTAATGCCGCCGCGCTTTGGCGCGATTGCCGCAGTCGTTCATGTTGCACCAACGTCGACTGTGATTTTTGCTCGTGTCCAAGAACAGCCAACCGCAAACATCATCACCGCACTGACGTACTCTATCCAATTTGCCCGAAGTGAGCAAATCCGCCGCCGAACGCGCCACAACCCACAGCATTCGATCACGAGTGTTCTCGTCCACCCAACTCCACGCGAAGCCATTCTTGCTCGGAACGAGGCGCGCATTGCCGAGGGTATCTGCGAGCGAACGATTCAGTATTGTGAGGTCAGCCGACTTGACGGAGGCGCCGGTCGCGATTGCGGCAAAGATGCGATAGATGGCTTCGCGCAGTGTGCGCGCGCGTTGCAAGACCGCGTTTGCCTCAGCAGGACGCCGCGCGGCTTGGCTTTGCAATTCTTGCGCGGCGCGATTTGTCAGGATTCCCACACGGCGACTCCACACGACCAAGTCGGCGTAGCTCGCCAGATATTCGGACGGCTCGGCGCTCCTGTGATTCCCAACGGTGTTGGCAAAGTCGAGGCACACGGATCCGCCAAGCAGTTCGATGCTTTCGATGCGCGAGTTGTCTTCAGTCATTCGGCAATTTTCTCCATTATAACTAGCAATACGGTATTGACAGGTTATAGATATTCTGCTATAATGTAACCAGCGAACAAATGATAGCAGGTTACTGGAAAATTGTCAAGGGGATGGTTGCCCTTCCAGTAGCCGGGGAGGGCAGAGTGGCGGATCTGATGAGCAAGACCCAACTCCTCGATGTGCTGCGGACGGAACATGCAAACTGGGAAGCCGCGCTCGCGGAGATCGAAGAAGACCGAATGACATTGCCGATCCTTCACGCCGGTTGGTCGGTCAAAGATACGATTGGTCACGTCGCGTACTACGAACAGTGGCTGTTGGGCTGGCTGGAGGCGGCGGCGCGTGGTCAAGTCACGGTGGCATCGCATCGCGATTTGTTGGATGTCGATCAACGCAACGCGATCATCTGGATGGAAAACAAGGATCGTTCACTTGCGGACGTCCTCGAACAAGCGCGCCAAGTGTACGAGCGGCTCTACCAATTGGTGACCATATTGCCAGAGGAAGATCTGATCGTTCCCAATCGCTATGATCGCTACATCGTCCCATTTTGGGGCGAAGCCCGACCGCTGTGGAAATGTATCGCGGGAGATTCGTACGAACACTATCGCGAACATACTGCGAATATTCGCCGCGGGCTCGCGGCAGACAAATCGTCAATCGTTCACATCCCGACGCCGGGAAATCGAGGAAAACAAAAATGATTCATCCACTCGTACAACAACTGCGCTTTACGCGCGGCGAATTCAAACGCGCGCTCGAAGGTTTGAGCGACGCGGATGCGCGCCAGCGGTTCATGCCGATGAACTGCATCAGTTGGAACGTCGGACATTTGGCGTGGCAAGAGCAGCGGTACTTTTTGTTCTATGGACAAGGGCAAATGCTGTTGCCGCAGATCAATGAATTGTTTGCCTATCGCGCGCCTGCCAGTACGCCCGCGCTCGACGAAATGTGGACGGCGTGGAACGCGATCGCGCAAGCCGTCGATCCCTGGCTCGACGCGTTGACGATCGAGAAATTACAGCAACGCGTCGTGAGAGATGGCAAGCCGAGTCCGTACCTTTGGGGGTCGCTTCTTCAGCGCGTGATTTATCACTATTGGTACCACATTGGCGAAAACATGGCGATTCGCCAAGTTCTCGGGCACGGCAATCTCGCGGAGTTCGTGGGCGACCTCGACGGTGTTGCGCCTTATCGCCCGGAGTGAGAAACTAGGATTGATTGATCAGTAGTAGATAGTGCGAACTCGATGGTATGGCTTCATTCCTTCGAATCGCGCCTGACTCGCTTCCCACAAAATCCAATCTATTTGAATGCTCCACAGATTGCGACCGCGCCGCGCGAGCGCGTCGCGCAGAAACTCGACTCCCCAGAGCGTTGCCGCGCGAACTTCGATTTCCGCCGCGCTGCCCGCCGCGAGTTCGATTTGCGCGTCCACCTTGCGCGCGAGTGATGGCGCGTACTGGACGATGCCCCACGCGCGCAAAATCTGCGGCAGTTTGTAATCCGCGAACGCGGTCAGCGTTTCGATGTTGTCGAACGCGCCCCACGCTTTGCCGCCAAACGCGCCCCAGAGATCGCAGACGAGGATCTGCGCGCGCTTGAAAAAGCGTACTTCGCGATTGTCGTACACCGCGATATCGTCGAACGACGCGAAATTTTCCGCGATCATTTGCGCGAGGCGCGGCGCGTCGCGCGTCGCGTCGGCGACGAAGGTCGCCGTGCTGCCGCCCCAATGCTCGCGCAAAACCGCGCCCAGTTCGCGCGCGTTGCGCCAGCGTTCCGCGAAAAGCGGGATCGCCGTGTTGCCGCGCAAAATGAGCGCAAGTTCTTGCGGCGCGAGGCGCGTCCAAGTTTCAGGGTCGGCAAAACGCGGATGCTTTTTTATCGCACGCTTGAGCGCGGCGGCAAGCGCCCAGTAGCCGTCAAGTTTTCTGCCGCGATACGGGATACCCCATTTCGGTTTGCCCCAGAAGCAAAAGTTGAGCGCGTCGAGCAGAAACAAATAGTTGACGGTGCGCTCCGTGCCATCAAAAAAATGTAACGCGTAATTCCACGCGGGCGGCTCGACGCGTTGTTCCGCGAGCGCGTCCGCCGCGCGTTCAATTGCGTCGTGGTTGATCTTCACAAACCGCGCGCGCTGGATGACGAACGCAGTGGTTTTCAGTACGTCAAGTGGATCGGGGCGAGTTGCGAGGATTTTGGCGAAAAGAGATTTTGGCATTTTGGCTCATTGATTCACAGCGGTTTTCCCGCCAGCCGCTTCAATCGCTCGCCGTCTTCTTCCCAGGTAATTGTAGACAGACCAAGTTTTTGGCGGATGTGATCTTCGGGCATTCCATTTTTGTAATCTTGTACCGCGCACGTCCACCGCAAACTTTCGAACGACACTGTGTTGCCAAGCCCGGTCGCCTTTGCCATGTCCGCCAGCACGTACTCGAGATTGCGCGCAGTACATTCAAAGAGGTGCGCGCGCGGCGTGTACTGTTCGATGTAGCGCGGCAGCGTCGTCGCAAATTCAGGCGACAGTTTGAGTTTGCGTTCCTTGTGGCGTTTCTTCGCGTCGTCGTACCGCACGAACAGCGCGGCGTTTTGCGGATTCGCGCTATCGAGATCGCTCAACCGAATCGCCATCGCCTCGCTCTTTTTGATGCCCGTCGAAAGCAAGAGCGTGACGATGAGGAGCGGACGCGCGTCGCTCTTGTCGGCGCGAAACAACGCGCGCGCGTGGTCGAGCAGTTTTGCGATTTGATCGTCGTACAGAATTTCGGGCAAGGGACTCGTGACGGGAATGTGTGCGATTGGCGCGGCGGGATCGTCGCCGATCACTCGCGTTTGCTTGAGCCACGCGAAGAACACTTTGAGCGTCGTCAAACGGCGTTGGTACGATTTCGGTTTGCACGGCACGCCGCGTTCGAATCGCAGCCAGTCAAGAAATTCTTGGATCGTCTCTGACGTGATCTCGCCGACCGCGACATTCGCGCCGACGTGTTGGCTGAACAATTTCAAATCGCCGCCGAACGCTTGAAGTGTGTAATGCGACCAGTTCAAGCGGCGCATTTGATCGTGGTACGCGGTAATCGCGGCGACGAGCGACGAACGCGCGTGCAGTGGCGCGCTCTCGGCGAGTGGTTCAGGCGCGCGCGCGGGCGGTGCGGGTTGTTCTTGCAGGCGTTTGGGTTTCGCGCCCGCGGGCGGAAAGAGCGGCAGTTGTTCGTTTGGCATCGGTGATGTTTGTACCACACTTGACGCGCGGTGTCAAGCCGCGCGCACCCCCCTCGACAAAAATGCGTTCTCGTGATAAAGTTGGATCAGAATTCGTGCCCAGGAGTTCAACGACGATGTTGTCGCTTCCCCCCAAACGCTCGTCCGCCGAAAAAGTTTTGACCGCGATGCAACGCGCGCGCGACGACGACGCCAATTGGCAAGCAGGCAAGACTTTTAGTCTGGTGTATTACGCGGGCGACGATGTCAGCGATCTCCTCAAGCGCGCGTACGCGCTGTTCTTCTCCGAAAATGGCTTGAACCCGATGGCGTTCCCCAGTTTGAAAAAATTCGAAGCCGAGGTGATCGCGATGACGGCGAGTTTACTTGGCGGCGACGATGAAACCGTTGGCAATCTGACTTCGGGCGGCACCGAAAGTATTTTGATGGCGGTCAAGACCGCGCGCGATTGGGCGCGCGTCCACAAGCCGCGCGTCGCCGCGCCCGAAATGATCTTGCCGCTCACCGCGCATCCCGCGTTCGACAAAGCCGCGCACTATTTTGGCGTCACGCCGATTCATACTCCGCTCACATCCGATTTGCGCGCCGATGTCTCCGCCGCGCGCGCGGCGATCACGCCCAACACGATTTTGCTCGTCGGCTCCGCGCCGACGTACCCGCACGGCGTCGTCGATCCGATTGCCGAACTCGCGCACATCGCGCGCGAAAACGAAATTCTCTTTCACGTGGATGCGTGCGTCGGCGGCTTTATGCTGCCGTTCGTTCGCAAACTGGGTTACCCCGTTCCCGATTTCGATTTTCGCGTTCCCGGCGTCACTTCGATTTCCGTGGACTTGCACAAGTACGCCTACGCGGCAAAAGGCGCGTCGGTCATCCTGCACAAAAATCGCGCGCTGCGCCGTCATCAATATTTCGTCTACGCCGATTGGCTCGGCGGCATCTATGCCTCGCCGACGATGTGCGGCACGCGCCCCGGCGGCGCGATTGCGGCGGCGTGGGCGATCCTGAATTATCTTGGCGAAGAAGGTTACCTTGCGATCAACAACACGGTGATGCGGACGACGACGAAAGTGCGCGCCGGTATCAACGCGATCCCCGGTCTCAAAATCCTGGGCGATCCTGCGATGAGTATTCTCGCCATCGGTTCCGATGTGCTGAACGTTTACGAAGTCGGCGATGAAATGACTGTGCGCGGGTGGCAGATTGATCGCCAACAATTTCCGCCAAGTTTGCATCTCACGGTGACGCACGTGCACGCGCAGAGCGCGGACGCGTTTCTGCGCGATTTAGAACGCGCTGTCGCGAAAGCCCGACGCTTGACCTTCCACAAATTCGCGAACGCGCTTCAGGTGGGCGCGGTGCGCGCCGCGTCGAAAATCTTGCCGCCGAAATTGATGAGCGACTTGACCGCGCGCGCGTCCGCGCTGTTTGGTTCGGGCGTGCCTGCGCGTTCCGCCGCGATGTACGGGATGATGGCGTCGCTGCCGAATCGCGGCGATGTGAATGAACTCGTGTTGGATGTGCTGGATGGATTGACGCGCGTTGAGGAAAGGCAGAAGGATGAAGGATGAAGGATGCCCCGAGCGAAGTCGAAGGGTTCATCCCTTATCCCTCATCCTTCATCCCTTACGATGGACGAATATCTCCTCCCGTTCGTGTTGATCGCCATCGTCTTCTTCGCCGCGTTCGAGCAGACGATTACGGGGTTTGGTTTTTCGCTGATCGCAATGCCGCTCATCTCACTCGTGCTGGGAATTCAGACTGCCGCGCCGTTAATTGCTGTGACCGCATTGACTTTGTACGTCGTCAATTTCATTCGTCACCGCGAAGCGGTGGTCGTGTCTGAAGTACTTCGTCTAGGTTTCGCGCTGGTGTTTGGCATCCCTGTCGGCATTTGGGCGCTGAGCAACGTGAGCGAGTCGGCGATCAAAATGTTGCTGGGTGTGCTCCTGATCGCGTTCGCGTACTATTCGCTCGCACATTTTGTCTCAATGCGTCGCGTATCGAAACGTTGGGGTTACCTCGCGGGATTTTTGGCGGGGAGTTTGGGTGGAGCATACAACACGCCGGGGCCACCACTGATTGTTTACGGCTCGCTGCGTCAGTGGGAGAAAGACGAATTTCGCGCCGCGTTGCAAACGCTCTTTCTCATCACGGGCATCGGGACGGTCGCATCGCACGCGCTCACCGGTCGGTTGACGCCAGTGTTGATGTTTTACGCGTACGTTCTACCTGCATTGGTCATCGGCATCGCCGCAGGTGCGCTGGTGGATCGTTGGATCGACAAACGCGTATTTCGCGCGCTGGTGAATGGGATGATTCTGACTCTTGGGTTGTCGCTCGTGTTCAACTTGGGCAAGTGAACCGGTTGGTAGTGTGCGCTTTAGCGCGCTGCAAGCGCGCACTACGAACAGCAATTATGAAAACGATGTACCTCGATCTCTCCATCCCGCGCATCATTCTCACGCGCGCGCTCGCGCGATTTTCGCGCGCGGCGTACTTTGCGCCGACGTCGTGCCTCCATCTCGCGCAGATGCCCGATCCGCCGCTGCCTGCGCGCGATTGGGTGCGCGTTCGCAATCGCATGTGCGGGATTTGCGGCAGCGATCTGCACCAGATTTTTGTCGACGCCGGACTCGACGTTGCGCCGGTCGCGCTGCCGTCGCATCAGCGCATTTATCTTGGACACGAGATGGTGGGCGATGTGATCGAAGTTGGCGCGGCGGCGCGTGATTTCAAGATCGGCGATCGCGTTGTGCGCTGGGGACGCGCGGACGATTGCCGCGCGCGCGGTCGCGCCGAACTTTGTCCCGCGTGCGCGCGCGGTCATCGCGTTTTGTGCGAGTACGCGTCCGAGCCGCGCGAGCATCATCCGATTGGAGGTGGTTTTAGCGACACATTTATCACTCCGGCAAGTACACTTTTGCATGTTCCTGCCGATTTGTCCGACGAACACGCGACATTGATCGAACCAGCCGCCGTTGCGATTCACGCGGCATCGCGTCGTCCCGCGCACCCGGGCGAACGCGTGCTCGTGTTGGGTTGCGGCGTCATCGGCTTTTTGCTGATTCAAGCAATTCGCGCGCTGCAACCCGCGTGTGAAATCACCGCGCTCGCGCAGTTCGAATGGCAAGCGGAACTCGCGAAAAAGTACGGCGCGCAGTACACCATTCTCGCGCGCGACGATGGCTATGCCGAAACGGCGCGCTTGACAGGCGCGCGCGTGTACGAGAAACGCGGCAACCGCATGTTGCTCGGCGGCTTTGATGTCGTCTTCGACGTCGTCGGAATCGAATCCACGTTGAACAACGCGCTGCGCTGGACGCGCGCGGGCGGCGCGGTCGTTCTGGTCGGCGTGAATTTGCATCGGATGAAACTCGACGTGACGCCCGTGTGGTACCAAGAAGTGAATCTCATCGGCGCGGTCGGTCACGATGTTGTGACCTGGGAGGGCGAATCGCTTTCGACGTTTGAACTCGCGATGCGCTGGATGCAAGCGGGCAAGTTGAACTGCGCCGGACTCGTCACGCATCATTTCGCGTTGGACGATTATCGCCGCGCGTTTGAGGTGGCGGCGGACAAACGCGCGCATCGGTCAATCAAGGTTGTGTTTGATTTAGCGTGAAACGTGAAACGTGATGCGTGATGCGTGAAACGTGACCTTCATGCATCACGCATCACGTCTGAACTGAAATCACAAGGAGGAAGAAGGAGCAATGTCAAACACAGTACTCGCGTCCACGCGGCGCGAACGAATCGCGTGGTATCTGTACGATTTTGGCAACTCGGCGTACGCGTCCGTCGTTTTGCTCGCGGTCTTTTCCGCATTCTTTCAAAAAGAGGTGGTCGGCGGCGCGGAAGGAACGCGCATGTGGGGGCTCGCGGTTTTCGTCGCGATGCTTTTCGTCGCGATCACCGCGCCCGTGCTCGGCGCGATCGCCGATTTTTCTGGCAGCAAAAAACGCTTTCTCTTTTTCTATACCGCGATGGCGTGTTGTTTCACCGCGGGGCTTTTCTTCGCCGAAAAAGGCGCGGTGTTGTTCGCGATGGGCTGTTTCATCATCGCGGAGATTGGCTATCGCAGCGCGCAGGTTTTTTACGACGCGCTCTTGCCGGAGATCGCGTCGCACGACGAAATGGGGCGCGTCGCGGGAACGGGCTGGGCGATTGGCTCGGCGGGCGGCATCGTCGTTTTGCTGATCATTCTGCCGCTGATTCTGATCATCAAAGGCACACTCATCATTCGGTTTTCGCTCGTCATCACCGCGATTTTCTTCGCGCTCTTCACCGTGCCGTTGTTTCTCTGGTTGCAAGAACGCGCGCAGCCACAGAAATTGCCGCGCGGCGAAAATTATCTGATGGTTGCGCTCAGGCAGTTGCAGAAAACGATCGGCGCGACGCAGCGGTTCAAAGAATTTCTAAAGTTCATGCTCGCGTTCCTGATTTACAACGACGGCGTGATCATGGCGCTCGATTTCGCGGCGATCCTCGGCGGAGTTTTGTTCGGCTTGAAACAGGAAGAACTGATTATCCTGATGATCATCGTGCAAGCGGCGAACGTAATCGGCGCGTACATCTTTGGGCGGATGGTTGACCGCGTCGGCGCGAAACGTTCGCTGAACATTTCCATCGTGCTGATGATTCTGATCGTGCTCGCGTTGTATTTCGCGCAGACCAAGACCGATTACTTTGTGATCGCGTCGCTCGCCGGTTTCGCGATGGCGGGCATCCAATCGGTGAGCCGCACGATGGTCGCGCTGTTCGCGCCGCCGGGGCAGAGCGCGGAATTTTACGGATTCTTCGCGATGGCAGGGCGCACGTCGTCGTTCATCGGTCCCGCGGTGTTTGGCTGGCTCGCGGCGGAAGCGACGGTGTGGTTTCAGGCGCAAGGACAAGCGGTCGCGCTCGCGGAACAGGCAGGACATCGCGTCGCGATTCTTTCGATTGCCGCGTTCTTGATCGTCGGACTCGCGTTGTTGTGGTTTGTGAATGAACAGCGCGCGCGGGAAGCGGTACGTGAAACGTGATGCGTGATGCGTGAACTGATCACGTAACACGCATCACGCAACACGGGAAAACTATGAACACACTCGCATCGTTTCCTCAATCCGTCCTCGTCACCGGCGGCGCGGGATTCATCGGCTCGCACCTTGTTGAACGGTTACTCGCCGACGGAAACCAAGTTGTCGTGTTCGACGTGCCGGGCGCGCGCGTACCGGACGCGTGGCGCGAGCGCGTGCGCGTCGTTCACGGCGACATCGCGAATCGCGATGACGTGCGCGCGGTAATGCAAGGCATCGGTACCGTGTTTCACACGGCGGCAATCGTCAGCGATTGGGCGCCGCGCGCCGCGTACGAACGCGTGACGCTGCAAGGCAGTCGTCTCGTTTTTGAAGAAGCGGTACGCAACAACACGCGCGTCCTTTTGCTTTCGTCTGGTTCGGTTTATGGCGACAAGATCGGACGCGGCGTTTTGCGCGAAGACGAATCGTTGGGTCGTCCGCTTGGAATCTACGGCGCGTTCAAACAGCGACAAGAACAACTCGGCTGGGAATTTCAGCGCGAGCGCGGAATGGCGTTGACGGTCGTTCGTCCATTCAAAGTGTTTGGTCCCGGCAGCAAGCCGTGGGTTCACGAAGTCGCCGCGGCGTTGCAAAGCGGCAAGCCGACGCTCATCAACGGCGGGAATTACAACCCAGGTTTGGTGTACGTCGAAAACTTGGTGGAGATTCTACTGCTCGCCGCGTCGCTGCCGCAAGCGCAAGGTCGCGTGTACAACGGCTACGATGACACGACCATCACCTTGCGCCAGTACTTTGCCGATCTCGCGCGCATCGTCGGCGCGCCGCCGCCGAAAGTGATGCCGCGTTGGTTCGCGCGTATTCTCGCGGCGACGATCGGACCGACGTGGAAAATCCTGCAAAAAAAATCGCGCCCATTACTCACGAATGATTCGCTGCGAATGATCTCATCCGATTATCAAATCAGCACAGAGCGCGTTCGCAACGAACTGGGTTTCACGCCGCGCGTATCGTACGAAGAGGGCATGCGCCGCGTGGAGGCGTACTGGCGCGTGCTAGGCGCGTAGGACAAGTTTCCAACTTGTCCCACATCTTCGAGGAGTTTCTAATGACTGAAATTACAGTTGGTGAATTATTGATCCAATGTCTGAAAGCGGAAAACGTCGAGATGATGTTCGGCATTATTGACGGCTCGCATATTCCGTTCGTCGTTCACGCGCCGCGCTATAACATTCGGCATGTCAATTGCCGACACGAGGAAGCCGCGGTGCATCTCGCCGAAGGATACACGCGCATCGCGCGCAAGCCGAGTGTCGTCTTCGGCAGCCCCGGACCCGGCGCGGCGAACATGCTCGCCGGACTCACGAGCGCGTACGCCGAAGGTCATCCCGTCATCGCGATTGGCACGACGCGGCGACGCGCGACGACGGATCCGGATCGCGGCGGCGCGTGGCAAGCGACGAACCTGGTCGAGATGGCAAAGCCGATCACAAAGTTCAGCGCGCTCGTGCGCGAGCCGGAGCGATTGCCCGAAACGATGCGCGCGGCGTTTCGCGCGGCGATGACCGGGCGACCGGGTCCCGTGTTTGTCGCGATCCCCGACGAATTGTTGCCGACGAAGGTTGACGCGAGCAAAGCGCCGATCTTTCCCGCGCCGCGCTATCGCGTCACCGATCTGGGTTCGGGTGACGCGGCAAAAATTGAGCAGGCGGCGGAATGGCTGGCGAATGCCAAGCGTCCGTTCCTTCACGCGGGCAAAGGCGTGCTGTGGGCAAATGCCGCGTCGGAATTTGTCGCGCTCGGCGAACATCTCGCGGCGGGGATGAGCACGTCGCTCGGCGCGCGCGGCGCGGTGCCGGAAGACCATCCGCATTACTTTTTCTTGTTCGATCTGCAAGCATCCGCGCTCGCGCGCAATGAAGCCGATGTCGTGCTCGTCGTCGGTTCGCGCTTGGGCGAGTACGATGGCTGGGGGATGCCGCCGGCGTGGGGCGATCCGTCGAAGCAGAAGACGATTCAGATCGATGTCGATCCGTACTCCATTGGCTTGAATCGCCCGGTCGATTTGGGAATCGTCGCGGACGCGAAAGCCGCGTTGACCGCGTTGCTCGCGTCGGTGAAAAGCAAGACCGCGCCGCGCTCAGAAATGCCCGACCTCGAACGTTATCGCGAGTTGACCGCGCAAACGATGGCAGGCGGATTTCAATTTATCAGCGCCGAGCCAACGCGTGGCGTCAATCCCGGTCAAATGGTCGCGGCGGCGCGCGAATTTTTCGCGCGCGATGCGATCACCGTACTCGACGGCGGCAACACAGTTTTGTGGGGCGTCGCGTACAATCAAATATTCGAGCCGAACAGTTTTCTCTACTCGGTCAAGATGGGCTATCTCGGCACCGGCTTGCCGTTCGCGATTGGCGCGAAACTCGCCGCGCCGGAGCGCGCGGTCTACTGCATCACGGGCGACGGCGCGCTTGGGTTCAACATCATGGAATTGGAAACCGCTGCGCGCGAAAATGTGCCGGTCGTCGTGATCGTCGCAGTGGACGAGGGCTGGGGCATGGAGCGGAGCGCGTACGCGTTCCAGGGATTTCCGCCGGAGCAACATGTCGGCATCGCGCTTGCGCCGCAGACGCGGTACGACGTGATCGCGCAAGGGATGGGTTGCTACGCGGAAAAAGTTGACGACGTGGAGCAGGTGATTCCCGCGTTGGAACGCGCGGTCGCGTCCGGCAAACCAGCGTTGTTGCACGTGACGGTGGATAGCGCGCTCAACGCGGATCCGCCGGGGTACAAACAGTTCCGGTATATTCGGACGTTGTGAGTACATCAAGAAACCTAGGTTTCTAGGGTGGTTAGCGCGCGAGCAAAGTCGGATTGCAGGTGTAAATGGAAATGTCGGGGATGGCGGCAAAGTCCACGTCAGTTGTGACGATGTGCTTGACTTTGTACTGACGCATCGTTGCAAGGTGGAGCGCGTCGCGCGGAAGCAAAAAGAACTCGCGCATGTTCTTCAGGGCGCGACGCGGAGTGCGTGCGCCGACACTCACGACGCGGACTTGGGGACTGTTGTAGATATCGTTCGACATGCTTTCAAGACGATCGATGTAGTTTGCGATTATCTCAGGATGATCGTTAACGACGCGCCAAAATGACTTGATGCCATGTTCATCTTCGATCATCATTTGCAGCAAATTGAACCACGCCTCATCAAGCGCCAGAGTGGAAACATACGAAAGCGCGTCGTTCTGAGTCAGACGGACGCCGAATGCTAGGCACTCTTTGTGCCAGCGTCCATGCTCGTGGGCGATGTTGATGATGAAACTGGCATCCCAATAAAGCGTGGGAGATAACGCTGCCGCAAAGTCAAATGTCGTTGCGCGACGGTCTTTCGAATTGTTCGTAGCCATGATGAGCGGTATACTCTTCTACAATGATCGTCTTGCCTGACTTGCTCTTGATAATGCCAGCCCAATCCATTATGCTAGTAACGCGGTGGCTGCGCCTTTCCTCGCGCGTGCGCGAACGAACGAGTGTCTTGCGATGCCCGTTCTTGCGGACTCGCAGCGTTCCTTTATGCACTTGCACGCTGACTCTGTCGCCTTGACGCACGCCGAGTTGCGTGCCCAACGATCTGGGCATTGTGAGGATGGGTTTGGAAGATATTTGAATCGTTACTTCGGATAAAGTCGCTTGAGTTTTCATTGTCATCACCTCTTTCGGACGATTGGATTATAGCATACTGTCTTTCGCTTGGCAATCACAGAGTTGGTTTGCCCATTTGGGCAGAGGAGGACGAAATGACTGAGAGTGTGTACAAAGTCATCGAACTCGTCGGCACGAGTCCCGAGTCGTGGGAAAAAGCCGCGGCGGCAGCCGTCGCGCGCGCAGCCAAGACGTTGAAAGACCTGCGCGTGGCTGAGGTCGTCGAACTCGACATGCAACTGGAAGAAGGCAAGATCGTCGCCTACCGCGCTAAGGTCAAAGTTTCCTTCAAGTATTTGGGCAAAGAGTAGAACGCGCTGGCGCGCTCATCCTTGCGAAAATTTGGCGTAACCTTCGCAGGGTTGCCTGTCAAAATGAATCGATGGATCGCGCGCGGCAATCTCGGCGCGCCAATTTTCGCGCGCCTGCGAATCGCACGCATCCTGGAGCGGACACATGGAAGCAATCAACGCACGTGCGACAAAACCAACTTGTGTTTTCACGCGCGATCCATTGGGATGGTACGTGTGGTCGCGCGTCTTGTTCCAAATCCTTGCCGGGATTTTGTTTCGAGTTCACGTGATCGGGCGGGAAAATATTCCAACCGGGAATTACATCGTCGTCGCAAATCACCTGAGTTGGATCGATCCGTTTCTGCTGATGGTGACCCTTCCGGCGCAGCCGCGTTTGTATTTTATTGGCGCGCAACAGGCGGTCAATCGCGGGTGGAAGGCGTGGTTGATGAAAAAATTCGACGTGTTGATTCCGTTCGAGCGCGGCGCGCAGTGGGTCGGCAAAGATGTTTTCGCCAAACCGCTGCAAGTCCTGGCAGAAGGCGCGGCGTTGGGTTTGTTTCCCGAAGGTAACTTGGGAGCGCGTGAAGGTGCGCTGCAACCACTACGTTCAGGCATCGGTCACCTCGCGCGACGCGCGGCATATCCAATTTTGCCGGTTGCGTTGTGCGGCGTGCAGGAACTTTATCTTGGCAAACCGATTACGGTGATTATCGGCAAATCGTTCCGCGTCCAAGTGGCGGGCTTGACGCATCACGCGGCGACGAATGCCGCGGTGACGCAAGTGGCGCGCGCGTTGTGCGCGATTCTGCCGGAGTACGTCGAGCCCCATCCCCGGTTCAAGCCGATGCGATTTCTGACGAATTTGTTGGGCTAGTCCCGCGTCACTGTTTTGACTTTCCTTCCGACTGACATATAATCAAAGCAAGCGGGTTTTTCAAGGAGTGAGCGATGTTAATCGCGCGCGTGGTGGGTGATGTGGTTGCGACGATCAAGGACGAAAAGATCGTCGGGCGAAAATTGCTGATCGTTCGCGAAGTGACGACGGAGAACGAAATTGTCGGCAAGCCGGTGGTCGCGATTGACACGGTCGACGCGGGCGTCGGCGATGTCGTGTTGATCGCGCAAGGCAGTTCCGCGCGTCAGACCAGCAGCACGAAAGACACGCCGACTGACGCCGTCATCTTTGCAATCGTGGATTCGCTCGAAGTCGCAGGCAAGGTGACGTTTAGGAAAGGATGAAGGCAGAAGGATGAAGGCAGAAGTTTTCTTCATCCTTCATCCTTCCGACTTCTGCCTTTATTGATGGCTGGCTGGACTGACCTCGGCAACATTTGGAACACTTTCAAGGAACTCGACATTCGTCCGCTGGCGGAGGAAGCCGAGCGACCGCTTGTGTTAGCATTCGTCGGCGCGGCGAGCGTGGGCAAGAGCACGCTGATTGCCGCGCTGCGCCACGACAAGCGCGCGCGCGAAAAAATCATCGCGCCGACGATTGAAGCCGACCTCGACGCGGCGACGCGCGTTGGCGACGCCGATTTAATCGTGTTAGTGCTCGACGCGACGCGCGGCGATTTCTCTACGGAAGCGCGCTTGTTCGCCGAATGGAGTGGCGCGGGACGACGCGTCGTCGTCTTTTACAACAAGATGGATGCAGCGCAAGATGCGAACGCGATCGGCGCGACGCTGACGCCGTGGAGCGGCGCGCGCGTCGCGCTGGGTTCGGCGCTCGATCACGATTCGCTGACGAGCAGTCTTGTTCCGCGCGTGATGGATGCGCTAAAGGATCGGCGCCTTGCGCTGGCGCGGCATTTTCCGATTTTTCGTCTGGCGATTGCGCGCGAATTGATCAACGATACGTCGTCTGCGAACGCGTCGTACGCGCTCGGGACCGGCTTTGCCGAAATCGTCCCCGCGCTGAATGTTCCGTTCAACGTCGCGGATATGATCGTCCTGACGAAGAATCAAGCGTTGATGGCGTACAAACTCGGACTCGCGCTTGGACTGCCGACGCGCTGGCAGGCGCATGTCGCGGAATTGGGCGGCGTCGTCGGCGCGGGTTTTTTGTGGCGGCAGATCGCGCGGCAAATCGTCGGGCTGATACCCGTATGGGGTATCGTGCCCAAAGTCGCCGTCGCGTACGCGGGCACGTACGCGGTCGGCGAAGCGATTCTGTACTGGTATCAGACCGGGCACAAAATATCGGGGCGCGGGATGCGCGAGTTGTACGCAGACGCGCTCGCGCGCGGCAAACAAATCGCGCAAGAGATCGTGACGCGCGCGCCCAAGCCGGCGCTGCCGCAAGTGACGCTGCCGAGTTTGCCGCGTCCAGCGTTGCCCAGGTTGCCCAAGCCGCGCGCGAAAAGCGTTTGCGCGCGTTGCGGAAAGAAGAATCCGCGCGACGCGAAATTCTGCGCGTACTGCGCGATGGAGTTGCGGTGAAATTCTGCTATTGAGCAGAGGAGGAAATATGCCCAGACCTACAGCGATAAAACCGCTTGACAACTATCGCCTTTGGGTCAGATTTTCAGATGGTGTCGAAGGCATCGTGGATTTATCTGATCTTGTGGGGAAAGGTGTCTTTGCATTGTGGAACGATCATCGAGAATTTCAAAAAGCACGTATCGGACCAAGTGGTGAAATCGCTTGGGACGATCAGGTGGATCTCTGCCCCGATGCGATCTATCTAAAGATTACGGGTAGGCGACCTGAGGATATTTTCCCCAAGTTGCGAGAGTTGATCCAGTATGCCTGAGATTAGCAGGTTTTTTGGCATCGTCATCAAGATGTACCATGACGAGCATCTGCCGCCACATTTTCATGCGGAATACAACGAGTACGAGGCAGTATTTCGATATTCGGACACTCGTGATAATAGGTGGCGATCTACCGTCGCGCGTGTTGGGGATGGTGGTCGAATGGGCTTCCTTACATCGCGAGGAATTGCTAGATTTGTGGGAGCGTGCTGTCAATCATGAGTCGTTGTACAAATTGCCTCCGCTCAAGTAGAGCACGTCTCTGCATGATGTATTGTGGGAGGCGTGATGCGCCAACCGAAAACCCCAAAACGTAACACCAGAGTCCCAAATCGCAAATCGAAACTCCAACACCCAACTTCTAATATCCAACATCCAATTTCCAAAACGGAGGTCACTATGGTAGCACCCGAAATGATCGCGCTCGGCATGGTCGAGACGCGCGGACTCATCGGCTCGATTGAAGCCGCCGATGCGATGGTCAAAGCCGCGAATGTCAAACTGATCGGCAGCGAGTACGTCGGCGGCGGTTACGTCACCGTGATGGTGCGCGGCGATGTCGGCGCGGTCAAAGCCGCGACGGACGCCGGCGCTGCGGCGGCGAAACGCGTCGGCGAACTCGTGAGCGTTCATGTGATCCCGCGCCCGCATAGCGACGTCGAAACGATCTTGCCGCAGATGACCAAGGGCAGCATTGGCGGACGCAGCGGCGAGTCGAAGTAAGCGGTACACAGTTTTAGAGGAAAGGCGGTTGAGGTGTGAACGATGAATTGCGCCTCGCCGATCTCGAAACTGCGCGCGCTGCGGGTTTTGTCGAGCAAGTGAAAGCCGCGCTCGATCTGCCTGCCGACGCGCAGTTGCAATTACAGAATGTCGCGCGCGGCGCGCACGGCGGCGCGGTCGTCGAATACGCGGTCACCTTGCCGATCCAAATCGTCGGCGCGGAGTTTGGCGCGGCGAATGGTGTGACGGTGGACGAGCGCGTCAACGCGTCGTTGCAGTTCGACGCGAGCGGCGCGCGTGTGTCATCGCGCGTCAGTCCGCTCGACGAACGGCACTTGCGCTTGACGAAAGACAACTTGCGTAAACTTGCCGCGTCGGACGCGATTTATCTCGCCAAGCCCGGCGAAGCGATTGACCCTGATGTGTTGCGCGCGCAGCGCAAATCGTGGTACGTGGAAACGGACGCGCAAGGACGGAGACGCATCAAGCGCGCGTTGATGGCGTGAGCGATACTATGGCAAACCTCGTCAACATCTTTGTCAACGATCCTGGAACGAAGGACGCGGGACTGGAACAAGTCGCCCTGCCGCAAGGCAAATCGCCGTTTGCGATTCCGGGCTGGACCGGCGCGGGCGGGTTGTTCGCACCGGGGACGCTGGAATTTCAGATGGGACAATTGTACGTCGTCTTGACGCAGACGTACGGCGCGTGGTCGGATTTTTTCGGCGGCGATCTGACGTGGCAGCCGGGATTCGCGCAATTACCGATTTTGCCGCGCGCGAGCAAAGACCTCAACGCGTACTATGATCGCAAGGGTTTGAAATTTTGCTACGCCGCGGACAAGATCACCGGACAGACGATCTACACGTGCGAAAGCGGCGATGTGATCGCGCACGAGTGCGGGCACGCGATTCTCGACACGCAGCATCCCGAATATTGGGATTCGCTCCTGTCCGAGACGGGCGCGTTTCACGAAGCGTTCGGCGATATGTCTGCGCTGCTCGTCGCGCTCGACTCGCCGCGCGTGCGCGCGGTGATGCTCGCGGAGAACGACGGCGATCTGGCGAAGAGCAACACGGTCACGCGCCTCGCGGAGCAACTCGCGCGCGGTCTGTCCAATGCGGGTTACGCGGACGCGGTCGTTTCCGTCGACGCGTTGCGCGATGTCGCCAACAAGTTTCGTTATCGCGATCCGGACAAACTGCCGGGACGCACGCCCGCCGCGCGGCTCAGTTCGGAATCGCACAACTTTTCGCGCGTGTTCTCCGGCGCGTTTTACGATATGCTCGTCGGCATTAACGAACGATTGCGAAAAGAAAACGCGGCGGTGACGCCCGATGCCGCGCTCGCGCAAGCGCGTGGCGACGCGGGACATTTGCTCGCGCAGGGGCTGACGCTCGCGCCCAAAGGCGACGCGTTGTTCAAGACGATTGCGGTCGCGATGCTTGCGGCGAGTCAGCAAATCGACGGCGGCAAATATTTTGCGACTATGAAAAAGGCGTTTGTCGCGCGGCGATTGTTGAAAGGACGCGAGGCGGACGCGGCGCGCGGGACAGCCGGGGTAGTTCATACGCAGACGAGCGCGCTCGCCGGTGTGGCGAGTGTGCCGGTCACCCTGCGACCGCGCTGGGAATTGCCGGAGACGCGTCTCGGCGAAGATCTGCCATCGGGCATTCGTCAATGGATGGCGCTTCACAAATCCGATTTTCAACTGGTGAGCGAACAGACGCGCAGCGACCAGAGCCGCGTTTTGCACTACGCCGCGCCGCGCCGTGTCGAGTTTACCGGCAGCGCGCTCGGCGTCGCGAATGGCGCACAAGTGACGATGGCGGACGCGGTCGCGGTGCAAGTCGACCGCGAAGGCAAAGTCGTTTCGTCGCATTATCACCAAGTTGATCGCGGTCAGGAAAAGCGCGTGCGCGATCACGTCGCCAAACTGGTCGCGCGCAGACGGGTGTACGAAGCGAAACAAGGCGAGGCGGTCGATCCGGCGGAATTGATCGCGCAGAAAAAGCCGTACTATATCGCGTACGATGAACAAGGCAACAAACGAATTCGCCGCGCGTTTATCGCGTGCGGGTAACAACTGCCGCCAACCAACCGCGGATCGCCGAAGCGCAGATGGCGGTCGGCGGTCGGTCGTCAGCAGTCAGAGGTGATTTATGAACACCAATCGCGCTCGAATGATTCCCGGTTTGATCTTGATTGTCCTCGGCGTCGCGTTTTTGCTGGGACAGTATTTTGATTTTGGTCCTCCGTTGTTCTTGACTTTGCTGGGTTGCGCGTTTCTGATTCCGTACGCCTTGACGCGCAGTTACGGATTGCTGATTCCTGCTTGTATCCTCGCCGGAATCGGATTGGGTCTGATGTTTGATCGTCCGCCGCTGGGCACGGCGATTGCGGTGCCGATTGGACTGGGCTTGGGTTTCATCGCGATCTTCGTCATCCAATTGATCGTCGCGCGACGCTCGCATTGGTGGCCCCTGATTCCCGGCGGCATCCTGGTTTTGGTTGGAATCGCGGAAGGTGTACCGCAAGCGCAACTTCTCCTTGAAAAAGGATGGCCCCTGATCCTCGTGCTGATCGGGTTGTTGATTTTGGCGGGGCAATTTTGGAATCCCAGCCGCGCGGGGAAATCCTGATCCCCACAGAGTTTCCCCGCGTTTGATTTTTCGGAGGAACGGCGCGTCAGATCGTGGAGGTAACGATGGCTTTTATCACCGAACAAGAATTGCGCGAGCAATGGCAGGAAGGCAAGGTCGCGCGATTCGAATTTCCTGCCGGGACACGCTTTAGTCCCGCCGCGCACGATTTTATCAATCAGTGGAAGTTACAAGTGTATGTGGGCGGCGAATTGATTTCGCAGCCGTGGTCCCGCATCGCGCATTATTCCGAAGGCGGGTTGCCGTACTTGGCGAACAAGTGGAAGAACGTGCAGGAGCGGTCGTAGCGCGTGAATCCGCAATTGGATGCGCTGCTCGCGCGAACCGAACGCGCGCTGCTCGCGCCGCCGCGCGCGTATCGCGGCGATCGCGAATCGTCGCGAGCGCAATCGAGTGTAGAAAGGGCTGGGGTTTCTCTCGCGACGATTCGCGATTATCGCGTCGGCGTCGACCTGGGTACGGCGTACACCGTGTTGATCGTTTTGGACGAAAATGATCAGCCGCTTGCCGGAACGTATCGCTTTGCCAACGTCGTGCGCGATGGGTTGGTCGTGGATTTCATCGGCGCGATTGATTTGCTGCGCGAATTGAAACGCGAGGTCGAGACGCGGCTCGGTTTTGAATTGACGCACGCGGCGACCGGTTATCCGCCCGGCGTGCCGCGCGTCGAAGTGCGCGCGACCGCGAACGTCGTCCGCGCGGCAGGTTTCGATTGTCGCGCGGAAATCGATGAGCCGACCGCCGCGAATGCCGTCCTGCAAATTCGCGACGGCGCGGTCGTGGACGTGGGTGGCGGTACGACCGGCATCGCGATCGTCCGCGATGGTCAGGTCGTTTACACTGCGGATGAAGCGACGGGCGGCACGCATTTCACGCTCGTCATCGCGGGCGCGCTGAACATTTCATTCGACGACGCGGAGAAACTCAAAGTGGATGCGCGCGAGCAAGATCGCTTGTATCCGCTCGTGCGTCCCGTGATGGAAAAAGTCGGGTCGATTGTCGCGCGGCATATTTTCGATCACGTGGTCGAGACGATTTACTTGGTTGGCGGCACGGCGAATTTCAAGGGGATCGCGTCGGTCGTTGAAGAAATGACTGGTGTGCGGACGATTGTTCCAACGCAGCCGTTGTTTGTGACGCCGTTGGGGATCGCGATGAATGATCGGTGAAGTAGAATCAGGAGAATCTCATGGCAGACAAATTTGAACTGCGTTGTTACGCGTATCTCGACCGAACGCAGCCGCAGTACGCCGCGTTCGTCGGCACGGTTACACAAGGCGACTTGTTGATCCAAGGAATGGCGGATCTGTACATTGAGGTTGCGCCGGGCAATGAAGTGTTCCGGCTGGTTGACATCGCGGTCAAGGCGACGCAGTCCAAGCCCGGCGCGCAGATCGTCGAGCGCGAGTTTGGAATGCTCGAAGTCCACTCGTTCGATCAAGCCGAAGTGATCGAAGCGGGCAAGATCGTGCTGGATCACCTGGGTTTGAAAATCGAGGATCGCAAAAAACCGGAGATTGCATCGGTGCAAGTGATCACGCACGTTGACCCGTACCAGGTGCAACTGCTCAATCGTTTTCGGCGCGGTGCGATGTTGGTCGCGGGCGAGACGCTCTTCATTTTGGAAGTGCAGCCCGCCGCGTACATCAACCTTGCCGCGAACGAAGCGGAAAAGTACGCGAACATCAAGATCATCCACATCACATCCGTCGGACGATTCGGTCGCATGTGGCTGTCGGGATCGGAAGCGGAAATCCTCGCGGCGAAGCAAGCCGCGTTGCAGGCGATGGAGTCGGTGGAAGGCAGATAACAACGGACAAAAACGGATTTAACGGACGGACGCGTATGGAATGTGGTTTGTCCGTTCAATCCGCCCCTTCGACTTCGCTCAGGGCAAGTCTTGTCCGTTGTCATCCTTCATCCCTCATCCTTCTGCCTTGATTTGGAAGGTGTGCGATGCCAAAAACCATTTACACGGAAAGAGATATTGAAGACCTCGCGCGGCGCGGCGTGAAAGAGATCGCCGTGATGGACGATGTATATGTCACCGACGTTGCGCGCGAGCGCGCGGAGAAATTGGGAATCGCGTTGCGCGCAGCAAGCGCGTCTGCGCCGGTTGCCGCGTCGCCGTCCGCCGCGCCAAGTGTGCCGCGCGAAAACGTCGAGCAAGTGGTCAGTCAAGTGAAGGCAGATGTGCTGGCAAAACTGGGTCCGGGTGTTGACGCCGCGCTGATCGAGCGCATCGTGCGGCGTGTGGTGGGGCAGTTGCAGTAATGGTGTGTCATTGCGAGCGTTTTGTGCGAAGCAATCCCCTAGTTGCAGTTTGGAGATTGCTTCGTCGGCAATCCTTCGACTCCGCAGCGGAAAATGCTGCTCCGCTCAGGATGCCTCCTCGTAATGACAGGGCGATAACATGATTCTCGGCAAAGTTGTTGGCGAAGTAATCGCGACAATCAAGGACGAATCGGTGCATGGGCGCAAGTTGCTCATCACGCAATTGCTCACGCCCAAGCGCGAGCCGATCGGTCGTCCGCAAGTCGCGATTGAAGTGGTGCATGCGGGCATCGGCGATTTCGTGTTTCTCGTGCGCGCGCGTGACGCGTCGTTCGCCGTCGTGCCGAACGCGCCCGCCGATCTCGCCATCGTCGGCGTGATCGATCACATTGACACGATTGATCCGGGCGATATTGAATTGCCGTTTGGGAATACGTATTTCACGTAACACGCATCACGCAACATGCAACACGTGATACGTGATGCGTGCTGCGTGTGGGAGGAGTCAATGAAGACACCACAAGAGTACGTCGCCAGTCTCGCGGCGATGAAGCACAATGTTTGGATGAACGGCGCGCGCGTCGAGCGACCCTGGGAACATCCGCAGATCGTTCCTGGGATCAACATTGTGTCGCTGACGTACGAGTTGCCACAGATGCCGGAGCACGCGGACAAGATGACCGCGACGTCGCATCTCACCGGCAAGACGATCAATCGTTTCACGCACATTCACCAGAGCGCGGACGACTTACAGAATAAAGTCGAGATGACGCGCGCGTACTGCCGCGCGACCGGCTGCATCCAGCGCTGCATGGGCATCGACTCGCTCAACGCGCTTTCGATCATCACGCATCACTCTGACGAGATGTTCGAGACGAAATATTTTCCGCGCTTGGTCGAGTACATCAGATATTTTCAGGAGAACGATCTTGTCGCTAACGCGGCGATGACGGACGTGAAAGGTGATCGTTCGCTTCGTCCACATCAGCAAGCCGATCCCGATTTGTACTTGCACGTCGTTGAGAAAAACGACAAAGGCATTGTCGTGCGCGGCGCGAAGGCGCACAATACGATGGCGCCGTACGCGCACGAACTGATCGTTCTGCCGACGCGCGATATGAAAGAGGAAGACGCCGACTACGCGGTCGCGTTCGCGATTCCCGCCGACGCGCCGGGGATCACGATGGTTTGTCGCGGCGCGTCGCCGACGGTGAAAAGAGAAACGGTCGCGCCGGTCAGTTCTCGGTACGCGAGCGTCGAATCGCTGACGATTTTCGATAACGTGTTCGTGCCATGGGAACGCGTTTTCATGTGCGGCGAGTGGCAACTCGCGGGCTATCTCGCCGAAGTGTTCGCGACCTACCATCGCCATTCGTACTGCGGCTGCAAACCCGGCATCACCGATATTCTGCTCGGCGCGGCGGCGCTCGTCGCGGAGTACAACGGCATCGACCGCGCGGGTCACGTGCGCGGCAAACTCACCGAATTGATGACGACCGCCGAAATCGTTCACGCGTGCGGTCTCGCCGCGTCGCTCAAGGGCGAGTGCATGACTTCGGGGACGTACCTTCCCAATTTGGTGTACGCGAACGTCGGCAAATATTACGCGGGCACGAACCTGCATCACGAGATCGAGTTGCTGCAAGATTTGGCGGGCGGTCTCGTCGTGACGATGCCGTCGGAAGAGGACATCAACAGTCCGGAGATTGGCGCGCAGTTGAAAAAATATCTCGCGGGTCCGGCGTCGGTCGCGGTGGATGATCGCATTCGCTGTTTTCGCTTGATCGAGGACATGACCGCGAGCAAGTTCGCGGGCTTGCTGATGGTTGCGGGCGTTCACGGCGGCGGCTCGCCGGTGATGGAGCAGATCGCCATCACGTCG
>DYJA01000113.1 GCA_020723345.1 Candidatus Aquidulcis sp. | reverse complement strand
GCACAGAGACGGTCTATGGGTCAACTTGTCAATCTAACTTGAACCATGCCGGAAAATCAGTGTTCATCAGTGTTTATCAGTGTCCAAAAGATTTGGTTGCGGCTATGCTGCGCTATAGTATTCCTTCGCAGAAACTATCACGACCGCGAAGATTCTTGGGACACAGATGAACACAGATAAACACAGATAGAAAAATCAGTGTTCATCAGTGTTTATCAGTGTCCAAAAGATTTGGTTGCGGCTATGCTCTTCGCACATGAATTCGAGAATGACAAAGTAGGGCAATCGCATTTGGGATAATTGAGCGCTTCTGCGCGATAATAATGCATCTTCCACATAAGGAGCGCTATGTCGCCGCAATCCCATCAACCGATTACCAAGCACTTGGCATCTCCGAAAGACCCCCGTGCCGGGAATGCGCTGCAACACCAGTTGCAGGATATGCTCGTCATCGCGATTTGCGCCAGCATCTGGGGTGCGGATACGTGGGGTGATGTGGAAACCTGGGGCATCGCCAAAGCGATGGTCGGTGCCTGGGCAACTGCCAATCATCTCGTGCTTGGTCAGGTCAAAGTCCGTTCGAAATCGAATGAAATCACCGCGATTCCCGAACTCCTGCGTTGGTGAGAGGTCAGTGGATCAAATCTGCTGTCCCTTGAACTGACTCACGTACAAACGATGATAAAACCCGCGCGCATCCAATAATTGCTGGTGCGTGCCTTGCTCGACGATTTCGCCGTTGTCGATGACGATGACATTGTCCGCATCGCGGATCGTGCTCAAGCGATGCGCGATCACGAAACTCGTGCGACCCTGCATCAGACGCAGCAGCGCTTTTTGGATGCGCGCTTCGGTGCGCGTGTCCACGCTGCTCGTCGCTTCATCGAGAATCAAGATGCTCGGATCGGCAAGGATCGCGCGCGCAATCGCGAGAAGTTGGCGCTGTCCTTGACTGAGGTTGCTGCCGCGTTCGGAAAGCAGCGTGTGATAACCTTGCGGCAGTTGCCGAATGAAATGATCCGCGTCCGCCATTTTTGCCGCGGCGATCACTTCCTCGTCCGTCGCGTCCAGGCGACCGTAGCGAATGTTTTCCATCACCGTCGCCGAAAACAAAAACGTGTCTTGCAAGACGACGCCCAGTTTGCGACGCAACTCGGCTTTTTTAATGTCACAAATATCGACACCGTCAATCGTAATCGCGCCCGAATTGATTTCGTAAAAGCGCGACAATAAATTGATGATCGTCGTCTTGCCCGCACCCGTCGGTCCGACGAGCGCGACGATCTCCCCGGCGTTCGCGGCGAGCGACATATCTTTGATGATCGGCGTGCCGCGCTGATATTCAAAGTCGACGTGATAAAAGCGCACGTCGCCGCGAATCGAATCCAGGAGCGCCGCGTTCGGCGCGTCGTCCACTTCCGACGGCGTGTCGATGATCTCAAAGACGCGCTCCGCGCCCGCGAGCGCGGCTTGAATCGAGTTGTACATATTCGCCAACTGACGCAGCGGGTTGATAAAGTTTTGTCCGTACGTGATGAACGTCGCGATGATTCCAACGGTGACGAGTCCTTGCAGCGCGAGCCAGCCGCCCAGTCCCGCGATCACGATCACGAAAAAATTGCCGAGCACGCTCGTCAGCGGCATCAGCAGCAGCGCGTACGAATTGGCGGAGACGCCTGCGCGGAAAACTTGCTGGTTGTGTGCGCGAAAGCGTTCGATCACCGATTCGTTGCGCCGAAACGCTTGGACGACGCGCTGACCGCTGATCGCTTCTTCCATCACGCTGTTGAGATCGCCCAGATCCTTTTGCAATTCGCGAAAACCGCGCCGCGTGTACCGCGCGACAAATTCGGCAAAGCCGAGCATGAGCGGCACGACGAGCAGCGCGGTGAGCGCGAGCCAGCGATCCAGCACGAACATCGCGATCACGATGCCGACCATCGAAAGTACGCTCGCGAGCAGCGACGTGACGTTTTGCGACACAGCTTGGTTGATCGCGTCGATGTCGTTCGTCAGGCGGCTCATCAACTCACCCGCGGGATTGCGGTCGAAGAAAGAGAGCGGCAGCGTTTGCAAATGCTGAAAGAGGTCTTGGCGCATTCGTTTCAGCGCGCTCTGCGAAACCGTCGCCATCACCCACGCGGCGACCGCTTGGAAAAGATTGTTTAGCAAGTACACCGTCAGCATCGCCAACGCGATCAGCGTGAGACCATCCAATTGCTGGGTCGCGATGTAGCGATCAATCGCGACGCCCATCAAGTAGGGCCCCGCCAAACCCAAGAGCGTGTAGATCACGACGCAGAGCAACACCAGCGCTAAGCCGATTTTGAACGGCGCGAGGTAGCGCAACAATCCTTTGAGCGCGCGGCGCGGATCGCGCGCTTGTTCGATCTTGCCCATCGCGCCCGGTCGCCGGGGCTGTATCGCCGCGCGAATCACGCCGGTATCGTGACTGGATTGATAACTCATGCGACGCCTCCTGAGCGGAACAAGGTGGAGTCGAAGGGTAACGCATTCTTCGACTGCGCTCTGCTCCGCTCAGAATGCTGGGAGACATTTTCCACGCGCACGCCGTTCCCCAATTGCGAATCGTAAATCTCGCGATAGAGTGGACTTGTCTGCATCAGTTCTTGATGCGTTCCTTCTGCGACGATGCGTCCTTGATCGATCACGACGATCTTGTCCGCTTTGAGCACCGTGCTAATGCGCTGCGCGACGACAAAACTCGTCCTGAGCGAAGTCGAAGGAGTGGTATGCTCGCGCATTTGCTTTTCCAATGCGTCCTGAATTTTCGTTTCCGTCTCCACGTCGACGGAACTCGTGCTGTCGTCGAGAATCAAAATCCGGGGTTGCGTCAAAAGCGCGCGCGCAATCGCGATGCGCTGCTTTTGTCCGCCCGATAAGTTGACGCCGCGCTCTTCGACGTGTGTATCGTAGCCGCGCGGCAATGCCAAAATGAAATCGTGCGCTTGTGCGGCTTGCGCGGCGGCGATCACTTGCGCGTCGCTCGCCTCCGGACGACCGTAGCGGATATTGTCACGCACCGAACCCGAAAACAAAACGGTATCTTGCGGCACGACCGCGATGTGCGCGAGGAGCGAGTCTTGTTTGATCGCGCGAATATCGGCGCCGTCGATCAGAATCCGCCCTGCCGACACATCGTAAAAGCGCGGCACCAAATTGATCAGCGTGGACTTGCCCGCGCCCGTCGCGCCGAGAATCGCGACCGTTTCGCCGGGTTCGGCGACGAGGTGGATTTCCTCCAACGCCGATTCTGCGCCGCCACCGTCGTAATGAAACGCGACGTTCTCGAAGGTGATGCGCGGTTGCGCTTGCTCCGGCAGCGCGATCGCGTCCGGTGCGTCTTGCACATCGGGAATCGTATCGAGCACTTCGTTGATCCGTTTCGCGGACGCCATGCCCATCGCCCACGTATTCGACAACTGCGTCATCATCGTCAGCGGCGTCATCGTCGTGAGCAAATAGTTTGTGAACGCGACGATTTGCCCGATCGACATCTCGCCGCGAATCGCGTGTGCGCCGCCGTTCCAAATCACGAGCACGATCCCGATGTTCACGCACATCGTCAAAATCGGCGACATCGCGCCCATGAATTGCATCACGCGCACTGAACGATTCATCAGATCGTCATTCGCGATTTGAAAGCGCGCGTTCTCGAAATCCGCGCGCACGAACGCTTTGACGACGCGCACGCCCGCGATGTTTTCTTGCAGCACGGTGTTCAGCCGATCCAAGCGCTGCTGAACAGTGCGAAACAGCGGCTCCATTTTGGCGATGAAGAACACGATGATCGACGACGTGACGACGAGCAGCGGCAAGAGCGTCAGCGCGAGTTGCGGACTCGTGTTGATCATCAGGAGCAAACTGCCGAGCATCAGCATCGGCGCGCGCGTCCCGATTCGTAGCGAGATTTGCGCCAGGTGCTTGACTGCGTTGATGTCGCTCGTGAGGCGCACCATCAATTGCCCCGTCTTTTGTTGGTCGAGGTTGCCGAAAGAAAATGTTTGAATCTTGAGAAAGAGTGCTTCGCGCAAATCGCGCGCGACGCATTCGCCGACTTGGACCGACGAAATGTTGTTGCCGACGGCGATGATCGTGCTGACAATCGAAATGCCGATCATCAACAGCGCGGTCTGGACGACGACGCCTTGATCGTTCGGCGTGATGCCTTGATCGATGATGCGTTGGATCAGGCGCGGAATCGCCAAATCCAAAAAGACGAGCGTGGTGAGCAAGGTCAACGCGACGAGCGCGCGCCGCCAATACGGTTTTACAAACGGGAGGAGCTTGCGAATATCGTTCATAGGATCAGGAGGTTGTCATTTCGAGACGCGGTTCCTTCGACTACGCTCAGGACAAGTTTTGCGGCGAGAAATCTCGATCGGGCGGTCAAGATTTCTCGCTCTGCTCGAAATGACAGATGAATTTGCGGCGAATTTGCCGCGCGCGAACAACGGCTGAAGGATTTGCATCGCGCGCGCGACGGTCGCGCGGTCGCTTTCGTCAAGTTCGGACAAGCGCTGCGCCAGAGCGGCTTGCGTGGACGCGTGCGCGGACTGCAACAGCGCGTCGCCGCGCGCGGTCAGTTCCAGCGTGATCCGCCGCCGATCATCCGCATGGCTCTGCCGAATCAGCAACTTGCGTTCGACCAAGCCGTCCACGAGTTTGGACATCGAGGGCAGCGCCAAACCGATGTGCTCGGCGACATCGGACAGCGACGTTTGTGGATGGTGCGCCACAAAACCGAGCGTGCGGAATTGCGGCACCGAGAGATTGGGCGCGCCCGCCGCGCGCATGTGGACGCGGACGCTTCGCATGACCAGCGGCACTACATCGAGAACAGTCCGGGCGGCGTCTTTGGGCGAAGTGGGCATAATAGTTTCCTTTTCTAACTATTTTTATTGGAAATTATATGCAAAGGCGCGGAGTTGTCAAGTGGTTTGGTCAAGCGAGCAAACTAACCCGCCGTGCGGATTTCCTGTTCGATAGACGCCGGTTTCCAACCGGTGTCGTTCGCTGGTACAGCAAAATGCGGATGAGGTGTGTTTCCTCATCCGCATTTCGATTTTGGCGCAAACGGGTTACGGTTCTGGCAGCGCGGTGATCGGTCGCGCTTGCACAATCGCAAAGCGATCCTCCGCCAGCGTCCATTCGATATCCATCGGCGTTGCGTAGAGCTGTTCGATCTGCGCGCCAAGCCGCGCTAGTTCGGCGGCGCGCGCGTCGCTCAACACCGGCGCGCGGCGCAAATTTTCTGGCGTCGCGCGTTCGATTGTCCCGTCGTCCGCGCGCACCGTCATCACCGTTTTGTCTGCCGTTTCACGTTCGCGCACATGCCCAGTCGCCTTGTCGACGACGAGCGTGTCCGGCGTAACGCGTCCGCTGACGCTGGCTTCGCCCAATCCCCATACTGCCTCGATCACAACTTGATCGCGCTGCCCGTTGACCGGATGCGCGGTGAACATGACGCCAGCCGCGTCGGCGAAAACGAGTGTTTGTACGACGACCGCGAGCGCGACCGCGCGGTGATCGACGTGATGTTGCGTGCGATAGCCGATTGCGCGCGGCGTCCAAAGCGACGCCCAGCATCGTTTGACCGCGTCTTGCACCGCGAGCGCGCCTTGAATGTTCAAGAATGTTTCTTGCTGACCGGCAAACGACAGGTCGGGCAAATCTTCCGCCGTCGCCGATGAGCGAACCGCGACCGGCAATTTCTGATTTTCGATTTTTGATTTTCGATGGAGCGCAAAATAAGCATCGGCGATTTCATCCGCGATCTCTGATGGGATTGGTGCGTTCGCAAACAAATCGTGAATCGCGCGCGCCGCAGTGTCGAATGTTGTCGGTTGCGAGACGTCAATCGATGCGAGCGCGGCGAGGACGCGCGGCTCCAATTCGTTCGCCGCGATGAAACGTGTGTACGCTTTTGTCGTCACGCAAAATGCGTCCGGCACCGGCATGCCCGCCCGCGCGAGTCGCGCGAGCGACGCGCCTTTGCCGCCGACGAGCGCGAGTGTCGCGCGTGAATCGGCGAGACTCAAGACGTACTGCTGCCCCATCGTGATTCCTTTTGGTTCGAGTTCAGCGTCACAGTTTGATGATCTGGTCGACGATAAAATGCGCGCCGCGCGCGACCCAGGTCGCGATGTCGAGCGGTGCGCCGCGCATTCCGCGTTGCTCCAACCATTCACGAATCGGCAGGAGGTCTTGCGGAATTTTTCCGCGTTATGCGGAGATTACAATTTCGTAATCAAGATCCGAATTGGAAAGTCAACCTCACTTTATACTTCATCCTTCATCCTTTGATTAAGCGATAACCAATGCCCGGTACCGTGAGGATGAGCGACGGATAACTCGGATCGATTTCGATTTTTTCGCGGAGGCGGCGAATGTGGACGTTAACGGTACGATCATCCTCAATATCGACAGCGTGTCCCCACACCACTTGTAGAATCTGATCGCGTGTTAATGCTTGTCCCGCGTTTTGCGCGAGATAGACGAGCAGGCGAAATTCCGTCGGCGTGAGCGCGAGCGGTTGATTGCCGCGCAATACTTGGGCGCGCGGTCAATCGTCAGATCGCGGATGAAAATGACGTTGGACTCTGTCGATGAAGTTCGCCGTACGCGCGGCGCAAGAGCGCGCGCACGCGCGCTAGCAGTTCGCGCAGCCCGTACGGCTTGGTCAAGTAATCGTCCGCGCCCATTTCCAAGCCGGCCACGGATCGCCGCGCCTTTACGTATGGAGCGGTTTTGAGCCGTTGGAATTTGTCACATCTCTCGGCTGGTATCTTTCTCCTATGGTCACGTCAGCCCACGCTTGAGCGCCACGCCAACCGCCTCTGCGCGGCTTTGCACGTTGAGTTTATCGAAGATGTGACTGAGATGCGACTTGACTGTGTTTTCGGAAAGGTTGAGTTGCGCCGCAATCGCTTTATTGCTTGCGCCGGAAACCAGGAGGCGCAAAACTTCCAACTCGCGCTCGGACAATTCCTCGCCATTCTTCTGCCCCGCCACATTCTCCAAAAATCGCGCGGCGACGCCGGCTTGTAATGCCGCGCCACCCTGCGCAATCGAACGAATCGCGCGCACGAGTTCATCCGGCGAGGTGTCTTTGAGCAAATACCCCTGCGCGCCGGTGGAGAGCGCAGGGATGATGTACTCGTCCGTGTCGTACGTCGTCAACA
This sequence comes from Candidatus Aquidulcis sp., assembly GCA_020723345.1. Taxonomy (GTDB): domain Bacteria; phylum Chloroflexota; class Anaerolineae; order UBA4142; family UBA4142; genus VGOB01. The sequence continues at coordinate 3,206 of DYJA01000113.1, read as the reverse complement.
CGAGAAAGCGCGTCGGCGACGATTGCGCGCGCACTTGCTTCATTACTTCGATGCCGCTGAAACCGGGCAGGCGCAAATCGAGCAAGGTCACATCCGGCGCTTGCTCTAGGATAACGCGCACCGCGGCTTGTCCATCCGCCGCTTCGCCGACGACCTGCAAGTCTTTTTCGTAACCCAACATCGAAACGAGTCCATGCCGGACGACCGGATGATCGTCTACGACGACCAAGCGGATCATTGTTCCACCTCCCGGCGCGGAATCGTCGCGATGACGCGCGCGCCATCCTCACTCCGCAATTCGAGCGCGCCGCCGAGCGCGTGGATTCGTTCGCGCATTCCCAGCAACCCAAAGCCACTCGTGATCCCGTTCGGCGATTGCAGAATTTCTGCGTCAAATCCTACGCCGTCATCGCGCACACTCAAGCGCACGAACATCGGTGCGTACTCCAACACGACTTGCGCGCGCGTCGCGCCGGAATGTTTCGTCACGTTGACGAGCGCTTCTTGGCAGACGCGGAGCAACGCCGATTCTTCCGCCGCGGGCAATTGCCACGCTTCGCCGCGCGCTTCAAACGTCATCGCGATGCTCGCGTCGGCTTGGCGCGCGACGACGCCTTGCAACGCATCGCTCAACGTCGCGTGCTCAAGCGTCGGCGAGCGCAGATTCCAGATCGAACGGCGCGCTTCGGCGAGCGACTCGCGCGCCATGCGCTGCGCGAGTCCGAGGTGCTGCGGCGCATCCGGCGAAGTCGCCGCGAGCGCGCGTTCCGCCGCGCCCAGTTGCACGATGACGCCGGTCAAGCCCTGCGCGATCGTATCGTGAATTTCGCGCGCGACGCGCGCGCGTTCTTCGAGCATCGCGGCTTCGCGTTCCTGTTCGAGCAAGGCGGCGGTTTGCGTTTGTACGCGTTGCTCCAATTCCGCGCTTAACTTGCTCAACTCGGCAGCGTGCGCGTAACTTTGCTTCAACGCGCGCTGCAAACCGTTCGCCAACAAAAAAGTCAACGCGGCGACTGACCAAAAGAGTCCAATCCAAAACCCTGCGGAAATGGCTGGCAAAGCTAATTCAATCCTCGAAGGGACGACGAAGGTCGGACGGAAATTGTTCGCTTCTAACCAACCCAAACTCACAATCAAGACCGTTGCCAAGCCCGCGAGACTCACACTGGCAACGCCATCGATCAACAATCCTGCCGCGCAAATCGGAAGAATCAACAAGGCGGGCCACATCGTCGTGACGCTATTTTGGAGCGCGCCTGCAGTCGTGAAAAGCGTCCACACGCCGATCAAAATGTACACCGACAAACGCGAGCGTCCGATCCGCACGAGCATAACCAATGCGGAGAAAAAGACAACCAGAGTAATAATGACGATGAATGGGTTGGGACCAAGCGGCGGACGCTCGTCGGGTGGCTTGCCAAGCGCAAAATACAGAAACAACCCTGTTGTGAGCGCGACGACGATGGGAAAAAACAGGAGGATCGGAATCGTGCGAAGCACAAGTTGACCACGACGCTGCGTTTCGTTTGAAACTGGTGTGTGCGGATTGGGAGTATCCATCTTGGATCGAATTATACCACCAAATCGGCTTGGATTCATCATCGGTTTGCGCGGTTTGCCGATCACCCATTCGGGTGATGCGCGCGTCATACGATTCGATGTTCGCCAAATCACTCGCTCTCCCGATTACAACGCGGGGCAATCGCGATACGCTATGCCGCAGAATACCGCAACAAGGAGTGAAATTCAATGCTGGCTAAACTCAAACAGAATTGGAAATTGGTCGTGGGAATCGTCTTCGTCGCCTTGATGATTGGCGCGGCGTTGATGCTTGCCAATCCGCCGACCAATGCGAGCGCAAAGCAGACCCAGCCGACGGTCGTCGCGCAACGCAGCAATCTCACGGCGACGGTGACCGGCAACGGTGCGATCGCAGCAGAGAGCATCGTCGAGTTGTCGTTTCAAACCAATGGCACGGTCAAGCGCGTCTTGGTTCAAGAAGGCGATATCGTCCAAGTGGGTCAACCGCTCGCCGAGTTGGATGACCGCGCGCCGCAAACCGAAGTCGCATCCGCGCAAGCGCGGCTGGCTTCCGCGCAAGCCAAGTTGAGGAAGACGAAGCAGGGCGCAACCGACGAGGAAATCGCGTCGGCAAAGGCGGCGCTCCAAAGCGCGCAAGCGGCGTACGATCTCGCGATCAAAGAATCGGAAACGGCAAGTCTCGATTTCGAATCGGCGAAATTGGCGGTCGAAAAGGCGCAAGTCGCCGTGGGTGTGGCGCAAGCCGCATACGATCGCATCGGCGGCGCGTCGAATCCGATGATCGGAATGACGCAACAGGCGAAAGATTTGCAGAACGCGACGCTCGAATATCAGAGCGCGCGCGCCAAGTACAATACGCAACTCAGGACCGTCGAGACAAGCAAAAAATCCAAAGTCGAATCGGCGAAGGCGAACGTCGAGAAAGCCAAAGCCGATTTGATCAAGATGCAAGTCAAAGCGGAAGATGTCGCGATGGATCAGGCAAGCGTCGAGCAAGCCGAACAGTCGCTCAAGCAAGCGCAGATCAATTTGGAGAATGCCGTACTCAAAACGCCGTTCGCGGGTGTCGTGACGACGGTCAACGTGGTCACAGGCACACGCACCGCGAACGTTCCTGTCGCGATCAAAATGATGAATGTCAATCCGCTGCACGTCAATCTCAAGTTGAGCGAGAATGATGTCGTCAAGGTTCAGATGAATCAAGCCGTGAAACTCACAACCGATTCGCTCAAGGATTGGCAAACGGATGGCAAGATTAGTTACATTGCGCCATCGGGAGAAAGCACGAGCGGGGTCGTCACATTCATCGTGCGCGTGGATTTCGTCACGACCGATCCGCGCGTCAAAGTCGGAATGACTGCGAATCTCGACATCGTTACCGCGCACAAGGACAATGTGCTCGTCGTTCCCAATACCGCGTTGTTGCCCAAAGGGAATGCTCGCATCGTCCAGGTCGTCAGCGCGGATGGCAAAACGAATGAGGTCGAAGTACAAACCGGCTTGAGCGATGGATCGTTTATCGAGATCACTGGCGGTGTGATTGAGGGGACGCGCATCGTTGCCCTCCCCAGTTCCGGGACTGTGCGTTCGAGCAGCCCGTTTGGACCATAAATGTTGCACGGGCGGCTCGCCCGTCGCAGAGCGAGCCAGCGGCTCGCGCAACA
>DYJA01000031.1 GCA_020723345.1 Candidatus Aquidulcis sp. | reverse complement strand
AGTGCTCCTTTGCATCACTCTTGGTATTCGATTTTTAAGGTGCGAAATTTAGGCTCAGGAACGTAGACGGGCTTGCCCGTGGTGCCGCTCGTCTGGCGGTACGTGGTAACTTGCTCGATGTTTCCGGCGAGGATGCCTCCGTACGGGTACGGGGGCAATTCTTGATATTTCCGCAGATCGGTTTTGTCGGTGAGGGGAATTCTTTTGAGCGCATCCAGGGTCGTGATGCGATCGGGATCGAGGTCTTTGAGTTTGTCCCGGTACAGGCGCGAGTATTGTTTAGCAAAACCCAGGAGGTTTCGGAAATGGAAAAGTTGAACCCAGGTCAGTTGGGTTCTATCGAGTCGTTCAAGGTATGGATTCCAACCATCCATCGGACTTGCTCCCCCATCGGAGTTCTGGCGCCGTTACCAACTGCAACTGTTTGATGCTTTAGGTGGGGTAGACCGCTTGCACGTTTGCGCCCAGTTTGTGCGAAATCTGCTTCGCCGCAGACGCGACCAGTGAACCGTATTCTTGAATCTTGGCTGCCTCGTACGTTCCGATGACGGTGAGGATTCCGAGGATGCGCTCGCCCACGCCGAAGACCGGCGCGCTGACGACATTGATGCCGGGGATGATCTCGCCGGCATCCTGCGCGAAACCCTGGGTTCGGCACTGCGTGATCTCCCCACGCAAACGTTTCAGATTGCCGCGGGTGCGCTCACCGTAAAAGTGCAGGTTCTTTTTTGCCAGCAATTTTTCCCGGTCGGCTTCATCCATGAAGGAAACGATGGCTTTGCCGTGCGCGCCCAACGTCAAGTGAACGCGGTGACCGAGCGTCAGCCGAAATCCGAGACGCTGGTTCCCTTCATACTTCGCGACGATGAAAATGTGGGAACCGCTGATCAAACCGAACGCGGCGGTGCCGCTGGTCGCTCTGACCAGATTTTCAAGAAACGGCGCGACGATATCCGGATAATCCAGACTATCCAGCATGCGTTGGGACAGGAAGACCAACCCAGGTCCCAACGAGTATGTTTTCTGCTGGGGATCCTGATCTACCAGTTCGAAGTGCTTGAGCGTGCTGAGAATCGAATGCCCTTTGCTCTTTGAGATTCCAACGCCATTGCAGATATCCGTCAGCCGCATCTTGAACTGGGGACTGGATGCCAAACAAAAGAGGATGCGCGATGCTTGTTCGACCGCGGGAACCGTCGTCTTGAAACCCGCTTCTATAACTTGGGGACAATCGGGATGCTTTGACCCTGTAGCCACCTAGCCGTCTCCTCGGATGGTCTCAGCCACTGTCCGATCGATTCGGAAAGAATATGTTGGAAACACCGCTGTTTCTATTGATAGAACGACGTTCTGTATAGCAAAATTATAAAACAAAACCGTGTCTGTGTCAAGATTCGGTTTTTTCAAACCGTACGGCGTCCGGTTTCTACTTTTTGCGCCGATCCGTGACCCGGCGCGCCTTCAACTCAAAACGCGGCAAAGTTTGCGTCGTGACGAGCGTGACCGGCACGCGCAGCCCCAAGCGATGCGCCATGTCGCGTGCAATCTGGTCTACGATGAGCTGAGGATTATCGCCCGCCACTTCGACCTTGACCTCCAATTGATCCATGCAATCCACCGTCGACAATTCAAGCGCGAACTCTTGCGCTTGAGGGTACGTTCGCACGATGGCTTCGATCGAGCTGGGGAAGATATTGATTCCCCGGATGATCACCATCTGATCAATCCGTCCGATAATGCCGCCGTCCATGCGCGCAAACGTGCGCCCACACTCGCACGTCTCGCGCTTCAAGCGCACTTGGTCGCCGGTGCGATAGCGAATGACCGGCGAGCCGACGCGATCCAAATTGGTGAGGATCAATTCACCTTCGTCCGCCGGTTGACCGGTGCGCGGATCGATGACTTCGACGAGAAACTCGCCTTCGTTGAGATGGACGCCGTTTTGCGCGACGCAGGTAAACCCGTGCGCGCCGACTTCGGTTGCGCCGGTGTGATCGAACAATTTCGCGTTCCACATTTGTTCGATACACGCTCGCGTTCCCGGAATGCTTCCGCCCGGCTCTCCGGCGACGACAATGCGTTTCACCGCCGCGGCGCGCAAGTCCACCTTTTCTTTTGCGGCGATTTCGGCGAGGTGGAGCGCGTAACTGGGAGTACAGCACAGCGCGGTGGCTTGCAAGTCGATCAAATTGCGCAAGCGTTGGTACGAATCTTGCGCCCCGCCGGAGATCGCGAGCGCGCCGACTTTTTCCGATCCAGCCCACGCCGCCCAGAAACCGATGAAGGGTCCGAACGAGAAGGCAAAAAAGATGCGGTCGCGTTCGTCCAGCCCAGCCGCGCGATACACCGCGCCCCAGCAGCGCGCCCACCAATCCCACGACTCGCGCGTATCGAGCCAGCAGATGGGCTTGCCGCTGGTGCCAGAAGTTTGATGCACCCGAATGTAGCAATCGAGCGGATAGGTGAGATTGGTGCCGAACGGCGGATGCGCGTCTTGATCGTCCACGAGTTCTTGCTTTTTGGTGAAAGGCAATCGCGCAAGATCGTCAAGCGATTCCAGATCGCGCGCGTCAGTCATGCCCGCCGCGCGCAATTTCGCGGAGTAAAACGGGTTCGCCGCGACCACCGCGCGTAAGAGGGTTTGCAGTCGCGCAAGTTGATGTCGCGTCAAAGTTGCGCGGTCGGCAGTTTCGATCTCGCGGCAAAAGTAACGCATTTCCATCTGTGACCTCGTTTCCAGCAGTTTTGTCAAGTTACCGGTCGAATTCAGACCCCACTATTGCACCAACACTACACACGCCATCGCGGTGTCGCCCGCCGCGCAACCCGTGAACAAGCCATACCCGCCGCCGAGTAGCGTGAGTTCCTCGATCAACTCGATGATGAGCCGCAGCCCGGTCGGTCCTTGCGGATGACCGAAGATCAGCGACGAGCCGTAATGGTTCATCGCTTCCGGTTTCACCCCGGTCTGCGCGCAAAAGTAAATGTCGTTGACCGCGAAGGGGTTGTGCGTCTTGATAGCGCGCACGTCGCCAATTGTGACGCCCGCGCGCGCCAACGCGTTTTGGGCGGCCGGCACGACCGCTTGCGCCATAAATCCTTTCTGCGCGCGCGCGGAACCGATCGCGCGCAACTGCACCGCGATGTTCGCGTCGCGGCTCAACGCGCGCGCCTTTTCGCGCGTCGTGAGGATCACCGCCGCGTTGCCATCGGCGGGAAAAGTCTGCCCGCCATACGTCACGCTGCCACCTTCGAGCACCGGCTTTAATTTCGCCAACCCTTCGCGCGTCGTCGGGAACACGCCTTCGTCGTCTTTCACCGTCGCGACAACTTTGCGACCGGACGCATCCATCACTTCGAGCGGCGTCACCATATAGCGGCGATGAAACGCGGCGTCATCCTTGAGCGCGTCCTGATATTGCGCGTATCGCAACAGCATCATCTCGTCCTGCTGTTCCTTGGTGATGCCGCATTCGCGCGCAACGTTTTCCGCGGTCTGAATCATCGCGTTCTTGGCATACGGGTCGAAATTGAAGTTGTCCCACACCCAATCCTCGGCATCGCCCTTGCCGCCCGGTCCCAGTGGATTCGGATAGTAAACATGCGGACCGTTGCTGCACCGATCGAGCGTGACGCCCAGGATCGCCTGGCTCATTCCGGTTTCGATCTCGGCGGCGGCGGACGCGAGCACGCGCGCGCTCGTCGCACACGCTTGCGAGAGCACCGGGCCCGTAACGCCCGGCGCGCCGATGAGCGCGGCGAGCCACGGCGCGCCGTAAAACGAGTGCCGCTGCGGCACCGTCATGCCAAGAAAGAGCGCGTCGAATGTGTCCGGCGCGATCTTGCGCTCTTTCAACGCGCGCGTCGCGGTATCTGCCGCGAGCGCGAGCGGGTGCGCGTTGGATAGATTACCCTGCCAGCGCGCGAACGGCGTGCTCCAATAACCGCCGTACGGAATGAACACGTTTTGGAATTGCATGGTTTCCTCCGATGAAAGTGCGGTGTCCAGCAGGCGATCAGGCAATCGGTCGCTCTGGCAACGGGGTACTGATCGCCTGATTTCTGATCGCCTGATAACCGATTACTTTGTTGACTCTGCCCACATCAACGCCTCGGTCGGGCAAACGGTGACGCACGCGGGCGCGGCGCGTTCGGGACACAAGTCGCATTTCCGCGCGACTTGGACCTCCAGATCGCGCGCGATCGCGTCGTAGGGACAAACCATCACGCACATCCAGCAGCCGACGCAGCGCGCGGAATCGAGCCGCACGACGCCGTTCGCGTCGCGCTCGATGCACCCCGTCATGCACGCGTCCAGACACGGCGCGGGATCGCAGTGGCGGCAGAGCGATTGAAATTCGTACCGCTCGAAAAGATTCTGCCGCACGATGATGCAGCCCTTGCGCGGATTCGCGACGTGGAGTTTCACCGTCGCGCACGCAATCGAACACAGTTTGCAGCCGGTACACAAATCCGGGTTGGCGTATATTTGCTTCATTCTTGACTCCATCATAGGGCTTCAAACTCTGCCACGCGCTCGCGCGGCGGTCGTCCTTCCGTGTCCCAGTTGTGCAGCGCGTAGTACTCGTCCAGCATCTGCGCGAATTTCGCGCGATCGATCTGATGCCCCTTGGTGCGGCGTCCCGTCATCGGCTCGTCGAAATAGCGCGCCGGCAGCGTGTCGTCTTGGCGCGTGATCCCCTCGCGCATGTTGATCAAGCGCTCCAAATCGATCACGCGCTGTCCGACCTGCACGAGTTCTTCCTTCGTGAATTCCAAGCCGGTCGCGAGGTAGATCAGTTCGCGGAAATGATCATAGTTCAAGTTGCGCGGGCTGTTGAACCCGTGACAGTTGAACTTGCAGATGCCGACGCAGTCCACGACCGCGTAAATCGTTTCGTTGTACGTGACGACGAGCGCTTTGCTTGTGTACGACGTTGGATTTGGATCGACCGGCTGTCCGTACACCTGTCGCGTGAACTCCGCCGGCAGATCGAAAATTTCCAGCGTGGGGCGGCTGCGTAGATGATCCGCGCCGCGCGACGCCGTCGCAATGCCCAGCGCGAACGCCTTCATATACCGCACGTCGTGCGGATCGGATTGCGGCAAGCCCTTGATCGCGATGAGGAAATCTTCCGAGCCGGGGAATTTGTCCGCGAGGCGGCTGCCTTCCGCGAGCAGATCGCCCAAGCCGCGCCGCGCGGCAATATCGTAGATCAACTGCTTCACCGTCACGTAATCGCCGAACTTTAACTCCAGTCCGCCGGTCATCTTCTTGTCGAGCATCCCGCGTTCGTGCAATTCGATCGCCCAGCCCAGGTACGTGCCGACGGAGGAAACGTCCAGCCCCAGTTCGTTGACGATGTTTTGTAACTCGATCACCTGCGCGGGATCCGCAATGCCGATGTTCGCCCCGACCATGACCTGGGAGGTGTACTCGGGACCTTCGCCGCCCAGCGAATTGCGATGGCGGCAGTGGACAACGCAGCCCGCGCAACTGAGCATCTTGTCCACGTACCGATGAATCTCCTCCGCGTTCAGCGTCTCTTCGAAGGAGGTCTGCTGACTGTTGCGCGTGCGAATCGCGCCGAGAAAGTTGCTCACGTCGTACAAGAGCGGCGTGCCGACGCGTCCGAGCGTCTGAATCACCTTCGATTGGTGCAGATACTTTCGGAGTTCGACGCATTTCGCCAGCAGGTCTTCGGGATGCGCGAGCGGCAGACCCAGGTTACCGCGCGCGGCGATCGCTTTCAAATTTTTCGATCCCCACACTGCGCCGGTGCCGCAGCGTCCCGCCGCATTCTTCAACCCGTAGCGCGTCGCGGCATAGCGCACCTTGTTTTCGCCCGCCGTACCGATCAGTTCCACTTCGACGTCCGCGCCAAGGTCGTGCTTGAACCGCGTCGTCGCTTCGCTGCAATTCGTGCCCCAATACTTTTGCGCGTCGCGAATTTCGACGCGACCGTCTTCGACGTACAGATAGACCGGCGCGTCCGCTTTGCCTGTGATGAGCAAGCGGTCGATGCCGGCGTAGCGCAATTCGGGTCCGAAAAAGCCACCGATATTCGAATCGCCCAGGATGCCGGATTCCGGCGATTTCGTCGTGATACTGTGACGTCCGGAATTCGGCGCGCCGGTGCCGGTGAGAAGCCCGGCGCCGATGAGGAGCGGATTCTCCGGCGCGAACGGATCCGTGTTCGGCTTGAGGTATTTGTAGAGATAGTACATATTTAGCCCGCGCCCGCCGACGAACTTGCGCACGAGTTCCGGCGGCGTCTCGCTAATTTCCACACGCCGCGTCGTCAGGTCAACGTGCGCGAGCGTCGCGAGTGGGCGCGGTTTGGTTGGTGTATGTTTCATGGAATCTCCTGATGGTTCTGCTTTCTGCTGCGAAACCCGTTTGCTTGTGATATAATCTCAAAGGCGGGCTATCAACAGGCAAGTTCGCCAAGAACTGGGTTGCGACAATCGTCAAAACGGACTATCCCTATTATCCTGAGAGCGACGAACTTATCTTGTCGTCAACGTGGACAAACCGCGTCCTGCGATCTCGGTGCCGCTCAACGACGAGTTTTTCTTTCTGCGGGTTGATCCTGAACCAAGTGAACTCGTCGGCGCGATCATCCCAAACGTCAGTCGCCGGTTCGCCCAGCTCGCGCACATCTTCGCAGTCCGGGCTTTCGACGATACAGATGCGCATCTCCTTCTCGAAAAGAAAGTCGAAACGCTCGCGCTTGGCGCGCTTAACCCCGTCGGACAACCCCTCCCGCTACCATTTCCTCTCATCTCGCTCGCGTTCCGCCCACGTGTCCTCGTTGAAAACTTTCCTATAGCGTTCAGACGAACTGAGCGACTCGCGCCACGGCAGGTCCACGCCTTCCATTGCTTGCTTGAACAGAGCGCGCCGCGCGGAATAGTACGCCGCTTTGCCGTCGAGCAGCGCGTCTTTGAGCGCGCCGACCGGGCGGCGCGATTGCATCACGTGATTGATCCATCCAACCATGCCAACATCGCCGACCATCACCGCGCCGATCAAATGATCTTGGCGAAAGACGAGTTTCTGGTAAATCTGATTCTCGCGCGATTCACGGACGCGCACCTCGTCGCCCGGCTCCGGCTCGACGATGCCGTGCGACATGATCGCTTTGCCGAATAGCGGCATCGAGGTCATGCCGATCGAGCCGGTGTACGCCGTTGCTTTGCCTGCCATGTTCAAGCCCGCGACGCGCCCTTGCGCGTGCGCGTTGGGCCAATTCGCGTTGACGAACCGCTTACCGCGCGTGACATCGTACGTTTCTGCGACATCGCCTGCGGCGTAGACGCCGGGAACGTTCGTTGCGAAATATTCATCGACCGCGATTCCGCCCTGCGCAGCGACCGGTGTGCCCTTGACAAGCGCGAGGTTCGGCGCGACGCCGGTCGCTTTGACGACGATGCCACACTCGATCTTTGCGCCGTCGTTCAGCATGACGCCGGTCACGCCTTGCTCCGCCGACCCCAGGATTTCCGCGACCGCGCGCCCGGTCAGCACGCGCACGCCGCCGTGCTCGAGCGTTGCTTGCGCGTACGCCGCCGCGGGCGCGTCCAGAATCCGGCTGAGGATTGACGGCAGCAGTTCGATCAGAACGACTTGCAATCCCGCGCCGCGCAAACCGTACGCGGCTTGGATCCCCACGAGTCCCGCGCCGATGACGACTGCCGCGCGCACGCCGCGCGCGTGGATGCGCGCGCGAATCGCTTCCGCGTCCGCACGCGTCCAAAAATCGAAAACACCTGGCAAGTCGCGCCCTTTGATCGGCGGGAATTTTTGGCTCGAGCCGGTCGCGAGCAAAAGTCTATCGTACTGGATCGTCGCGCCATCGCCGAGCGTGATCGCGCGCGCGTTCGCGTCAAACGATTGTGCCCGTATATTCAGCCGCGTCTCAAGGCGCAGCCGCGTGTAAAAGTCGGCGGGGCGATAGCGCATTTCGTCCGGCGTCACTTCGCCCGCGATATAGTGCGAGATGAGCGGACGCGCGTAGACGTGCTCCGGCTCATCGCCGATGATCGTGATGCGCGCGTGCGGATCTCTCGCGCGGATGGACTCCGCTGCGCCGATTCCCGTCGCGCTGTTGCCCACAATGACATAGTGCATTTCGAATCTCCTTGACTTTTCTCATCCCCCCGCAATCGGCAGGATCACGCGCAGGCGATCGCCATCCTTGACGCGCGTTTTCTCAACATCAACCCACCGCACCATTTGATCGTTCAGAAATAAACTGTACGGAACAAAATCGCCGGTTTGTCCACGCAATTCCGCTTCGAGACCGGCGAACATCTTCCCCAACTCGCCAATCACGTCTGCCAGCGTGTTTGTTTCCCCAGTCAAGCGAACGGCAAGCGTCTTTTGTCCAACCAGCCGCCAAGCCGGTTCGTCTAATCGAACAGAAATTTCCATCACATTACGCTTTGCGGCGGCTGGAGCGTGAGCGAACCGCCCACACCGATTACGAGCGCGACGAGTCCCGCGCCGATAAACGCGAGCGCGAACGACTGCGTCGCGTCGGCGATCGCGCCCGCGAGATACGGACCGATCGCTTGCCCAACGCCCATCGCGATCGTGATCAAGCCGAGCGCGGCAGGCGCGAGCCGCGCGCCGAACACGTCCCCGGAGAGCGCCGCCATCAATGCGGGCACGCTCCACGCGGTTAGCGCAAACAGCGCCGCCGAAAAGTAGACCGCGACCAAATCGTGACTCATTCCGAAAACCAAGTACGCTATCCCTTGCAACGCGAACACACCCAGTAATCCCACGCGCCGCCCCCACCGATCCGACACGCCGCCCCAAATGAAACCGCTGATCGTGCTGACGACGCCAACCTGCAGCCACAGCGCGCCCGCGGCGCTCGCGCTCAAGTTCGCTTCCTTCATCACGTACCGCACAAAGAACGTGGAATAGATAATGTACGAAAACCCAAACGCGAAATAGATCGCGGCGAGGTGCCACAACACACGCGATCTGTACACCAAGCCCCAGTCCAGCGCGGACGCGCGTTTCTCCGCGTCGCGCTGGATGCCTTCTTGCGCGCTCTCGCCGACCGGCTTGAGTCCGATTTCGTCCGGGCGATTCCGCAGCAACAGCGCGCACAAGACAAAAACGACGAGCGACAACGCGCCCAGCGCGTACCAACTGACGCGCCAACCCTCCGCGCCGTACGCATTCAAAATCGCCGGGATCAGCGGTCCCGTCACCATCAACCCGACGCTCGAGCCCGCGACCGCGACGCCTGCGGCAATCCCGCGGCGTTTCGCGCCGAACCACGCCGAGACCAACGCCATCGCCGGAACGTTCGCGCCGGCGTTGCCGATGCCGGTGAAAAAACGTCCTCCGCGCGCCGCGTCGAAGAATGGAAAGAGACCGGTCGCGAGCATCGCCGCGCCCACAAGGAACAACGAAACCGAAATGATGACGCGCGGCCCGTAGCGCGCTGCGAGGATTCCAGCCAAGACGACTGTGACGAGATAACCAACCAAATTCCACGATTGCAGTTCGCCCGCCTGGGTGTTCGTCAATTTCAAGCCGTCCTGCATCGCAGGCAGGATGCTGGTGTAGCCGAAACGCCCCAGCCCCAACGATCCGAACACGACGAGCACGATCAGCGCGAGGACGATCAGCCCATAATGGATGCGCGGCGCGGCGCGTACCTCTTCGACAGCCGTCTTCACCATCTTCTCCCAGCGAATTCGAAATTCCTAATTCAAAGTTCGCGGCGCTATAATTACGAATTACGAATTTTGAATTTCGAATTTCGCAACCGCTTCGCGAAACATCTCCGGCACGCGTACCGGCTTTTTCGTTTGCGGATCGATCACGACGGCGACGATCTTGCCGGTCGCCACCCATTCGTCGTCGTGTTCCTTGTGAATCGCGAACTCGAACGTGACGCTCGAGTTACCGATGTTGCCGACGCGCGCGTGGACGTTCAACACTTGCTCGAAGAACGCGCGCGATTTGTAATCGCACTCGGCGTGAATATAGAAAAAGTCCACCCCCGCGTCGAGAAAATCCTGGTACGTAAAACCGATCGCGTGCTGGTACTGCGTCAGCGCTTCGTCAAAGTACGTCAAATAATGTCCGAAGAAGACGTGACCTTGCGCGTCCGTCTCGGCAAAGCGGACGCGGAGCGGAATGAAGAACTTGAATTTGCCCATTCACATTTCCGCCGCAAACAGCGCCGCGCCGAACGCGCCCATCTCCTGCGGATGCGGCGCGACTAGAACCTGGGTTTTCACGCGCGCGGACAACAGTTCCGCGACAATGTCGTGATACGCGACGACCCCGCCGGTCATCACGACCTTCCCGACCAAGGCGTCCATCTCCATCACGCGCTTGACGATGGAATCGAACAACCCGCGCACGATTTCGTCCGTCCGCTCGCCCTGGCGGATGCGATCCAACACCTCGGTCGCGGTAAAGACGGTGCAGTAACTGCCGATCTTGGCGGTCTGCCGCGCCGCGCGCGCCAAGCCATTCAACTCGCCGACCGGCAAATCGAGCCGACGCGCGATGTCCTCCAAGAACGCGCCGGTGCCCGCCGCGCATTTGCGATTCATCTTAAAGCCGATCGTCTTGCCCTGCGCGTCCAGCTTGATCACCTTGCTGTCCTGTCCGCCAATGTCCACGATCGCAATCGTTTCCGGATAGTAATAATGACAGCCCCAACCGTGACACGCGATCTCCGTCTTGGTGTCGTCGGCAAACGAAACATTCCGCCTGCCGTACCCGGTCGCGACGATCGCTTGGATCGCGGCGCGCGCGCTGCCCGCCCGCTCGAGCGCTTGCTCCAGTGCGGTGTTCGCCGATGCGCCCAGGTCTGTCCCTGATCGCCGGACAAAACTTGCCGCGAGCTGCCGATCGGCATTCAGGAGGACTGCTTTGGTCGTCGTCGTGCCGACGTCAATCCCGGCGAAGAATTTTGCGTCAGGGATGGGCATCCTTATCCTTCCGGCGCGCCGGATTTCATCTCCGCGCCTTTGACGAGCGCGGTGATCGCAAAATTGTACGGGGTGGGGATTCCCAACGCGCGGCTGCGCTCGACGATCTTGCCATTGAGCCAATCAATTTCGGTGGGCGCGCCGTGTTCGAGATCGACGTGCATCGAGGTCTTGTGATAGCCCGCCTTCCGCAAGTACTGCATGCAGTGGTCAAAGAATCCTTCGTCGAATCTGATCCCGCTCGCTTCGGCGACGGCGATGCCTTCTCGCACCAGGGCTTCGACCAGGCATTCGGTCTGCGCCAAGTCCATCATGTCTTTCATCGGCTTGCGCGTCAAGGCGCACACCGCGCTGAGACCGGAGTTGAGGATGACCTTTTCCCATTCGTATTTTTTGATGGCGGGCGTGAACTGGGTATCCAATCCCGCCCGCGTGAGCATGTCCGCGATTTGGCGCGCGAGCGGCTCGCCGCGCGCGGTCAGCGCGCCGATGTAGTTGGGCTTGTTGAAGAAATTCATTTTGATCTCGCCATCGCCCATGATCCCACCCGCATAATTCACCACCATCCGCAAGACGTTATCCGCGCCAAAGATCTCGCCAAGGTATTCCTCGTTGTCCAGCCCATTTTGACAACTGAGAAAACGCAAGTCCGGGCGCGCGAGCGCCTTGATCTCTGGAATGAGGCGCGGCATGATCGACGCCTTGGTCGATAGGACGATCGTATCCACGTCGGGAAAATTGGCGAGATCGGAAATGCAACCCGCCAAGCGGTCGAACGCGACCGTTAGTTCCGCGCCGCCGCTAATGTGTAGTCCTTTTTGCTCGATCGCATCGAGATGGCTTTTGACGACATCACACAAGACGATAGCGCATCCCGAACGAGCCAGGTAAGCGCCTAGAATCCCACCGACGGGACCCGCGCCCACGACCGCGATTTTTGGCTCCGTCACCATAGATCACGTTCCTTTCGCACTGGAGGTTAGAGATTGGAGCGTCAATCTCTGATCTCTAATCTCTACTTTCTCCCGTACCGTTCCCGCAGCACCCGATGCAACACCTTGCCTGAACCGGTGCGCGGCATTTCTTCCTGGGCAATCACGCGCACCGCGCGCGGGCGCTTGAACCCAGCTAACTTGTCTTTGCAAAACTCGACGATCTCTTCTTCCGTCGGCGGAGAGTTGGGATCCTTGGGGATGATGATCGCGGTGACCGCCTCGCCCCATTTTTCATGCGGCAATCCGACGACTGCAACGTCGAACACGCCCGGATGCGCGCCGACAACTTTTTCGACTTCGCTCGGATAGACGTGCTCGCCGCCGGTGATGATCAGGTTATCTTTGCGATCGACGAGGTAGTAAAAGCCGTCTTCGTCGCGCATCCCCATATCCCCCGCGCTGAACCAGCCGCCGCGAAACGCGCGCGCGGTCTTGTCCGGCAACTTGTAGTACTCGTCGAAGAGCATCGGACCGCGCGAATAAATCTCGCCGATTTCGCCCACGCCGACTTCTTTGCCGTCCTCCCTTAGAATTCTGACCAGGTCGGTACCCAACGATTCAAATCCGATCGAGCCCAGTTTCGCCATTTGATATTCCGGCTTGAGCACCGTGACGATCCCCGCCTCCGTCGAGCCATACGCTTCGAACAGGCGAACGCCGGGAAAGAATCCCATGATCGCGAGTTTCATTTCCTTCCGCACTGGCGCGGAGGAGCATAACAGTTTTTTGATCGAACTGACGTCGTACTGGCGCGGCGGCGCGTTCAGGATAATGCTGTAATGCGTTGGGATCAGCGAGATGAAGGTGATCTTCTCGCGCTCGATGATCGCAAGAATTTCTTCGGCGCGGAACGAGCGCGCGGGGTGGACGTAGACCGAGCCGCCGATGTAAAGAAACGTGAACGTGAAAAACGTCGAATTGATGTGGCACAGCGGCATGATGTTCAAACAAATGTCATGCTCGTCGAATCCAAAATCAATCGGGTTGATGAGATAGAACGCGATGTGCGATTCGTGCGAGCGTACGACGCCCTTGGGTCTTCCGGTTGTGCCCGACGTGTAGATCAAAATCCACGTGTCTTTCGGTTCGACCGTCGCCTCCGGTTCGCTCTCTGCCGCGCCGCCAATCCACTGCTCGTACTCGCAGTACCCCGTGCGCGGTTTGCCGACGACGATGTAGCATGCGGGCGCGATGTTTTTTAGATTCGATCTGATCGCATCCATGCACGGCGCAAACTCGTCGTGGACGATGAACGCTTTCGCGTCCGAATTGTTGGCGATGTACTCAACGTCCGGCGGCAGCAAGCGAAAGTTGATCGGAACGATGACGATCCCAGTTTTCGCGGTCGCCAGATAGACCTCGACGATCTCGATGCTGTTCTCCAGCAGCACTGCGACGCGGTCGCCTTTTCGCAAGCCGAGCGCGAGCAAACTGTGCGCCAGTCGATTGACGCGCGCGTCGGTCTGCAGATACGTATACGCCCGCGCGCTATCTTTCAGCGCGATGGTATTCGGATTCTTTTTCGCATTGACCTTGAGAATCTGACCCAGGTTGAGCCAAGCCGCCATGTTCCACCTTCGGTGTTCAGTATTCAGTGTTCAGTATCCAGTCCACTGAACACTGAATACTGGATACGGCTCACTGCGCTGCCGACGCGCGCGCGTCCGCGACGAAGGCGCGATCTTCAAACGCGATGACCGGGTTGAGATCCAATTCCTGAATCATCGGTGCGTCGGTGAGCAGTTGCGAAAGCCGCTGAATGATTTCGACCAGCGCGTTTTCACTCACGCCTTTTTCGCCGCGGACGCCTTTGAGCAATCGCGCCGCCTTGATCGAGGAAAGCATCGCGCGCGCTTCAACATCTGTGACCGGCGTGAGTTGGAAGACGACATCTTTCAGCACTTCGACGTAGATGCCGCCGAGTCCAAACATGATCAGGTGTCCGAGTTCCGGTTCCGCTTTCGCGCCGATGATAATCTCCCTGCCGCCGGGCAAAAATTTCTGGACGAAGAATCGCAAATCTGGCGCATCGAATTTCTTCCGCATCGCTTCGACTGTTGCGCGCACCGCGCCGGCGTCTTGCAGATTCGCGACGATGCCGCCCACATCGCTCTTGTGAACGATCGACGCGGTATCCGCTTTGATGACGACGGGAAAGCCGATTTCCGTCGCGGCGCGCGCGGCGGCAGACGCATCGTCCGCAAGCCGCCAGGCCGCGACCGGAATGCCGTAGCCACCCAAGATGTTGTACACTTCCGCCGAGGACAGCATCGTGCGTCCCGCCGCGCGCGCGCGCTGAACGATCGCGGCAACCTGAGAGCGAGCCACGTCGTCGAACTGCGCGACCACGCCGATTTCGCGTGAGCGGAGCGCGTTGTACCGCGTCAGCGCGACGAGCGCGCGCGCCGCCGTGCCGGGAAAACTGTAGCACGGGACGCCCCCCTCTTTCAAAATTCGGACCGTCTCCGCCCACTGCCGTCTGTCCGTCATCAAATTGCAGACGAGCGGTTTGCGCCGCGCTTGATTCACTTCGACAATTTGTTTCGCGATCCCTTCGGCGTCCACGAAAAACGGCGTGACCAGGTTGAGGTAAACGCTGTCGAACGCGTCCTCGTCCATGAACGCGTCTAGCGCCGCGCGCAAGTGTGCGGGTCCGGCAGTCGCCAGCACGTCGAGCGGATTGTGAATCGCCGCTTCGGGCAACATGTTTTCCTTGAGAATTTTTTCCGATTTCTCCGGCAGGGTCGGGATCTGCAATCCGCCGCCGACGAACACGTCGGTCGAAATGACCGCGGGTCCGCCGGTGTTCGTGATCATTCCCACGCGATTGCCGCGCGGCGCGGGCTGCACGGCGAACGCCGCGGCGGCTTGGCACAACTCCGCTTCGTCGCGAAACGAGAGGATGCCCGTTTTGTCGAAGATGAGGTCGGTCGAAAGGTCTTCGCGCGCCATCCCGCCAGTGTGCGACGCCGCGGCTTTCGCGCCTTCCAGCGTGCGCCCGGCCTTCATCGCGAGGATCGGTTTCTTCTGCGTCACCGCGCGCGCGACCTCGAGGAACGTTTTGGGATCGCGCAGACCCTCGACGTACAAGACGATCACGCGCGTCCCTTCGTCGTCGCCGTAATAGCGCAAGATTTCGGGAATCGAAACGTCGCACGCGTTTCCGTTGGAGGCGTACATCCGCGTCCCGATGCCTTGCTCAGCAAATGCTTGGTGGATCAATTCTGCGACGCCGCCGCTCAACGCGACGATCGAAATGAATCCTGGGTCGGGTCGGGTGAAGGTAAAGTTGCAATAGGCGCGCACGTTCGGATCGGTGTTGATGACGCCTTGACAATTCGGACCCATAATTCGGATGCCGTTCTTTGTCGCGGCGGCGATGCACGCATCCTGGATCGCCGCGCCCTCCGCACCGACTTCGGCAAATCCGCCGCCGTTCAAGATCACGAACTTGACTTGCTTCTTCCCGCAATCTTCAATCGCCTGCGGCACGAGTTTCGCCGGGATGATGATATGCGCGACATCTACATCGGTCGGAACGTCCAGAATAGATGCGTATGCTTTGACGCCGCGCACGTCTTCGCCCTTTGGATTGATCGGATAGATCGGACCCTTGAATCCAAAATCCAAGAGATTCTTGACGATGCGATTGCCAATCTGCAATTCCTTGGTGGATGCGCCGATGACCGCGACCGACCTGGGTCTGAAGAGACCGTCTAGCATTTCCTCTCTCCCTCGAATAGGACACAGATAAACACTGATGTACACAGATTTTATTATCTGTGTTAATCTGTGTGAATCAGTGTCCCATTCATTTGCTCTACTTGCCCGCCAGCCGCTCCACAAACGCCTCGATGTTTGTGTTCGTCTGTTCGTCGGAGAGGCAGCGCAGATCGTTCAGGTCGCCGTCAATGACGAGCGCGGGCACGCCGGAGTTCGCTTCGAGTCGCTGCGGCATCCCGTACCGACTATTTGAATTGTTCGGACACGTGCGCGCGTTGTGATAGACGATCCCGTCGACGCGGAAGAATTCGAACATGCGCTTGATGTACTGCTCTTTCGCTTCGTCCGATCGCACGATGAACAATTCGGTGTACGCGCGCGCCATGCTGTTGAACGGATCGTTCGGATCGAGCGCGGTGAAGATCCAACTGTTGCAGTACGTTGACGCGAGTACGCACGACTTCAAGTTCGCGAATAATTCAGAGTGCGCGCGCAAGCGACCCCAGATCGGCATCCCTTCCCAGTAAATTCTAAAGCGCTCGTCTGCCACCGCGCCGTCGTGATTGTACGCGCGTTCTTGCAACTCGGCGAGCAGTTTCCGGTAAAAGTCGTTCGCCGCCTGCGTCCCGCGCCCGACGACCGCCGGACCCATCAGCGTCGTGCCGTCGAAGAACGTCAGCGGCGAGGGCATTGCCGCGGCGGTCTCCAGCACCTGCTTCCACAAATCGGAACATTCGCGCGAGAGCGCGACCGCGCGCTGGAACTCGTCCATGTCGAATTTCTTGCCCGCGACTTGTTCCAGCGGCTGAATCAAGTTTTCGATTTGCTTGGCGATGGAAATGATGTGGCTGTCGGTGACCTCTTTGACGCCGCGGTACGTCCGCACGCCGACGACGGGCGCGTTGAACTTTCTGCCATACCACGCAAACCAATCCTGGACATCGCGGCATTGATTCGTGTTGAACACCAGCACGTCAGGTTTTGGCACGCTCTTGATGCCAAACGACTTGGTCAGCGGCGTGAATCCTTGCGTGAACGCGCCAACGTCCGACGTGAGGTACGAGCAGATTTCCGGCGCGTAGCCCAGCGCGTTCGCGTGTGGGATGTAATCCATCGCCGCGCGCGTGGAACCGAGCATCGCCGAATGTGTTTCTGGAAAGTAAACCAGAAAGCCCATGCCACGCAATAGTTCGGCAGGACCAACGCTCGTGCACCACGCGATCTTGCGCTCGCCCGTTTGGGACGCGTGATCGAGTTCGAGGTAATAATCCGCCATGAACTTTTTCATATCTTTGGAGGTCTCCAGTTCTTTCCGGACGACCTTTTTTTCGTCAGTCACTACATCCTCCTATCCAACGGGAGATTGGAGATTACGCGCGTGCTCTTCGCGCCTTGCGTTTTGGCGGTTGCCCCGTGAACACCGGCTTGCGCTTTTCGATGAACGCCTGCATTCCTTCGACGCGATCCTGGGTCGCGAACGCTTCGCAGACACGATCGAGTTCCACCTGCAACCCTTGATCGAGCGGCAGTTGCTGCGACGCGTGAATCGCGGCTTTGGCTTTGGCGACCGCGACCGGCGCGCGCGACGCGATGCGCGCCGCCAACTTGCGCGTCTCCGCCATCAACGCGGCGGGCGGCACGACGCGATTGACGACGCCGATCCGCGCGGCTTCGTCCGCGCTGATCGGATCGCCGCTAAAGATGAGTTGCGACGCCGCGCCGCGCCCGACCAAGCGCGCCGCGCGCTGCGTCCCGCCAAAACCCGGAAAGATTCCCAGCCCCACTTCGGGCAAGCCGAGCCGCGCGCTGGACGATGCCAGCCGAATGTCGCACGCGAGCGCGATTTCCATCCCGCCGCCGAGCGCAAAGCCGTTGATCGCGGCAATGACCGGCTGCGGCAAGGTCTCGATGTCGCGCATGACGCGATGACCAAACGCGGTGAACGCGCGGATCGCCGCGGGCTTCGCCGCGAGTTGCTGCATTTCCTTGATGTCCGCGCCGGCAACAAACGCATCGCCTTCGCCGGTGAGGATCACCACGCGCACCTCGCGATTTGCGCGGATTGCGGCGAGCGTCTCTTTCAACTCGCGCAGCACCTTGCCGTTGAGCGCGTTTAGCGCTTCGGGGCGGCTCATCGTGATGCTCGCGATTTGCCCTTCGATGGACAAGCGCACATCGCGCAATGTCCACGGTTCGCCGCGCGTGGCTTGCGTGCGAAGGAGTTTGGGCGCAAACCCAGGACATTGTTTTTCGATTCGCTCGACGAGTTTGTGCGCGCGCTTGATTCCCAGGTCGTTCATCATTCCGAATGGACCCTTTGCCCAACGCAAGCCGATTAGCGCGCCGCGCTCCGTGTCCTCGACACTCGCGACCTCTTCTTCGACCAGACGCGCCGCGATGCCGAACACGACGCCTTGCAATCGGTCGGCGACGGCTGGCTTGCGCGAGGCATCTTCATCGCCAACGATTTCCCATGGCTTGCCGGAATCGAATTGTTTTCTGAGTCCGGGCGCGGGCGCGTAGAAATTGCCCAACGATTCATGGAGGGATGCCGCGCTGTGAAAGGCGATCGGCACGCCGGTCGCGTTCATCAGCGCGAAGGGACCCATCCCGATATTGAACGCGTCGCGCGCCGCCGCGTCGATCGTCGGAATATTCGCGACGCCTTCGTCCAAGAGTCGGACGCTTTCGTTCAGCCACGGCACAAAGTAGCGATTGACCGCGAACCCCGGCGCGTCGCGCACGAGAATCGGCAATTTGCCGGTGAGGCGCGCAAAATTCATCAGCGCGTCGATCGCGTCCGGCGCGGTTGCGTCGGTACGCACGACTTCCAAAAGTTTGTTGATGACGGACGGGAAAAAATAGTGCAGCCCCGCCACGAGTTTCGGGCGCTGGGTCGCCGCCGCGAAATCCGCGACTTTGAACGACGAGGTATTCGTCGCGAGAATCGCGCCGGGTTTGCACGCGCGATCGAGATCGGCAAAGAGCGCGCGTTTGGCGTCGCGCACCTCGACGATTGCTTCGACGATCAAATCGCAGTCGCCCAAGCCAGCCAAGTCAGTCGTACCTTTGATGCGCGCCCACACCTCATCGCGGCGCGCGGGAGAAACCTTTCCTTTCTCCACGCCCTTCGCCAGAAAATCGCGAATGCGTCCCAGTCCCTTGTCCAACAATTCCTGGGTCGGCTCGCGCACGATCGTCGCATAGCCGCCCTCCGCGATCGTCTGCGCGATCCCCGCGCCCATCAGCCCGCACCCGACCACGCCCACAGTTTTGATTTCCATTACGATTCCTCGTGTAGTTGGATAGTTTGTTGGTTTGGCAGTTCGGAATTCGCGAACCAACCAGTCACCTAGCCAACTATCGAACGATCCAACTATCGAACTAGTTGCCCAACTCGCGTCGATCGATGATCCGCCTTGCCTTGCCCTCGCTGCGCTGGATGCTGTGCGGCTCGGTGACTTTGACTTTGGCGGACACGCCCAGCGTTTCGAGCAAATCCTTGACGATGCGCTTCTCGGTTTCTTTCACGAAATATTCGCCGCGCTGCCACAACTCGGAGCACGCTTCCACCCAGACTTCGAGTTCGTCCAGGCGATCCTTTTGGCGGTCGACGATGATGATGTATTGCGGCTCGAGGTCCTCGCATGTGAGCAAGACGCTTTCGATCGACGAGGGGAAAACATTCACGCCGCGAATGATGAGCATGTCGTCGGTGCGCCCGCGCACTTTGCTCATGCGCGTCATCGTGCGACCGCACGCGCACTTTTCGCGATTGAGCACCACGCGATCGCGGGTGCGATAGCGCAAGAGCGGCATCCCCTCCTTGGTCAGCGCGGTGAAGACGAGTTCGCCGCTCTCGCCTTCTTTGACCGGCTCGCCGGTGTCTGGGTTGATCAGTTCCGGCAAAAAGTGATCCTCGGCGATGTGCAGTCCTTCGTGATACGGACATTCAATCGAAACCCCCGGACCGATCATCTCCGCGAGACCGTAGATGTCGAACGCTTCGAGATTCAATTTGGCTTCGATTTCCTCGCGCATCTTGTCGGTCCACGGCTCTGCGCCGAAAATTCCGACGCGGACTTTCATCCGTTCCGCAAAGTTCACGCCCATGTCCTCCGCCGTCTCGGCGAGGACGAGCGAGTACGATGGGGTGCAGGTCAGCGCCGTCGCGCCGAAATCTTCCATCAGCATGATCTGGCGCTTCGACAAACCGCCGGAGACTGGAATCACGGTCGCGCAAATTTTTTCCGCGCCGAGGTGAAAGCCCAAACCGCCGGTGAACAAGCCATAGCCGTACGCGTTGTGCACCACGTCTCGCGACGTCACTCCCGCTGCCGTGTAGACGCGCGCCATCACCTCGCCCCACAACTCGATGTCTTTGGCGGTGTACGGACTCACCGTCGGCTTGCCGGTCGTGCCGCTCGTCGCGTGGACGCGGACGACCCGGTCGAGCGGCACGGTCAACATGCCGAACGGATAATTGTCGCGCAGATCCTGTTTGGTTGTGAATGGCAGTTTGGCTAGGTCTTGCAGCGACTTGATCTCACTCGGCTTCAATCCGCGCGCGTCGAACGCTTTCTGATAAAACGGGACCGTGCGGTAGACCCGTTCGGCGGTCTGCTGCAACCGCTCGAGTTGGAGTCGCTCTAACTGATCGCGCGGCATCGTCTCCGCGTCCTTGTTCCAAATCATCGGTTTTTGCGTTTGCTTTGCCATTGCTCCCTCCCCTTTGAGATTTCAGAATTTAGATTTCAGATTTCAGATTGGAATTGACGAAATCAGCAATCTGAAATCTGAAATCTGAAATTACTTGCCTATCCCCTTCCAAAACGCTTGCTTGTTTTCCTCGACGTACTTTTGCGGCACGCGCTTGACCAAGACGTCGAGAAAGATCTCCGGATCCACACCCAGCTCGCGCGCGAGCGCGCCCAAGAGCACAGTGTTCGCCAGGTTTTTGTTCCCCAGTCCTTTCGCGATTTCCAAGCCATCCACGTAGATCACGCGATCCGTTCGCGCGCATAACACTTGCGCGATCGCCTCGTCTGGGGGGTACACCGCGTCCCCGGCGGACGCGGAGAGCGGAATGATGCGCTGGCGATTGACGATGACCGCGCCGCCCGATTTCAGGTACTCGACCCAGCGCGCACTTTCCATCAATTCGAACGCGAGCAGGTAATCAATGTTGCCCTTTTCGCCCATCGGCGCGGCGACGCGCGCACCCCAGCGCACGTGCGAATCCACGATGCCGCCGCGCTGCGAAAAACCGTGAATCTCGCTTTTCTTCGCGTCCAGCCCCAACGCCATGCCCACTTCCGCGACAATATCGCTCGCGGTCAGCACACCTTGTCCGCCAACGCCGACGAGTAAGAAATCTGTCTTATTCATGTTATCTCCGTCAATGAGTCAATCGGCAATCAGTCAAATAGGGATCAGTCAACGAGTCGCCTGATTGCCTAGTTGCCCACTCGATAGATCGCCTCGCGCGGACAAATCTGCAAACAAATGTCGCACGCGACGCACAGCAACGGATCGATCACGGCTTTGGGTTTCTCCGTCTTGGCATCCAGTTCGCCCTTGAAGATCGCGGGGCAACCGACGCGGAAACACAAACTACACCCGTTGCACTTGACCGCGTCTACCTCGTCGATGTATTTCGGCGGATAGTCGGGGAGAAAGACGCAGGGACCTTTGGCGATCACAACCGTCGGGCGATCGGCGATCGCGACCGCCTTTTTGATCGTCGCTTCGACCGCTGGCTCGTCGAACGCGTCCACGACGAAAACGTCCACGATGCCCATCCCGCGCACGACTTGCTCAATGTCAATCTTTTTCGTCGGCTGACCTTGCAGGGTCGTCCCGGTGCCGGGATTTTCCTGCTGCCCGGTCATCGCGGTCGTGTCGTTGTCGAGAATCAGCACCGTGCTGACGCCGCGATTGTAAATGATATTCGCCAGCGCGGGCATCCCCGCGTGAAAGAACGTCGAATCGCCGATGACCGCGACCCAGCGTTCCTTGCCGACATTCGCGCCGACGCCGTCCACGCCTTGCACAACGCCGATGCTCGCGCCCATACAGCCGAGCGTGTCCATCGCGTTGAAGGGGGGCAGCACGCCGATGGCGTAGCAGCCGATGTCTCCGGCGACGCGCAGTTTGAGTTTGTTGAGGACGTAGAACGTGCTGCGATGCGGACAGCCCGGGCAAAACGCTGGCGGACGCGCGATCGCTTGTTGGAATGCGGGCGACGCGGGCGCGGGTTCGGGTTGCGGCACGCCCAGTTTGCGCGCGCCTTCGCGCACGACCGCGAGCGAAAACTCGTTCAAGATCGGAAAATATTCTTTGCCGACCGCCGGAATGCCCCACGCGCGAATATGCTCCTCGTAGAATGGATCGAGTTCTTCCACGACGACGACGCGCTCGACCTGCGCCGCGAATTCGCGAATCATTTTTTCCGGCAGCGGATAACTCATTCCCAGTTTCAAGAACGAATAGCCGTCGAACACTTCGCGCGCGTATTGGTACGCGACGCTGGAGGAGACGATGCCGAATTTCTTGTCGCCCCACTCGATTTGGTTCAGCGGCGCGGTTTCCGCCCACTCGGCGATTTGCTTCAGCCGCGCTTCGACGACCGGATGCCGCCGCCGCGCGTTCGCCGGAATCATCACATATTTCGCCCCATCGCGCGCGAACGCTTTCAGCGCGCGCGGTTCGTGCCCGTTGCCGGCGGGCACATCGACCACGGATTTGCTGTGCGAGATGCGCGTCGTCGTCCGCACGATCACCGGCGTATCGAATTGCTCGCTCAAATCGAACGCGCGCGCGAGATAGTCCATCGCCTCTTGCGAGTCCGCCGGTTCCAGCATCGGCACTTTGGCAAAGCGCGCGTACTGCCGATTGTCCTGCTCGTTTTGCGAACTCCACGCGCCCGGATCATCCGCGCTGATGATGACCAACCCCGCGTTCACGCCGGTGTACGCGAGATAGAACAGCGATTCGCTCGCGACGTTCAAGCCGACGTGCTTCATCGAGGCGAGGGCGCGACCGCCCGCGTAACTTGCTCCGGCAACCGCGTCCAGCGCGACTTTTTCGTTCGGCGCCCATTCGGCGCGCACGCCTGGATATTTCGCGAGGTGCTCCAGAATTTCGGTGGACGGCGTGCCCGGGTACGCGCTCGCGTATTTAACCCCGGCAAGGTGCGCGCCTAACGCGATCGCTTCGTTGCCGGATAGTAATCTCTTCATTCCCCTTGACCTCTCACGGAAATTCGAAATTAAAAATTCAACCGCACGCGCCGAATTTGGAATTTCGAATTACGAATTGCCCCCATTCCGATTCGGACAGAGCGCGCACGAGTTGACGGCAGGATCGTCCAGGCACACATAGCGTTCGACGTCAGCGCGGCAGCGCGCGAGTTGCAACCGATTCCCTTTCCCCAAGTACGCTTTTTGCACGCCCTCATCCGCCGTCAGTTCTTGCGCTGTCCCGCTCAACACGATGTGTCCATTCTCCAGGACGTATCCACGATCGGCGACCTTAAGCGCGGCGCGGGCGTTTTGCTCGATCAAGAGAATGGTCGTCCCGCGCCGGCGCAAATCGGCGACGATTTCCAGGATTTCGCAAACCAGGAGCGGCGCCAGTCCGACCGAGGGCTCGTCGAGCATCAACAATTTGGGCCGGCTCATCAGCCCGCGCGCGATCGCGAGCATCTGCTGTTCGCCGCCCGACAAAGTCCCGGCGGCTTGTTTCTGGCGCTGCTTGAGAATCGGGAACAATTCAAACGCCTGGGCGATGTCCTGCCCAATCTGCGGATCGCGCCGCTGGTACGCGCCGAGCAGTAGATTGTCCAGCACGCTCATCGTCGCGAAAACCTGGCGGCGCTCTGGGACGTGACTCACGCCGAGACCCACAATCGCTTCCGGTCCCAGATCGGAAATCGGCTTGTCCTCGAAGTAGATGGCGCCGTGTCTGGCTTTCAACATTCCGCAGATCGTGTTGAGGAGCGTCGTTTTCCCCGCGCCATTCGCGCCGATGAGCGTCACGATTTCGCCCGGCGCGACGGTGAGACTGACCAGGTTTAGCGCGCGAATCTCGCCGTAAAATGTGCTGACATTCTCCACCCGCAACATGGTTATCCTCTCTCACCCGATCGGGAACGTGTCGGCGCCCAGGTACGCGGCGATCACGCGCTCATTGTGCTGCACCTGCAGGGGCGTCCCCTCGGCAATCTTCTGTCCGTACTCCAAGACCATCACCCGATCGGCGATGCCCATCACCAATTCCATGTTGTGTTCGACCAGGACGACCGTGATGCCCTGCTTTTGCAAGCGCTGAATCAAGCGGTCGAGGTCCTCCACTTCGGCGCGCGTGAGTCCGGCGCCCGGCTCATCCAGCATAATCAAATCGGGATCGAGCGCGAGCGCGCGCGCAGCTTCCAGCACCCGTTGTTGACCGAACGACAACGCCGCGGCGGACTCGTTCGCGCGCGGTGCCAAGCCGACCAGTTCGAGCCGCGCCAGCGCGTCGGCGCGCAAACGTTTTTCTTCCGCGCGCGCGGCCGGCAAGCGCAGCGCGGCGTCCAACATGCCATAGCGCGTTTTGGTGTGGCGTCCGACCATCACGTTTTCCAAGACGGTCATATTGCCAAACACCTGCACCGTTTGAAACGTGCGCACGAGACCGCGCGCGGCGATTTGGTGCGGCAGCAAGCCGTTGAGCAATTCGGTTTTGTAGCGCATCTCGCCGGACGACGCCGGCAGCGCGCCGGAGACGAGGTTGAACAGGGTCGTCTTGCCCGCGCCGTTGGGACCGATGATGGCAAAGATTTCGCCGCGCGCGACCTGAAACGTCACCCGGTGCAGCGCCATGATCCCGCCGAATTGCTTGCACAGTTTTGTCACTTCGAGGATATTCATTATTTCATCCCCAGCGGTTCGAGCGATTCGGCGATCTCTTGCTTGAGCACGCGCGCGGCGCGCCAGCGGCGGTACGCCTTGAGCATGCCCGTCGTCAGTCCCTCCGGCATCGAAATCATAATCACGATCAGCAAGACGCCGAACGCGATCGCTTCGAATTCGCCCTTGACGCCGGGGAACACGACGCGCAGTTGCGTGCGCAGCAATTCTTTCAACAGCAAGACGGCGAACGCGCCGAACGGCGCGCCCCAAATGCTCGCCAAGCCGCCGACCGACGACATGATCACCAACTCCAGCGATTCGCCAAAGCCGAACGTGGCGGGAATGACCGCGGCTTGAAAGTGCGCGTACAGACTGCCCGCCAGCGAGGCAAGCGCCGCGCTCAGCGCGAAGATTTGCGCCTTGGACTTGTGTACCGCGACCCCAACGCTTTCCGCCGCGCTCTGGCTGGCGTGAATCGCGCGCAGCACGCGTCCGTAGCGCGAATTGACGATGTTCAAGCCCAACGCGATGACGAGAAAGGTGAAAAACCAGACCAGCACAAAATAGCGCGTCACGGGCCAAATGACGAAATCGCCGATCCGAAGCCGCGGAATGCTGTGCACGCCGTCAAAGCCGCCGGTCAGATTCAATTGCGGCACCGCGAGATTTTCTTTGAGCAAAACGTAGACGACGACGCCCATGCCCAGGGTCGCCATCGCGAGATAATGACCGCGCAGGCGCAGAATCGGTACGCCGATCAGATACGCGCACGCGCCGGTCAAAAGCATCCCGGCAAACATCACCAGCCACGCCCACCACCACGCTTGCGAGAGCGACGCGGGAATCCCCAGCGCCGCGGCGCGCGTGGTGAGAATCGCCGAAAAGAACGCGCCCATGCCGTAAAACGCGGCTTGCCCGAGCGAGACCTGCCCGGCGTAGCCCATCAATAGATTCAGTCCGACCAGCACGATCGTGAACAAGCCGACGCGCGTCAACATATCGAGCGTGAGGAGACCGCCGGTCAATTTGGGCAGCGAAAGATCGCCGGGCTGGACGATTTCGATCCAACCCATCCCGCCCAAGAGGAGGATGAGCACCAGATAGCCGATGAAATCGCGGGAGAAGGCGCGCGCGTTCACCCCCAACGACCTTAGAGCGGTTGGTTGACGTTGGAGGTTCATTAGTGTTCTCCTTCGGCTTCAGGTCCGCTCAACACGCGCGGTCGGAGGAGCAGCATGACGATCAGGACGACGAAGGCAAAGAGATCCTTGAACCCGGCTTGCGTGACTCCTGCCCACATATTTTCCAACACGCCGAGCAGCAAGCCGCCCAGGACTGCCATCGGGAAATTCACCATGCCGCCAATGATCGCGGCGACAAAACCTTTTAGCCCCAAATCCAAACCCATATCATAAGTTGGACGGGTGACGGGACCCAGCACGATCCCACCGACCGCGCCCAGGATCGCGGCAAGCGCAAATGCGATCGTCGCCATCGTATCGACGCGAATGCCCATCAATTGCGCCGCCTGCCGATTGACCGCGCACGCGCGCATCGCTTTGCCGAGCCGCGTCCGTTCGAAGAACAGTCCGAGCAGCGCGAGCGTGATCAGGACGGTACTCCAGATCCACAACGATTGCGCTTTGAGCAGCAACCCGCCGAAACGAAACGATTGATCGGCGAGAGTGAGCGTGCTGAACGCCGGCATCACGTGACCTTGCGGTCCCCAGATCAACAGCGCGCCGCCTTGCAGCGCCAGGTACGCGCCAATCGTGATGATGATCTTGGTGAGCGGCAGGGCGCGGCGCGCCGGATACAACGTGAAGCGTTCGATCGCAATGCCGACGACCGCCGTAATCGCAATCGCCAACAAAGCGCCGACGAACAGATTGAGCCGCAAGGAGGGAAACCAATTTTGTTCGTAAAAGGAGATCGTCATCATCGGGCCGAGCATGATGAACACGCCTTGCGCGAAATTGATCACACCGGTCACGCGATACACGGCGACGAAACCGAGCGCGACGAGCGCGTAGATCGCGCCGGCGCGCAAGCCGTCCACCACGAACTGCACGTAATCCACGACGCCAAAGTTGTAGCGGCTGCCGAGCGCGACCAACCCGAGCACCATTACGACGACGGCGAGCGCGACACCCTGGATGGTCGAAATGCCTTTTTTCTTTTCGCTCTGCGTCAATAATGCCATGCGCTTCCTTTGGAGACCTGTGAGGTCTTGGACCTCACAGGTCTGGTTGTCACGATTGCTACTTCCACTGATCCTTGGGCAACACGACGAACTTGCCATCTTTGACGACGACGAACGCGAATTCCGCCGCGTCAAAACCGAGATGATCGGTGGGGGACAGCGTGTAGAGACCGTGGGTGGTGGGGAACTTGACCATCTTGGTTTCAAGCGCGTCGCGCACGGCTTTGCGCTGATCGGCGAGGGTGCCGCCATCGGGCAACAACTTGAGCGCGGCGATCGCCAATTGCAGTGAATCGTACGCGTGACCGGCAAAGGTGCTGATCGATTGCTTGGTCGCGTCGGTGTACGCCTTGATCAACTTGGCGTTGAGTGCCTTCGCCGGATCAGCATCTGCCAACGTGTCCGCGACGAGAATCTTACCGCACGGCATCACCGTGCCTTCGGCGGCTTTGCCTGCGGATTTGACCAGATCGGGACTGCACGAGCCGTGACCGTGAATGATGCGGATAGTCGGCAGCGCATCGCGCGCGGCGACGTTCATCACCGGCGACGCGGGGGGAATCGCGCCAATGACGATGGCTTCACAGCCGCTGGCTTTGGCTTTGGCGAGTTGCGGAAATTCAGTCGCCTTGGGATCGTACGCATCGCTGTAGACGATCGTGATCCCGGATTTGGGGAAACTGGCGCTCGCCGCGGCGAAGGTGTCTTGCCCGTACGACGAGTTTTCGTACAGATGGCAGACCTTGGTCACCTTGACGGCTTTCAAGTACTCGGCTTGCTTGTCCGCCGAGTGGGTGTTTTCGGGGACGGGCTTGAAAATCCACTCGCGCATTTTCTTGGTCGCGGGGTCCTCGATGATCGAGCGCGCCGATGCCATCGAAATGTTGGGGACCTTGGCTTCGGTCACCACGGAGACGATGGCTTGACTGGTTCCGCTCTGGGTGGTCGCGATCAAAACCTGGACTTGATCTTGTTCGATCAGACGACGCGCGAGGGTGACGACGGTGTCCGCGCTGCTCTGATCATCGTGGATGATAATCTGGACGTCGTGCTTGACGCCGTCTGGACCCGTGATGCCGCTGGCTTTGAGTTCAGCCGCGACGATCTGCGCCACATCGCGCTCAGGCACACCGAGACTCGCGGCTGCGCCGGTCGCGGCGGAGATGAAACCGATTTTCCACGTGGCACCGACCTTGGGTGCGGCAGTGGGCGGCGCGGTGGTAGGCGCGGGCGGCTTGGTTGCCTCCGGGGCTTTGGTCGGCTCTGGCGCCTTCGTCGGCACCGCAGTCGGTGCGGGGGGTTTAGGTGTCGGTGTGGGTTCGGGTGCGCACGCGGCAACCATGACCACGATCAACACACATGCTGCCAACAACAGCAAAACGTTTCGTACGTTCATTTCTGCTCCTCCTTCCTTGGATGCCATCTTTCTTCTGAGATGGACTGTGCAGTCAGTTATGCCAAAGTGTCTTCAACTCCGCGTCACGCCTCACCCCCCTTCCATTTTGACAAACCACTCGTTTTTGCGATACGCGGTTGCCTGCGCCACCGCGACCAGATCGCCTTCCGCATTCGTCACGGTCAGGCGATACAAACCAATTCGCGTGCTCAACGCTTCTTCTTTGGCTTCCGCGAACAACTGCGTCCCGGCAGTGATTGCTTCCAGAAAATTGATCTTGACTTCGAGCGCGACGGCGATCTGCCCGTGCGAATTACACGCCGCCGCAAACGCATAGTCCGCGAGCGTGAACAGCGCGCCGCCGTGCGCGCGGTAGTGCGCGTTCAGCATCGCGTCGGTGACGACCATCGCGCACTTGGCGTACCCTGCGCGCACTTCGAGCAACTCGATGCCGAGATGCTGCGCGAATTTGTCCTGGCGCAAATGCTCCCAAATCGCGTCATCGACGCGCCTGCACGAGTTCGTTTCCGGTGCGCGCGTTCCCTTGATCTTTTTCATCTTTGACGGTGCGCCCGCGCTCCTTTGCCTGATAACTGCATCCCATTATAATCACTTCACGCAAGAAGGGCAAGAATGATCGCGCGAATGGTTCAGCCCGAGCGGCTAGTCCCGAATCCCCAGCACCCGCGCGGCGTTTCCACCCAGTACCTTTTCCTTCGTGCTGTCCTGCAACGGCAACTGCCGAAACGCTTCGATGTTCCGTCGGATGTATGGCATTCCGGGCCAATCCGATCCGAAGATGATCTTGTCCGCGTTGCGCTCGAATTCCGGAAAATAGTCGAGCAGCCGCTGCGGCGGCAAGCCCGCGATTTCCATATAGACATTCTCGTGCAAACGGGAAAGGAAAAACGCGCGATCGTACCAAAAGCCGCGTCCGCTGTGCGCCATGACGATCACCAGGTTTGGAAAATCCACCGCCACGTCGTCGAACGCGAGCGGGTCTCCGTACTTTAGTTTCGCGCCGCGAAAGACGGACGAGCCGGTGTGCGCCATGACCGGGATTTTCAGCGACTGTGCGACTGCGTACAGCGGATAGAGCGCCGGATCGTTCGGGTAAAAATGCTGATAGGTTGGATAGAGTTTCAGCCCGCGAAAACCCTCGCGCGTGACGAGGCGCTCCAATTCTTGCGCGGGGCGCGCGTCCAAGTGCGGATTCACATTGCAAAATGGAATGAGCCGTTGACTGCCGCGACAAAAATCGCGCACGTACTCGTTCGTCGTCATCCCGGTCGTCACCGGGCTTTCCTCCGCCAGCACCACCGCGTAATCCACCCCGCACGCGTCGAGATGTCTCTCCAGCGTCTCGCGCGATCCGGCGATAGCATCCAGCAATTTCTGGGGACCCAGGGCGCGATCTTCCTCACGCAGGTTATTCACCGCCCATTCGAAGATCCAGGGATGCCACATCTCCGAGCGACCGACGTGGATGTGAAAATCGATGATCATTATCCGACCGTGCTGTATCCGCCGCTCACGCTGAAGATCTGTCCGGTCATGTACGCCGAGAGATCGGACGCGAGAAAGAGGATCACATTCGCGATATCAATCGGCTCGGCGAGACGCTTCAAGGGATACGCGCGCGCGATTTTCTCCGCGCCGCCCGCGCCTTCGATGAAACCGGCTGCGCCCGGCGTGTTCGTAATGCCCGGCGCGAGGCCGTTCACGGTGATGTTAAAACGTCCGACTTCTTTGGCGAGCGACTTGGTGAACGCCGCGACGCCGCCTTTCGCCGCGGCATACACCGTCAGGTACGGCTCGCCAATCCGCCCGGCGTCCGAGATCAAGTTGATGATGCGCCCGGACTTGCGCTCCATCATCGCGTCTAGCACCGCGCGCGAGCAATTGAGCGCGCCGTACAACGTGACGCGCAGATCGTGATCATAGTCTTGGGGCGTCAGGTCTTTGAACAGCTTCGTCGTCCAGACCGCGGCATTGTTCACCAAGATATCAATACCTCCGTGCGCGGTCCACGCGGCTTGCGCCATCGCCTGCGCGTCCTCCATCCGCGTCACGTCGGTCTTGACTGCGATTGCCGCGCCGCCTTGCACGCGAATTTGTTCCGCCACGCGTTGCGCGCCCGCTTCGTCCAGGTCGGCGATCGTCAGCCGCGCGCCCGCGCGCGCGAGCAGCAACGCGGTCTCGCAGCCAATGCCGCGTCCGCCGCCGGTTACGATTGCGCTTTTTCCGCTCAAGTCAATTGTGACTGCCATCTCTACTTCCTTTCTGGTGCGTAGTATGCGTTTCAGCGCGCCGGGCCCGGCGACAAATCGCCTACTACAACTTGACGAATCTTTAGATTACCCTCCAGCAATCATCGCCAGAAACGCGACACTATCGCCGTCATGTAACATCGTATCCAACTGGTCGTGGGGCACCCACTCCTTTCCATTGAGCAGCACCTGGATGACCGGATCCAATTCGCCCTTCACGTCATACAGGGCTTGCCTGGCTTTTTGCCCATAGTGCGCGAGCAGATAGTCGAGCAGGTCGTTGACTGTTTTCCCGGCAAACTCGACCTCGAGCTCTTTGCCGCCAATCGCCTCGGGCAGCGTTGGCACGACCATTTGCAGGTGTACTTTCATCGGCTGCTTGCCTCGCGCACAGGGGAGTACAGGGTGGGAGTTTTCACTCTTCTCGACATATCGTACTGCCGGCACCTGGGGCAGAGCATCACGAGTTCTTCGGCGGAGTTGCCCAGCGTCTGTTTCATGTACTCCACCGTGTGCCGAGGCCAAAGATAAACGCCGCAGTTGCGGCAAAAGGCGCCGTGCTCCGCGACTCCGGCTTGGATGATCGATTGACGCGCCGCTTGTACAAAATCGCGAAAGCGCACGCCCGCCGGGCACAGGTCGGTGCAGAGGTTACACGTCAAGCAGAACCACAGGCGGTCGTTGTCCGTGAAATCCGCGCCCAGCAAGGCGCGCTCGATGACGCCGCGTGGCGACGCCTCGTACGAGAAATCGCGGAAGATCTCTCCCATCGGGCAGGCAGCCACGCATTTGCCGCACTCGACGCAGTAGGCAAGTCCGTATTCGTCTACAAGTTGATCGATCGTCATACCTGGCATTTCATCACAACTTCTGGATGCTGGCATCTGTCTACTGAAACCGCGCACACTTTGTACTCCGGTATCTTCGCCACTGGATCCAAGGCGCGAGTGGTGAGCACGTTCGCCGCGCTCTCGGCAAAGTGAAATGGAATGAACACCACGCCGCGCGATACTGTGGGCGTGACTTGCGCTTTGATCTCGATTTTTCCTCGCCGCGAGGCAACCGTCACCATTTCGCCGTCGCGGATGCCGCGCTGCTGCGCGTCATCCGGGTTGAGTTCGACAAAGCCCGCGTGCACTTCGCGTTCGAGACTGGGTGAGCGGCGCGTCATCGTCCCGGTGTGATAATGGAAGACGATGCGCCCGGTCGTGAGGATGAATGGATATTGCTCGTCGATCTTTTCTGCCGGCTCGCGATAGTCCACCGGCGTAAAAAGACCGCGCCCTCTGGTGAACTGACCCTGATGCAGGAACTCGGTCCCCGGATCGTCGAGTGAGCGAC
This sequence comes from Candidatus Aquidulcis sp., assembly GCA_020723345.1. Taxonomy (GTDB): domain Bacteria; phylum Chloroflexota; class Anaerolineae; order UBA4142; family UBA4142; genus VGOB01. The sequence continues at coordinate 31,438 of DYJA01000031.1, read as the reverse complement.
AGGGCCAGCGCAACCATTCGCGCTCCAAGCGTTCGTAACTCATTCCCCCATAACTCGGCGTGAGGCGCGCGATTTCGTCCATGATTTGGGAGGGTGAGGTATAGTTCCAGCCGCGTGTTGCGTGTTGCGTGTTGCGTTGGACGCGGTTCGCCACATCGCACACAATCTCCCAATCCGCGCGCGCTGCGCCGGGCGGATCAATCGCCCTTCGCATCCGCTGCACGCTGCGGTCAGTGGAGGTCACCGTGCCGTCTCGTTCGGCAAAGGAACTGCCCGGCAGAACGACATCGGCAAGCGCGGCAGTCTCGGTAAGAAAAATATCCTGCACGACGAGAAATTCCAGATTCTGCAACGCTTCGCGCGCATGGTTGACATCGGGATCGGAGAGGATCGGATTCTCAGCCATGATGTACATTCCCTTGACCGCACCCTCCGCTGCCGCGTTTGCCATCTCGACCACCGTCAACCCCGGTTTCGCTGGAAGACTGCCGCTGCCGCCACCGGCTGCCTCGATTCCCCACGCCTGTTCAAACTTCTCGCGCACCTTCGGGTCCGCGACCGGCTGATAACCGGACAAGACATTCGGCAAACCGCCCATATCGCACGCGCCCTGGACGTTGTTCTGTCCGCGCAACGGATTGACGCCCGAACTCCGCTTGCCGATGTTCCCGGTCAGCATCGCGAGATTTGCCAGCGCAAGCACGTTGTCCGTGCCGTGCGTGTGCTGGGTAATGCCCATCGCATAGACGATGGAGGCGCGCGCCGCGCTCGCGTACAGGCGCGCGATCTCGCGCAGTTGCGCGGGGCTGATTCCGGTAATCGCTTCGACGCGCGCTGGGGGGTACCCGGCGACCTGCTCGCGCAATCGCGCGATGCCTTCCGTGCGCGCGGCGATGAATTCGCGATCTTCCCACCCTTCGGCGAGGATGATGTGGACTAGCCCGTTGAGCCAAGCCACGTCGGTCCCAGGTTTTTGGCGAGCGTACACATCCGCAAAACGCGCGAGGTGGATGCGCCGCGGTTCGACCACGATTAACTTGGCGCCTTTGCGCTTGGCGCGGAGGATCCGGCTGCTGATGAGCGGATGGTTCTCGCTGGTGTTCGAGCCGGTGACCAGAATGCAATCGGCGTCCTCGATTTCCGGAGCCGAGTTGGTCATCGCTCCACTGCCAAATGCGGTAGCCAGACCGGCTACCGTGGGCGCGTGTCAGAGCCGCGCGCAATGATCCACATTGTTCGTGCCGATCACCGCGCGCGCGAATTTTTGCAGCAAAAAGTTTTCTTCGTTCGTACACTTGGCTGAACAGAGAAACGCCAAACTATCGGGTCCGTGTTGCTCCCGAATCTTCAGCAGACGCGCGGCGACCAGGTCGAGCGCAGCGTCCCATCCAACCTCTTTGAATTCGCCCTGGGTCTTCACAAGTGGCTTGGTCAGCCGATCCTTGCTGGCGACGTGCTCGTGCGCGCTCCAGCCCTTGATGCACAATCGCCCCTGGCTGAGCGGGTGCGTCTTGTCGGGGATGGGGCGCCCCAAGCATCCGTCCAGCACGGGCAGGTACATCCCGCAGCCGCAGCCACAGTACGGGCAAATAGTCAGCACAGTTCTATAGTTCATGCAGGGGTGTTTCCTCCAACGTCGTCGTCAGCGGCGATTTTTGCGTCACATCCAACCCAGGTTCATAGTCGAACAGTTCTTTGAGCCGCGCCTGCGACAGCGCGTAGAGCGTCGTCAAGGGAATGTCCACCGGACACGCCGACTCGCACGCGCCGCAGAGAATACACTTGTCGGCGATGTGGTACGCGCGGATCAGGTGGAACGGCAGTTCAGGCGGAATCTTGCCGCGCTCCACCCAACACATCTCTTCCAACACGCACGCGTCGCAAATGCAGACCGGGCAGACGTTGCGGCACCCGTAGCACTTGATGCATCGGTTGAACTCGCTCTGCCAGAAGGCGAGACGCGCTTGGACATCTTGCGCCAGTAACTGCTGCACGCGCGCGTCATCCCCGGGCGCGACGCCCGCGACCTTTTCGCCAACGTCGATGCGGCGCGGATAGGGACGCGTACACATACACTCGCGCGCCTGCTGCTCCGAACAAGCCAGCCCGATGAGCACGAGCCGCGCCAAGTCCACCTGACCTAACTTTGCCATCTCGATCAGCGCGCGCTCGTCGCAACCGCGCGCGACGACGCCGAGCCGACCCTTGGGAGATCCGTCGAGAATCGCCTGGCATACGAGCGCCATGCCATAGCGCGGCTCCAGCACCAGCGCCGTCAAGTCGTCCGCTGAATTGAACACGTGCGGGCCAACGTGACCATGCTCCGCGCGCAAGCCGAGCACGCCGGGGAGTCGATCGTCGTCAAGTAATTGGCGCACTCTCTCGCGTATTTCAACTTCGGGTGTATTCATCCTGCTTGCTTGAAACCGTAGCATCCTAGAGAATTCCCCAGCCCCCAATACGCATCGCCCGTGAAGAGGATCGGCTTCAACTTGGTGTTGTCCACGCGCCCCTGCGCATCCATCACCTCCTGGCTCATTTGCACCGCCACCACTTCGCCGATGAACAAGTTGTGGCTGCCCAGCGGGATGGTGTGAGTCACGCGGCACTCGAGATTGATCGGGCACTCGGCGATGAGCGGCGTCTGGATCGTCGAGCCAGGCGCCGGCGTCAGACCGCGCACGGCGAATTTGTTTACCTCCCGACCGGAGGTAAAGCCGCAGTACTCCACTTCATCGAGCAGCGACTCGCCGGGGATATTGACGACGAACTCGCCGGTCTCCTGGATCAGTGCGTGCGAGTGGCGCTCCGGTCGCACGCTGATTCCCACGCAAGGCGGTGTGGAGCACAAAATGCCCGTCCACGCAATCGTGATGATGTTGGCGCGCGCGCCGTGCCCGCAACTCACCAACACGATTGGCACAGGACGCAGCGCGGCGAATGGCTTTTTCACAATTTTGGACATTTGTTTCCCACTCTGAAAATAGGACACTGATTTTCACAGATTAACACAAGACCATATCGGAAATAATTTTGGACGCTGATAAACACAGATGCACACAGATTTGAAAACCGAGATCAGTGTTAATCAGTGTTAATCTGTGTCCAAATTCTGGATTGGGTTTATTCCCGATAATGTCTACAGATAATTTCTAAAAAATCTGTGTCATCTGTGTTAATCTGTGTCCAATCTGCGATGTGCTGTGACAAATTCCCGCGTCGGACCCAACTCCCTCACCCGCTCCACAAACTCCGTCACGATTGTTTGAAACTTGGTTCCCTCCGACGCCGAGACCCAATCCACGCGCAGCCGATCGGGATGAATGCCGACAAAGCCGAGCATCTCCTTGAGCAGCGCGAACCGTTTCGCGGCGCGGTGGTTTCCAGCGATATAGTGACAGTCTCCAATGTGACAGCCCAACACCATCACACCGTCAATTCCAGCCGATAATGTCTTGATGATCCACTCGGGCGCGACGCGCGCCGAGCACATCACGCGAATCACTTGAAAGTCCGTCGGCATCTGCAAACGCGAAACGCCCGCCAAGTCCGCCCCGGCGTAGGAACACCAATTGCAGCAAAACGCCACGATGCGCGGATGGAAATCCTGTTCACTCATAGTCCACTTATCACTGAGATCATTTCAAGCACCTGCTGATCGGTAAAGCCGCGCTGCTGCATTGCCTTGCTCGGGCAAGCCGCGACGCAACTACCGCACCCTTTACACTGAACGACGTTGACCCACGCGACTTGCTTTTGCAATCCTTCGGTTCCGCTCAGGACATGCCCGCCATTGGCAATTCGCAATTCAATCGCCTGGTAGGGACAAGTCACCACACAGGTACCGCAACCCATACAGCGTTCTGGAACCGAGAACGCCGTGATCGCCTCGGCGGTGACCGCGCCCGCGCGCATCGGAATGGCGGCTTTGGCGGAGGCGGCGTATGCCTGCGCGATACTTTCGGAAACGTCTGCCGGCCAGCGCGCGGTGCCGCAGACGTAGACTCCATCCGTGGCGAATTCGACCGGGCGCAACTTGACGTGCGCCTCCAGGAAAAAGCCCGACTCCGCCAGCGGCACCTTTAACAAACGCGAGAGCGTGGCATTGTCCGACGCGGGGATGAGCGGCGCGTTCAGCACCACGGCGTCAACCGGCAGTCGCCGCTCCTGACCGCGCAGCGTGTCCCAGACGACAACCGCTTCCGCGCGTCCATTGCCGACGACTTGCGGCGGACGCTCTATATCGTACCGCAAAAAGCGCACGCCCGCCTCCATCGCCCGGCGGTAGTAGCGCTCGAACTCGACGCCGTACGTCATCAAGTCGCGATGCAACACATAGACCTGCGCGGCTGGATTCTGTTTCTTCAACCGGATCGCGTTCTTGAGCGAGGTCATACAACAGACGCGCGAGCAATAGGGGCGTTCGGGGATGCGCGCGCCGACACAGTTGATGAAAACCGTGCTCTCCCACCTCTTTCCTCCCCCGTCGTTGACGGGGGAGGGTGAGGGTGGGGGTCTCAGCCGCTCCTCCAGTTCCAACTGCGTAATTACGTTGGGGAATCGACCGTAGCCATACAGACCGAGCGGTTGCAGCACCTCCGCTCCAGTCGCCACGATGATCGTTCCGACATCGAACGTGCACTTGCCCTCTTTTTCGGCGACCGTGACGTGAAAGTTGCCGATGTAGCCGCTGACCTCTTGCACGGTGGCTGGCATGTGCAAAATGATTCGTTCATGCGCTTGCGCCTCGCGGATAACTGAGTCGATCAACCGCGCTGCCTCTTCGTCCGTTGGGCACAGCCGATTGATGTGCGGCAGCCACCCACCGAGGCGCGCTTGCTTCTCGACCAAGTGCGCGCGAAAACCCTGGCGCGCCAAGTTCAACGCCGCCGTCATCCCCGCGATGCCACCGCCGATGACGAGCACCGCAGGAATCACGTTGCTCTCGGTTTCCTCTTGCGGTTCCAGCAAACTGGCTTTGGCGACTCCCATGCGAATCAGCCGCTTGGCTTTTTCTGTCGCTTGCTCTTTGTCTTTACGGTGGATCCACGAGCAATGCTCGCGGATGTTGACGAACTCGAAGAGATAGCGATTCAGCCCCGCCTCTTCACACGCGTTTTTGAACAACGGCTCGTGAGTCCTGGGTGTGCACGCGGCGACGATCACTCGGTTGAGACGCTGCGCGCGGATACCTTGCTTGAGCGAGGACAGCCCGGCTTCGGAGCAACTGTATAGATTGCGCTCGGCGTACACGACGTTCGGCAGTGCGCGCGCGTACTCGACCACCGCGGGCACGTCCACAACGCCGCCGATGTTGCTGCCACAATGGCAAACGAACACGCCGATGCGAGTCTGTTCCAACTCTATTCTCCTGCCAACATCTCCGCCACACGCGCCGCTACACCCGACGCTTGGGCGACCGAATCGGGAATGTCCTGCGGACTTGAGCAGTAGCCACAGGCAAAGATGCCCGGCACGCTCGTATCGACCGGGCGACGCAGCCGCGCGGGCGCGTTCACAAATCCGTACTCATCCAGTTCGACGCCGAGCAACTTTGCCACGTCCTGCTGTCCGCGCCGCGGCAGCAGCGCCTGGCACAAGACGACCAAGCCGACTTCCATCGCGCGCAACTGCTGCGCGGTCGTCTCCTCGTAGCGCACGATGGGGTTGCCGTTCTGTGGATTTTCGCCGATCACGCCAGGTCTGCCTCGAATGTAGGTCACGTTGTATTCTGTTCGAGCGCGCGCGATGTACTCCTGGAACCGCTTGCCGACCGCGCGCAGATCGGTATAGAAAATGTATGATCGGCACTGCGGGTCGTGTTCGTTCGCCAGGATCGCCTCCTTCGTCGCAAACATGCAACACACACTTGAGCAATACGGATTGTAGTTGACATCCCGCGAGCCGACGCACTGGATAAACGCGACCTCGCGCGGAGGCTTGCCATCCGAAGGACGGCGCAACTCGCCGGAGGTGGGACCCGACGCCGAGACCAGTCGCTCGTACTGCAAGCCGGTGATGACATTGGCGATCTTGCCCAAGCCGTACTCTTTGAGCACACCGGCATCGTACGGGTCAAAGCCGGTCGCGACGACAATCGCGCCGACGCTCAACTCGACGATGCGCTCTTGCTGCTCCCAGTCGATCGCGCCGGGCTGACAAACTTTCTCGCACATCCGGCAGCGATTCTTCGCCCGATCCTGCAAGTAGACGCAATGTGGGGCGTCAATCGTCGCCTTGCGCGGCACGGCTTGAGGAAATGGAATGTAGATCGCGCGCCGGTTGCTCAAGCCGACGTTGAAATCGTCCGGCACGCGCCAGGGACACTTGGCCGCGCACTCGCCGCAGCCGGTGCAGCGCTCCATGTTCACATAGCGCGGCTTTTGAAGGACACGCGCGCGTAAATCGCCCGCGTGACCTTCGACGCCGACGACCTCGGAGTAGGTCAGCAGATGAACGTTCTTGTGCCCGGCGCACTCGATCATCTTGGGCGCGAGAATGCAAATCGCGCAATCGTTGGTGGGAAACGTCTTATCCAGTTGCGCCATCCGTCCGCCGATGGACGGCGTGCGCTCGACCAGATAGACCGGGAATCCCATCTGCGCCAGATCAATCGAAACCTGGATGCCGGCGATGCCCGCGCCGATCACGAGAACAGACTGATTCATCATGGCTGAGACCCGTTACGCCGCAACCGCCTTCCGCATCACTTCTGCCAGTTTCACACCGACAGTCCGTTTCTTGATGAGATTCACCGAACTGGCAGGCACGAACTGCAGCGCGCCCGGATTGCAGAAACGGACGCAGGTTGGATCGCCATCGCACTGGTCGCATTTGATCACCTGCCGCGCCACGATGTCGACGCCCATGCCGCCGAACGGACAGGCGATTACGCACATCTTGCAGCCGATGCACAAATCATAGTTCAGGTTCACCCGGTTCAGCGCCGAATCGCGCGACAACGCGTTCTTGGGGCAGACCGCGATACAGGGCGCCTTTTCGCACTGCTGGCACAGCATCGGCAACTCGAATCCCTCGCGCGGCCATTTGACGACGTGGATGCGCGAGCGCGCCGGATTATTCGCTCCAACGTGCTTGACCGCGCACGCCATCTCACACAGCCGACATCCCGTGCATTTTTCGTGATTGACTACGAGTATTTTTTCCATCATTGTCTCCAGTGTTGGATCTTGGACGTTGGAAGGTAGATGTTGGATATTGGAATTTAAAAGTCGAGTATCTACCTCCAACCTCTAACCTCCAATCTCCAATCTCTAATTTCCAATCACCTACCTACAACATGTGCGACGGCTCCTGGTCCAGCCCGATCTTCTTCAACGTCTCCGGCTTGGGCACGCCCGTCTCGTCCCAGCCGTGCAGCGAATAATACTCATCGACCATCTGCTTGAACTTGGCACGATCCAACGTCTTGCCCCGCACGATCGGCAGACCGACCGGAGTTGGTTCGTCAAAGTACCGATCCACCAGCCAGTCGTCCGCGCGGGTCAGCCCTTCCCGAAGGTTGAACAATCGCTCGACCGTGTACGCGCGATCCGCAATGTCCCAGATTTCTTCCGGCGTGAACTCTAGCCCGGTGTTGTGGTAGATCAGTTTGGACAACTCGTCGAACGCGATCAGATTAGGACTGAGAAACACCGAGTGGAACTTGCACACCCCCGTGCAGTCAATCGCCTCGTACAGCATCTCATGCCACTGCACCATCCGCGGCTTGCCCTCGTACGAGGTATAGTCCGACGAGAGCGGACCATCGTACGGCTTGGGTCCCCCGTAGATGCTCCGCAGGACTTTTTCGGGCAAGTGGTACAGATCGATCGCCGGGCGGCTGCGCAGATGATCGGAGCCGCGCGAACCCGTCGCGATGCCTAACGCGAGCGAGGGCGTGGGGCGCTCGTCCGAGTGCAGATTGCTCATCCCTTTGACCTGGATGCAATACTTGAGCGCGTCCTTGCCAATCTTTTTTGCCGCGCGCAACGGACCTTCGGCAAGGATGTCGCCCAATCCCTTGCGCTCGGCGATGCGCTTGATCATCTCAAGCATTGCCTCATCGTTGCCAAACTCTAACTTCAAACCATCGGTATCCTTGTCCGTCAGGATGCCTTTCTCGTACAATTCCATCGCCCAGGCGATTATGCTGCCGGTTTCGAGCGTGTCGATCCCATACTTGTTGACCAGATGGTTACCGATCAGAACCGTCTCAAAGTTGTTGCAGCCGACCTCCATGCCGAACGCGCCCTGGCTGGTGTACTCTGGACCCTCCGCATAGGTTCCGGCGTAGGGTCCCTTGCGGATCATGTACTTGTGGCGACAATGAATGATGCAGCCGTAGCAGCCCTCGGTGCCGAGCGCATGTTCCTCGATGTGCTCACACTCGATGTTCCCGCCAACCTGCTGGTTCGACTGAAAATTCCGATTGCGTACCAGTCCGGTGGTGTTGGTGACGCCATAGATGAACATGGTGCCCCATTTTTGCATGATCTGCGCGAACTTGGTCGAGCCGATATGCTCAAGAAGTTTGGCGTTGTACTCCAGCGCCTCCTTGGGGAAACGGATCGCGATGTCCTGCGTTCCCCGCGCGGCAATCGCCTTGAGATTCTTCGAACCCATCACGGCACCCGTTCCGGAGCGCCCTGCGGCATTCTTGATACCGGTCATTACGTTAGCATAGCGCACCAGATTCTCCCCGCCGATGCCGATGCACAATGCCTTGATCTCCGGATCGCCCAACTCCTCGCGGATGAGATCCTGGGTCGTGGGCACATCCTCGCCCCACAATTTCGAGCCGTCGCGAATCTCGATCTCGCCGTCGTGAACCCAAAGGTACACCGGGCTTGGGGCTTTCCCTTTCACTACCAGGTGATCAAATCCGGCAAACCGTAGTTCGGGCGCGAAAAAGCCACCCATGTTAGAGCTGCCGACAAAACCCGTAAGCGGCGACTTGGCGCCAACGTGCGTCCGCGCCGAAGCCGACGCCGGCGTGCCGACGAGCAAACCCGCGCTCACCGTCAGCACGTTGTCCGGGCTTAGCGCATCGACCCCCGGCTTGAGGTGGTTGTACAGCAGATACATGTCTAGCCCGCGCCCACCAAGATACAACTGGCGCATCTCGACCGGGATTGGGGCGGTCTTGATCTCGCCTGTCGTCAGGTTGACGTACGCAATTTTTCGATTGAGTGCCATCGATACCTCCCCGGAGAATTTCAGATTTCAGATTTTAAGATTTTAGATTGTTGGGGGCTTGTCTGCGTCGAGTCCTTTCTATTCGCCATGCGCGGCTCCTTTATCCTTTCTTGGATACTTGAGCCAGTTGACGTTCCCAGGACTCCCACACTGGCTTTCTGATCTTGGCGAGCGTGCCTGACCACGAGATTAACCACTCAAACCCACAGGCAGGGCACAGCGCCTTGTCTGCCCCCAACGCCGGCGAGAAACGCTCAAAGCAGTTCTGACACCGCACTTCGCCGATGCGTTCTCCCTTCTTGCTGCTCGCTTGGGTCTCTGTCATTTTTCCTCCTTGTGTGTCACCTCTCGTACGGTGACTTGAATGGCGAATTCATCACTATTTCCACACTTGCAATCGATCACCCCGATTTGAGCTCTCTTAGTTTCGCGGTCAGCGCCGGCAAGATTTCTTTATAGTCCCCGACGATACCAAAGTGCGCAACGTTGAAAATATTCGCGTCCTTGTCCTTGTTGATCGCGACAATTACTTTCGATCCCAAACACCCAGCGATATGCGCCATCGCGCCTGAGAGCGCAACGGCGATGTAAAGTTTCGGGCTGACAACTTTTCCGCTTTGACCTACCTGGAGCCGCACCGGCACCCAACCTTCGTCACACGCGGGTCGCGTCGCCCCGACCGCGCCACCCAACACATTGGCGAGCTCGCGGAGCATCGCAAAGTTTTGCGCGCCGCCAATGCCGCGCCCACCGCTGACGACCACTTCGGCGTCTTCGAGTTTCACGCCTTCCACTTGCTCTTTTGTCCGCTCGACAACTTTGACTTTAATTGCCGAAGGATCGACCTTGCCTTCGACCGGCAGAACCTGACCTTGCCGCGAGTCATCGCGCGCGGCGGGCGGCATTGTTTTCGGTCTTACAGTAGCCATTTGAGGTCGCGCAGACTTGGCGAGCATCGTGGCGTGGGCGTTGCCTCCAAAGACAGGACGCGTCGAGGCAAGGAGTTGGGTCGCCGGGTCGATGGATAACGCGAGGCAGTCCATTGCAAGTCCACCGCCCAAGCGGGCATTGAGTCGCGGCGCCAAATCCATACCGACATCCGTATGACCCAGGAGCACAATCGAAGGTAGCGCCTGCTGGCAAAGGTTAGCCGCGATCTGAGTGTAGCCATCGGAGTTGTACTGATCCAGGAGCGCGTCGTCCGCCACATACACGTTGTCCGCGCCAAACGCGATTGTTTCCTGGGTCAAGCCACTGGCTTTGCTGCCCATCAATAGAACGCTTAATGGTTCACCCAGTTCGTTCGCGAGTTTTCTTCCGAGTCCAAGTAGTTCAATCGTGATTGGCGCTAATTTCGCTTCGGCGAACTCGCCACAAACCAAAATGCCCTTGCGATTATCCATTGCAGATCCTCCCAGTGTCATTGCGAGGAGCATCCTGAGCGGAGCAGCGGTTTTTGTTGCGCAGGCGAAGGATTGCGACGAAGCAATCTCAAGTCGCGTGCCGGGGATTGCTTCGCTCCGCTCGCAATGACAAGTGATCAAATCAGCTTGCTAAGTTTGGCGGCTAGATGGGCGGCGGCATCGGCAGGAGTTGCCCCGGTAATCATTTCGCACTCGGTCTTGCGCGTCGGCACGGAGAGACCGATGACCTCGGTGTGCGCGTTTTGCTTGTCCAACTTGGTGGGCTCTGCCCCAATATCCTGCGCTCTCCAAATCGGAATCACCTTTTTGCGCGCCATCATGAGGCGCGGTCCCGCGGGGAGACGCGGCAAACCAATTTCGCTGCCCACCGTGATTAGGCATGGCATCGGCGCTTCCAACACTTCAAAGCCATCGCTCACAATCCGCTTGACCCTGAGCGTCTTGTCCTGTGCTTGAATCTCAGATGCGAGCGTTATCACAGGGATGCCGAGGATTTCGGCGAGAATCGAGCCAACCTCACCCGCGCCCCAGTCCGCGGCTTGTCTGCCGCACAGAACCAGATCGTACTCGCCGATTTTCTGGATCGCTTTCGCCAAAACATACGCCGTGCCAAAAGAATCCAGGTTTTCGAACGCGGCATCTTGAAGCACAAATCCATCGTCGGCGCCGAGCGCTATGGCGTGCTTGATCACGTCCGCCGCTTTCTCCGATCCCATGCTGAGCGCTGTGATTTTCCCTTTGTGTTTATCTTTTAGCCGAAGGGCTGCCTCAACCGCGCGTTCATCGTAGACGCTGATCACGGGCGGCACTCCCGCGGGAGGAATAACCTGTTTCGCCTCAGCGTCAATCTTGAATTTGGCTGGCGGTATCTCGGGGTCAAGGACTTGTTTGACACAGACGATTGTATTCATGCTGCTCCCTTGTGTTGGACAAATTTGCAACCCTTCGGCGTTACTCAGGGCAGGATTTGTCCTACCGCATCGCCGCTTCAACGATTTCGGCAAGGTCTTGTACTTTCAGCGAGTCCTTTTTATCTTTGTGTTCGATGCTCTCCTCGAACATCTGCAAACAATACGGGCACGCGGTCACCACTTGCGCCGCGCCGGTGCCGAGAGCATCTTGGAGGCGCAGTTGATTAATCTTGGTCGTCCCGGGCTGTTCTTCGATCCACGTATGTCCGCCGCCCGCGCCGCAGCACAAGCCCTTGTTTCGCGAGCGTTCCATTTCCACAAGTGTTGTGTTCGGGATCGCCTGCAATATTTGGCGCGGCTCCTGATAAACGTCGTTGTAGCGCCCCAAGTAGCAGGGGTCGTGATAGGTGAGTCTGGATTTCAGATCCTTGGTCAGTTTCAATTTGCCTTGCGCGATTAAATCAGCAATGAACTGGGTTGAGTGAACTACCTTGAAATCGCCGCCGAACCTGGGGTACTCGTTCTTGATCGTATTATAGCAGTGAGGACAGGAGGTGATAATCTCTTTAATATTGTGACTCTTGAATACCTCGATATTTTGCTCTGCCATCATTTGGAACTGGAACTCGTATCCGGCTCTGCGCGCCGGGTCGCCGCAACACGTTTCGGTTTCGCCCAAGACCGCGAAATCAACGCTCGCCGCTTTCAGTACCCGCGTCATCGCAAGCGTCGCTTGTACGTTTCGCTCGACGAGCGCGCCCGTGCAGCCGACCCAGAACAATGTATCGGCGGTATCGCCGTCAGACAATACTTTGAGTTCCTGATCGCTTGTCCAGTCGCCCCGTAGCCGCAGCGATTGGATTCCAGCCCACGGGTGTCCCCTCGACTGCATATTCCGCAGCATCAACTGCGCGCTCTCCGGCATCTTGTTTTGCGTCAGCACCAAATTTCGCCGCAGGTCGATTATCTTGTGAACGTGTTCGATGTTGACCGGGCATACCTCTTGGCACGCGCCGCAGGTGGTGCAAGCCCAAATTTCATCCTCGGTGACCACACTGCCGATCATCGAATCGGCATCTGCCTTACCGGCAAGCAATTCAGGACCTACATCGAGCAGATGCTCTTTCAAATTCAGAATCATCTCTCTGGGCGAGAGCGACTTGCCAGTCAGATTCGCGGGACAATTGGCTTGGCATCGACCACACCACGTACAAGCGAGGAGATCGAGCAATTGCTTCTGGGTAAAGTCCGGAATCTTCGATACGCCGAAAGATTCCTGTGCGTGCTCTTCGGGAGGGATTGGCTCAAGCGCCATTTTTGGTCCCAGCGATTTGAAGAGAATATTGGCGGGAGAGAAAAGAGGATGCAGGTGCTCTGAATGTGGAGTGTAAACCAGCGCGCCAAGGAGTAGGACGTAGTTGAGCCACCAAATCGCGTTGTATGTTCCCAACAATGTCGCCGAGGATGAACCTGTGCTAGTCAGAAAACTAGCCAGAACACCTCCGATTGGAGGCGCGGATGAAAGATTGTAGGCGGCATATCTCAAGCCCTCCACACAGTAATGCAGCATCATCAAACTAGTCATCGCAGTAAAAAGCGAGACCATGATAATTTTTTCTTTGCGCCTCTGCTTCCTTTCCAGTCGCGCCGGTCTTGTGATGTAACGCTTGACCACAGCCACGCTGATGGCTGCGACAACAAACAAAGCAACGATGTCCAGGATCGACAAGTAGACTCTCTCGAAGGCAGACGGTATGGAAAGACCCAGACCGCCCTCTAGACCGACGAAGACAATGTAGCCGACGAGGAAAAAGCCGAAACCCCAGAACATCCACGCGTGCCCGATTCCCGCGATGTCGGTGCGGCTGACGCTCTTCAAGGAACACCCTTGCGAAGCGATCACCGCTAGCGTGGATGTGATTCTCTGTCCGATTCTGTCGAACCGATTCTCCGGTTTGCCCAGACGAACAAGGCGAAAAAGGAAATAGAACCTTCGCAGAAACAAACCGAAGGCAATCGCGAACAAGCCCCAGAATATGAAAAACCCAGGTACGCCCCAATAGGTTGCGCTAACTGGCGACATTTTCTTTGCTCTTTCTGACGATCGTCCTTTTGTCTTCAGCAAGTGGAGGAGGAACAGGCGCGCCAGAGATCGTCGTCACCGCGCCGAATCGAGCGGGGCATACTTCGATGCACGTTCCGCATCTCGTGCATTTCTCTTGCTCGATCACGTGGACCATGCTCTTGGCGCTGATAATCGCATCTACCGGACATCGCCTGGCGCAAATAAGACACGCCTGGCATTTTTCCGGGACGATATAGTACGAGATGACCTCACGGAAAAATCTGTCTATTTCGTCTTTGGTGAACAGCCCGTCGTATGCTTCTGGATTTCCAAGCCGGGACGCCAGTTTCTCCTGGTTCACTCGCTTGATGTACGGAACGAGTCTTCTAATTTCTGCGAGTCTGGATCTCAATTCGCCTGGGTCGATTCCTTCACCCTTGCCAAGCGGTCCCAGCCCTTTCACCTTGTTGCCAAACTCATTCATCACATCGGCAAAAAGAATTCCTTCAGCCGAGGACATGAACTGAACCTTCAATCTCTCCGGGGTCAGCCCGATGTGTTCCATGATTCTTTTGCATAGAAGGACCGTGTTCAGCGCATCGTAGTTTCCATGGGTGATGTAATTACATTCATTCAAGCGGCAGCCGCCAACGAACACCCCATCCATTCCATTTGAGAAAGCCCGGAGCAAATAATCCAGGTCAACTCTACCGGAACACATGACGCGCACAAGTCTGATTTCAGTTGTATATTGTAGTCTGGAAACTCCAGCCAAGTCAGCCGCGCCGTATCCTCACCAATGGCATACAAAGCCCAAGATCCTTGGCTTGAATTTGAGTCCTGCACTCATCGGTTCTCAGTCTCCTGAATATGTGATCGGTGACAAGGGACAAGGGATGGAAATCGTGAAACGTAAAGCGGGAATCTTCCCTTGTCACATGGCACTTGGCACTTTCATCCGACCTTTTCATCCGGAAACGCCGCGTCAATCTGGGCGACTATCTCTTCATCGGTAAAATGTTTTAGTTGAATTGCCAGGGTTGGGCATTTGGCGTTGCAGAGCCCATCGCCTTTGCAGAGAACGGGATTGACCACCACCTTTCTCCCCTGCGGCGTCTCGCGAAACTCGATCGCGCCGTACGTGCAGGCAGAGATACATGCTCCACACCCAAAACACTTTTTCTCATTCACCCGGCAAACCGAGCCGGAGGCGGTGACGGTGTCATGCGAAAGCAGCGTCAAGACCCGCCCCGCCGCTCCATACGCCTGTCGAATCGTCTCCGATATGTGCTTGGGGTAGTGCGCCGTACCGCAAAGATAGATGCCGTCCGCGGCAAATTCGACCGGTCTTAGTTTTACGTGCGCCTCCTGGAAGAAACCATCCCCGCTCAGAGGCACCTTGAATAATTGGGAGACTTGCTGGCTTCCTGCGGATGGAATCACTGCGGCAGCCAAAGCGACAATATCGGCGTCAATTTCAAGTTTGTTCCCTAAAATGTAATCCGTCGCAGTAACCTTTAGAACGGGCTTGCCCTCTTCCGATTCACCCGGCTCCACCTGAGGTTTATCCTGCGGCTCGTACCGGATGAATCTGACATCTTTGTCTGCCGCCTGCCGGTAATAATCCTCACTAAACCCGTACGTTCGCATATCCCGAAAGAGAACGCAAATATCCATCTTTGGATTTTTCTCTTTTAGTTTCAGCGCGTTCTTTATCGACTCGCTGCAACAGATCCGGCTGCAGTAATTTCTGTCTTCATTCCGGCAACCCACACATTGGATCATGACGATGCTTGTTGCATCGACTACCTTTTCGTCGCCTTGGCTGATCCGCTCCTCTAACTCCAGTTGCGTCACGACCCGGTCATCTTCGCCGTGCAAATATTCGGTGGGCTGGTAGACATCGGTACCTACCGCGATGACGGTTGCGCCATGTTTTATCTCGGTCACTCCCCTCTCAGATCGAACTTTGGTTACAAAGTTTCCCACATAACCGGTCGCCTCCGTAATCGTAGCGCCTGCGTAGACGTGAATCAAGCGATGCTGATAAACTTTTCTAATTAGATCGCGCAAATACGCTTGAACATCCAGCCCTTCCAGGGTAGTGTGAATTCTCCTTGCCGTTCCCCCAAAGTCTGAATCCTTTTCGACCAAGTAAACCTCGTGACCCTGGTTGGCAATGGAGAGCGCGCATGTCATACCGGCGATCCCTCCACCCACGACTAACGCCGCCTTGTTGACGGGCAGATCGAATTCCTCAAGCGCCTCCAAGTGGGAGGCTCGCGCTACCGACATTCGGATAATATCTTTCGCCTTTTCGGTAGCCAGTTCTTTTTCTTTCGCATGAACCCAGGAGCAATGCTCTCGAATGTTCGCCATGTCGTAGTAATATTGATTGATGCCCGCTTCCCGAAGTGTGTCCCGAAATAACGGTTCTAGCGTCCTGGGCGAGCAGGCAGCGACGACCACTCGATTAAGCCCTTTTTCCTTTGCCAGATCTGTAATCTCTTTCGCGCAATTCGCGGCGCAGGAAAACAGTTGCTCCTGAGCGTAGATAACGTTGGGCAGACTTTTGGAATATTCAACTGCGGAAGGAACATTGACGACTCTGCCGATATTCGTTCCACAATGAC
This sequence comes from Candidatus Aquidulcis sp., assembly GCA_020723345.1. Lineage (GTDB taxonomy): Bacteria > Chloroflexota > Anaerolineae > UBA4142 > UBA4142 > VGOB01. Next base: position 15,207 of record DYJA01000031.1, on the reverse strand, counting down.
AGACGAAAACTCCGACCCGTGGTTCCGCTTGGGAGACGTCTCTTTCGGGCGGATAAATCCTTTCCTGGGTTAGTTTCCCGCGCCGATAGTCTAACAGTTGACCACATTGCGAGCCAGCCCCGCTCGCGGTATAAACCGATTCGGGAATATCGGTCGGACCTTGGAATGCTCCACTCACAAAGATCCCAGGTCTTGTCGTCTCCATTGGGTTGACAGGATTGGTTTTGCAGAATCCGTGACTGGTCAGTTCGATGCCGAACTTGTTGCCCAGCCCCTTCGCATCAGCCGGAGGGTTCAATCCGACAGATAGCACCACCATATCGAATTCTTCTTCTTTGACTCCATCAGCGGGAGTCGCATACCGAATGGTGACGTTCTTGGTCTTGGGATCCTCTTTCGCGATGGTTACGTAGCTTCTGATGAACCGAATCCCAGCCAGTCTCTCCGCTCTTTGGTAGAACCGCTCAAAGTCCTTGCCGTAGGAACGAATATCGTTGTGGAAGATTGTACATTCTGCCTCAGGGTTGTGATCCTTGGTCAAAATGACCTGTTTCTGGGTGTACGTGCAGCATACGCTCGAACAATAACTGTTGCCGCCGGGAATTACTTCCCTGGAACCAACGCATTGAAGCCAGGCGATTTTGTGGGGATGCTTCCTGTCGGACGCGCGGAGGATCTCCCCTTCGTAGGGTCCCGTGGCGCACATCAGCCGTTCATAGTCTATGCTGGTGACTACGTTCGCGAACTTGCCGTAGCGATATTCATCCCGCGTCTTTGGATCGAACGGCTCGATGCCGGAAGCCAGAATGATCGCTCCGACGTTTACTTGGACCCTCTCCGCCTTTTGCGTGAAATCGATCGCCTTGTTCTTACAAACGGTCTCACAAATATTGCATTTCTTTTCTTTGAGATAGAGACAGGTTTCATCGATATACGTGACGAGGGGAATGGCTTGATGAAAGTAAATATGGATGGCTTTGTTCTGCGATATGGCCTGATTGAATTGATCGGGATATTTGACCGGGCAGTATTCGACGCAAGTCGTACAGCCCGTGCACTTGTCCTCTAAAACATACCGGGGCTTTCTAAGCAGGGAAACGATAAAATCTCCTGCTTCTCCTTCCACTCTGTCAACTTCCGTGTACGTCAGGATTGCTACATTGGGATTCCGGCCGACCTCGACCAGTTTGGGCGCGAGTATTCAGATGGAGCAGTCATTGGTGGGAAAGGTCTTGTCGAGTTGCGCCATGTGCCCGCCAATGGCAGGCGCCTTGTCGACCAGGTAAACCTTGAAACCCGCGTTGGCAAGATCGAGCGATGCTTGCACCCCGCTGACCCCGCCGCCAACGACCATCACGTCTCCGAAATTACTGTCGCGGCGCCCCTTGCTTATCCGTCCGACTAGTTCTGTTTCCACTTGCGATACCTCATCACACCACTTCCTGAAGAATCTCTGTGATGTCCTTGATCTGTATGCCCTCGCCATCCTTCAGCGTTAACCTAGTATCCTCGAATTGCGTGATGCAATACGGGCAAGCCGTCGTCAAGACCTCAGCCCCAACTCCGATTGCTTGTTCCAACCGGAGATTGGAAAATCTTTCCTCTCTTGCGGTTTCCATCCAAATCCTGCCGCCGCCCATTCCACAACAAAGACTATCTTGCCGCGCGTCAGCCATCTCCCTCAGTTCCAAACCGGGAATTTTCTTCAACGCCTCGCGGGGTTGGTCAAAAATGCCATTATGCCGACCCAGGTAACACGGGTCGTGATACGTGACTTGCTTTGCATACTCCTTCGTGAGTTTGAGTTTTCCCTCGCCGATCATTTGGAATAGATACTGGGTGATATGAACCACCTCAAAGTTCACCTTAAACTCGGAATACTCATTCTTGAACGCGTTGTAGCAATGCGGGGAGGACGTCAGGATTTTCTTCACGCCCATGTCCACAAAAGTCTTGATGTTTTCCTTGGCTAGGCGTCGAAACAACTGCTCATTGCCCGCTTGGCGCACACTCTCCCCACAGCACATCTCCCTGGAACCCAGGATCCCGAAATCCACTCCTGCCTTGTTGAGAAGCTTCGCCGTGGCTTGAGCCACCTTCTTCAATCTTGGGTCGTACGCGAGATAGCAACAGGGAAAATAGAGCACCTCTGTATGCTCGTCGAACTCTTTTACTCCCAGGTCTTTCGCCCAATTTGCGCGCTCGTTCGGTTCTTGTCCCCAAGGGTTTCCGACGCTGGCAATGCTTGTCATGAAACCCCGCAGATTGGGAATGCTCGTCGGAACGACGCCGTCGGGCACCAAGACCCGGCGCATCGCCCTCATCACGTCGATTATTTCTACGCCCCTGGGACAACGTTGAACACAATTACGACAGGTGGTGCATAGCCACAGGTCTTCGGATTCGAAGGGAACGACGCCGAATTTTGCCTGATGGATGATTCTGCGAACAGAAAAATTTCGTACGCGATTCCAGGGACAAACCGTGTCGCATTTTCCGCATTGATAGCAGAATTTATCGGCGTCTCCGCCCGCTTCCTTGATCCCTTCGACGACCACCTTGAAGGGAGTTAGGGGTACTGTCTCCATACTATTTTTCAATCTTTCTTTGTCATTCGCGCAGCGGCATCCATTACCTTCTGGAATCCGTACTTGTCGACCAAGGATTCCAATCCGATCTCCACGTCCTCCAGTTTTATTTTTTCTTCGGCTTCCTCTTCGATCTCTTCGTAGGTCAGGCAATCGCTCAAGCACCATTGAACGCACATGGGCTCTTTTTGTTCCGGATCGTCTTCACACATGTCGCATTTCAATGGGAGACCGGAATCGGGTTCTTTGAACAAATCGCGCGATGGACAGGACGCCCGGCAGAAATCGCACTCGCTGTATTCCTTCCCTTCGATCACATATTTGTCTTTGCCGCTGCACTCGGCTTTCGTATACTCGCCCGCGTACACGGGAAGATAGATGTCTCTCAGCGGATCGCGAACGATTCGAATGCGAGACCGCGCGGGATTGTTGCTGCTATATTGGGGCTTGGCATGGAAGGCGGAGCAAATGACCTCACATGCCCGGCAACCATTGCACTTTTCAAGATCGATCTTGATTACCTTCTTCTTAACCTTGCTCATTTCTTATTATCCCTCTCTGTTCGAGGTCATCGGCAACATAAGCCAGATCCAATTCGCGCAAAGACGCTTTCGTCGGAATCCCCTGATGATCCCACCCCTTGAATTTGTAATACTCGTCCAAGAGTTTTTCTTCGAGCTCGGGAAATCTCTTTCTCCAATGATCCTCAGGCGGCTTTTCGTCCGCGCGCCGCATCCCCTTCCGAATATTCACGGCTCTGATCAAAGTTCGATTCCGTCTGGCTACTTGCGTCAATCCGGCTTCATCCATGGCGATGCCCGCCCCGGACGAAATGAACGACGGGTAATTGTGCATGTGATAAGGCGGCTTCAACGGAAACGATGACAAACCCGCGCACACGCCGAGCGCGTCGTCTATGTAGTGCATCCGCTCCATCCAATCGACAATTTCACAGGTTGCTTGAATCGTTGGGTAATATGGATTGGAGTGTTCGCCACGCGGATCCCAGTCCAGAAAGTATTGCTTGAACTTTTCATCGGGAACCTGGAGCCAATCCTTGACAAACTCTTCTCTCTGCTCTTTCGCCGCGAAAGGTTCCTGGGGGAACTGCCCTTCGATCTGGGTAATGTTTATTTTCTCCCCGGTGCAATACATGAGGAAATATACGGGGTTCAACATTCCCAGTTTGAGTGGCAGTTGCTCATGCTTCTTGATGTTATTATGAGCGTACGCTTCTGCGCCTTTGCCGATCGCTTTGGCTGCCCAATGCGTGCCATTCGCGAGAACATCTCCGATCCCTTCACGCCGGACAATTCGGTCAAGCAGCCAGTAAAATCTTTCCTCGGTGCCGGTCGGCATTCCTGGCATGTCCTGATCAGTCAAAATGCCGGCTTCGTAGAGTTCCAGCGCGAACGCGATCACTTGCGGGGTTGAGTACCCGTCCACCCCATACTCCGTGGCGCGTTGAGCGATTCTAAAACCAAACTCAAGGTCGGACATCGCCGCCATCGTATAAGTAAGTTTGGTGTAGCATTTCATCATGTAATTTGAAATTCCGGGGACGGAAATTAACGCCCCGCATTTCATCGGACAGTTATAACAACTGATCAACCGCGTCCGCACACTTTCCTGAGTCTGCTTCCACTGCTCTTCGGCTTCCTTGTTCCAAAAATCTTTTCTCCGCGTGCGCGCATTACCCCACATGAAACCGGTCGTATGCCACTTTTCGTCAATGATCGCCATCTCCTGCGGCGATCCCAGGCCCTGGAAAATGGGTTCCACATTCTTGATCGGGTTTTCATTTCGCCATTGGATATATTTCAGGACCTCGTTGCACAGTTCCAAAAACTCAGTCGGTCGCGCGACATTAATGTCCTTCGTTCCCCGCACGGCGATTGCCTTCAGTCCTTTGTCTCCCATGACCGCGCCGATCCCTTGTCGGCTGGCGCTGGATCTGCCCTGCTCGATCGAGGCATAAAAGACTCGGTTTTCGCCTGCCAAGCCGATCGCCGCGACCTGGGCGTTCGGATCCTTCAACTCCTTCCGAATGAGTTCTTGAGTTTCAACCGCGCCTTTGCCGCGGAGATGGCTGGCGTCCCGGATTTCCACTTTGGCGTTGTTGATCCACACATAGACCAGATTTGGCGACTTGCCGCGAAAGATGACTTTGTCGTAGCCAGCATACTTTAGTTCCGGCGCGAAAAATCCTCCCATCATCGAGTACGCCATTAACTGCGTTTGAGGAGAAAAAGTAGAAACAATGGTCCGATTTGAGCCGACCGCCGGCGTACCGCACAAAAGACCGGTGCTGAAGATGAGGAGATTATCGGGAGAAAAGGGTTCCGTTTCAGGAGGAACTCGATCCCATAAGATTTTGGCGTTCGTGCCCAGCCCACCTAGATAAAGTTCGGTCCACTTGGGATCAGTTTCCACCCGCTCGATGTTTCCGCGGGATAGATCAATTTCTAAATTGTAACCGGTCTCGGCGTACCGCATGTCACTCTCTCCATACCGGCGCGCGTTTTTCCATGAACGCGGCAAGCCCTTCGGCTGCGTCCTCCGTTTGCATCAAATCGCGCAGATACAATCGCTCGATTTCCGCGAACGCCGCGTCGAATCCCTGATCCAAACTGATCTGCACCGCGCGCTTGGTGAGCCGCAACACCGCGCCGCTCAACAACGTCAACTTGCCGACGAACGCGTTCACCGTCGCGTCGAACGATTCCACCGGCGCAACCACGTTGACCAAGCCGATGCGTTCTGCCTCGCGCGCGTCGATCGCTTCGCCGGTCAGCACCAATTCGAATGCCTTCTTGCGACCGAGGATGCGCGGCAGCACCAACGCGGCGATGGGCGGAAACACGCCGACTTTGATCTCGGGCTGTCCGAATTTTGCTTTTTCACTCGCGACGATGAAATCGCACGCGATTGCCACTTCGCATCCGCCGCCGAGCGCGGCGCCTTGCGCCGCCGCGACCGTCGGCTGTTCCAGCGACCAGAGCGTGCGGAAAATCGCGTGGAACTTTGCGATCATCTCGTCGACGCGCTCTTTGGTGTGATCGGCAATGTCCACACCCGCGCTGAACGCTTTGCCTTGCGCCGCGATCACGATCACCTTGCTCGCACGATCGCCCTTGAGCGATTTGAGCGCGGCGTCCAATTCCTCCATCATCGGAATGTCCAGCACGTTGAGCGGAGGTTTGTTCAGCGTGACGCGTGCAATGCTGTTTGATTTTTCAAGAGTTACGGTTGACATGAGTTACCTCGCAATGCATGATGCGTGATGCGTGAAACGTGATCACGCATCACGCATCACGTTTCACGCCTTCTCCACCACCACCGCAATCCCCTGCCCGACCCCGATGCACATCGTCACGAGACCGTAGCGCGCGCCGCGCCGCTTCAACTCGTGCGCCAGCGTCGTCAAAATGCGCGCGCCCGTCGAACCGAGCGGATGACCGATCGCAATCGCGCCGCCGTTGACGTTCACCTTCGCGGGATCCATTCCGAGTTCGCGAATGCACGGGAGCGATTGCGCGGCGAACGCCTCGTTCAATTCGATCAGATCAATGTCGCCGATCTGCAAGCCCGCGCGCGCGAGCGCTTTCCGCGTCGCCGGAATCGGACCCAAGCCCATGTACGACGGATCAACGCCGACGACCGCGCTCGTCACGACGCGCGCGATCGGTTTGTAACCCAAGCGCGTCGCGGTCTCCGCCGCCATCAACAACACCGCCGCCGCGCCGTCGTTGATGCCGCTCGAATTACCCGCTGTCACCGTGCCGTCCTTTTTGAACGCGGGCGGAAGTTTCGCGAGTTGCTCCATCGTCACGTCGGGACGCGGATGCTCGTCCTTGTCCACGACGATCGGATCGCCTTTCTTTTGCGGAATCACAACGGGGACAAGTTCGTCTTTGAACCTGCCCGCCGCGTGCGCCGCGCCCCATTTCTTCTGCGTCGCGCACGCAAATTCATCTTGCTCGACACGCGTCAGTCCGTACTTGACCGCGACGTTCTCTGCGGTGTCGCCCATCCCTTCCTTCGCGTACGGCAGCGTCATTTTGGGATTCGTAAATCGCCAGCCGATCGTCGAATCGAAAACCTTGACCTCGCGCGGGAACGCCGCATCGGCTTTGGCAAAGACGAACGGCGCGCGCGTCATGGATTCCGTGCCGCCCGCGATGAGCACGTCGCCCTCGCCCAGTCTGATCGAATTCGCCGCGCTGATCACGGCGTTCAGCCCGGAAGCGCACAGCCGATTGAGCGTCTGCCCCGCGACCGAGTACGGCAAACCCGCGAGCAAGACCGCCATCCGCGCGACGTTGCGATTGTCTTCGCCTGCTTGGTTGGTGCAACCCATCACCACGTCTTCGATCAAGTTCACATCGAGATGATTGCGTTTGACGATTTCCGCAATGCACAGCGCCGCCAGATCGTCCGGGCGCACGTCCTTCAACACGCCGCCATAGCGACCGACCGGCGTGCGCACTGCGTCAATGATGACTGCGTCTCGCATTGTGACTCCTGTGCTCAGTATTCAGTATTCAGAATCCAGTTTTCAGTCTGACCACTGAATACTGAAAACTGAAAACTGCTTACTGCAATCAGATGTACTGTCCCCCATCCACCTTGATCACTTCGCCCGTAATGTGCCGCGCTTTTTCCGAGCACAAAAACGTCACAACCCACGCGACCTCTTCCGGCGCGCCAAGCCGCCCCAGCACAATTTCTGCGAGCGCTTTTTGTTTCACTTCGTCCGGCGCGTTCTTGACCATGTCGGTTTCGATCAAACCGGGCGCGACCGCGTTACAGTTCACGCTGAATTTCGCCAGTTCGCGCGCAACCGTCTTGGTCAAGCCGATGATGCCGGCTTTCGCCGCCGTGTAATTCGATTGACCGAACTTGCCGCGCAAGCCGTTGATGGAGGTGACGTTCACGATCTTGCCGCCGTTTTGTTCCTTGAACAACGGCGCGACCGCGCGAATGTAGTTGAAATAACCCTTGAGGTTGATCGCCAGCGCTTCGTCCCACTGCTCTTCCGTCATCTTCCAAATGACCGCGTCGCGATTTACCCCGGCGTTGTTCACCAAAATATCGACGCGCCCCAATTCTTTCGCCACCGCGTCCACCATCGTCTGCGCGTCTTGGAACGATGCCACGTCCGCGCGGATCGCCAAGCCGCGTCGTCCCAGTTTCATGATTTCGTCAACCAGCGCGTTCGCTTCCGCGTCGTGTTTGCGATAATTGATCGCGACGTTCGCGCCATTCCGCGCCAAATCGAGCGCGATCGCGTGTCCGATCCCCAGACTCGCGCCGGTGACGATCGCGTTTTTCCCGTCGAGTTCCATGATGCCTCCGCTCATTTGGGCTTTGCCAGCACTTGCTCGAACAACTCGTCGTCTACCGCGTGACCCGCTGCCAGCAACTGGCGATACTTGATAAAGTCAATCGTGTCCTTGCCGGTGATCTTGCGCGTGTTGAACGCGTTAAACCCGGCGAACGCTTCGGCGCTCATGTTCGCCGCGAGCCAGTGCCGGTTCGCGCTCTTGCTCAGATCCCAGAAAAATTTTTTCTTCTGGCGGATCCCTTCAATCGAAACCTGCAAGCAATGGGGAAAGAGATTCGTAAACGTCCAGAGGATGTCATTGACCGCCTGATCGAGCATTCCGAAATCAATCTGGGCAGTTTTGAGAAACTCGCGCGCCTGGTTCGCTTCCGCGCCGGTCTTGAATTCGCCGTACACGATCTCGCCGTCGCGCACATACTCGTCGGTGATGACAGACGGGTTGCGCGTCCACCTGCCGTCCTGCCGGATGACCGGGCTGACTTTACTGATCAGGCCCTTGGTTTTCATTTTGTACGCGCTCCAGAGTTCGCACGACACGCAACTCCACATCGCGTCTTCGACGCCTAGCATCCACGGCAGAAAATCGGTTGCGCCGCCGACCGGCGCGGAGCCGTGCCGGGGTCCCGCTTGCCCGAATACCGCGAGATCGGACGCGACGCTCAGGTCGCACGCCATCCCAACTTCTTGACCGCCCGCGACGCGCATCCCGTTGACCCGGCAAATCACCGGTTTTTTGCAATCGAGGATCGCGTCGATCATGCCGTTGAACAGATCCATGTACAGCCCGTATTCGGTGGGGCGCTTGGAATAGTACTCGGCGTACTCTTTGGTATTGCCGCCGGTGCAGAAGGCGCGATCGCCCACGCCGGTGATGATCACGGCGACCACGCTGCGATCCATGCTGGCTTTGCACAAGCCCGCGGTTGTGGCTTTGACCATCTTGGTCGTGTACGAGTTGTACTGCGTGGGGTTGTTCAAGACGATCCACGCCGAGCATAACCCTTCGACGGGTTGACCTTGGGGGTTGACGATCGCGCGCTTTTCGTACATCACCGATGGCGCGTCAGTTCCGAAAAATTCGTTGCCCCACAGATCATGGTCTTTCAATTCGTGTTCGCTGGGTAACCAAGTGAGTGCCATCGCTCGATCCTCCTTGTCGGCTACTTGCCGTTTTTGTGGACTTGTCTGAAGTACGCATTGGCTGGCTGCGCGAGCAAATCGTGGTATTGTCGAAAAATATTCGTCGCTTCGATCCCGCGCCAATCCGCGGGCAATAACTCGGCTGGTAATTCGGGGTCATGGTACGGAAAGCGACGAAATTCGTGGATCAGCAGGAATCGGCGGACAAAGTACTGGCTGGGTTCGAAATCTTTGTCGCGGGCGAGGCGCCGTTGATGTTCGTCGAGCATCGGCTTGTATTTCCGAATGAACGCGGCATAGCGCGCGTTGATGGCGGGCAAGTCCCAACAGCGCGCGACAATCGCTTGCGGCGTGGAAAAACCTTCGTGCCGCGCCGTAAACATTTCGACGCGCGCGCACAAACCCAGCGAGTCCGCCAACGATTCAATCTCCGCACGATGATCGTGCGGCGAAATCCACAACGCGCTCGTCAACATGCCAAAGCCCATCCATTCGAGTTCGCGCCGCAGACGATCGCGCGCTTCGCGTTCGTCTTCGGGTACGGAATAGGTGACGAGATGCCAACTGCCGTCCCACGGCTTGGTATGCGCGGGGAATTGAAAAATCCGGCGCGCCCCGGCTTCGAGGATTTTGGCGCTTTGGGGTGTGATGGAGTAGTAACTGCGCGCGCCGCGGCGCTCGACGCGCAACATGCCATTGCGCTTCATTCGCGAAATCGCCGAACGCACGGCTTGTTGAGACACGCCGAACTGGTTCATCAACTGAACCAAACCGGCGATGTGGATCCTTCCCCCCACGTGGCGGATGTAATCGCCATACAGGGTGAAGATCATGGATTGAGGTCGCAAACCAGTCATGCAGCCACCCGTCAGCCAGAACCGATTTTTGAATCGCGGTTGATGATCGACATTGATCGCAACCGAACAGTGGGCGTCGGCTGCTAGACAAAAAGAGGGGTTGAAGATATGTCGTTTCTCTAACGACCGTAATAATTCTAACATATTACTTACGATCTGTCAAGCCCTCGCTGCGGCATTTTTCGGCGATTTTGACATCAGCGCGGCGCGCTAGTATAATGAAATCAGTTCGTAGTGGAACGCCCCGAATCATCCAAAGGAGGAGAGTGATTATGGATTTCCGTTTGACCCCGCAGCAAGAACTTTTCAAGCGCACCGTCCGTGAATTCGCCGAGAAGAACATCGCCCCGCGCGCGCGAGAGATCGACCAAAAAGCGCAGGGCATTCCCGAAGAAATCATTCAAGGGATGGTTGACCTGGGACTGTTCGGCGTGACCATCCCGGAAGAGTATGGCGGAACCGCTAACCCCGGCGAGGAGATGGTATATGCCATGATCACCGTGCATGAAATCGCCCGCGCCGAACTTTCGATGTCGCTCCCGGTTTACACCCTGCTCTGTCTCGGTTGGAGTTATCTTTTGGCGCGCCACGGGAATGAAGAAACGAAACGTCAAGTCCTGCCGCGCGTCGCGAAAGGCGAATGGTTCCTCGGCATCTGCACGACCGAACCGAGCGGCGGCTCCGATCTCGCCAATATCAAAACGACCGCGACGAAAAAAGACGGCAAGTACGTCATCAACGGCGAAAAGATTTTCATCAGCGGCGTGACCGAAGCGAAAAAGCGCGGCGGTGGACATCTCACGTTGTTCAAGACCCAACCCGAACTGGGTCACCGCGGTGAAACATTCGCGTACGTTCCGCTCAACGCGCCGGGCGTCACGACGACTTTGTTCGACGATATGGGACGGATGGGGCTTTCGACCGGCGGCATCGCGTACAAAAACGTCGAGATTCCAACAGACTATGTCCTTGGTGAAGAGAACAAGGGATTCTACCTATTGATGGAAGGGTTCAACGCGGCGCGTATCCTCGTCTGCGCGGCGTGCGCGGGCGGCGCGGAACGCGCGCTCGAAATCACCGCCGAGTACACCAAGAATCGCAATCTCTTTGGCACGCCGCTCGCCAAGTTCGAAGGCATCTCGTTTGAAATCGCGGACGATTGGGCGAAGTTGGAGATGCTCAAGAATCAGCTGACCAAGAGCGCGTGGATGATCGACCAATGGTATCAAGACCAGAGTTCCTTCACGCGCAAAGACATCAACGCTGCCGTCGCGGTCTGCAAACTGACTGCGCCGCTGCTCTGCCTCGACATTGCCAAGCACGCGATGATGCACCACGGCGGGCTCGGCTACAGCAAAGAGACGCCGCTCGAAATGCTGATGCGCGGTGTGATGAGTTACGTCGTCGGCGCGGAAGGCGGCGCGAACATCATGCGAATCATCATCGCGCGCGAGTTTATTGGCGACGTGGCGATTCCGTACAAGTAATCAGTAGACAGTCGCCAGTCTACAGTCGTCAGTCAAAATACTGACGACTGTAGACTGGCGACTAGCGACTAGCGACTATGTCTGATAAAGTTGACGTCGTCGTCATCGGCGCGGGGTTGGCGGGACTCGCGGCGGCGTATCATCTTGCCGACGCGGGAATCGAAACGATCGTCGTCGAGCGCGGCGATTTCCCCGGCAGCAAAAATGTAACGGGCGGACGCCTCTACCTCCACCCCGTTCGCCCATTTTTCCCTTCTGACTTCTGGAACGATGCGCCGTTCGAACGCGCGGTCGTGAAAGAAAAACTCACCGTCCTCGCCGACCGCGCGTCCGCGTCGTTGGAATTTTCCAGCGACAAATTCCGCGACGAGCCGCGTCATAGTTTCACGGTTCTGCGCGCCAAATTCGATCAGTGGCTTGCCGATCAGGCAAGCGCGAAAGGCGCGCTCATCATTTCCAAGAACAAAGTGGACGATTTAATCTACGACGGCGGACGCGTCGTCGGCGTCAAGGCGACGGATTCCGAATTGCTGTGCGACTGCGTCGTCGTCGCGGACGGCGCGTTGTCGTTCCTCGCGGAAAAAGCGAAAATGCGCGCCGCGCGCGCGCCGCGCGATTACGCGGTCGGCGTCAAAGAGATCATCGAATTGCCCGCGAGGACCATCGAGGATCGCTTTGGCGTTGGCGCAGGCGAAGGCGCGGCGCAATTGTTCTTTGGCGCGATCACCGCGGGAATGTTGGGCGGCGGTTTTCTGTACACGAACCGCGAGAGCATTTCGCTTGGCATGGTCGTCAGCATTGAAGCGCTCGCGCATCACGAGCCACACATCGAGACGCCCGAATTGATGGAGACGCTCAAAGCGCGCGCGGAAATCGCGCCGCTGATTGATGGCGGCAACCTGGTCGAGTACTCCGCGCACGTGATTCCCGAAGGCGGCATCCGCGCGCTGCCGCAACTCGTCGGCGACGGCATCTTGCTCGCGGGCGACGCGGCGGGACTGGGGTTGAACATGGGCATCACCGTGCGCGGCATGGATTTCGCGCTCGCGTCCGGCGCGCTCGCCGCGCGCGCGATCAAAGACGCGCTCTCGCATCCTGAGCGGAACGCAGTGGAGTCGAAGGAGGGCGCGCAGTCGCAGGACTCGCCCCTCCCGGCGGCATCGCTCGCCGCGTACACGCAATCGCTGCGCGACTGTTTCGTGCTGAAAGATTTGCAGACATTTGCCGCGATGCCCAACGTGCTGGACAACGCGCGGATGTACACAAAGTACCCGGAAGCGATCGTGAACATTCTGGAAAAGATGTTTTGGATTGGCCGCGAGCCGAAGGACAAATTGTCTGCGACTGTCCTGCGAGAAGCGGTGAAGGGTTTTGGAAATTTGGACGCGGTGCGGGATGTGGTGGGGATGTTGAGGGTGTAGAATGAGTGCCAACGTCAAATCCAAACTTGGCGTCAACGCGTACAAAGTTGATCCCGAAAGTCATATCGTTATCAACCACGACGTTTGCAAGACGCAATGCCAACTCAAGTTCTGCGCCTGGGTCTGCCCCGCGCGCGTCTACACCCTGGAAGCGGACGGGCTGATCCACATCGAACACGACGGCTGTCTGGAGTGCGGCACGTGCGTCATCGCCTGTCGCAGCGACGCGCTGACGTGGCGGTATCCGAAGGCAGGGCAGGGAGTGCAGTATCGGTTTGGATAATCCCATTTATGATTTAGGATTTATGATTTAAGATTTCTCTCGCCTGTAGTTTTCAAATCATAAATCTGAAATCATAAATCTTAAATGGAGCAATATGGATATTATCGTTTGCCTCAAACAAGTTCCCGACCTGCAACAAATCCGCATCAAGCGCGAGACGCGCGAGCCGGTGCTGGAGGGCGCGCCGTTCGTGTTTGGCGCGTTCGAGAAGAACGCGCTCGAAGCAGCGGTGCGTTTGAAAGAGAAACACGGCGGCAAAGTGATTGCGCTCGCGCTCGGCACGCCGAAACTGAAAGAGAACATCCTCGAAGCGCTGGCGATGGGCGCAGACGAAGCCGTGCTGCTCACCGAGCCCGCGTTCGCGGGCGGCGGCGCGGTTGGGACTGCCAACGCGCTCGCCGCGGCGATTCGCAAAATCGGCAAGTTCGATCTGATCTTGATGGGCGAAGGTTCGGCGGACAATTATTCGGGGCAGATCATCGCGCGCGTCGCCGAGTTGCTTGATCTGCCGCAGATCACGTACGTCCGCGAATTGCAGATGACCAATAACCGAATTCACGCGACGCGCGATCTGGAAGACGTACTTGAAATTGTGGAAGCCGATTTGCCTGTCGTCGTCTCCGCGACGAGCGAACTCAACACGCCGCGGCTGCCACCGCTCACCGCGATTCTCCGCGCGTCGAAGAAACCGATCGCGATCTGGTCGCCCTCCGACCTGAGTTTGGCGAAGGAACAAGTCGGGGCGAGCGTTGCCGCCGTCAAAACGTTGAGCAATCTTGCGCCCGAACAAGAACGCAAACAGATTCTCTTTGAAGGCGACGTTGACAAAGCGGCGGACGAGTTGGTGAAGGCGCTGCAAAAAGAAGGCGCGGTGTAGAATTTTCGATTTATGATTTATGATTTTCGATTGGCAGTTCGCTCAATCGAAAATCGAAAATGGGGTGAAAGATGGCAGACCTTTTGGTCTTCTCGGAGCAAGATCAAGTTGCGTTTGAGTTGTTGAGCAAGGCGCGCGATCTGGGATCGCCTGCGGCGGCGCTGCTAGGCAAAGCCAACGCGGACGATTATTTCGCGTACGGCGCGCAGCAGGTGTACATCGGCGAGGACGCGCGACTGCGCGATTTTCACGCGGATGTTTACGCGGACGCGCTCGCGCAAATCGTACAAGCGAGCCAGGCGACCGTCGTGCTCATCGGCTCAACCAAGCGCGGCAAGGAGTTGGCGGGGCGGCTCGCGCAGAAACTGGGCTGCGGCGCGGTGACCGACGCGATTGGCTTGGAAACGCAAGATGGGAAAATCACGGCGCGGCGTTACGCGCTCGGCGGCAACACGATCGCGAGCGACGCGATCACAAGCGAGCGGCAAGTGATCGCGGTGATGCCCAGAACGTTTGAAGCCACCCCGCAACCGGCGTCGGGCAAAACGGTACGCGTCGATTTGAAACTGCGCGACCCGCGCGTGAAAATCATCGAACGCAAACCCAAGCCCGCAGCGACCGCGAATATCGAAAGCGCAGAGAATCTCGTCGTCGTCGGAAAAGGATTTGGAAAGCAAGAGGATCTCGCCATCGCCGAACTTTTCGCGCAAGCATTGAGAGGCGAGATCGGCTGCACGCGCGCGCTCGCGGCGGATTATCATTGGCTCGGCGAGGAACGCATCGTCGGGATCAGCGGAAAGAAATGCAAACCGCGCTTGATGATCTCCGTCGGCGTGTCGGGACAAATTCAGCACACCGTCGGCGTCCTCGGCGCGAAACTGATCGTCGCGATCAACAAGGACAAGAGCGCGCCGATTTTCAAGATTGCCGATTATGGTCTCGTTGGCGACTTGTACCAGGTGGTGCCGAGACTGACGGAGAAACTGAAGAAATAGGAAAACGCCCGCGGGGTCAAATCCTGCGGGCGATTTTTGTTCCGCGTGTCATTGCGAGCACACGCTACGCGGCTCCGCTCAGTGTAAACCATGTGGTGAGCGAAGCGAATCCACCCGCGAAGCAATCCCCAAGCAACTTGGGGATTGCTTCGTCGCATAAAGCGCTCCTCTCCTGAAAATGGTCTGTTGCGCGAGCCGCTGGCTCGCTCTGC
>DYJA01000112.1 GCA_020723345.1 Candidatus Aquidulcis sp. | reverse complement strand
CGTTTGTCCCTGCCACGAACTCAACTCAACCGGCTACCGGCTGAGTAGTAACGATGAATGGTTGATACGTCGCGATTTCCGCGTCGGTGGCTGGCGGCTCGTCGCCGCGACACGCGACGCATTTCATTCCGACTAGGTCTGTCATATTTCGCCACTTCTTTCATTTCTGATCACGCACTCCAAGTACAATGATCGTCCCCGCCGCGTAACACAGCGCGGCGGTCAGATAGAGCGCGGGGTATCCCAGGTTGGGCGACTGCGCGTTGAAGAAATCGAGCATCCCGCCGCCCGCGCCTGCCAGCACGCCCGCACCCGCGGTCGCGATGTTCGAGATGCCAAGCAAGCGACCGCCCGCGTTGGCGGGAATCAAATCCGCGCCCCACGCCCAATTCACACTGAGAAAAATACCGATGCTGACGCCGACAATCGTTCCCGCGACGAGCACCTGCGGCAGCGTTGTCGCGAGGAGCATCGCGAGCGCGCCGACCGCGCCCAAAATCCCGGAGCCGACGATCAACGGCTTGCGCCCCCAGCGATCGCTGAGCGCGCCTGCCGGATAAACGATCACCGCGACGGCGATTCCCAAGATCGCGAGCAAATTACCGGCTTCAGCGGCAGCGTTTTGAATTTGCAGCACATCGCCCAGAAAGTACAACAGATAATTGCGAATGAGGTTGACGGCGGTCAAAATCAGCAACCGCGAAACGAGCCAGAGAAAAAAATCGCGACTGTGAAAAAGTAATCGCAGCGGCGAAGCATCCTTCGACTCCGCTGTGCTCCGCTCAGGATGCTCCGCCATCGCCGCGCCGTCAAACGGTCGTTCGTCCACGCCGAATGCGGTGATCGCCATCGTCACCAGCAAAAAGAAAATGATCGCGAGAAATGCCGCGAACATCTGCCCTTGTCCAACCAAATTGCCGACGGCGAGCGCGGTCGCAATCGCGCCGACCATTTCAAAGACGAGTTTGACGCCGGTCACCTTGCCGCGTTGACTTGCCGGCACGAGTTCCGGCAAGTACGCCTGGTACGGTCCGTGCGCGATGTTCGACGAAATTTGCAAGAGCGCGTACGCGACAAGCAGCACGAGATAATCGCCTGCGAAAACCATCGCGAGCAGAAAGACGACGTCGAACAGTGTGCCGCCGACGATGTACGGGCGGCGTTTGCCCCAGCGCGTCGTCCGCGCGTCCGTCCACGCGCCGGCGACCGGCTGCACAATTGTCGCGATGATCAAACCGAGCGCGGAGAGCGCGCCCAGCGCGCTGCCTTTTTGCAATTCGGGCACCGCGCGCGCGACGAGCGTCGGCAACAACAGCGGCGCCATCGCATTCCAGAGAAACGAGAGCGCGAACCAGTACGCGTTGAGCGTGAAATAATCGCGCGCGCGGAGCGGGTGGAAACTCGTCATCATCGGCTTTATCATACCACGCTTGAAACCTTGTGACAAATGGCGCGTAGGACAAATTTGCAATTTGCCCTACCTTTCAGTTATAATCTTCGCAGGTGAACGAATGAAAAATTCTCCTGTCCGATTTTCCTTGATCATCGTCCTCGCGCTTTTCCTCGCCAGCGCCGGGTGCGATACGCTGCGCGTGCCCGGCGGCAACAGCGCGACGCCAACTCCGGTGCACACGCCCACGCCGGTCACCTTTGCCCAAGATACCGCGCGCGCGTTTCTCAAAGCGTGGAGCGAAGCCGATTACAACGCGATGTACACGATGCTCGCGCCCAGCCGTCAAGAAACGATCACTGCCGAACAATTCATCGCGCGCTACAAAGGGATCACGATTGAAGCGACGATCAAGTCGATCAAGATTACGGTGAACTCGGCGCACGAAGAAGGCAACGAAGCGGAAGTAAAGTACACCGCCGCGCTCGAAACAAATGTCTTTGGCGCGCTGCAACACGATAACACGATGTTGCTGCGCCGCGAAAAAGGTCGCTGGGGTGTTTTGTGGAATCCTGGGTTGATCTTTCCGCAACTCGCCAGCGGCGGCACGGTGCGCTACACGCCGCTCGTCTCCGCGCGCGCGGACATCTTTGATCGCAAGGGCAGACCGTTTACGCAGCCGCAAACACTCGTCGTCGTCGAGGTCGTGCCCGATCAAATGAAAAACGAAAACGCGATCTTGTCCACGCTCGGTCGCGTGTTCAACAAACAACCCGGCGCGATCAAAGTGATGTACAGCAACTCGCCCGGCGATTGGCGCACTCTGATCGGAACGCTGACGCCGGAACAATTCAAAGCGAATTACGACGCGCTGAATCTGCCGGGCATTTACACCGACAAGACGAAAGACATTCGGACGTACCCGCGCAACTCGCTCGCCGCGCACGCGATCGGTTACGTCGGTCAAGTGAGCGCGGAAGAATTAGCCAAGTTGGAAATCAAGGGCTATCGCGAAGGAGACATCATCGGCAAGTCCGGTTTGGAATTGTGGGGCGAACAATATCTCGCGGGACAGCGCGGCGGCAAACTCGTCATTCTTTCGCCGAGCGGCGCGATTACGGCGACGCTCGCGAATGTTCCGGCGAAGCAGAGCCAAAATATTTACACGACGCTCGATCTCGACGTGCAAGAGATCGTCGAAAAGGCATTGGGCAATCGCGTTGGCGCGGCAGTCGTGATGGATATTTCGAACGGCAACATTCTCGCGATGGCAAGCCACCCGACCTGGGATCCCAATCGGTTATCGCAACGAATGACTCCGGCGGAATTTCGCGCGCTGATCAACGATCCGGGCGATCCGCTCGTCAATCGCGTGACGCAGGGCGCGCTGCCGCCCGGCTCGGTCTTTAAGATCGTTGCGTACTCCGCCGCCATCGAAAAAGGTTTGTACACACCCAATTCGATATTCAACTGTCCGGGCTATTGGGATGGCTTGGGGCAGAATTTTCGCAAAGTGTGTTGGATCTATTCGAGTACCGGGAAAGGGCATGGCGCGATTTCGCTTTCGAACGCGCTGACGCAGTCGTGCAATGTGACGTTCTATCAAGTCGGGCAGAAACTCAATCAGACCGATCCGAATCTGCTGCCGAACTTTGCGCGCGCGTTCGGCTTGGGCAAAGAGACCGGCATCGAACTTGCGGAATCGCCCGGCATCGTGCCGGATCCGAGCAAAGGAACGTGGCGGCCCGGCGACGCGATCAACCTGGTGATCGGTCAGGGCGATCTGTTGACAACGCCGCTGCAAATCGTCGACATGCTGGGGGCGGTTGCGAACGGCGGCACGCTGTATCGCCCGCGCCTCGTCGCGCGCGTGAGCAGTCTCGCCGACGGCACCGAAAAAGTTTTCCCGACCGAGTCGCGCGGCAAGTTGCCGATTTCAAACGCGACGCTCGCGTCGCTGCGGCAAGCGTTGGCGCGCGTGACGACGGACAAGGACGGCACGGCATACAACGCGTTTCGCGGCGCAAAAATTTCGGTCGCGGGCAAGACCGGCACCGCCGAAGTTTTCAAGACCGGCGTTCCGCATTCCTGGTTTGCCGCGTACGCGCCCGCCGACAACCCCAGGATCGCCGTCGTCGTGATCGCGGAACACGGCAGCGAAGGATCGACGACCGCCGCGCCGATTGTGCGCGAGATCGTGGAAGGATATTTTGGGCTAAAGTAGGGGCGAAGCATTTTTCGTCCTGTGCGGAGCAAAGCAAAGTCGAAGGATCAGAAAAATGCTTCGCCCTTACGTTCAAACCACTATCCACTCCAATCCCAGTTTCGCGAGCGTCTCCTCGTTGGGCAATCCATCTTGCGGATTCCACCCGGCGAGCGCGTAGTACTCATCGAGCGCGCGTTCCATTTCCTCTTTCGATAACGCAACTCCCGCCGACGGTCCCGTGCCGGTGAGCGGTTTGAAAAATTTCTCCGGCAATTTGTCCGCGCGGCGATCCCGCCCGCGTCGCGCGTTGCCCGCGCGCATTAAATTCACGCGCCGCGCGCCGATCTCCAGCAACTCGTCCAGCGAAAAATCGTCCCAGCCGGTCACCGCTTGCGCAAGCGCGACCGCATCGGCGGGGCCGAAGAGCGTCCACGATGTACTCCAAACGAATGTGCAAAGCGCCGCAGAATCGAGAAAGCCGTAGAACAGTTGCGTCTTGTACGCGTACCGCACTTTGTCCGATCCCAGGTCGGCTGACTCCATCGGCTTGTCGAATCCCAACAAGCCGAGCCGCGCCAGATACTCGTTCGTCACGATGTTGCTGTCGTGTTCCGACGATTCGTGATCCGCGCCGAACGGATTGACCGCGTAGATCAAGCCGAGCGAGCGTTTGACTTGTGGCATGTGCGCGGGCGCTTCCGCGCCTTTGACCGCGATGAGAAATTCGTGTCCCCGCCCCAGGATGTCCGCCGCACGCCGACTGCCGTTCGCCAGCACATCGCCGATGCCTTCGCGCTGCGCGATCATTTCGACGAGGCGCGTCAGCGCGTTCGCGTCGCCAAAGCGCGCGGAAAAGCCGATTTCTTTTTCGGTGACGAGTTTGTTTTCAAAACACTCCATCAACCACGCGATTGTCGCGCCGGTGCCAATCGTATCCAAGCCGTACTCGTTGCACAACATATTTGCGTACGCAATCGCGTTCTGATCGCCGACGCCGCAGTACGAACCGAGCGTCGCCATCGTTTCGTACTCAGGTCCGCCGTGCCGCCGCGCGACCGCGTGTCCATTCCATTCCGTTTCGACGGCGCGCTTGCAACGCACCCCGCACGCGTAACATGAATCGCGCTCCTTGAGGATCGTGTCGGTCATCGTCTCGCCGGAGATCGCCTCGTACTTTTCGAATTGCCCCGCGCTAAAATTGTACGTCGGCAATCCGCCGACGGAATGTTGCGACGACAAACAGCCCGCCGTTCCGTGCTTACCCATCGAGACCATCGCGGAGTTCAACGGAATGTTCGCGACGCCCCAGCGCGCGAGTTCGTCGAATTTGTCCGGATGCGCGAGCGACAATCGCTTGGACGATCCGCGCGCGACGACCGCTTTCAATCGTTTCGCGCCCATCACCGCGCCCATGCCGGTACGACCATTCGCGCGATTCGCCATGCTGAGAATCGAAGCGAGGCGCGCCATTTTTTCTCCGGCGGGACCGCACTGCGCGACCTGAATGTTCTTGTCGCCCAATTCCGCGAACAGCAGATCGTCAACCTGCGAAGTCGTCTTGCCCCACAAATGTTTCGCGGAGCGCAATTCGGCGCGACCATCGTTCAGCCAAAGATACACCGGCTCCGGCGACTGACCTTTCACGACGATACCGTCGAACCCGGCGAATTTCATTTCCGCCGGAAAAAATCCGCCGCCCTGACTATCGCCGATGCCGTCCACGAGCGGCGACCACGCGTTCGCGGTCACGCGGCTTTGCCCGGAGATCGGCGTGCCGGTGAACGGGCTGAGCATCAACGTCAACACGTTGTCGGGTCCGAGCGGGTCCGGCGCGCCGCGCGTGTTTTGCAAAATGTAGTACACGCCCATCGCCGACCCACCGATGTACTTGCGATAGAAATCGTCGCGCGGATTTTCAATCGTCAAATCGCCGCGCGTCAAATCCACGTGCAAAATTCGTCCTGTGTAACCGTGTGGCATTTTTGCCTCCTGAAAATAGGACACAGATAAACACTGATGCGCACAGATAAAAATCAATCTGTGTCAATCTGTGTCAATCAGTGTCAATCAGTGTCCAAAGGAATTGTGCGCTCACGCGCTCGCCAGAAAATTCTCCGGCATCTGCACCGCGACGACCTCGCCGCGCGCGCACACGACGCCGTTCGCCACCAGCGTCGCGCTGACGACGACCTTGCGTCCCTTGATTTCCTTCACAACGCCGCGCACCTCCAGCGGCACGCCCAGCGGCGTCGGCTTGAGATAGTCGACATGCAAGGACGCGGTGACAAAACGAAACGCCGGGAGCGAGTCGAGCGCGCGATTTTCCGCGCGATACATCGCGGCAGCCGCGGTGCCGGTGCCGTGACAATCGATCAGTGACGCGATCAGTCCGCCGTACACGTAACCCGGAATCGCGATGTGGTACGGACGCGGCGTAAACACGCACACCGACTCGTCGCCGTCCCAATAACTTTTGATCTGCAATCCTTGTTCGTTGAGCCGACCGCAACCGTAGCAATAAGCCGACTCGTCGGGGTAATAATCTTGGAATGCGCGTGTCATTGTGAACTCCTCCAGAGGGGTGAAGAGGGCATAAGAAGACGTAGAAGGCAATGAGGGCGAAGAAGGCGCGCCATTGTCGCCCTCGATGCCCTCTCCTGCCTTCTTATCCCTTCTACAGAATCCCCTCGCTCGCCTCCACCGCTTTCAAATTCTCTTGCGCGATTTCCGCGCGCTGCCCCGCGCTGATCGCTTCGCGGAACGCGGCGAGCGGATACAAATTCGCGTGCTGGACGATGGCGGCAGTCGCGGTGAGCGCGAGCGATTTCTTGCTGGGCGCGGCGCGTCCAAAGTTGAAGACGATTTTGCGCGCGCGCGTTTGGACGTGCTGCGCGAGGTCAGGGACGACGTAGACCGTTTGCGCTTCGTCCATCGCGCGCAGTTGGCGCGGCACCTGCGACGATCCTTCCGGCGTCAGCACGGCGAGAATGTCCGGCTTGTCGATCCCCATGTACAAGATTTCGTCGCGACTGAGGATCACTTCCGACACCGAATAGCCGCTCATCACCGAAACCGGGTAATCATCGCGCTGCGTCGCCCACAAACCGCTCATCATTCCGCCGACCGCGAGCGCGGACGCGGTCGAACGCACCTTGCCGCCCGCGGCTCCGGCGAGGATGACGCGCGTCGTTTTCGTCAGCGCGCTATCGTACTTTTGCGCGATGTGGTGAGCAGCAGAAATTGGTGATTGGCGATTGGTAATTGTTTCGCGATACGCGTTTGCAAGTTCCGGGCTGTCCACCTTCTGCAAAACACCCGCCGGGAAATTCAGACCTTGCATTGTTTGCATCAACGCCGCGCGCGAAAAATCGTTACCGGGCACATAGTACGCCGTACACAATTCCCAGATGTCGAGCAGCGCAAAGCCGGGCGTTTGAATCGCTTCCGCGATGCGCTCCGGCAATTCCTTGTCGAACGCGGTGCCGCGAAAAACGTAGGACGCGCCGTTGACCGCGACCGTCGCGCACACGTCGAGCGGACGTTCCAAGTTGCCGCCGCGCGTCGTCGTCGTGCGCGCGCCGTGCGGCGTCGTGACCGAATGTTCGCCGCCGGTCATTCCAAAATTGAAATTGTTGAAGACGAGCACCGTGATGCCGATGTTGCGCCGCGCCGCGTTTAGAACATGATGCCCGCCGATGCCGACGCCGCCATCGCCCATCAGTACGATCACTTTCAAATCCGGGTTCGCGAGCTTGATGCCGCTCGCGTACGTCACCGCGCGTCCGTGCAACCCGTGAAACGCGTTCACGTCGAAGAACTGATCGCTCATCCCAACGCAGCCGATGTCGGTTACGATCACAACTTGACGCGGATCGAGTTGCATTTTCACAAGCGCGGCGTTCAAGTGATCGAGCACGAGCGAGTGCGAACAGCCCGGACAAAATGTGTATTTGCGATCCGGGAAGCGATAGGTTGCGATTGTTGAATCTGAAAGTTTTTGTTCCATGTTTATTCTCAGGCGATCGGGCAATCAGTAATCGGGCGATCGGGCAACCAGTTGACCGATTGACTGATTGACTAGATGACCAATTGACTGATCTCCTCCGGTTCAATCAACTCTCCATCGACGCGATTCACGCCGATCACTTCGAGCCGCGAATCGAACAACAGCGCGACGCGTTCGATTTCGAGCCGGTACTGCCCGAAATTTAGTTCGGGCACGATGACGCGCGTGATGCTCGGCGGACCGACGCGCGACACGAACGAGCGCGATTCCTCGCCGGGCTCCACGGGCGCGACGACATTCCCACGCAACGC
Source organism: Candidatus Aquidulcis sp. (assembly GCA_020723345.1). Classification (GTDB taxonomy): domain Bacteria; phylum Chloroflexota; class Anaerolineae; order UBA4142; family UBA4142; genus VGOB01. The sequence goes on along the minus strand of DYJA01000112.1, from coordinate 2,565 downwards.
CGCGCGCAGCGATTGCTCCGGCAGGGGCCACAGCGATTGGATCGTCAGCATCGAAACGCGCTTGCCCGCCGCGCGCGCGAGTTGCACCGCTTCAATCGCGGAACGCGCGCTGATGCCGTACGCGACGACGAGCGTTCGCGCGCCTTCCTGCGCGTCGAGTTTGACGAATTCCAATTCGTCGCGGTGCGCTTCGATTTTTTGGTACAGATGCCGACTTGTCCGGTTCACGTTCGATGGCTTTTTCGTCAGCATCCCGTGCTCGTCGTGCATCGAAGTCGTCAAGCGCGTAAGTTGCGCGCCGCCGATGGGCGCGAACGCCGGGACATCGGCAAGTTTTTTCGCGTGATGCGGGACGAACGCGCTGTCTGTTGACGCGCGTGCGCGGTTTACAATTTCCAAATCCTCGAACGCGTCTGTCTCGACGCTTTGCTGCGCGATTATCATTTCTTTATCGGTCGCGATGAACACGGGCGCGCGGAATTCTTCCGCGAGATTGAACGCGCGCTGCGTCAACGTGTAACAATCGGCGAGACTACTTGGACACAACGTGATGATCGGAAAGCCGCCGCTTGTGACCCAACGGAGAAACTGCACGTCGCCTTGCGAAACCGTCGTCGCGCCGCCGGTCGCGGGACCCAGCCGCATCACGTCGACGACGACGAGCGGCACTTCGCCCATGATCGCCATGCCGATATTTTCGGAATACAGACTGATGCCAGGACCCGACGTCGCGGTCATCGTCTTCATGCCCGTCATCGCCGCGCCGATGCACATGCCGATACTGGCGATTTCGTCTTCGCCCTGAATGCCGACTCCGCCAACGCGCGGCAACTCGCGCAGCATCTTCAAAAGAATCGGCGTCGCCGGTGTGATCGGATAGCCCGCGAAGAAATTACAGCCCGACTTGAGCGCGCCGCGCACGATCGCTTCCGCGCCGTCTATAAATTCGCGCATCCCATACCTCATTTATGATTTAGGATTTCTGATTTATGATTGCCTGCTTTCATTCTACCGCGTTTATATCTTTTCCCCAAATTGTTCGCCGCGCGAATCCATGCTATACTCGCTGGCAAATCTTAAATCACAAATCTGAAATCATAAATTGGAGGCAACCATGTTTCGCGGTGAAAAAATTCAACTGGCGGCGGTGCAGCGCGAATATCTGCCTAAGTACGTCGAGTGGCTCAGCGACTGGGAAATCGCGCAGTTCCTGAATCCCGGCGCGCCGATGCCGTTGAACATCGAAAACGAGACCGACTGGTTCGAGAATCAGCGCAAATCGAAAGACAGTTTTTTGTTTGCGATCCTCACGCTCGCCGAAAACCAACTGATCGGCAACTGCGGCTTGCACGACATCCGTTGGAAAAATCAAGCCCATTGTCATTCCAACATGAAGATGGTATAATCGCGCGCGAGGAGAAACCTATGTCTACGATAACGATTCCTGTCCCAGATGATCTGTCGCGTCAACTCGAACCGTACCGCGAGCAACTCGACACCTTGCTTCGCATCGGCTTGCGCGAAATCAAGATGGGAACGAGTCTTGCGCTATTCAAGGAAGGCAACATCTCGTTGTGGAAAGCCGCGCGGCTGGCGGGCGTCTCTTTGCGCGAGATGACGCAGTACGCGATTGCTCAGGGCGTGCGCGCGGTTGCCGATGAAGAAACCATGCGCGAGGAGGTATGAACTTATTGAACCTTTGAAATAGAAATGGAGGGGCTATGAATCCGCGAGTCAAGTACGTCAAGCCCAATCCTGATTACACAATCACTTTGGTTTTCACCAATGGCGAAGTCAAACGCTTTGACGTGAAACCCTATTTGGACATTGGCATTTTTCGGGAGTTGAAGAACACGAGTATCTTCAACTCCGTCAAACCGTTCTTGGGCAGCGTGCAGTGGGAAAATGGTCAAGACTTTTGCCCTGATACACTCTACATGGACAGTGTGCCTGAAACCGCTCTGGCTGAAACAGTAGCAAGTCCAGCATAGACGCTGGGTTGGCGGCTGACATCGGAGAAACAAACCATGCTCAACACATCAGACCTCCTCATCATCGGCGGCGGAGTTCACGGCGCGAGTCTCGCGTTTCACCTGGCGCAGCGCGGCGTGCAAGCGACCGTGCTCGAAAAGCAATTCGTCGGCGCGGGCGCGACGGGACATTCCAGCGGGCTTGTCCGCATGCACTATGACACGGAAGTTGACTCGCGGCTCGCGTGGGAATCGTTCCAATATTTTTGCGATTGGAAAAATCGCGTCGGCGGCGAATGTGGTTTTACGCGCGCGGGCTTTATCCAGATCGTACGACGCGAAGCAGAACCCGCATTGCGCGCTACCGTGGCGATGCAACAGAAAATCGGCATTCCAACTCTGATCGTCACGGCGGACGATGTCAAACGCCTCGCACCGACTTTTCGGACGGATGACTTTGAGATTGCCGCGTACGAACCCGAGTCGGGTTATGCGATGCCAAGCGATACGGCGAATGCGCTGATGAACGCGGCACGCGAGCGCGGCGCGCGTCTCGTGCAGAACTGCGCGGTCACCGCGATCAATATGACAGGGG
>DYJA01000030.1:28542-63733 GCA_020723345.1 Candidatus Aquidulcis sp. | reverse complement strand
CTCCTTTGCATCACTCTTGGTATTCGATTTTTAAGGTGCGAAATTTAGGCTAAGGGAAATCATTTCCCATAGTTCCCTCCGTTCCTTTCATTGATCGAGGCAGACGATATGGTTAGAGTCCTACTCGTTGACGACCACAGTCTCTTTCTCGAATCGCTGCAAAATCTTTTGACGGCGAGCGGTTTTCAGGTTGTCGGCGCCGCGGCGGATGGGTTTGCCGCGCTGGAGCAAGCGCGCGCGCTGCGCCCCGACCTCATCTTGATGGACATTACGATGCCGCGATGCGATGGGCTGGCGGCGACACGTCTCATCAAAGCGGAAATGCCGGAGGCGCGCATCGTCATGCTCACCGCGTCGGAAGAGGACGCGCATTTGTTTGAGGCAGTCAAGAGTGGCGCGGCAGGTTATCTCCTCAAAAGTCTGCGCGCGCCGGAATTCATCCGGCGCTTGCAAGCCATCGAACAGGGCGAGCCGCCGCTTTCGCCCGGACTTGCCGCGAAGATTATGAGTGAGTTGGCGCGGCAATCTTCTGGCGCAGCGGATGTATCGCTGGGCGTCGCGCGCGCGGACGAACTATCCGCGCGGCAGACGCAAGTGCTGACGCTCGTCGCACAGGGGCTGAAGTACGAGCAAGTCGCAGAGAAACTTGCCATCAGCGAGGCGACCGTGCGCTATCACATGACGGAAATTCTGGAGCGGCTGCACCTCGACAACCGCGCGCAAGTCATCGCCTACGCCGCGCGGATGGGGTTGGATCGGCGGGCGCAGTAGGACAATTTTTCAAAATTGTCCTACGCGCTAGTCTTGCTAGTTTCAAGACTAGCGTTTTTTTTTGCCCGGACTAGCGCTTGCGCTAGTGCCTCGCGGCTGATTTGCTGGTAGAGTGTGTAGGACAATTTTTCAAATTGTCCTACAAGAGGAACCCATGCCCATCTCACGCCGCGTTGTCGTCTACGGCAACACCCTCGCGCTCGCCGGAATCGCCCTCGCACTCCAGAATCGTCCAGATTTTCAGGTGGTGACGATTGAAATCGAAAGCGCGGACGCGGCGCAGCAATTGGACGCCGCGTGCCCCGACGTAATTATTTTCGATTTGGCGCAGCCCGACGCGCGCGAGAAACCCATTTTCCTCCTTTCGGGGAAAACGCGTTTCTATCGCAGCGACCTTTTGTTACTCGGCGTGGACGCAAACAGCAATCATATACTCGTGTGGTCAGGACAAATGCCGCAGGCAACCACGGTGCAGGATTTGGTGCAAGTGATTGAAAGACAGTCGCCTGTGAGCAGTCAACAGTGAGCAGTGAACTAGCGACCCGACAGTCTTTATAATTGGACACAGATGAACACAGATGAACACAGATAATTAAAAAAATCAGTGTGAATCAGTGTGAATCAGCGTCCAATTGAACCGTCAGGTTAAAAATGTCGGGTGGCTAGAGCAGTGAACAGTTCGGCTCTTACTGCTGACTGTTGACTGTTCACTGATGACTGTTCACTGTTCACTGTTTACCGCCCCAAGGAGGAGACCATGCCAACTCTATCATTTCGCTCGATTCGTTTACGCTTCGCGGTTTTCATTTCGTTGACGCTGCTCATCGTTCTCATCGCGCCTGCGCGCATCGCGCGCGCCGATCCTGGCGTCATTCGCGTCAAAGTGAACGGCGCGACCAGCGGTACGTGCGGTGACCAGACCGATTGGTCGAACGCGTGCGGCTTGCAGTACGCGCTCACGACCGTCGCCGTCTCCGGCGACGAAATCTGGGTAGCGTCCGGCATGTACACGCCAACGACAACCGGCGACCGCGCCGCGACCTTCCAACTCAAAAGCGGCGTGGCGGTCTACGGCGGCTTCGCCGGAGGAGAAACAGAGCGCAGCCAACGCAACTGGACGACGAACGTCGTCGTCCTCAGCGGCGACCTGAACGGCGATGATGTTGGTTTTACCAACAACGGCGAAAACAGTTACCGCGTAGTGACCGGCGCGAATGGCGCGACCTTGGACGGCGTGACCGTCTCCGGCGGCAATGCGAATGGGAGCGATCCGTACGACAACGGCGGCGGGATGTACAACCTCAACGGCAGCCCAACACTGACGAACGTCACCTTCAGCAGCAACAGCGCCCACGAGTACGGCGGCGGGATGTTCAGCGGCGGCAACCCAACGCTGAGCAATGTCACCTTCAGCGGCAACAGCGCTCTCACCGATGGCGGTGGGATGTTCAACGACGGGGGCAGCCCTTCGCTGACGAATGTGACCTTCAGCGGCAACTCTGCCATTTTTGGCGGCGGGATGTACAACGACTCCGGCAGCCCGACGCTAACCAACGTCACCTTCAGCAGCAACTCAGCCTCATTCTACGGCGGCGGGATGTACAACAACGAGGGCAGCCCTTCGCTGACGAATGTGACCTTCAGCAGCAACTCAGCAACTTTTGGGGGCGGCGGGATAAACAACAACAGCAGCAACCCAACGCTGACGGATGTGACCTTCAGCAACAACAGCGCAAAGGTTGGCGGCGGGATGGGCAACAGCGGGGGTAGCAACCCGGTGCTGACGAACGTGACCTTCAACGGTAACATAGCCAACGTCAAGGGCGGTGGAGTGACCAACGTGTCCAGCAGCCCGACGCTAACCAACGTCACCTTCAGCGGCAACTCCGCCGGTGTCTGGGGCGGTGGAGTGTACAACGAGGCCAGCAGCCCGACGCTAACCAACGTCACCTTCAGCGGCAACTCGGCTGCTAACATCGGCGGCGGGATGTACAACCTTGGAACGTCTACCGTTCCCACCAACCTAACGATTCGCAACACCATTTTGTGGGGCAACACCGCGCCCACCGGGTCACAAATCTACGATGATGAATACAGCACGTCCTCTGTTAGCGACAGCGTGGTGCAGGGCAGCTATGCGGGCGGCACGAACATTATCACGACTGACCCGCTCCTCGACGCGCTGGGCAACTACGGCGGCAGCACGCAGACCACCCCACTTCTGCCTGGCTCGTCGGCGATTGACGCAGGCAATGACACATTTTGTCCAGCGACCGACCAGCGCGGCATCTTTCGACATGGCGCGCACTGCGACATCGGCGCGTTTGAATCGCAAGGATTCACGTTGACGAAAACGGGCGGCGACAGTCAAAGCGCGCCCATCAACACGGCGTTCGCCAACGCGCTGACGGTGAGTGTCTCCAACGCGTACGGTGAACCCGTGGATGGCGGCGTCGTCAGTTTCGTCGCGCCCTCGTCGGGCGCAAGCACCAACCCAACTTCGCGCGCCGTGACGATAGCGAGCAACGTGGCATCCGCGAATTTCTCGGCGAATGGAATCGTCGGCGCGTACGCCGTGAATGCGACAACGGGCAACACGACCGTTTCCTTTGGCTTGGCAAATCTGAAAGCCAACACGACGACGACGATCACATCCTCGCCGAATCCGTCCCTGTTGGGGAACACAGTCACATTTACGGTGACCGTCACATCGCCGTCGGGCGGCACTCCGACCGGCACAGTGGATTTCTACGAGACGACCTCGCCCAGCGCGCCCGTGCGCGCGCCATCGTCATCACAACCGCTCGTCGGCGGCATCGCGATCTTCACCGCATCGTCGCTCAGCGTGGGGACGCACAACTTGCAAGCGCAGTACAGCGGCGATGCGAATTACAACGCGAGCAACTCGGCGCTGTATCCGCAGCAAGTCCAGTCCAACCCGGCATTGAATCTCTTTCTCCCGTGGGTGTCGAAATGAAACAGTGAGGCAGTGGAACAGTCGGACAGTATGACTGTGCCACTGTCCCACTGTCGTACTGTTGGACTGATACAAGGAGGAACGATGGACTATCACACTAAACTATCCCCCCGCCAACGCGAAATCGCGCGCTTGGTCGCGACGGGCGCGAGCAATAAAGAGATCGCGCGTGAATTGACGATTAGCATCAAGACCGTGAAGAACACGTTGACGAGCGTGTTCGCCAAGTCCGGCGTCTATTCGCGGACGGAACTGGCAATCCAGTTGGTGCGCGCGGAATACGCGATGCAGGAACAGCATCAAGCATTGCCGGTGAACTAGACGCCAAGCCGCGCAACTGCCGAGCAGACCCGAAGAGTTTTACCGACTCTTCGGGTCTTTGCTTATCCGCCAACGCCAATAAACGCGCTTGACAAAGCGTCGTCACTAGCGTATACTGTCAGCACCGTACCCCCCCCGGTGGGGGGTGGGGTATCCAGAGGCAAGCATGGCAGAAATCCAAAAAGATCAATTGAAGAACCGCGCGCTCAGCATTCAGGGGCACGTCGGCGCAGTCGTCCGTATGATCGACGAGGACGCGTACTGCATCGACATTCTCAAGCAAACGCAGGCAATCGAAAAGGCGATCGACAAACTCAACGCGCTGTTGCTCGAACGCCACCTGAACCACTGCGTCACCACCGCCATTCGCGGCGACAAGCCGAAGGAACGCGAGCGCGTGATCAAAGAGTTGCTGGATGTGTTTGAAACGACTAGCAAGATCTAGTCAATCAGTCAATCGGTTAACCAGTCGCCTAGTCCCTGATTGACTAGTTGACTGGTTGACTAGGAGTTACAGTGTCTACCAAACAAGTTACGCTTCCTATCTCCGGGATGACTTGCGCGAGTTGCGTGATGCACGTCGAGGGCGGGCTGAAAGAAGTACCGGGCGTGGAGAACGCGGCAGTCAATCTCGCAAATGAACACGCGACGGTGCAATTCGATCCGGAGAAGGCAAATATAGATCAAATGGTCGCGGCGGTGCGCGACGTGGGCTACGATGTGGTCGTGGACAAGATCACGCTGCCGATTGGCGGGATGACATGCGCGTCGTGCGTGATGCACGTCGAGAACGGGCTGAAATCCGTGCCCGGCGTGCTGAACGTCGCGGTCAATCTCGCGACGGAACGCGCAACGGTCGAACTTGTGCCCGGCGCGGTGACGATTGCCGATTTGAAGCACGCGGTCGAAGATGTCGGCTATGAAGTGCTCGACGTGGGCGGCGCGGCGACGGAAATCGTCGACCGCGAACGCGAATTGCGCGAGCAAGAACGCCAGCGCGAGTGGCGCGATCTCGTCGTCGGCGTCATCCTCACCGCGCCGCTGTTTGCGTTGGCGATGGCGCGCGATATTCTGCACGTCGGCTTGGGGCGGATGGACGTGCTGCCCTGGTTGTTCAGTTGGAAGCAATTCGATTGGCTACTGTTCGCGCTCGCGACGCCGGTGCAATTTTACGTCGGACGGTCGTACCATCGCGGCGCGTACAAATCGCTGCGCGCGCTCGCGCCGAACATGGACGCGTTGATTTCGATTGGCACGAACGCGGCGTACTGGTTCAGCGTCATCGTGCTGATCGCAAAATTGTTCGGCGTCACGATTGCCGATCATGTCTACTTTGAAAGCGCGGCGGTCATCATCACGCTGATTAAAGTCGGCAAGTATCTCGAGGCGCGCGCGAAAGGACAAACGTCCGAAGCGATCAAGAATTTGATGAAATTGCAGGCAAAGACCGCGCGCGTCGAACGCGATGGACAGGAAATCGAGATCGCCCTCGAGCAAGTGCGCGTCGGCGACATCGTCAGCGTGCGCCCCGGCGAAAAGATTCCGGTGGACGGCGTAATCGTCGCGGGCAGTTCGTCGGTTGACGAGTCTATGATCACAGGCGAGAGTTTGCCCGTCGAAAAGACATTAGGTGATTCGGTGATTGGCGCGACGATCAACAAAATGGGCGCGTTCAAGTTCGAAGCGCGCAAAGTTGGCAAAGAAACCGCGCTCGCGCAGATTATCAAGTTGGTCGAGGACGCGCAAGGATCGAAAGCGCCAATTCAACGGCTCGCCGATCAAATCTCCGCGGTCTTTGTGCCGATCGTCATCGGCATCGCGCTTGTTACGTTCGCACTGTGGTTCGTGATCGGCGGATCGTTCACGAACGCGTTCGTCAATTTCGTCGCGGTGCTAATCATCGCGTGTCCATGCGCGCTCGGACTCGCGACGCCAACCGCGATCATGGTCGGGACCGGCAAGGGTGCGGAAAACGGCGTGTTGATCCGCTCCGGCGGCGCGCTGGAAACCGCGCACAAGGTGACCGCGATTATTTTGGACAAGACGGGAACGTTGACGCAGGGCGCGCCCTCTGTCACCGACCAAATGACCAATGACAAATTACCAATGACAAAAGACGAGTTTGTGCGGCTCGTTGCGTCGGCGGAAAAGAATAGTGAGCATCCGCTCGGGCAAGCCATCGTCAAACACGCGCAAGACGCGGGGCTCGCGTTGACTGAGCCGTCGGAGTTTGGCGCGGTCGCGGGGCACGGCGTACGCGCGCGCGTGGATGGACACGAACTTTTGATCGGCAACGCGAAACTGATGAGCGATTCCAAGATCGCGCTCGATGGTCTGGAAACGCGAGCCAGTCAATTGGCGGACGAAGGCAAGACCGCGATGTTCGCGGCGATTGACGGACGCGCGGCGGGCTTGATCGCCGTCGCGGATACGCTCAAACCGAATTCGCGCGCGGCAGTCGCGGCGCTCAAGAACCTGGGTTTGAATGTGTATATGCTGACCGGCGACAATCCGCGCACCGCAGCCGCGATCGCGAAGCAAGTCGGCATCGATCACTATTTCGCGGAAGTGTTGCCCGGGCAAAAAGCGGACAAGGTCAAAGAACTGCAACAACAAAACGAAATTGTCGCGATGGTGGGCGATGGGATCAACGATGCGCCCGCGCTCGCGCAAGCGAACATCGGCATTGCGATTGGCACGGGCACCGATGTCGCGATGCAAGCCGCGGAGATCACGCTGATCTCCGGCGACTTGCGCGGCGTCGTCACGGCAATCGCGTTGTCGAAACGAACGATTCGCACGATCAAAGGCAATTTGTTCTGGGCGTTCATTTACAACATCCTCGGCATTCCGATCGCGGCGGGCGCGCTATACCCGTTCTTCGGCTGGCTGTTGAACCCAATCATCGCGGCGGCGGCAATGGCGTTCTCGTCCGTGTTCGTCGTGACGAATTCACTGCGGCTGCGGAATTTCAAAGCGCCGACAATCTAGCGATTAGAGATTGGAAATTGAGCGAATCTCTAATCTCCAATCTCTCTATGAGCGAAATAATTGCAATGATCTACGATCCAATCGTCGCGCCGTTCGATTTTCTCGGCGTGCGGCGCTGGCGCCAGTGGGCTGTCAGCGCGGCGCGCGGGCGAACGCTGGAGATCGGCGTTGGCACGGGATTGAATTTGCGACACTATCGCGCGGTCGAATCTGTTGCCGCGATTGATCCCGACGGCGAATCGCTCGAACGCGCGATGAAGCGAAAGAACGGGCGCGGTGAGATCACTTTGTTGTACCAAGCGCGCGCGGAAGATTTGCCGTTCGCCGACGCGTCGTTCGACGCGGTGGTCGGCACGCTGACGTTTTGCAGCATCGGCGATCCAGCGCGCGCAGTGCGCGAAGTGCAGCGCGTGCTCAAGCCCGGCGGCGCGTTTCGTCTGGTCGAACACGTGCGCGTCAAGAATCATTTGATCGCGCGCGCGCAGGACGCGCTCACGCCGCTGTGGAAACAAGTCGCGGGGAATTGCCACCTGAATCGCGACACCGCACAACTGATCGAGCGCGCGGGCTTTCGCGTGCGCGCAGTGCGGCAGTTGATCGGCAGTTTGTTTATCGGGATTGATGCGATCAAGTAGGACAATTTTGAAAATTGTCCAACAACAATCATAGGAGGATTTCAGATGGAGCACAAAGACCCAGTTTGCGGAATGACGGTGGTCGAAGGAAAAGAAGCGGCCAAGTCCGAGTACAAGGGGACGACGTACTATTTTTGCAGCCGCGGTTGCAAGGTCGCGTTCGACAAAGACCCCGAGAAATTTTTGCGCGAGGGTCCGATGATGAAGATGCCAGGACATTGACCCAAGAACGAGGCATCTCCAAATGTGCGCGAGACGACGAACCTCTCGCGCACATTTTTATTGTTGACAAACGATCTGAATTGTAATATGATGCGCCCAGATTTCAACTTCGCCATATTCGGATTGATCAATGCCCGCAGACTATTTGCCTATCCTGGTGATGGTTGTCGTCGTGGTAGCGTTTGCCGCGATTGCGCTAACGCTTTCTGCGATGACGGGACCGCGCCGACCGAATTCCGCTAAACTTGCCCCGTACGAATCCGGTATGCCGCCGTTCGGTTCTGCCCGGCGGCGCTTCTCCATCAAGTATTACCTGACGGCTGTCCTCTTCATTTTGTTCGACATCGAAATTATTTTCTTTTATCCCTGGGCGGTCCTCTTTCGCCAGTTGGAATTGTTTGGGCTGATCGAAATGGGCATTTTTATTTTCGTCCTGCTGATCGGCTATGTGTACGTTTGGCGCAAGGGCGGATTCGAGTGGGATTGATCAGAGATTAGAGATTGGAGATTAGAGATTGATGCTCTCCGAACAAGCGAAATCTGATATTCAAAATTTGATGACGAAATATCCCGATGCGCGTTCGGCGGTGATGCCCGCGCTGCATCTCGTTCAGCGCGCGATGGGCTGGCTACCTGATGAAGCGATTCAAGAAATTGCCGATTTGGTCGGACTCTCCAAAACCGAAGTAAACGGCGTCGCGACGTTTTACACGATGTACGCGCGCGAGCAACAAGGCAAGCATACGATCATGTTCTGCAACGATCTGCCGTGCGCGCTGCGCGGTTCCGAAACGATGCTCGAACATCTCGAACACAAACTGGGTTGCCAAGCCGGGCAAACTTCCGCCGACGGCAAAATTACTTTGAAGGAAGCCGAATGTCTGGGCGGTTGCGATCACGCGCCGGTGATGTTGATCGATGGCGCGGAACATCTGCAAGACTTGACGATTGAAAAGTTGGACGAGATCGTGGAGCGATTGCGAAAAGATTGACACGCAACATGCAACACGAAGCACGTGTTCCGTGTTGCGTGAATTGTTGAGGCGTTTGTGGACTTGGATCCGATTGTCGTAACTTTAATCGAAGCGCTCATCAAAACGATTGTCGTCATCATCGCGTTGTTGACGGCGTTCGCGTACCTGACGCTGGTCGAGCGGTACGTCATCGCGAAGATTCAATCGCGTATCGGACCGAACCGCGTCGGCGCGATTGGCGGCATCGCGCTCCTGCAACCAATTGCGGACGCGATCAAAATGATCTTCAAGGAAGATTTCTGGCCCGCGCAAGCCGACAAGATCATTTACACAATCGCGCCGGGGATCGCCGTCGGCACCGCGCTGCTCGCGTGGGCAGTGATGCCGCTCCATCCTTCGACGGAAATTTTCGGCTACCACATCGATTTTTATATCGCGGATGTGAATATCGCGGTGCTGTACTTGCTCGCGATTGGATCGCTCGGCATCTATGGCATCGTGCTCGGCGGCTGGGGCTCGAACAACAAGTACTCGATGCTCGGCGCGCTGCGCTCGACCGCGCAGATGATCAGTTACGAAATCTCGCTGGGGCTTGCGCTCGTCGGCGTGCTGATGCTCAGCGGCTCGCTCAGTCTCGTGGACATCGTAGAAAAGCAATCGTTCATTTGGAACGTCGTGTGGCAGCCGCTCGGTTTCATCATCTACTTTATCGCCGCCGTCGCCGAAGTCAATCGCCTGCCGTTCGACCTGCCCGAAGCGGAAACGGAATTGGTCGCGGGGTATCAGACGGAATATTCGTCGCTCAAGTTCGCGCTGTTCTACATGGCGGAGTACATCAACATGCTGACCGTCAGCGCGATTGCGTCCACGATGTTCCTGGGCGGCTATCAAGGTCCGTTCGGAATTCTGCCGGGCGTGCATTGGCTCATTCTGAAAATCATGTTTTTCATTTTCGTGATGATGTGGATGCGCGGCACGCTTCCGCGCTTTCGTTACGATCAATTGATGGGCTTTGGCTGGAAAGTGCTGCTGCCGCTCGCGCTCGCCAACATTTTTGTCACCGCGATTGTGATGGTGATATTCAAGTAGGACAAATTTACAAATTTGTCCTACGAGTCCAAAATGTAAATGGAACTCATTCCTTTTTATTTTCTCGCCGCGCTGGGAGTCATTGCCGCCCTGGGTGTCGTCATGCTGCGAAACCCGGTTTACAGCGCGCTCTGTCTCGCCGTCGTGTTCGTTTCGCTGGCGGGGCTGTACGTTTTGTTGAGCGCACCGTTCCTCGCCGCCGCGCAAGTGATGATCTACGCGGGTGCGATCTTGATCCTGTTTGTGTTCGTCATTATGCTGCTTAGCCCAGGCAGCGATCCTTTGAAAGAGGAATTGAAATGGCAGCGCCCGCTCGCGGTGATTTTCGGCGTCGCGCTTGTCGCGCAACTCGCGCTCGTCATCGCGCTCGCCGTCCTGCCACCGACGCGGGGACCATTCACACCCGAATTGATCGCGCAAATCGGGAGCACGCAAGCGGTTGGCGCGTCGCTCTTCACCGATTTTCTCTTGCCGTTTGAAATCACGTCGCTGTTGCTGCTCGTCGCGATTGTGGGCGTGATTGTGTTGGCGAAGAAAAGACAATGAGCACTGTTCATGCTCAGTATCCAGTATTCAGTATTCAGCGTTCAGTGAATGTGGCGCTGAATACTGAACACTGATTGACTTGGTGTTATGATGCTAACCGTAAATCACTACATCATCCTCAGCGCGATTCTTTTCAGCATCGGCGCGGTCGGCGTGCTGATGCGGCGCAATCCGCTGATCATGTTTATGAGCATCGAGTTGATGCTGAACGCGGTGAATCTCGCGTTCGTCGGCTTTTCGCGCTATCTGCAAAGCATCGACGGTCAGGTGTTCGTGTTTCTGATTCTCACTGTTGCCGCCGCCGAAGTCGCGGTCGGACTCGCGATCATCGTCGCGTTGTTCCGCACGCGGCAAACCGTCAACGTCGACGAAGCAAATACGCTGAAGGGTTAGTTCGTGGATCAAGATTCGCTCGTAGCCAACAAAGCATTCCGCGCGATTTTACTCGGGGTTGAAGATGTTGTAGGCGCACAAGGCCTGGCGACCATTTTGCAGCAAGGGGGCTTGGCGCAGTTCATTAACAATTATCCGCCCAACGATACCGAACGCAACGGACAAAGGTTGAGCGACATTGGAAAAGTCAATCGCGCGTTGTTCGACATTTACGGCGCGCGCGGCTCACGCGCGATCATGCAGCGCGTCGGGCGCGGGCAAGCGAAATTCGGACTGGAAGCAAACGCCGCGCTCGCGAATGCGGCGAAGTTGGCGGCAAAATTTTTCTCGCGGCGACACAAGGTCAAGTTCGCGCTCGACACGGCGGCAAAAGCAGTCAACGAGCAACTCAATACGCACGTGACGATCTCCGAGGACGCGCAGTACTTTTACTACGAGGCGTGGAATTGCGCGTATTGCAAGGGCTGGACGCACGACGCGTCCGTGTGTCACGCGGTCGCAGGTTTCATTCACGGCATCGTCGCGTGGGCGCTCGACGGCGACGATTTCCAGGTGCAGGAAATTTCATGCCGCGCGAAGGGCGACGAGTTGTGCAAGTTTAGGGTGGCGTTGGAGGCGTAAAGACGCTCTCGGATAAAATTCCGGGACTGGCGCGCGGCAAGCCCACGAAGCAGGTTTTGAGATCGATAGCCGTTGATTTGGCAATCCGGGCCGGCCGAGATGTGGACCCGCGAGTGAGAACAGAATTCATTTCCGCGAAGGGAGTATTGGCGTTATGCTTGTTATCGGGTAGATTGCAGTCGGACCGATCTGACCTAGGGTCAAAGGTGAAGAGCGGCATCATAACGTGGCTGCCCGGCGACAAGTTCGTGGTCTATATGCTATGTTTCCAATGCATGGCAGGAGAGAAATGATGATAAACCGCGAAAGGCCGCGCCTAGCACTCTTGCACTACGCCGCACCGCCGACCATTGGCGGCGTCGAATCCACGATTGCCACACATGCGCGATTGTTCACAGATCACGATTATCCTGTGAAGATTATCGCAGGGCGAGGTGATCAATTCGACGCGCGTGTGCCTGTGCAGATCATTCCGGCAGTAGATTCAACGCATCCCTATGTTACCGAAGTTACTCACGAATTGGCGATGGGAATCATCTCCAGCAACTTTTGCTCGCTCACCGCTACTGTGCGTGACTGCCTCGAAAGCGCACTGGCAGATGTGGATGTGTGCATCGCACACAATGTTTTAACACTTCACAAGAATCTTGCCCTGACAAACGCGTTGCATGAAATCGTACAGACGCAGCGCGTATCCTTAATCGGGTGGTGTCACGATTTCGCTTGGAGCGATCCTGTTTACGAAAAAGAAATGCATACAGGAGCACCTTGGGATCTCTTAAGAAAAGCATGGATAGGTGTGAAATATGTTGTCATTTCCGAGGCACGGCGTAAGGAACTCGCACATCTGTTGGAAATCTCTGAAGCTGACATAGCAGTTGTGCCGGTGGGTATAGATACATGTGAATTTTTGGGCGTCACGCAGACGACAGCGCAGTGGGTTAGCGAGATGAATTTGCTTGGTGCCATGCCGTTATTTCTGATGCCTATACGCGTCACAAGACGTAAGAACATCGAATTGGCGATTGAAATCATCGCTGCGCTACGTAACCGTGGGTACATGCCCCGGTTGATTGTAATGGGACCACTGGGCCCGCACAACCCTGCGAATACTTCGTATTTGGATGAATTGTACAGGTTGCGGCACGAGCGAGGTGTAGACGATGCAATCACCTTTCTCCTAGAATATGGTTTCGTGAACGATGAAGTACGACGCGATCTATATCTCCTTGCTGATGCCCTATTGTTCACAAGCGTACGTGAAGGTTTTGGCATACCGATTTTGGAAGCGGGAGTTACACGCCTTCCAGTCTTCTGTTCGGATATTCCTCCTTTTCGAGAATCAGCAGGTAAGTGGGCACATTATTTTTCACTCGATGAGTCACCGGCAGTGATTTCAGACCGCATCACACGGTTCTTCGCGCAAGACGCACGCTATCAATTGAAGCGGCGTTTGTTGCGGAAGTACACATGGGAACGGATCTTTGCGGAAACAATTAAGCCGCTGGTGGAAATGGGACAAAGGTGAAGACCGAATAGAGTCGTTTTGAACTGTTGCAGCGCTTCGTCAAAAAGTACAGTCGGAGAAATTGTCACTTGCCGGATAAACTAAGCCAGTTCGCACAGAAAATTCTCGGAGGAGGTCCTATATGAAGCCCTTCACCTTGCGCGTTTCTGCATTTTCCATTTGTTGGTTGCGTGCTTATGATTTTGGCTTGGAACAAGATGCTTTAGAATCCGCCCTACCTAATCTGAGAAAGCATTCGCTTGTGAAAGACCTTGCTCGTGTTGGTAAGCCGGATGAGGTTGATGAAATTGATCTCGACTTGTTTGATGTACGCTTCTTGGATAGCACCAAATTGGTGCGCGTCCATTTACAACCATTTGAATTGGTGACTCAAAAAGTTGGAACTGAACGTGAGTTAACTACACCCATTAGGGTAAACCTATTGATAGATGGAGGAAGCGGGTTCGGTGTATTCAATCTCTGTATGTCTCAGCCTAATGCCCAAGGAGATGATGCTTTTTCTATGGAAGAGATCACGTTCCTTACGCGTCAGTGGTTACTCGCAAAAGATGGATCTGGACAACCTGTACATCTTAAGGTCTGTCTTCCGTCCGAAGATCAAGTCACCTTTCTCTATTTGCGCGAGGTAATGAATTACTATTTCATACAGATACATAGATCACTTGGGCAAGCGTTAGGGACCGAATACGATCCACAATCTGTAGATCAAGAGTGGTACGTCCTGATGTGTCACGAGGAAGATCCTATTGGTTGCAAATATTTGCGCGATCTTCACAATTCACAAAGAAGCCACTCGCTCTTTCCAACTAGCTTTGGTCCGATTCTAAATATATGGGGTATAGATGGCCTAGATCGCTCTAATTTTGATTGGCACTCGTTCTGTAGGGAGCATGCACAGGAGATATCCTGGCTATTCACTGATGGTCGGGATAGAGACTTGAGTGACAAAGTGGTGCAATTGGATAACGAAGAGAGAAGAGAGTCTCGTGCTTTATTCGTTTGGCCAAATCATGCTATCCACATTAACCAGGCTGCTGACTTCATCTTGGGAGAAAGTGGCACTAATCGGATCGACAAATATGGTCTCGTCGATATAGAAATCGTACGAATTTTCGAGCTTCTTAATCTGCAAACTGCACTGGTGCATGCATTCGATGGTGAGCTAGAAAAAATGCTTGAGGAAATCTCCTCCGGAGCAGCTAATGACCCGAAAGCAATTATCCGGATCATTGAGCAGCGGAGGAGAATAACGCGCTCAATCCGAACTTTTGATTTTTTCAACCTTTTCCATGGGGCACAGCTTGAGCCCCTCTATCGGCGGCTACTTGGAAATCCAGGCCTGAAATATCGTCCTGCGACTGAGTTGGTAGAAGCGAAAGCAAGACGTTTGGACGATGAGATAGACCAAGCTGTTATTATCCAAGATCGAATAAGGCAGCAACAGCAAAATGAGCAAGAAATAGATATCCTAAGAGGGATACATAGTCTAAGCCTGACAAATGAACGACAAAGCAATGCCCTGGCAGTAATCAACATTGTGGTTTCGGCAACTGCTGCTTTTGGATTAACCGAGGTGCTTTCGCCGTTACTAACCAGTGAGTTTAGAGCCTATCCTTTATTCTCCCAAGTCTACCCATGGTATTGGGTTGGGCTGAATGGATTGATATTTGGCATAATCATGGTGATTCTGAGGGTGCTGTTCTTGCGCGGAACCAAATCACCCCCACCGAGCCTAATGGTAGAAAAGAAAATCCAAGATTTGCAAAAGGTGATGGGAAGCACAGTCGAATAGTCTGACGACGGTCAAGACGTACTCCCAAATCCATCCTGGTATTATCGCAATTAAAGGCGGTTCGCCGAATTTTGTGTAAATGTGTTTCCGCCAAGCGTGGATTTTGGGAATTTACACAAAACTCTCAATACCGCCCAATTAAATCATCAAGGAACTACTAACTTGCTCACCTATCTCTGGCTCATCCCTGCGCTCCCACTCGCGGGCGCAACAATTAACGCAATCTTTTCGCGGACGCTCCGCGTGCCGCGCTGGCTCGTCATTATCAAAGAGAATTGACAAGATTGAAAGTTCGAGATTGCAATGTGCGCAATGCTGATGCTGCAACAAGATGACATTGACTACTTCAACCTCGGTCAGGTTGAGAACCCGCGCTATTGGGGACGCCTCGGGGGGAAACCCAATTTCAAAGACGCGGTGGTCATCGACTTGGGCTGTGGGCACGGCAGTCTCTGCGTCGATATTGCTCTGTCAGGGGCTAGACGGGTTATTGGACTCGATTTGAACATGCGCCTAATTGACTTTGCCAACGAGAATCTAAGGCGTAATTATCCTCAATTCGCGGATACGATTGAATTTCGTTTTCAGAACTTGAGTGAAGCACCGGAATCGGACATCGACTACTTTGTCTCGAAGGACACTTTTGAACATGTCATTGGTTTAGAGCAGGTCTTGGCAGAGATGAAAAAGCGTCTCAAGGTGGGTGGTCGGGTCTATGCTGGCTTTGGTCCTCTATGGAACAGTCCCTTTGGGGATCACGGGCGGACTAGGATGCTTCGACCGTGGGGACATGCGCTCTTCCCCGAGCGCTTCCTGGTCAACTGGCATAATCGATTTGATTCTCAAAAGGTCACCTCGATCCATGATTTAGGATTGAACGCTTTACCCTTGGCTGAGTATCTACGTCTCTTTCGCTCTTGTGGAATGGCGATAATCTTCCTACAGGTCAACGCCAGCAAACGCCCAGTGTCACGGCTGTTCTCCTTGATCAGTCAGGTTCCGTTCTTGACAGAGTACTTTTCCCACAATCTGTACTGCATACTAGAGAAGCAGAGCAAGCCATAAAAAGTTTGCGCGCAAGTCTTAAAATCGGCAACATGATACTTTTGCCAAGGAATTATTAACTTGATCAACTATCTCTGGCTCGTCCCTGCGCTTCCCCTCGCGGGCGCAACAATCAATGCAATCTTTTCGCGCATGCTTCGCATGCCGCGCTGGCTCGTCAGCGTAATCGCATGCGGCGCGGTTGGCGCGTCGTTTGTCGTGTCGCTGCTCGCGTTCTGCGTGATGCAATACGCGGACGAAGCGCATCGCGTCATCAACGTATCCTTGTTTACCTGGATACCTGTTTCCGATTTTCGGATTGACGTCGCGTTCTTGCTCGATCCGCTTTCCGCGCTGATGCTGCTCGTCGTCACCGGCGTCGGCTTTCTCATCCACGTCTATTCCATCGGCTATATGGAACACGACGAGGGTTACGGACGATTCTTCACGTACCTCAACCTTTTCGTGTTCTCGATGCTGATGCTCGTGCTCGGCAGCAACTATTTGCTGATGTACGTCGGATGGGAACTCGTCGGCTTGTGCTCGTACTTGCTGATCTCGTTCTGGTTCCACAAACCCGAAGCGGCATCGGCGGGCAAAAAAGCATTCATCACGACACGCGTCGGCGATTTCGGTTTCGGACTCGGTGTGCTCCTCATCTTCACGACTTTCGGCACGCTCAACTTCGCCGATGTGTTCGCGCACGCGGAAGCAGTCAACCAAACGGTGATTACTGTCATCACTCTGCTTTTGTTCGCCGGCGCGGTCGGCAAGTCTGCGCAGATTCCGCTCTACGTCTGGCTGCCCGACGCGATGGAAGGTCCCACGCCCGTCAGCGCGCTCATTCACGCCGCGACGATGGTGACCGCGGGCGTTTATATGGTCGCGCGCTCCCACGCCTTGTTCGAACTGTCGCCGCTCGCGTCGAATGTCATCGCGTGGACAGGCGCGCTCACCGCGATTTACACCGCGACGATCGCGCTCGTGCAGATGGACTTGAAGCGCGTCCTCGCGTACTCGACGATTTCGCAACTCGGCTATATGTTCGTCGCCGTCGGCATCGGCGCGTACGGCGCGGGCATTTTCCATTTGATGACGCACGCGTTCTTCAAAGCGCTCCTCTTCCTCGGCGCGGGCAGCGTGATGCACGCGATGAACGGCATCGTCGACATGCGGCAACTCGGCGGCTTGCGCGCGAAAATGCCGCGCACGTACATCACATTCCTCGCCGCCGCGCTCGCGATTGCGGGCTTTCCATTCTTCGCGGGTTTCTTCAGCAAAGACGAAATTCTCGCGAGCGCGTTCGCGACCGGTCACACCGCGATCTGGGCGATTGGCTTGATCACCGCGGGACTCACTGCGTTCTACATTTTCCGCGCGTTCTTCTTGACGTTTCACACGGAACCGCGATGGGAGAATGGAACACGCAACACGCAACACGACTCGCACGGCGCGTGGCATGGTCCCCACGAATCCCCTGCCGTGATGACGATTCCGCTCGCGATTCTCGCGATCCTGTCGGTGTTCGGCGGTTTCGTCGGAATGCCCAAAGTGATCGGCGCGAATTTCCTCGAAGGGTATTTCGAGCCGGTCTTCAAGCCGCATGATTTGCATCTCGCCGCGTCAACCGAGTGGATGCTGATCGGCGCGTCAGTTGCCGCGGGCTTGCTCGGTATCGGCGTCGCGTACTGGTTCTACCTCGCGCGACCGACGATTCCCGTGACGCTCGCGCGGCGATTCAGCGGCATTTACAATTTGCTGTGGCACAAATATTGGATTGACGAATTCTACAGTTGGCTCTTTGTCGACAAGGGCTATCGCCTTGCGATGTTCTTGTGGCAAATCGTCGACGTAAAAATCATTGACGGTTTCGCAAACGGACTGGGGCGCGCGACGGCGTCGCTCAGTCGGATCATGCGCGGCTGGCAGAACGGATACGCACGCGCGTACGCGCTGATGATGTTGATCGGCACGGTGATCGTGCTGGGGTGGTTGATCTTTCGAGGATGACCAAATGAGAATCGGCGGCGCTGTTTCGATTGCAATGTTGCTCCTATTGGCTGCGTGCGCGCCAACAGCCGCGCCAATTGCAACAGTCGCACCGACCGCGCTGCCATCGCCTACTTTGACCGCGTTGCCGACAAATACTGCAACGCCCATCGCAACCGCGACGCGCACACCAACCAGTACGGCAACTGCTACGCCGACAATATCGGCGCAAGTGTTGGAAATATTGAAATCGGGCGAAATAGTCAAACATCCATTCCCGAACGAAAAATCGTACACGTGGTTTTCCTATTTTCCGAAAAGCGCAATCGGAAAACAAATGATCACCGTTTGCATTTGGCCCAATGGCACAAGCAGTTCATCCAACGACTATGCGGTGCACGAAGCCAGTACTGAAAGAAACCTCAGCGGGTTGCGGACCTATGCCGAAACCTATGGCGTGCCGATCTTGAGCGTGGCGATGCCGAGAACCAGGGAACTCTATATCAATTCACTCCATCTAGGGACATTCACTACCAGCATCGAGTTTCACCGACGCCCCGATCTCAAATTCAGCGACGCGGTGTGGAATCAATATCTCCCTTCACTGCGCGGGGCTGGTCTGGATGTGGACGAACGCGTTCTCTTGTTTGGGTTTTCGGTTCCGGCGACATTCTCCTACCGATTTGCGATCATGAATCCGGAAAAGGTGCGCGCCATGTGGTTGGGCGCATTTACGCCTGCGCCGCTCCCAGTCGCGGAATTGAATGGACAACCGCTGGACTATCCATTGGGGATTCGGGATCTCGAAACTCTGGCGGGCAAACCATTCGATCTGGAAACGTTCAAAAAGATTCCGAACATGATCGTTGTAGGCGAGAATGATACGCGTCGCGAAAACGACCCGCTTGCTTTCAACGACATTTTTACCGAGCCAGAAAAAGTATTCGTTCGAGAGAATCTTGGAGACACAAATCCCAAGCGAATGAAGGCACTGCACCAGTTTCTTGTTTCCGTTGGCGTCAACAGCCAATTCAAACAATATCCCGGCCTGGCGCATGAGACTACGCCAGAGATGAAGCACGAAGCATTCCGCTTTCTCTTAGCGCACACCAGAGAAGCGGCGCGAACGCCAACGCCGACGAAATAATCCATTTTCACAATGACGATTTGCCTGTTACAATTATGCCATTCAATTTTCTTTCTGCCCTAATTGTAATTCCACTTCTCGGCGCGCTGATTCTGCTTTTCATCCCGCGCCAATCGGAACGCGCGATTCGGTTTTTCGCGCTGCTCGTCACGCTCGCGGAATTCGCGGTTTCCGTAGCACTTTTCGCGTCCTTTCGCGGCACCGCCGAAATGCAATTCGTCGAGCGCGTCGCGTGGATTCCGCAATTCGACATTTCGTACTATGTCGGCGTCGACGGGTTGAGCATTCTGCTCGTCATGCTGACGACGTTCTTGATGGTCATCGCGATTGGCGGATCCTGGGTCGGTATCACCGAGCGCGTCAAAGAGTATCACCTCTTTTTCCTCGCGCTCGAAGCCGCGATGATCGGCGTGTTCGTCTCGCTCGATCTGTTCCTGTTCTACGTCTTTTGGGAATTCACGTTGATTCCGATGGCGTTCCTCATCGGCATTTGGGGACACGGGCGGCGCGTCTACGCGGCAATCAAATTCATACTGTTCACGATGTTCGGCTCGACGTTAATGCTCGTCGCGATTCTGGTTTTGGTCTTTGCGCATCGCGACGCGACGGGCGCGCTCACGTTCGCGCTGCCTGACCTGTTGGGAACGCCTGTGCCGCTCGGACTTCAGCCGTGGTTGTTCGGCGCGTTCGCGCTCGCCTTTGCGATCAAAGTACCGATGTTCCCGTTCCACACCTGGCTGCCCGACGCGCACGTCGAAGCGCCGACGGCAGGCAGCGTGATTCTCGCGGGTGTGCTGTTGAAGATGGGAACGTACGGTTTCATCCGCTTCAACCTGCCGCTGTTTCCCGAAGCATCACAACAATTCGCGCCGATCATCATCGCGCTCGCGCTCATCGGCATTATTTACGGCGCGATTGTGTCGGCAGTCCAGCGCGATGTCAAATCGCTCGTCGCGTTTTCGAGCGTATCGCACCTGGGTTTTGTGATGCTCGGTCTGTTCGCGTTCAACGCGCAAGGAATCAGCGGCGGCATTTTGCAAATGATCAATCACGGCTTGTCAACGGGCGCGCTCTTTTTGCTCGTCGGCATGTTGTACGAACGTCGCCACACGCGCCTCATCGCCGATTTTGGCGGCGTCGCCAAAGCGATGCCGATCTACGCGGCGTTCCTGCTGATCGTGATGTTCTCGTCTGTCGGTTTGCCTGGCTTGAACGGCTTCGTCGGCGAGTTTCTCATTCTCGTCGGCGCGTTTCAAACGAATGTCTGGTACGCCGCAGTTGCCGCGACCGGCGTCGTGCTGTCCGCGATTTACTTGCTTTGGATGTACCAACGCGTGATGAACGGTCCGCTCACGCGCGACGAAAACAAATCGCTGAAGGATTTATCGCCGCGCGAAATCGCGCTGCTTGTCGCGCTCGTCGTCTTTATCGTCTGGATCGGCGTCTACCCGCGCACGTTCTTGGATCCGATGATGCCGAGTGTGTCAAGTTTGTTAAGTGCAATCAAATGAAAACGTGCTGCGTGTTGCGTATTCCGTTTTCACGCAACACGCAACACGTTTCACGCAATCGAAAATCGAAAATTCACTATGAGTCTCTCCGTCCCTGACCTAAATTTCCGCGTGATCGCCCCCGCGCTGATCGTCGCGATCACCGCGCTCGTCGTCTTGCTTGCCGAACTCGTCACGCCCGCGCATCGCAAACGCTGGCTCGGCTTTGCGAGTTTGATCGGCTTGCTCGTCGCGGCTGGTGCGACGATTGGCTTGTGGGACGCGAACGCTAGCGCGTTTGGCAGAATGGTCGTCGCCGATGACTTTGGTTTGTTTCTGACGCTCGTGATTCTGCTCGGCGCGGCGTTGAGCATTTTGCTCGCCATCGATTTCATTCGCGCGCACCGCGTCGATCAAGGCGAGTACTATGTGCTCGTGCTGTTCGCCGTGGTCGGCATGATTTTGATGGCGACCGCGACCGACCTCATCGTCATCTTTCTCGCGCTCGAATTACTTTCGCTGCCGCTGTACATTCTCGCCGCGTTCAAGCGCGCCGATGCGCGTTCGCTCGAAGCGGGCTTGAAATATTTTTTGCTCGGCGCGTTTTCGTCCGCGTTTTTTCTCTACGGCATCGCGTTCATTTTCGGCGGCACGGGCACGACAAATTTGATGAAGATTGCCGATGCGCTCAACAAGAATTTCTCGAACGATCTCGTACTGATTGGCATGGGCTTGCTGCTCGTCGGCTTTGCGTTCAAAGTTGCGCTCGTGCCGTTTCACTGGTGGACGCCCGACGTGTACGACGGCGCGCCGACGGCGGTCACTGCGTTTATGAGCGTCGCGGTCAAAGCCGCCGCGTTCGGCGCGTTCTTCCGCGCGTTTCTCGTCGCGCTCCCCGCGCTCGATTGGCGGCTCGCGCTTGCGGTGATCGCGGTGCTGACGATGACACTCGGCAACGTCGCCGCGCTGCTGCAATCGAATGTCAAGCGAATGTTGGCGTACTCGAGCATCGCGCACGCGGGCTACATTTTGATCGCGCTTGTCGCGATGGGCGCGAGCGGCGCGTCGTCCGCGCTGTTCTATCTGCTCGCGTACACACTGACGAACCTGGGCGCGTTCGGCGCGGTGATCGCGCTGAGCGACGGCGAGCGCGAGAGATTGGAGATTCGCGATTTTGGCGGCGCGGCAGGCAAACATCCGTTGGTTGCGGCGGCGTTCGCGATTTTCATGCTGTCGCTCGCGGGCTTTCCGCCGCTCGCGGGATTCACGGGGAAATTTTTCATCTTCAGCGCGGCAGTCGAAACGGGGTGGGCGTGGCTCGCGGTAATCGGCGTGCTGAACAGTCTCGTGTCGGCGTACTTTTATCTGCGCCCCATCGTGCAGATGTACATGAGCGAGACCGCGACGGGCTGGGATCGCGTGCGCGTCGCGCCGCTCGTCGCGCTCGCGCTCGTCATCGCGTTGATCGGCGTGATCGCGCTGGGGCTGTATCCAACGCCTGCGATTGCGTGGGCGACAGGCGGATTCATTCGATAAGACGAAACCTGTCAGGTCTCGGAGACCTGACAGGTTTTTCCATCGAGGATAGAAATGGATGATCGTACGTCACGCGAACGCGTAACGATAGACTTGCTCAACAAATCAATGGGCGAGCCGCTCGCGACGTTGCTCGATAAAACTACCGCCGCGCTGCACGAAAATTTTCCGCATTACACAGGTGTCTACGTCTATCTGCTTGAAGGCGAAACGCTCGTGCTGGGTCCGTATCGCGGACGACCGACCGAACACACGCGCATCCCGATTGGCGCGGGGATTTGCGGGCGCGCCGCGCGCGTGAAGGAAACCGTCGTCGTGGGCGACGTGAACGCGGACGCGGCATATATCGCGTGCAGTTTGCAGACGCGCAGCGAAATCGTCGTGCCGATTATGCGCGACGCGCGCGTCCTCGGCGAAATTGACATTGACAGCGACGTGCCCGCCGCGTTCACCGCGCGCGATCGCAAATTCTTGGAAGAGGTTGCGCGGTTGCTCGCGGCGAGATTCGCGGGCGATACAGAATAGCGCGTCGGCGCAATTTCGTGTATAATCGAAGCGAAAGGAGCGTCGCGATGACAAAACTTTTAGAGAGGGCATTCGTCGAGGCGTCCAAATTGCCTCAGCAAGAACAAGATACAGTCGCCACTTGGATACTTGAAGAACTTGCTTCGGAACGACGATGGGATGAACTCTTTGCCAAGTCGCCTCACGCGCTTGAGCAATTGGCGGATGAAGCGCTGGCGGAATTTCGGGCTGGACGAACTCAGGTGCTTGACCCAGACAAGTTATGACCTCGCATACCACCGAGCATTTTCGCAAAGCGTTGGAGCAGTTGCCGCAACATGTCCAGCGTCAAGCCCGCCAGGCGTACAGATTTTTCAAACAAAATCCGTATCACCCAAGTTTGCATTTCAAGCAAATACATCCGACCAGACCAATTTACTCAGCGCGAATCAATTTGGATTATCGCGCTGTTGGAACTCGCGATGGAGATGTGGTGGTTTGGTTTTGGATCGGCGCGCATGCGGATTATGAGAAATTGATTTCTCGTTTGTAACGTAGTTCGGAGTAGACGAAGTGAACGCGGACGTGGAATATATCGCGTGCAGTTTGCAAACGCGCAGCGAAATCGTCGTGCCGATTATGCGCGGCGCGCGCGTCTTTGGCGAGATTGACATTGACAGCGACGTGCCTGCCGCGTTCACCGCGCAAGATCGCAGATTTCTGGAAGAGGTTGCGCGGATTCTCGCGGCGAAATTTGTGTGATGAGTGGCGATTAGGCCCGATGCGAATACGAGGATGTGGTTGCGCGACAACGTTGCTCTGTTCCCAATTGGCAAATTTGCTCTTTTGCGATACAATCGGTTTCAGACGATTGTGTCACAGGAGGAAATTGGATGACTGAAACAACATTTCAAGTTCGCATCCCCGCACCGCTCCTTCAATATGGCTTTGACCAAAACGCGGTACAACGTCGCCTTGTTGAGTGGCTGGTCTTGACGCTGTTCACTGAAGGGCATGTTTCTTCGGGCAAGGCGGCGCGTCTGTTGAACATCACTCGCGTCGAGTTCTTGGCTTTGCTTCGTGCGCGCGGCATCGCTTACATTAACTACACTCCCGAAGAACTCGACGAAGAGTTTGAGGCAGTCGAAAAATTGGAGGTCAAGCCCAACCGATGATTGTTGTCTCGAACACCACGCCCTTGATTGGACTCGCAACAATTCAACGCTTCGATCTGCTCAAGCACCTCTTTGGCGAAATCCAAATCGCGCAAGCGGTGTACGATGAAGCCGTAGCACGAGGGCGCGAAGAAGGCGGCGCAAAACGCGAGGTATCCGCTGCAACGTGGATAAAGACTGTTCGCGTCCAAGACCGCTTGGCAGTTGATGTCCTGCTGGATGAAATGGACTTGGGCGAAGCTGAAACAATTGTATTGGCGCGCGAAATCGGCGCGGACTGGGTGCTGATGGATGAAAAAAGGGGACGCCGCAAACTTGCCGAACTGAAATTGAAGAAGATTGGGACGCTCGGCATTTTGCTCAAAGCGAAACGGACAGGTCTTCTAGCGGCAATCCGTCCTGACATTGAGCAACTGCGACAACAGGGATTCAGCATCAGTCAAGACGTGGTTGATTCGGTTTTACGCCAAGCCAACGAATAGTCGCATCTTGCCTGCGCCCCTCGCCTCTCGCGTCTCGCTCCCTCACTGCGCCATCTCCCCGCCGCTGATAAAGTACACTTCCCCCGTCACAAATGACGATTCATCGCTTGCGAGATAAATCGCGAGTCCGCCAATTTCTTTCGGATCGCCCGCGCGGCGCATCGGAATTCGCTTGATGAGTTTGGGACCCGCGTCAGGATCGTCGAGAATCGCAGAATTCATATCGGTGCGAAAATAGCCAGGCGCGATCGCGTTCACGCGGACATTGTGCCGCATGTTTTCCATCGCGAGCGCTTTGGTCAGCGTGATGACGCCGCCTTTGCTCGCGCCGTACGCGCCCAGCCCAGGGACACCTTTCGCGCCCGCGACCGACGCGATGTTGATGATGCTCCCGCTCTTTTGCTCGATCATTCCGCGCAACACTTCGCGGCAACAATAGAACGTCCCGTACAAATTCGTCTTGACGATCCAATCGAACGTGCCGTCGCTCATCTCCGCGAGTTTCTCCGCCCAGCCAACGCCCGCGCAATTCACCAGCACGTCAATCCGTCCGAACTCTTGGCGCGCCGCCTCGACCATCTGCGCGACCGACGCGCTGTCGCTCACGTCCGTTTCTACCGCGAGCGCGCGGCGACCGCGCGTACGGATTTGCTCCGCGACCTCGTTCAGTTGTTCGAGCGTGCGGCTCGTCACTGCGACATCCGCGCCCGCTTCCGCCAACGCGAGCGCGATCGCGCGTCCCAGTCCGCGCCCGCCGCCCGTGACCAGCGCGATTTTGTTGTCGAGACGAAACATGTTGCCTCCCTATTCGCAATGTGTTATAATTGCGTCAGATTGAAAATGAGGAACCTCTGATGGACAGAATTACAATCGAGCTGCCTGAATCGGTAACGCAAGAACTTGACCATCATCGCATCTCGGCGCAACAAGTCCGCGCCTTCGTCGTCGAAGCCGTCGAGGCGTGGCTGCGCGTCCAAGCGCAAGCGAAAGAAAGAAACGAATCTCAATCGCAATCCCGCTTTGCGGAGAGCGCAATTCCATTCGCCGAAAAACTCGTCCGTGAGAACCGCACCTTGTTTGAGCGCCTTGCCAAATTGTAATGTCCTCTTCCGAAACGCGGTTGCTTTCCGATTTATGGCATTCCCCTATGAAGACTATCGCGACAGCGAAAATTCTTTGAACACAGATGAACGCAGATAAACACAGATAGCGAAATCAGTGTTCATCAGTGTTTATCAGTGTCCAAGAAGCCGAAAGACCGAAAATTACTTTTCCCGCGTTCTCCCCACATTCCCCACAAAAATCACCAGCGCGATCAGCGCCAAGCCCGCCGAAACCAGAAACACATCGCGCACCTCCAAACTGCGCGCGATGAGCGACGCGGCAAATGGTCCCACGATGAATGCGAGGTTCATCGGCAAATAGATCATGCTCAAGACCGATCCGCGTTTTTCCGCAGGCACGTTGAGACTGATGATCGTGTACATCAAACTGCTGACCGATGGACTGACCGCGTTAAGCAGCACCCAGCCGACTGTGAGCGCGGTCATGTCTTGCGCGAAAAATATCGGCAGCCACAGCAACGGCATCAGCGTCATCAACGCCGCAAGCAAGCGCCGATGCCCCGCGCGATCTGCCAGCGCGCCCCACAGCGCGGAGCCGAGCAACGTCGTCACGCCCGCGAGTCCTTGCGTCAAGCCGATCATCGCGGGCGCGGCGCGTTCGCCGACCAGTTCACCGACGCGCACGGGCAAGTACGGATACGCGACGAAAAACGCGGACGACGAAATGAAACTGACGACGAAAATCGTCACGGCGACAGGCGAATGAATCACCGCGCGCAACGCGTCACCGAGCATTGTGGACACGGGCGGCGTCGGTCGCGGCGTGAACGTCTCGCGATAGAACGCGGTCAGAATGACCGCGGTGATCAGACAAATCGCCGCGTCGACGCCAAAAAGCGCGTGGACGCCGAATTCGGAAACGAGCCAGCCGCCCAGCAACCCACCGACGAGCGCGCCCAGCGGCGCAGACGCGTTCACCAATCCCAACGCGAGCGCGACGCGGTTTTTCGGCGCGGCTTCGGTGAGCGACGCGTACATCAAGCCCGTGTTGCCAAGCGCGAGTCCTGTCAAGGCGCGCGCGATCAGATACAGCCAGATGTGGTTGGAGATCGCCGCGAGCGCCATCGCGATCATTTCGACATAGTGGCTTCGCAGAACCAGCGGCTTGCGTCCATAGCGATCGGCGAAGACGCCCCAAAATGGCACGAACCAAACACCGAACAAAAACGCGAGCGAGGAAATCGGTCCTGTCCACGCGTCAATCTCACTTTTGCCGAAACCAATCGCGAGGAGAAACGCGGGCGTAAACAAAACGAAATGCGCGACCACCGCGACTTCGAGGAAATTCGCGAGCGCGAAGAGGAAGGTAAGCAGTTGCCAGGATTGGTGATTCGAGGTTGGAGATTCTTGGGTGTCAGTGTTCAATGATCTATTTGTCCAATTATTGATTTTCGATTTCCGATTTTCGATTTCTGATTTACTCGTAATCGAAAATCAGCAATCGAAAACCTGTCCTGAGCGAAGTCGAAGGATCGAAAATTCACCATTGCGATGCTTGGCGTAATCGTTCTGCCACGTACTCGGCGCGCGTGCCGCCGACATTGGTCAAACCACGCTCGGCGCAATATTTTTCGAATTCGTCCATGTCCAGCACGACTTCGATTGGCTTGATTCCAATCGCGCGCATGTTGCGTTCACTCTCGTCGAGCACCGCGCGCCATTCATCCCATGTGCCTTCAAGTTTCTCGCGATCTTCCGCCGTCGCCAACAATCGCTCCCATTGATGCGGCAGATACACCGCGACGCCCATCACCATCTGTGATTGGTTTGATTTGTTCATTTCAATTTATCCCAAACAATCGGGCAACCGCATCGTCAACCTGCTTTTCCAAGCGCGGCATTTTTTCCAACGCGCTTTGCGATCTCGCTTCGTGAAGTTCTTTCGACAACTGCGCGAGTTTTGCATGCGTCTTGTTCTTCGCGTCGAACTTGGGAATGCCAACATGCTCCATCACCGACGGCGCACCAAATCCACGCCCTGCCGACGAGTACGACTTGACGAACTCGCGTACGACGGTCGAATTGAGAATCGCGCAGAGGTAATGCGCTTCGTCCTCGTTGTCAACAGGGAAAAATGCAGTTGTGTCAGTTGGAATGAGAGTCTTCCATCCAAACTTCGTCTTCCCTTGCGAAATGACTGCTGCAACGAGATCGTTTGCCATACGTTTCCACACAACCTTGTAACGCGCAAAAGTATATGCGGCAACGTTGTATTGACTGTAAAACGGATTGCCCACATCCGCATGATATTTCTTGTATGAAGCGCGTTCTAACAACAATCGCTTGAATCTCAGAAGATACGTATAAGTTCGTGGGTATTCGATCTTCATCGTTTCTTCTGAATACCCCGCGCGAGTTTTGGGATCTTGCGTTATCAAGACACAAGCAGGATGATGAGCACCCCATCGCCAAATGTCCGCTCCACAAACCGCTGGGAATACCATCTTGGGCTCAATCAGTTCCTCAATCTGCTGAACTTTGTATTTGCCGCGTTTGCTGAGGTTGGAAACATACACAAAGCCCTCAAGCACGGTGGTGACTTCTAACCAGAATACGCCGTATGGTTCTGTGCTTGCGCCGCGTCGCGCTTGATACGCGTTCGCTCCCTCGATCTCGCTCAATCCCTTCTGACTCTCAGAAACTGTCTGCCACGAACTTGTCGGCGCGCCGATGGGACGCGCGGACAATCGTTTCTTCTGCAACAACGGCAGCGCATCCTTCAAGTGATAATTGGTCGGAACCTTGCCGACGCCTTTTTTGCGCGTCCAAAGCGTGTACCGCACCGGGTACGTCGTCGGCTTGCCTTTGGTCAGGATGATCGCCGCCGTCTTATTTGCCGCGCCTTCGAATGGTTGCACCGTCGCCAGGTCGTGCGCCTTCAACACTTTGAGCGGCGCGCCTTCGCCAAGTCGGAAGCGCCGAAAACCTTCACCCGCGCCCTTCGATTTGAAAACTTCTTGCGTGATGAGAAATCCCAGTTTGCCGCCGTCTGCCAGGTAGTAATCCGCGACCGCGTAAGTGAACAACATCGAAAAATCTTTTTCGCCACCGCCAAGCCGCGCCGCGTGTCCTTTCAATGAGAACAACCCGTAACCTTGCCACATCGGAAGCGTCGCCGCGCGATATTCCTGCGAAAGGTACGCCCAGCGCACCCAGGGCGGATTGCCGATGACGAAATCGAATTTGCCCGCGACCATCGGCGCGAAAATATTTTTGAGCAAGCGCGCCCAGATGCCGTTCTTGCCCTGCCGCTCCAACTCGATCATCTGATCGTAAAAATCTTGGACGACTTGTTCGTGCGGCGGAAAAACGAGACCTTCATCCTTCAATCGCCGCAGCGCTTCCGCCGCGCTGTACTTTTGCTTGACTATTCGCTCGATGAGCGGCGCGGCGCGCGCCATCAGAAAGCCGCTGTCCTCGATCCAAATCGTCGGCACGAAGAAGGGTTGCAGCGAGGTCGCGACCTCGACCGATTCGCCGCGCGGCTTGAGCGCGAGTTGTCCGTTGCGCTGGGGCCACAGCACCGAGTCCGCGAGATAAATCGGAATTTCGAACGACGCGAGTTTGTCCGCGAGATCGCCGAGCGCGAACAGATAATTCGTGCGACTCGCGATCACCGCGAGCGGATTGAGATCGAATCCCCAGATATTCGCGACGATCCGCTTCGCGCGTTCGAGCAGCGGCTGTTTGTGCGCGCGCCCGAAATCTTTCGCGCGCTGAATCGCCAACACGATGAACGTCCCAGACCCGCACGACGGATCGAGCAGACGCTTGGACGTATCGCCGTCGTAGCCCGCCTCGTCGAGCAACAATTCGCCCAACCAATCGGGCGTGTAATACTCGCCGAGTTTGTGACGGACTTGCTGCGGCACGAGGTACTGGTACAGTTTCTTGAGCAAGTCGCGCCCCGCTTCGGGATCAATCGCCGTCGTCGCGGGTTCGAATTCGGCAAAGCCGCGCGCGATTTCGCGCAGCGCTTCTTCGAGGCGCGGCGAAAAGCCGTCGAGGTACCAGCGGAAGAAATCACCCTCGAGGAAATTGACGATGCCGCGCTGCGCGTACACGCCGCCGTTTTCGACCTCATCAAGTTGCGCCCGCAAATCCTCTTTTGCCGCGTGCGTCAAGCGATACGAAAACGACAAGCCGAAAGGCGTCTCGCCCATCGTGACCAGTTCCGCCGCGATCAATTTCATCAAGAACGCAAAGTAGGTGTGAACGCAAAAGAGCAACTCTTGAAAATCGGTTTCTTTTTCGACGCGATACAGCGCGGCAAGCGTCTTGGCGTCCTCCGCTTGATGCGCCGCGAACTGCTCGCCGTAAACGATGCCGAACAAACGCTTCCACTCGGTGAAGAAAACCTGGACGCGCGCGTTGCCCCAATTCTCCAGCGCGTCCGCGAACGCGGAAATGGCGAGCGGCGCGATTTTGCTTTGCGGTCCGAAGCGTTCCGCGAGATGTTCCGCCGACAACGGCAAGCGCGACAACGCGCGCAAAAAAGTCAGAAACGTGCGCGCGCTTTCGGCGTCGAATGGAAAAGGTCCCTGGCGCGTGAACGCGTCCGCTTCGATTTTCTTTTTCCCACTTGCGCGCGCGCGATGCTGGACGAAGAAAATCGCTTCGCCGTCGAAGCCGATGCCGACGAGTCGTTTCAGCGCGGCGTCTGAATCGGCGGCTTGCGCTTGCGCCTCCGCGGTGATGTAGCCAACCAGTTGCGCGTGCGCGTGCTCGACCGCGCGCTCGGACGCGAACGCGCGCGGCGGTTCGTACTCGATGACGACTTGACCATGCACCGCGTCGGGACGCCCGCGATAAATCGTCTTTGCGCCCATGCGCTCGTAGCGCGGCTCCGCTTCAACGCCGATACTTTGCAACAACGGCTCCAAAAGTTTTTCGACGCCGATCCGCAAATCCTCTTCGGATTGCGCGCGGCGCATCAAATCCGCGACTGCCGCCGCGAGTTTTTCCGACGCCAGCCGCAGGGAATCTTGCGCGTCAATGCTCACATTTTGCTCATTGTCGGTCGGCATAGATCAACCCCCATCGATCTTCAAATCATAAATCCTAAATCGAAAATCGAAAATTTTCTCACCCCACCGTCGAATTTGCGCTGACCGCCACGCTCGCTTCCGCGTCGATCCGCACGTTCACGCACGCGGGTTTGCCTAAAGCGAGTGAGCGCGCGTCAATCATTTTGGATTCCTCGCTCGCGCGCTGTGGCATTATCATAGCATAACGCGCGCGGCGCGTCAATCAAGCGCAAAGAAACCAGGTTTCTGAGAGAAACCTGGTTTCTGAAATCTCGAAGGTCACCCGCGCGCTCTTACCGGCAAGCCGTCCAGTACACGTACAGTCCGGTCGGCAGAGTTTCCCAGTAACTGCGGCAGTTGCGCTCCTCGGTGGATTGCTTGTTGCCGATTCTGTATTGCATCGGCGTCGAAGTCGTATTCGTCACCAAGACGTGCCAAATCCCGACCGCCTGCGCGCCTTTCCACCACCAGTCATGAGTGGGATCGGATTTGATTGCCGCGCTGCGACCCTTGGGCGTAGTTGTGGCAGAAAGATTATGGGCTTGCTCCGGCGAAAAGACCACAAACGTTACGCCCGGTCTGCCGTACGTATCCATCCACACATCGAGATAAAAATTATTCCCGTTGTCGATGCGATACCAAATCTGCGCGCCCGGTTGAATCGTTTCCCATTCGCCGGTCATGATGCGCGCCGTGTAGGGCGAATCACCTTTGGGTTGCGTTTTGGTCACGACCGTCGATGCGGTCAATGTCGCGACGGGAGTCGGAACTCGGGTCGCGCGCGGCGGCAGAAACGGCGGCGGACACGTTTCGCCGATGCCCAGCGCGTTCGTCGCACTCGCGCCATCCGGCAGATAACAGCCGGGGCTGAGCACATAATCGATCGGACCGGAATTGACGACGGGATTGCCTGCGCTGGCGACGATCACCGCGCCGCTACCATTTGTGCGCGCGGGCTGCGCGGCGCGGTTGCCCGGCAGAACGAGACGACAGCGGGGATCTTTCAAGCCGTTCGCCAAATTATCGCCCTCCGGTTCGCATGCCAACACCGGCAGCGCGGTCAAACAAAAGAATCCAAGCGCAAAAAGAATCGCAACGCCAAAAATCTTTTTGATCTGCATACTAGTTTCCTTCACGCCCATTATAACACGCGTTCAAATATTTTTCAAACATACGAATCGCCCGATCCTTTCGTTACAAGACGATCGCTCTGCCGATTTTGTGCTCGCGCGCGCGTTCGTACACCCACGCGCCGACCGCGACATCTTCCAGCGCGACGCCGAGCGATTTGAAGAGTGTAATGTCGTCGCGTTCCATCCGCCCGCTCGTTTTGCCGACGACAACTTCACCGAGTTCGCGCACACGCGCCCAGGACGAAACGCCGCGCTCGATTGGCGCGATGAGATCTCCGGCTTCGATCTTCGCCTGCTCCAGCGAATCCACGCAGACGAACGCGCTGCGCGCCAGCGTCTGATCATCCATCTCGCGCGCGCGCACCCGATTTGCGCCAACCGCGTTGACGTGCGCGCCCGGCGCAAGCCACTCACCTAACAACACCGGATCGCGCGCATTGGTCGCCGTGATCACAATATCGCTGTCGCGCGCGGCGTCTTCGGCGCGCTCGACCGCGCGCACCTCGACTTTCAACGGCGCGCTCATTTTTTGCGCGAAGGCGTTTCGGCGCGGCGCATCGCGGCTGTAGCATTTGATTACGCGAATCGAGCGCGCGAGGCAAACGGCTTGCAACTGGCTCTCCGCTTGCCATCCCGCGCCGATGATCCCGACGACGGACGCGTCGGCGCGCGCGAGATATTTCGTCGCGACACCGCTTGCCGCGCCGGTGCGCTGTTGTCCCAGGCGGTCTGCCTGCATCACGGCGAGCAGATCGCCAGTGTGCGCGTCGATCAAATGAAACCAAAACCGCGTCCGCGATTCGAACGCGGTATAGTACTTGAAACCGACGTACCCGCGCATCGGCAAGCCCGCCGACATGACGTGCAAAACGCCCGACGCGACACGCACGCGTTGACGCGGACGATTGATCGCCGCGCGGCGTCCCAATTCTTGAAAAGCGTCTTCGACGACGCGCAGCGCGTCCGGCATCGTCAAGATTTTTTCCACATCGGATTCTGTGAGGTAGAGCGTCGTCGCCATTTTTCCTCCAGCGATTTCGGAACTTGCGAAATCCTCGACCGCGCAAAACAAGGCAGAACAATTCACATAAAAAAATGCGCCTGTATTTCAATCAGGCGCATTTTACACTACGTCGGAAAAAAGTTCAATTTGTTTACTTGCCCTTGTCTTCTGCCGGAGCGGGCAGTTGACCCATATCGGCGACCTGCCCTGCCTCAACCCGCACGTGATATTCGACACCGGACACGGTGAGCGCGACGACGACGAGCTGATCGCCGACCGGGACGCCGCGCAATTCAAAGCGTCCCTGCGCGTCGGTCTGCGTCTCCAGATCGGTCTGGACGACCAGCACGTTCGCCGCAATCGGTTTGCCGCTGGCATCGACGACCGTGCCGACGATACTGCCGGTACCTGCCAAGCGTTCCAGCGAATCGCGCGGGAGAAAACCCAAAAAAGACAGCACCAAGAAAACGATCAACAAAACGCCGATGATCACCCAACGCGCTTCGCGGGACAAACCGCGGCGCGGCGGCGCAGCCGTCGCATGAATTTCGACCTGACCAATCGAGGGGGATTTTTCCGTTGACATGGTTTTTCTCCTGGGATGCTATCGAATCGCAAAGCCATCAAGCGACGCCGCCGAGCCGTAGTTTGTAAAAACCCCAACCTGACCGCTCTTGTATGTTTTGTCAGTCGCCGTAACAAGCGACTTGCCATTCCAAGTCGCCGCGAAGGTGCTGCCTTTGGCGTTCACAGTAACGTTCTGCGCGTCTTTCAATGTAAAGCCCGCCGGCACAGTAGCGGTTTTGCCGATTTTCGTTTGATAGCCGTTGTCAAACCGGCTGAAATACATTTTGACGGTCCCCTTGGGGTGCTCTTCGAACTCAAAGCCATAACCACTCCAAGTGCCATTCTTGTTCTGCGTCCCGCGAAAGAGCGTCCCGTAGCCATTCCAATCGGAACCCTGGGTGTCTATTTTCGCGCCTTTGAGGTCAATCGAAAGATCGCTGCCGGTATAGTTGTTGAACATATTCAACGCCCAGCGATCGCCAATCATTCGACCGTCTTTGGTTTTCCATCCGCCCGCGGCTTGCCGCAGCCCGTTCCACATGAGCGAGCCGGTCGCCGCCGACCAGCGACTCAAGCCCTGATTGAAATCGTCCGCCATCGATCCAAACGCGGTGACGACTTTCCAATATCCGGTCGCCGCCTCTGCGCCGAACAATTTCAACCCCGCGAGAGAAACCAATACGACAAACACGAGGATCAGCACATATTCGACAAAACCTTGTCCCGTTTGAGATCGCGTTGTGGATCGCATTGCGCCTCCTTGGGTGATTCTAAACTTCACTTGTCATTCTAAGACCACCCCGGCATCGTCGCAATGGGATTTTTGGGCAAATTGGCGCGCGCCGCGCTAGGAAAAAGGGGCTACGTCCGGCGCAAATAAAAAAAGTACCCCTGGCGAGACTCGAACTCGCGCGCACGGCTCCGGAGGCCGCTGCTCTGATCCACTGAGCTACAGGGGCACTGCAATGGCTAGTTTATCACAAGCGCGGCGATTTCGCAAATCTGTTTTGCTACTTCCGGTTTGTGGATGGACCGCGCGAAATCATCCAGACCAAAGATTCGAGCATGGTTCACCGCGGTTCACCCCCACGCGTGTGGGGAAATCGATTGACCGTCCCAGGTCGGCGTCCCCGTAATCGGTTCACCCCCACGCGTGTGGGGAAATCTTTATTGGCAATCGGACTGTGCGCCATTGCCGCGGTTCACCCCCACGCGTGTGGGGAAATCGGCAACGCGGCGCAGATAGCGTCAAGTTGCGCTGGGTTCACCCCCACGCGTGTGGGGAAATCAACTTGATGCCGCGTCGATGCGCCGCCGCCAACGGTTCACCCCCACGCGTGTGGGGAAATCGTTGTCAAGCGCGCCGCGTCAATTCAGACCATCCGGTTCACCCCCACGCGTGTGGGGAAATCGCGTTCATTCTGGGACACGTGGTGCTAGACGCCGGTTCACCCCCACGCGTGTGGGGAAATCGTGGATCCTTGCCCACTGTAGCCGTTGCATGGCGGTTCACCCCCACGCGTGTGGGGAAATCGTCGATGGCGGATCGACCGATGGTACGCTGGACGGTTCACCCCCACGCGTGTGGGGAAATCTGCTCTTCTGTATCAGCAACTTTGTCAGCACGCGGTTCACCCCCACGCGTGTGGGGAAATCGAGACGCGGGTGAATTGTCTTTTTAGTTTCTTCCGGTTCACCCCCACGCGTGTGGGGAAATCAGGATATTCGCAACGTACTGTTTGGAACAAAACGGTTCACCCCCACGCGTGTGGGGAAATCACTGTTTCTAGCGGATAGCGATTAGACGTGCCCGGTTCACCCCCACGCGTGTGGGGAAATCCTCGGCGGGTTGATTGCTGGGAAATCCCACGACGGTTCACCCCCACGCGTGTGGGGAAATCGTCGATGCGAATTCCGAGTTCTGTATTATTTGCGGTTCACCCCCACGCGTGTGGGGAAATCCGTTGAATTTGCAGGACTGGGCTTGGCTTCGGCGGTTCACCCCCACGCGTGTGGGGAAATCTCCTTTTGCTCCTCACGATGAACAAAATCCATCGGTTCACCCCCACGCGTGTGGGGAAATCTCCTTTTGCTCCTCACGATGAACAAA
>DYJA01000030.1:0-28442 GCA_020723345.1 Candidatus Aquidulcis sp. | reverse complement strand
ATCCATCGGTTCACCCCCACGCGTGTGGGGAAATCTCAGTACGATAGCGTTTCGATTTTTGGATATACGGTTCACCCCCACGCGTGTGGGGAAATCGCGTCGGAAACCAAAGTAGTGATCGCGAATTTTCGGTTCACCCCCACGCGTGTGGGGAAATCTTGTGGCACAAGTTGCAAAGTAAGCAAATGATCGGTTCACCCCCACGCGTGTGGGGAAATCGAGGATTCTCAAACTCAAGCCAGACGGTGGAACGGTTCACCCCCACGCGTGTGGGGAAATCGTCAAACGTCTCGCGGCTGCGTTGCCATACCCCCGGTTCACCCCCACGCGTGTGGGGAAATCCGCCACAGTCGTCGCGATTCATCTACGGCGCGCGGTTCACCCCCACGCGTGTGGGGAAATCAGGATGGGGACAATGTTTACACTCTCCTCGATCGGTTCACCCCCACGCGTGTGGGGAAATCCGCCACAGTCGTCGCGATTCATCTACGGCGCGCGGTTCACCCCCACGCGTGTGGGGAAATCAGGATGGGGACAATGTTTACACTCTCCTCGATCGGTTCACCCCCACGCGTGTGGGGAAATCGTGTGCGGCAAAGGATCCCAGGAGCGGTTTGTCGGTTCACCCCCACGCGTGTGGGGAAATCTGCGCGAATTCGTCCCCCAACACAAATGCGCGCGGTTCACCCCCACGCGTGTGGGGAAATCTGTTCGTCGTCCAGATCGCGGTCGTTGCGCACCGGTTCACCCCCACGCGTGTGGGGAAATCTCAAAGCCCTCGTCGGAATTCATGTTGTGATCCCAGGTTCACCCCCACGCGTGTGGGGAAATCCGTGCCTTCGGGTTGCCAGAGTTCTTTGCCGTCGGTTCACCCCCACGCGTGTGGGGAAATCGAAGTTGAGCGTGCCCGCCGCAGGCGCAATGGCGGTTCACCCCCACGCGTGTGGGGAAATCCGTGCCGCGCGCCATGACTTCCAGGATCGGGTCGGTTCACCCCCACGCGTGTGGGGAAATCAGTACCGTGTCCCAACGCCACATTCCGCACGTCGGTTCACCCCCACGCGTGTGGGGAAATCTCTGGAAAAAACTTGATATCTACCGCGAACCGCGGTTCACCCCCACGCGTGTGGGGAAATCTGGAGTAAAGCATCGTTTGCATCGTTTGCATTCGGTTCACCCCCACGCGTGTGGGGAAATCGCGCGCGCCGACAGTTTCCGCGGTGGCGTTGGCGGTTCACCCCCACGCGTGTGGGGAAATCTCCATCCGCAAAGAGTCCATCCGCGCGCTTGACGGTTCACCCCCACGCGTGTGGGGAAATCACCACGCGCCAATGTTTTTTTCGCGGGTATCCGCGGTTCACCCCCACGCGTGTGGGGAAATCGTTTGTGAACAGTTGGAGAAAGACGTCATGCGCGGTTCACCCCCACGCGTGTGGGGAAATCACCTCGCGCTTCTCGAGCGGGGTATCCGAACCCTGGTTCACCCCCACGCGTGTGGGGAAATCACCGTGCTCCGCGCCGCAATGCCAGCAGCGGTCCGGTTCACCCCCACGCGTGTGGGGAAATCTCTACCGCCGCGCGATCATCGCCAAGCGCGACCGGTTCACCCCCACGCGTGTGGGGAAATCTCAATGCCGGATACGGGCACGCCCGTCAATTTGCGGTTCACCCCCACGCGTGTGGGGAAATCCAAAGGTCCTTTCCTAATTCGGTGCGCTCGACCGGTTCACCCCCACGCGTGTGGGGAAATCACGTTCAACAACCAACTGATGTATCCCGCGCGCGGTTCACCCCCACGCGTGTGGGGAAATCACGAATTGCGCAGATTGTCAACTTAGAATTGTCGGTTCACCCCCACGCGTGTGGGGAAATCATTGTCACGCGCCGAGATGTCCACACCCGTCGCGGTTCACCCCCACGCGTGTGGGGAAATCCGCGTTTTGCCTGTGCTAACTGTTGCATTTGGCGGTTCACCCCCACGCGTGTGGGGAAATCGCTGGTAAGCCCGCCGCATCCGCAAACGACTACGGTTCACCCCCACGCGTGTGGGGAAATCATGATCCTAGCAATGTCCAG
Organism: Candidatus Aquidulcis sp.; assembly: GCA_020723345.1. Classification (GTDB taxonomy): domain Bacteria; phylum Chloroflexota; class Anaerolineae; order UBA4142; family UBA4142; genus VGOB01. The sequence goes on along the minus strand of DYJA01000030.1, from coordinate 26,366 downwards.
CAAGTTGCGCGGCGGTTCACCCCCACGCGTGTGGGGAAATCTGGCAGCAAAAAGCGGCCGTATGACGGGGCGACGGTTCACCCCCACGCGTGTGGGGAAATCGTCTTTGCGTAGGCATGTTGGGAGCAATACCACGGTTCACCCCCACGCGTGTGGGGAAATCGAATTATGGCGGCGTTTGTGGATTGGCTAGGGCGGTTCACCCCCACGCGTGTGGGGAAATCAATGCCGATCGAGGCAGGGTTCGCAAGGGCGTCGGTTCACCCCCACGCGTGTGGGGAAATCGGGATCGACGCGGCGGACGCGGAGTTGCTGCAAGGTTCACCCCCACGCGTGTGGGGAAATCCAGAAGAAAAAGACAAAGTCAACTACAACCGACGGTTCACCCCCACGCGTGTGGGGAAATCTTCTCTGTTTTCCTAGCACGTAATTCCTGAACCGGTTCACCCCCACGCGTGTGGGGAAATCGTCAACCGTCTGGTTGACCTTTGCGCCGTTGGTGGTTCACCCCCACGCGTGTGGGGAAATCCTTTTCCACGACGATCCGCTCGTAAACTGCACCGGTTCACCCCCACGCGTGTGGGGAAATCAAGATCACTACGCACCAGATTTTGCCGAGTGGCGGTTCACCCCCACGCGTGTGGGGAAATCAATTGGATTTGCGACCAACCCCAGGAGTGCAAGCGGTTCACCCCCACGCGTGTGGGGAAATCACTCCAACTGATTTCGACTTTCGGCTCGAAGACGGTTCACCCCCACGCGTGTGGGGAAATCTTCTGCTCGTGGACGAACTCGACGAAATAGTCAGGTTCACCCCCACGCGTGTGGGGAAATCCTGGGAGTAGAAACTAAAATCCGCGATCCGCGCGGTTCACCCCCACGCGTGTGGGGAAATCAACTCGACCCATTCGCGGCACTCGCGCGCCTGCGGTTCACCCCCACGCGTGTGGGGAAATCTGAGTCAGCCATCCGTCAATTACTGTGCCGGGCGGTTCACCCCCACGCGTGTGGGGAAATCGCCGCCTCGCGTTCCCAATTTTGCATCAGTGACGGTTCACCCCCACGCGTGTGGGGAAATCGAGGCTCGCGGTGCGGTGCTGGCGTTCCATGTACGGTTCACCCCCACGCGTGTGGGGAAATCCTTACGATCAAAGCCACGCTGCAGAAAGACCGCGGTTCACCCCCACGCGTGTGGGGAAATCACTTTCCATCTGCGGAAATCGTCGAGTCGCTTCGGTTCACCCCCACGCGTGTGGGGAAATCATCTGACTTAGCCAATTGCTGGCAGTCCTGGGCGGTTCACCCCCACGCGTGTGGGGAAATCTTCGCCGCCTTGCGCGCGGCGCGTTCGGCTTTCGGTTCACCCCCACGCGTGTGGGGAAATCACGCCGGTCAGATAGCCGAGCAATTCCAGCCGCGGTTCACCCCCACGCGTGTGGGGAAATCGCCATCCCGAACCGCACGCGCGGTTTCAACTTCGGTTCACCCCCACGCGTGTGGGGAAATCGACTTTCCCAAGACCGTCACGTCGCTCTCTGGCGGTTCACCCCCACGCGTGTGGGGAAATCGTCAAAACCTGGTACGGTTTGATCACCGTGGACGGTTCACCCCCACGCGTGTGGGGAAATCACTCACGGGTACCCGAACAAACTTGCACGCTTCGGTTCACCCCCACGCGTGTGGGGAAATCTTCTGGTGGCTCGTGGAGAATATGTTTGCAATCGGTTCACCCCCACGCGTGTGGGGAAATCCCTCTGACTTGAAATGTCCGCGCTTGACCTGGCGGTTCACCCCCACGCGTGTGGGGAAATCTCCGCCAGCGCGTCGAGCGCGTCTGCCACCATCGGTTCACCCCCACGCGTGTGGGGAAATCACCTCGTTTGTCAACACGAATTTGCTGCCTGTCGGTTCACCCCCACGCGTGTGGGGAAATCTGATGGACAAAGAGCACAACCGCGTCAAAAGTCGGTTCACCCCCACGCGTGTGGGGAAATCGCCGAGCGTGCGCGAGATTGCCGGAGCCAGCGGCGGTTCACCCCCACGCGTGTGGGGAAATCGCTCCTGGGGGCTGATTCAATCTCTGTCGCGCCTGGTTCACCCCCACGCGTGTGGGGAAATCAGTTCGAATCGCTGTCCAAGCAAGACGATGTACGGTTCACCCCCACGCGTGTGGGGAAATCATCGGCTGATGACTGGCCGCTGGATGCGTCTGCGGTTCACCCCCACGCGTGTGGGGAAATCAGGATGGGGTGCTCACGCATCATTTACTCTTTCGGTTCACCCCCACGCGTGTGGGGAAATCTGGGGGATTCTGATTCTCAGCCATTGCAGTCTCCGGTTCACCCCCACGCGTGTGGGGAAATCTAAGGCCGCCAACCGCCGCGCCCGCAGCGAACTGGTTCACCCCCACGCGTGTGGGGAAATCCTCTTTTTAGCCATCTCGGCTCATTCCCCTGACGGTTCACCCCCACGCGTGTGGGGAAATCGTCGGGCGCAAGCGCGATCTGAGCGAACTTGTCGGTTCACCCCCACGCGTGTGGGGAAATCATCACCGCTTGCTGTTCCGCCGTGAACGTCACCGGTTCACCCCCACGCGTGTGGGGAAATCCTGCGCGCGCCGCTGCCAACACCTCGTCAACGCGGTTCACCCCCACGCGTGTGGGGAAATCCTCGCGAGCATCCCGCTGGCGACCGTGTTCCCCGGTTCACCCCCACGCGTGTGGGGAAATCATTGCGCCGCCCTCGGGGCCGCTGAATTCGTGCGGTTCACCCCCACGCGTGTGGGGAAATCCGTTGGTACGCCTGAAACCAATCCTCGCGCGCCGGTTCACCCCCACGCGTGTGGGGAAATCCAGGTCAATGCCGATGTGTTGACAATGTAAATGCGGTTCACCCCCACGCGTGTGGGGAAATCCATCCACGTGATTCAGTTCAGCCATGATGCTCCGGTTCACCCCCACGCGTGTGGGGAAATCCTACTGCTTCCTGCCGACGGCCAACTGCCGACGGTTCACCCCCACGCGTGTGGGGAAATCGTATGACGGGTTGTGCCAAGGAATTCGAATTCCGGTTCACCCCCACGCGTGTGGGGAAATCCCATCCCATTGTCAGACCAATCCGACGGATCGCGGTTCACCCCCACGCGTGTGGGGAAATCGAACGCAAGCCCCCGGAGTGACGAACCGGGGGCGGTTCACCCCCACGCGTGTGGGGAAATCTCTGCCTGTGAACTCCTGAACGCGAATTTCTGCGGTTCACCCCCACGCGTGTGGGGAAATCCTGCCATTTTCTACACCACAATCGGCGGTCGACCGGTTCACCCCCACGCGTGTGGGGAAATCGACTGGCTCGTCGAAGGCGCATTGCGCGCGCTCGGTTCACCCCCACGCGTGTGGGGAAATCCATCCCGCCGCCGCCGTACTGCGCGCGCAGTTCCGGTTCACCCCCACGCGTGTGGGGAAATCGCTGGTGCTTTGCGTGACTTGGCGCGCTTGGTCGGTTCACCCCCACGCGTGTGGGGAAATCGTATCGCTCGAATCCGCCGTAAAACGACCACGGCGGTTCACCCCCACGCGTGTGGGGAAATCGTCTGGTTTGCCACTGACCAGGGCAACGTTTACGGTTCACCCCCACGCGTGTGGGGAAATCCAGGTGTCGATGCGCGCGCATTGGTCGACCGTCTGGTTCACCCCCACGCGTGTGGGGAAATCCGAACCCTCGCGCGTCAGCAGTACCTGCAGTTCGGTTCACCCCCACGCGTGTGGGGAAATCAGTACCATTCCATCCGCGCCGGGCAATGTGTTCGGTTCACCCCCACGCGTGTGGGGAAATCTCGTGGACGAGGGCACGGCGGAAGCGTGCAACGCGGTTCACCCCCACGCGTGTGGGGAAATCACCGTACACACCACCCGATCCACCCACGCCAACGGTTCACCCCCACGCGTGTGGGGAAATCCGTGCCAACACAAACGCAATCAAGCCGCTTTCCTGGTTCACCCCCACGCGTGTGGGGAAATCCTCAATTGTTCGTTTCAAACCTTAAAATTTTTCCGGTTCACCCCCACGCGTGTGGGGAAATCGATGGAAGCACTTGTGAACGACGATCTGGGTTACGGTTCACCCCCACGCGTGTGGGGAAATCTGTGCGAGGAAGCGATGATCAATCTGTGCACGCGGTTCACCCCCACGCGTGTGGGGAAATCTTCACTCAGCTCTGCTTCCGCGTGGGGAAATTCGGTTCACCCCCACGCGTGTGGGGAAATCCGGAAAGTCGCCCGAAAGATCGATCGCAACGGCGGTTCACCCCCACGCGTGTGGGGAAATCTCCTGCCGCAACTTCCTTCATCGCCGTCACGGCGGTTCACCCCCACGCGTGTGGGGAAATCAGGGGAGGGAATAGGCGGAACCATGTCATTCACGGTTCACCCCCACGCGTGTGGGGAAATCTGTGCAGGATGTATTTCAATTCTACGCCCAGTCGGTTCACCCCCACGCGTGTGGGGAAATCTCACGCCGTCGTTCACCTGTTTCGATATGACCTGGTTCACCCCCACGCGTGTGGGGAAATCGCTCCATGGTCCGGCATTTGTAGTGTAATACACGGTTCACCCCCACGCGTGTGGGGAAATCCTCAAATCGCGCGAGACCTTGGCGTGGCGTTTCGGTTCACCCCCACGCGTGTGGGGAAATCATCGCCATCCGCGCCTTGTATTCCTCCGACCGCGGTTCACCCCCACGCGTGTGGGGAAATCCACGCCCTGCACCGCAATCGAGCGCAGCGCATCGGTTCACCCCCACGCGTGTGGGGAAATCATGGGAAGATCGAGATCAAGGCAGTCGTCGGGCGGTTCACCCCCACGCGTGTGGGGAAATCTCTATGCCAGCGACCGCAATATTTTCGTGTTCCGGTTCACCCCCACGCGTGTGGGGAAATCGGAGCTGATGCGCGACGCGCTCGAGGCGCTTACGGTTCACCCCCACGCGTGTGGGGAAATCTCTTTGGTCAACGTTGCGAAAAAGGCAAATGTCGGTTCACCCCCACGCGTGTGGGGAAATCCCTTCCACTGCTTAAAAAAAACACCCGCGTTATCAACTTTGCTTATCACTACGCTGCTCCGGCGGTATCCGAATCAACTGCAACCCGTCGAAATCTACAATCTCGCGCCGCGTCGTCCCGAACGACCGCATCTGAAACTTTTGCTCCGTGTTCGTCGTCCAAATTTGCAACACGCCGCCGCTGCGCGACGATTTGCAACACTTTGTCCACAACCGATCGCGCACCATCGCCGAAACGTGCCCGACGAACACGCCCGGATGCGGCTCGATCAGCCATCGCGTCAACTCGCCGCGCAGACCGACCGGCACCGTTTCAAGAATCATCACGACCATCGCCGTCACCCTCCAGCGCCAACTCCGGCATATCCCATAACGGCTCCGGGCGCGCCGCGTCCTCATCGGCTTGCTCGCCCACCGCGAGTTCTTCCGCCGTGATTCCCAGCATCTGATCGATATCCGGCAAGATGCGGTCCAGCAGACGACTCTCGCGAAACACATCCCGACACGCGTGCCGCACGCGCGTCTCCAGATGCTCCTTCGATTCGGCGACCAAGCGAAACGCGAGCGGCACCGTGATCTCGACTTTGTACAGATCGGCGATGTCATACACGAACGATAACTGCTTGCCCGTGTGGATGAAACCGAGCGCGGGGCAGTATCCGCCCGATACGATTGCCGCATGGCACAATCCATTGAGGCACGCGTTCGCCACCGACAACGCGCGATTGATCGGATCCGCCGCGCCCCAGTTGCCGCGATCGTACTTGCGCCCGTTCCACTCGACGCCGTACTCGCGACTCGCCGCCGCGTATGCTTCGCGCACGCGCACCCCTTCCAACCCGCGAATCTGTTCGAGCGAAAGTTCGGGATGCAGCGTTTCGCCGAAGCGATAGTGATACATTCGCAACACGACTTGGATGCGCTTCATCGGATCGCTCGCGCGTTCGGCTTGCTTGAGCAAGTGGTACGCTTTGCGCGTCTCGCCGAGACCTTGCGCGTAAAAGCGGACGCCTTGCTCGCCGCACCACGTCACGAGCGAGCCATTTTCCGCCAGCACCTTGATCGCATCGTGCGTGATCGTCGTGCCAGGACCGAGCATCAGCACCGCGAGCGCAGCCGTCGGCACGAGCGTCCGCCCGCCGTTCGCGTCGAAGAACTCGACCGCGTGCTGCGTCCGTTCGATCTTGCCGTGTTCGAGGTAAACGAAACTCAACCCGTCCCGGATTTTCGGGAGGATGTGTAGGTCTTGCATATTCGTACTCCAGACCTGACAGGTTTTTGCGAAGCACCCCGCAGCGAAGCGGAGGGGCGAAAACCTGTCAGGTCTCGTTACACCGGCGCGAGCGAGAGCAACCCGAACCCAAACCCCTTGCCGCTGCCGATGCCGCGCGCGATGGTCTCGCGCAATTGCTCCGCGTTCACAACTTGCAAAACGCCGTCGAACTGCACCGACAACATTTTCAGATCGTGCGTTTGCTCACCGCGCCGAATCGCCTCCGCGTTCTCGATGCGGTCTTCGCGGCTCACCATCGCGCGCACGATGCGAAAACCGCCCGCGTCCGCTTTGCGCTGCAACCATTTCAGTTGCTCATCTTCCGCGTAGATGCCGACGCGTTTGTGATGATCGTCGCCCGCGCCTTTGCCCAACCGCTTCGTCGGATTCGCGCGCAAGCGAAACGCAAGCGTCTGCCCCGCCGCGAGTTTCAACTCAAACGATTTGGACTCGGGCGGCTGGAGCAAGTACGCGTGCCCGCGCGCATCGCGCTTGTCGTTCAAGTCCGTCCAGTCGGGCGCGGTTTGCGATTGCACGAGCACGGTGATGCGGTTGTCGCGCGGCGACGCAGCGCGGTCCACGCGAAAGAGGACGCCCGCCGCGTTGTCATCGTCGCGTTCAACTTTGACTTTGCCTTGCGGAAAGGCGTTCATCAGTGTGCGGTGCATTTCGTATGGGCGCGCAAGTTCCGCGCGGACTTGGGCGGAGCGGGGATTCAGGGTCAATTTTGAAAGATACATCCGTCACGCTCCTTTGTCCAAGTACTCAACCTCGATTTCATTTGGAGCAGAATATTCGCGCAAGTAACGCGGTTCGTGAAGCCAATACTTGCGTGAAGTGAGTTGCACGCGGCGACGCACGCTCCCAGGTTCCAGCGATTCGCACTCGACAACGATGCGCGGATGCTTGTCCACACGCAAACGTTTATCCATACCTTCGATTTCTTCACGATTCAGAAATCGCGCGGGATGTTGCTCAAGCGCGGCGCGCAGTGAATCGTAATCGCCTACACCGTCTAACAGTGGACGCGCTGGCACGCAACTCTTGCGCCCCAGGAATGGTTGCCACGCGGGAAATTCAACTGCGTGCGTGAGTTGCTCAATCGTCTTTGCATCCGATTGTACTGCGACGAGAAACGACGCATCGCAAAGATAGTACCGCCACGTCGGTTCGGTGTGCGGCTTTTTCGTGTTCGTGATGTACTTGGGCTTGCCTTCTGCCGTCAGCAACTGTGGCTCGTCGTATCCACCGCCAACCGTGTGATAATCTCGCAGTGGCGCGGGCGTGCCAGGCACATCACATCGCACGCCCACGCGCACGCGCCGTGAAAGATCGCGGATGCGTTCGTCGTCACCCCAACCCAACGTGCATGCCAGCAGACCAACGATACCGCTTTTCGTCGGTTCAGGCGCGGTGCGACGCTCCGACCACTGGCTATCTTCGCCCCAGGATTGCAAGGGACTGGTCAATCGTAAAAACAAAGTGTTTGGCATCTGGATTCCTCCAGACCTGACAGGTTTCCGCCAAAGGCGAACCTGTCAGGTCTATCCGAGTTGCGGCTCCAGCCACTTTTTCAAGTCGTTGAGCGATGCCTGTGCCTTGAGGTCGAGGAACGCGAGATCATCCACCGCGATAAACGCGCGTTGTGGTTTCAATCCATACACCTTGCTCAACCGCGCGACGTATTCGGACATCTGTTTGACCGAGTTTGCCATCAGCGACTTGTCGCCGAATCCGCTCGCTGGCTTGAGGAACGCGTTCGCGTAACTCACGGGCAGGTTGCGTTCCGAAACCTCGACCAGCACGAAATCGGGCAGGTTGAACGCGCCGAAGGAATTCTGTTTGCCCGTCGGATGCGCCATCGCCGCCGCTTCGAGCAGAGCCAGCACCGCGCGCTTGGCAATTTCCTTGTCGCCGCCGAGATGCTCGACCAGTTCTTCCCAATGCACGTTGAGATACTTGTAGTACGTGCAACTGTTGTACTCGATGTCGCCGATCATATCCGCGCCTGGTTCGCTCTCGGGTTGCAAATCGTCCATCGCGGTGTAATAGTCGAACTCTTGCTTGAGTGAGTTAGCAGAGAGCGCGTGCGCGACTTGAACGGACGCCTGCACATTCTTGAATGCTTGCGAAGTCGTCATTCGCCCAAACATTGCAATATCAACGGAGCGAGGCAAGCGTTCGCCCAATTCTTTGGTGATGTCAGGAATCTTGGTCTGCTCCCACTTTTTCGCGCCGAGTTTGCGATACACTTGCAAGAGTTTCTCAGCGAGCGGGCGCGCTTCCGTCTTGCGGTCAATGAAGATGAGTTGGGCGGTTTCACCGATTTCGGCTTCGGCTTCTTCTTCCACACCATCCTCGGTTTCTTCTGGTTCGACTTCTTCCGCCTCTTTCTTTTTCTTAGACTCGCGTCCAATTTCGGGCACGCGCGCGACAATGGCTTTGATTTCTTCTTCGGTCGCGCCGAGCGCGGTCAGTTCTTCTTGAATGATCAGCGGCAACTGCTTGGTGCGTTCGCCCAGCAATCCTTCGGACTTGAACGCATCTTCAAAGATCGTCGATTTCCGCATACTGCGCTTCAAACACTGGCTCGAAATGCGCCCGCGCAGAACGCCGCCAAAGATTGCGTCTTTGGGCGATCCCGTGTCGTCGCGGTTCAGGTTGGATGGAACGTAATTTTGAAGCAGGTGGAATTGGATCAACATTTTGTCATCTCCTGTTGGACAAATTTGAAATTTGTCCTACGAATTGGTTTCTGTTCCGTTCGTCACCGATTGTTCTTCATCAGTTGACTTGGGCAGCGCAAAGTAGGTGCGCGCCCATTGCTTTTGCACTGTGCGGCTTCCGTAATTCCAGCGCAGCAAATCTTCGAGCAGTTGTTGCCAGTTCACTTTCACGCGGTTTGATTTCAAGAATCGCACCGTTTGACGCAGGCGGAATGGCAATTGCTTTGCATCCGAATCGAGCAGAATCTCGACGCGGCGATCCAAGCCCTTGTGGTTTTTTGGATCGCGCGCGCGATGCAAAGACGCGCCCAGGTTTCCCTGTGCGCCGCCATCCGCGAGACCGTAGAGCGTGGCGACGAGAAAATACATCTCCTCTTGCGCCGCGCTCAAGCCGTACGGCAACAAGCGATAGAACAAGCCGATGCTTTGCGCTTCGGCAATCGTCTTGCCCGCGTCGCGCTTGAGTTTGGCTTTGTCGCCTGCGTCCAGCGCGGACAATTTCATCAAGAACGCGGCAATCTTGGGATCAGGTTCACTTTTTTGCATCATCACCCTCCTTGTTCAAGTTGTTTTTCAAATACATCAACCCGCTGTGACATTTGGCTTTGCCCTCGACGATGTGCCGCAGCGTGTTGCCATTATCGCCCGTCGCATCCGCTGCGCGATCAAACGCGCTTTGCGCTTCACGTACCACCGTGTCGTACCAACGATCAAGCGTTTGTTGTTGCTTGGCGCGGTCGCCCAGATCAAGCACGAATTGACGGAACTTGCCCGCGAGTGCAGGCCAGTAGTCGGATTCGAGGCGTTCTTTCAGGCGTTTGAAGCGTTCGGGGCTTTTGGCGTCGCGCTTGAATGTGCTAGAGAAAACCCGTTTGATGGTATCAGCACATTCTGTCGCAAACGACAACGCCTGTTCCGTCCACATTGCGCCATCTGGGTCTTGCAAGAGCGACGGCGGGACATCAAAGCCGAAATCCATCCACTCGTAGAATTTCATTTTGCCGTCGGTCTGCCACGCGATACAACGGAAAGGATAGGTCTCGACGCGTTTGCTGATTTCGAGTTCGGCAAGTTGATCGAGGAAAAGCGGGCGGCGCGTCTGTCGGTTCTCTTCGCGGCGTTGGAGAAACAATCCCGTAAACTCGCGCCAAGCCGCGCGGGTTCGCATCGGTCGAATCGGCTTGGGTTTGTCCGCACTTTTCTTACTGGAAGATTTGCGCTTGCTCGTTGGTTTTGCTGGCAGTCTGTACGCAGCAAACGGGTCTTGCCATCCGACATCTTCCTGGCAACTCTCACCCATCCGAAATGCCATCGTTCGCACACACCACTCGCTTTGCTGTCCAGAGCGCGAGCAAGTTGCGTTCAAGCGTTCAGGATGCAAACGCACTTTGCGTGCGGGAAACGTGAGACCGTGCAAGTAGCCGACCTCTCCCAACTGACGATGTTCTCTAGGACTCATTCCTGCTTTTTTCTTCTTGCTTTCGTGGACAATCACCTTCGTTCGTTTCCACCACGCAAGATCGCCTTCCCTGGTTGCGTTTTTCATCAACGATTTAGCCAAACTCTCAAACAGCGTCTTGCCTGATGGCAGAACGTAAATCGGAGGCACGCCATTGATCGAAGGCATCAAGCCCGCGCCACCCGAAGAGACGAACGGCGGCATTGTGACCAAGCCCGCCGCAACAGCCGCGGGCGAGAATACCTGCTCCTCTTCCGTCGTATGCCGATAATGCGTAACGAGTGATCCCGACGGTGTTTCAGGAAACAATTGTGCGACTGGCTTGCTCGCCTTTCGTTCTTTATCATCTGGAAACATCGGCAAATCCGCGCTCTGCAAGAACGGCTTGTCTTCCGAGAACAGGTCAAATCGGTCGGCGTATAGTTTGCCGAACTTGTCAATCTTGTCTGCGGGAAACTTGCCACGTGCCCACAATCGTTCAAGGTCGTCGTTCTCTTGCGGATTCAGCGCGTCCTGCAAGATTGCCGTGAGCAAGCGGTGAATCCCTACCACGACCAGCGGCGATGGATCGTAGATGGCGACGTAATCGTGCGCGTTCACCAGCGCGTCGTAGATACCGTGCTGTGTCAATTCACCGCGCGCGTTCTCAAGCGTGATCCACGGTTCGGTCCACAAGTTGAACGATGGTTCGGTGTCATTCGTCTTGGTCATTCGCTTTGCCCTCCTTTTCAATCACCAAGCCCAGTTGCGGGTCAAGCGTGATTTTCAATGTGCCGCGTTCGATCATCAATCCCGTTTTGCCGTTTTTCAACCACAACGGGTAAAATCCTTTCAGCAATGCCGATTCGGTAAATAACTCGGTCGTGTTTTCTTCCGCCTCCTTTTCGATTGCGTCAATCGCGTATCGGTTGCTAATACGCAACTGGTGACGCAAGAGACGACGTTGTATCTCGCGCGATGCTTCTGCGCGAATATTGACTCTTTCGTCTGGGTCTGTCAAGATTACAAAATCGCCTTCGCGCTCAAGCGGGATGACGTTCAACGTCTGCTCGCCCAAGCGCGTTTTGGCGACGATCCAATCTGCACGGTTCTCGTCTTCCTCGAATTTAATTTTCATCGCGGCAGTCTTGGCAAACGAGTCGCGCGGATGTGGTTCGGGCAAGAGTCGATCTTTCGCCTCTTGGGTTGCCTTTTTCTGTTTCGCATCCAACTCCATCCACGCATCATACAATGGGCTATCTTCGGACGGTTCATCTTCAGAGTACACTGCTTCAATCAAGGTTCGATAATCATTCGGCAATTGAATTCGTATAAGTTGGGCGAGGGTCGCACGCGTCTGGCGCATAATGAACTCGTCGTAAATGGAGCAATCCGTTCCCAGTTTCAAATCACCGTTCGGCATCGTCTCAAAGTTGAGCCACAGGCGCGGCGTTGCGTGCGCGTCAGGTCGCGAACGGTCGTGCCGATGCGATCTGCCCGCGCGCTGCAAGAGCAAGTCAATCGGCGCAAGGTCGGATACCATCACGTCAAAATCAAGGTCAAGACTTTGCTCCAATACCTGTGTACCAACAACAATTCCTCGTGCGGGGCGATTGCCCGTACGCCCGTATTTGTCTTTCAGTGCATCTTCCCGTCGTTGTCGTTCATCTAGCGGAAACTGCGAATGAAGCAACTGCAAATCCACATCAGGCGGATTACTCTTTTGCAACACGTCGAAAATGCGTTGCGCGCGTTTGACCGTGTTCGTGATCCAACAGACGCAACCACCGTTGGCAACTGCGTCCAACAACCACTTGGCTTTTTCTGGCGCGGCATCGTCACCCAAATGCAACTCGCGCAATTCAATTATACGATTCGGTTGCCACACCGCAGGACTAGACTGGTGAACACCTTTTTCGCTCAACGTCAATAAACTAGGATACACATTCGATTGTTCATCGTTCAATTCCATCTTCACACGAAATGCATCAGCTAGTCGCTTGCGCCGTGACTTGGGCAATGTCGCCGAAAGTAGAATGACCGATGTGTTCATTGTCGCCAGCCAACGCAAGAGACGTTCAATCACCGTCGTCATGTACGTATCATAAGCGTGGACTTCATCCACGATGACGACTTTGCCAACCAAGCCCATCATCCGCAATGCGGCGTGCTTGACGTTCAGCGCAGCAAGTTCGGCTTGGTCAATTGTTCCGACACCGAACGGCGCGATAAGTGCGCGCTTTTTGGAGTTGAACCACGTTACCGATTCATTTGCTTCGGACTTGTCATCGCCATTTTCTAATGGACTGATCGCGGCGCGCAAATCCTCTTCGATTAGGTAGGACTGGCCGTGAACAAGTTTGACGGACGTAGCAAGCGCAAGTCGTTTTTCGATATGCATTTGCAATCGTCCGAACATCTGATTGCTCGTCGCCATCGTGGGAAGAGCATAATACATTTCATCCGTTCCTGTGATTCGCGCAATGCGGTGCGCCAACGCGAGTGCGGCTTCAGTTTTGCCTTCGCCCGTCGGCGCTTCGATGATGGTTAGTGACGGCGAGTGCAAGATTTCGTCTGGGATGTCGCCTATCGCCAATTGAAGTGGACGCAAATTCCCCAGGTCTGAAAACAGAGTTTCAACGCCCGCCGCCACTTCACTCCGCGCCGATGCAAGCAAGCCAGATTCAAGCGTTGCTTGCGCGGCATGGTCACGGCTTTGTTCAACGTATTTTGCCAACTCCACACTTGGCGCAGAATGGAAGTAGCGTTCGTCAGACCCAAGCCAATCGCACAGGATCGCAAAGCCCGTAATCGCCATAATTGCCGCCGATACATTAGCAGGTTCGGCAAGTGATCTGATTTCGCGCGCGAGCAATTCGCTTCGCAGGATCGTGTCCACTACTTGCCGAAAGGATTTCCATTCTTCTGGTTCAGTGTTCAGCTTGCGCCGCGCACTTTTGATGTCATCGTCGGGATGCGCGAACCTTCCGTGATGCCCGCCGAGGGCTTCACTTAACACCTGGGGCATTTTGTTTGGTGTTCCGTCGAAAACTTGCGCCAGTGCGCCTTCAAGATAGATTTGTGTAATGTGCGCGTGCGGTATGTCTGCGTTGTCTAATGCGAATCCCTCCCGTCGCAGTCGCGCGAATTGTTCTTTGTTGAGTGATTGAAATGCCGTTGAGATTTTGCCAATGTCGTGTAACGCAACAAAGTACGGCAACCAATCGGCAAGCATCTTCGCGTCTGTGTTCAACGCGTGCGCCAGCGCGTTGCGCCAACGTGGTGATGCGCGCTCACTCAATAATTCACGCGCGATATTCCCCACGTCAAGCATGTGAAACACGGCGGGATGAAAATCATTGGGATCGTTGCTGTCCTTTGTTGTTTTTCCCCATAACCGCAAAATCCGATCGGCAGTTGAATCTTGCGTTTGCGATGCCATTCCATACACTCGCACCATCCGCTTCACCTCTCCCATCAACTCCTCCCGCAACTCCTTCGGCTCCAGCACCTCGCAATCCGCGCCCCATCCTCGGATCCACGGCACCATCTCTTGCCATTCCGCGATGCGCGCCGCCCATTCGCAACCGCCGTTGGGCAAATCCCGAATCGGCTCTTGCTGCGGATGCCAGATGCTTTCCTTGATTCGCCGCGTCGCTTCGCCGGGCGCAAAGCGCAGCACCACGCGCTCTGGTTCGCTTTCACCGCGCCAGATGCCCCACGCGTAGCGCAACAATTCCTGTTCGTCGAACTTGTCTGGAATCTCGAAGGAATCGCGCGTGAGCGTCGCCTGTTCGATTCGTTCGATCTTGAACACGGCAGTATCGTCGAAATAGTCGCTGTGTCCGATTACGTACGCGCCGTCGCTCCACAACGACGGTTCGATCAGGTACGGGCTGATTACGTGATGCCCGGTCTGCCGCGCGCGCAAGCCGCGATATGCGATCCGCACCTTGAACTGCTCAACCCAGCCGCGCGTCACGGTTTCCATGATTGCCACCCGCTCCGGCATCGCCGACTGCGCCAAGATCAGATTTGCCGCCTTGACCAAGCGTTCGGTCATCGGCTGTCTCAGCGCGACTGCGAGTTTTTCCAATGCGTTCGCGACGTGCGGTTGCGCGATCAATGTTTGGCGCGCCGCGCGGCGCGCGGGCAGATACAACGCCAATGCTTCGGGCAGACTCAGCCGGATGGACGACAAATATTTCGTTCGATCAATCTTCCAGCGCCCGCGCTCTACTTCCTCGAACTTTACTTCGGACTCGAGCAAGGCGCGATCTTTGTGCACCGTGATGCGATCCACGCCGAGCCGTTCCGCCATTTCAATGTCGGTGTATGCCCGATCCACGTACAGCCGTTCCATCTCGCGCAATCGCTCCGCGCGACTCATTCCGCGACTCATCTCTGCCTCCGGGTCAGTTTTTCGCAACAAGTATAACCGATTTGTTGCCGAAAAATGTAAACAGGGGAATCTACTGCTTCCGTCGGAACAGCGCAAGCCAACCGCGCGTATCCTCGCTCAAGAGGATGCCTGCTTGTTCCAATGTCGGCAAATCGCGCTTGACGGTGCAGCGCGGCACTCCGAGTTGCCGGGCTAACTCGCTCTGGGAAATTCCACCGGGGTGGTGTTGAATCACCTCAGCCATTTGCCGTAATCGCTTTTGCTTGTCCTGCTTGCTGCCGAACATCGTCGCCTCCGTCGTGGTTTTGCCCACAACATAGGTGAACGATGTTGCCAGTACGACAACAAAGCGGTTCTTCGACCGCAAAAAGCAAAAAACTGCCATCGCACGCGTCGCACAACAACGCGTGTGGCAGTTTCTTGCAACGTTCCTGACTCCACGAGCATTCACGCAGAGACAAGAGCCAACCTCATCCGTGTCAACGAATGAGGAACGAATAAACGAATCGGAAGGGGTTATTCGCTTATTCGTTTCTCATCCGTTGCCCGTTGACGCCGAAGCGCCAAATACAGCCCCGTCACAAACGCGAGCGCGCCGGCTGCCGCGCCCGCACCCGCCGCGAGGATCGGCGCGCGCGAACCATACCCCGGATTGATCGGACGATTCGCGCTGTACTCGCGCTGCAACAATTTGCCCCACTCCGTCTTGAGCGCGGCGTCCGCGCGCGCTTTGCCGACGAACGGGTACCAGTACCAGTTGTGATAAATATTCGACGCGGCGAACGACCAGGGGACGAGCGGCGTCCGCAGCAGCAAATGTTCGAACGGTTTCAGCGCGCCGTGATAAATCTGATGCTGCCCCCACGACGCGAACGTGTTCTCGTACGCGCTGAAATGCCAATTCTCCTCCGCCGCGTCCGCATCGCCGACAAACTTGATCTCGCGCGGATCGCCGACGCCCAAGCCGCGTTCGTGCGCGTGGCGAATGAAGCGCAAACTCATCGGATCGAGTCCCATGATTTTCGCCGACGCCGCGTCAATCGCAACGGGATCGGAACTCGCGAGGATGACGTTCTTGATGTGCCAGCGCATCGCGCGCGGACCGGGACCTTCGCCCGCAATCGTCCCGTCCATCACGCAGAAAATCCCAGAGTGAATGTCCTGCTGAATCTGCAAGAGATCGACGAGCGTGTCGTCGATTACGCTGTGCGTCCAGTGCCGTTTCTGATCGAGCAAACCGCCAAACGCGTTTTTCATCGCGCCGGTGACGTGCGTAAAAACGTGCGTCTTGACCGTCGGCAGGTGCAAGACGTTTTTGCCGTACAGCAATTTCGGAATTCGCACGCCTTCGGGATAAACTTGATCGAGCGCGAGGAAGGGCTGCTTGGGTTCGTACGTCACCCATTCGACATCCGGGCTGTACGTCTCGGCGGTCTTCAGTCCGTACTTGTCCTGCACGAACTTGTGCCGATTGTTGAGCTGTCCCTCGCGTCCGTTGACGACGACGGTATCGTTGTGCGTCGCGATGATCGAGTCGCGCGCGTAGCCGTCGGCGAGTAACGTGCGAACGACGCTCTCCAATTGCCACGGCGTCGTCGAACAACTGGGGTACCAGATTTGCCACGAGATATTGATCTTGAGGAGCGTCTCTTTGTCTTTGGGGAGATTGTCGGCGTAACGCGCGAGGCGCAGCAAGCGCGCGTAATCGTCGAGCACGGTTTCGGGACGCGTTCGCAGAATTGCCACCTGACCGCGCCCCGGGAAATTTTTGGGATCGATCATTTTGCCTCCATAAATCATAACCTTGCGGAGCTTGATCGCGCTTGTCTTCGCAAGGTTTGGGAAACTACGTCGCGAGTATAGTCGAAATGTCGCAGTTTGTCTAATTGAATCTGGGAGGCATTAGTTTGACACCAAGTTGACGACGATGCTATAATCATTGTGGCGGAGAGAGGTGAAAAGATGAAATTGTCGGTTGTAATTCAACCCGGTGAGGATGGCTTTTACGTCGCAGAATGTCCTGCTCTTCCTGGGTGCATGAGTCAAGGAAAAACAGAACGCGAAGCATTGAAGAACATCAAACAAGCCATCGCATTGTGGCTTGAGGTTGAGGCAGCCAAGCGCGCCGATAAACTTCCGCGTAAGGCAATTGTCCGAATGGTAGCCGTGTGAGTTCCACCGCGCTTCCGATCATTTCAGGACGTGAAGCAGTCCGCGCATTTGAGAAAGCTGGTTGGAGTGTCGCGCGTCAACGCGCGTCTCATATTGTTCTGATCAAGCCGGGTATTCCGGTTAATCTTTCGATCCCTGATCATAAGCAATTGGATCGTGGTTTGTTGCGTTCGCAGATCCGCAAGGCGGGTTTAACGGTAGACGAGTTTGCGCGTTTGCTCAAATAATCGATGCTCCCGGAGGTCGCGATGGAACCCCAAACAGTCGTCCTGCAACGCAAGATCGTCGGTGTCCTGCTGCGCGCGGCGCGCGAGAAAGCGCGTCGCACGATCGCCCAAGTCGCCCAGCGGCTCGGCGTCACGCCTGCCCGCCTCCGCGCGTTCGAACGCGGCGCGCGCGAAATTTCTCTGCCGGAACTTGAAATCGTCGCGCTCTATTTGCAGACGCCGCTCTCCTTTTTTGTCAGCGGCGAAATGACGCTCGAAGAGGAAACGCCCCAGCCGCCGACCGTCGCGGAAATGCGCGTCCGCCGCGCGTTGATCGGCGCGAAATTGAAGCAAGCGCGTCTCGCGGCGGGCAAGAGCAAGGACGAGTGCGCGCAAGCCATCGGACGCAAGCCCGCGACGATTGGACGTTATGAACGCGGCTTGACCGATATTCCGCTCGCCGAACTCGATCTGCTCGCGCGGTTCTTGAATGTCAATCTCTACTATTTCATCGAACGCAAAGACAGCGCAGACGCGGCGGCGTTGTTGGATTTGGAGAAACTCGCGCGGATGCCGAACGAAGTGCGCGCGTTCGTGCTCGATGCGGGCAATCTGCCGTACTTGCGCATGGCGATGAAATTCCGCGACCTGCCCGCGGAACAGTTGCAAGAGTTGGGCGAAATTTTGTTGATCGTGCGGTAGGACAAATCTTGCCCTGGGCGAAGTCGAAGGGTTACAAATTTGTCCAACGGGAGAATCTCATGGATGCAAACACGCTGTACGCCGAAGCGAAGAAATTGTACGACGCCGGACAATTGAACGACGCCGTGCGCGCGTTCGAGCAAGCGCGCGCCGCGTACGTCGAGCAGGGCGACGCGGCGAATGCCGCCGCCGTCGCGAACGATCTCGGCGTGGTGTACTATCTTGCCGGACGCCGCGGCGACGCGCAGAAGATTTTGCAGGACGCGCTCGCGGCGTTCGAGCAATTGGGGAATGAGTTGGGGCAAGCGAAAGCGCTCGGCAATCTCGCGCGATTGATGGAGCGGTCGGGTGACAAGGCGGGCGCGGAAAGCAGTTATCAACGCGCGGCGGAATTGTTTCACCAGGTTGGCGAAAAAGGATTCGAGCATGACACGTACCGCGCGTTGAGTCAGATGCAGTTGCAGCGCGGGCGCTGGCTGGAATCGCTCGCGACGTACGACCGCGCGCTCGCGGCAAAGGGCGGGTCGGGCGCGCTGCGCGGTTTTTTGAAAATTCCCCTGCGATTGATCGGAATGCGCTAAGTTCAAGAAACCAGGTTTTCCCGACGGGGAGAAACCTGGTTTCTTTCTTATTGGGCTACGGTGAAATTTGTCACCTGATCGAATTTGTCGTTGAGATAGATCTCGACGCGGTATGTTCCAACGGGGAAGGGCGCCTTTTTGTCGAGGTACCCGACGGCGCGACCGCCGCCATCGATTTTGTTTTCGTCGTCGCCCAGACTGGTGTTACAATTCGCGGCGGTGCCCACATCGGTCGCGAACCATTTGACCTTGAGCCGCGAATTGGCTGGGATGCCTTTGTGAGTAATCACGACGTAGATTTTGGATACCGACCTGAGTATTGTTGTCGGGTTGATCGCGTTGCCGAACGCGTCGATCTTGTCGGTGAACTCCACTTTGGTGATCATGCCCGATGGTTTGATCGATGGCGCGGTCGGCACCGGGCATTTGACTTCGGTCGGTACCGGCGTCGGCACGCGCGCGGCAATCGCTCCGGCAACGGTGAAGTTGATCGTACGGTCGAGTTTGTTGTTGGCGTAGAGATCGACTTTGTATTTGCCCGACGCCCATCGGCCGGTTTTGGGCGCAAGCGTGAATTCAAATGTGCCCGAACCGGCGACGATCAATTCGCGCTCTTCCAATTTCGTGTTCGGCGGCGTCGTCCCGCCGATGTCCGTCGCCGTCCAGACCGATTTGAATTTTGTATCTTTGGGCGCATCGTTCACTGTGACGACGAGATGAAACAATTTTTGTTCCGGCGCGTACTCGGTCGTGACATCCACCGGCGTAGTCGTATCGCTCTTGAAATCTCTTGCCAACACTGCATCGGCGATCAGCGAGGATCCAAAAAGACTGGGCAAAGGAAGCGCATCGCACGCCGTCACCAGCGCGCCAAGAAGAATCAGCCCGATGAAAAATTGGATGGAATAGATTCGGCGTTGCACGCTCGTCCTCCGGTCGAAAATCAAAATGGCGCAGAAATGCACGAGGCAATCCTGCGCCATTGACGATCAATCTTATTCTTCTTCCTCTTCGGCTTCTTCGCCGGCGCGTTCCTTCTTTGCCTTTTCGATGATTTGCGATGCGATGTGCGAAGGCACCGTGTCGTAATGACTGAACTCCATCGTAAAGTAGCCGCGCCCTTGTGTCATCGAGCGCAAGTCAGTGGCGTAGCGTTGAATCTCCGCGAGCGGCGCTTGCGCGTTGACGACGCTCCACGTTCCTTTCTGATCCATTCCCAACACGCGCCCGCGCTTGGTATTCATATCGCCCATCACGTCGCCCATGAATTGTTCTGGTACGGTGATGGACACGTTCATGATTGGCTCGATCAACACGGGACCCGCGAGCGGAATCCCGGCTTTGAACGCTTTGTGCGCCGCGAGTTTGAACGCGATTTCGGATGAGTCAACCGCGTGGTACGAACCGTCGTACAACACCGCGCGAAAATCAGTCGTGATGAATCCGGCGAGCACGCCCTTGAGCATAATTTCGCGCATTCCTTTTTCGACCGCCGGAATGAACGAGTTCGGCACCGAGCCGCCGAAGACTTCTTCGTCGAACTCGAAACCGGTGCCGCGCGGCAGTGGCTCGAAGCGAATCCACGTATCGCCGAATTGACCGCGCCCGCCAGTCTGCTTCTTGTGGCGCCCTTGCACCTTGGCGGTCTTGGTGATCGTTTCTTTGTATGGAATCTTGGGTTGACTCGTCAGCAACTCAACGCCGAATTTTTGCTTCAAGCGGCGAACGGCAACGTCGACGTGCGAATCGCCCATGCCCGACATGACGGTTTCGTTCGTATCGTGTTCGCGGTACACGCGCAAGGTCGGATCTTCTTCGACGATGCGCTGAATGGCAGTTCCCATCTTGTCGAGATCGGTTTTGGTCTTGGGTGTCAGCGCAACGGAATAAACCGGGCTGGGATAAACGATCTTGGGCAGAACGAGCGGGTGCCCCTTGTCGCACAATGTGTCGTTCGTTTGCGTGTCCTGCAATTTCGCAACCGCGCCGATGTCGCCCGCGTTGATCTTTTTGATCGTGATTTGTTCTTTGCCGCGCGGCACGTACAACTCGCCGATGCGCTCTTCCGCGCCGGTGCGCGCATTGATCACGCGCGTCGACGATTCCATCGCGCCGGAGTACACGCGAAAGTACGTCAACTTGCCGACGAATGGATCCGCCATCGTCTTGAACACGAAGGTCGCCAGCACGCCGGTATCGCTCGCGGTCAATTTTTCATCTTGATTCGTCGCGGGATTTTTCGCGACGGCGGGCGCGGCTTCCAGCGGCGGCGGCGCGTACTCGGTGAGGAATTGCAGCAGGTAGCGAATGCCAAGATTCGGCGTCGCCGCGCCGCAGAGCACCGGCACGACCGTGCCCTGGCGCAGTCCGGCTTTCAAGCCCGCGCGGATTTCGTCGTCGGTCAATTCTTCGCCGCCGAGATATTTTTCGATCAGTTTGTCGTCCCCTTCCGCGGCGGCTTCGATCAACTTGCCGCGCTCTTCTTCGACGCGCGCGGTCAAATCGTCGGGGATCGGCGCTTCTTTCGATTCGTGACCCAGGAATGCTTTGCGCGTGACGACGTTGACCTGTCCGTTGAAATTCGCTTCTTTGCCGACCGGAATTTGCAGCGACGCGACGCCCTTGCCAAAGCGTTCGCGCAATTGCGCGAGGACGCGATCAAAGTCGGCGTTCTCGCGATCCACTTTGTTGACGAAAAGGAGGCGCGGCATTTTCAATTCGTCCGCGTACTGCCACACCAACTCGGTGCCCACTTCGATCCCGCTGACCGCGTCCACGACGACAATCGCCAAATCGGCGACGCGCAGCGCGCCCTTGACTTCGCCGACAAAGTCGATATAGCCGGGCGTGTCGAGCACGTTGATTTTGTAACCGTTGAATTCGCAGGGGATCAGCGCGGTGTTGATCGAAATCTTGCGGCGCTGTTCTTCGGGGTCGAAATCGGAAACGCTGGTATTGTCGTCCACCTTGCCGAGGCGGGTGACCGCGCCCGTGTTGAAGAGGAGGGCTTCTGCCAGCGAGGTCTTGCCAGAACTTGAGTGACCAACTAAAACAATGTTGCGGATTTTCTCCGCGCGATACTCATTCATAGGGCTTCGGTGCCTCCATAAGAAAGGATGAAGGCGGAAGGATGAAGGATGGAGTGAAAATTTCTTTTCATCCTTCATCCTTCATCCCTCATCCTTTGCGCCGCATTATACCACAACATCGCGCTTGCGCCAAACAATTGATTTTGCGCGGCGAACGTGGTAAACTACAAAGTAACAAGGGACAGGTGACAGGGTTCATTTTATCCGTGGCACAGCTCTTGCCACGTGTCCCATGTCCCTTTTATCCATTTCTCGGAGGCGCAATGTGGCGCATTACATTCTCGAACCATTCAAAATCAAATCGGTCGAAGCGATGCCGGTGACGACGCGCGACGCGCGCGTTCAATTTATGCGCGAAGCGGGCTACAACATTTTTCACTTGCCGAGCCGCGCGGTCACGATTGATTTTCTCACCGATTCCGGCACGAGCGCGATGAGCGATCATCAGTGGGCGGGGATCATGGAAGGCGACGAAGCGTATGCCGGATCGCGCAATTACTATCACCTGCGCGATGTCGTCAAAGATATTTTCGGTTTTGACCTGTTCGTGCCGACGCATCAGGGACGCGGCGCGGAACAAGTTTTGTTCAGCATCGTTACGGGACCCGGCAAAACGATTCCGAACAACACGCACTTTGACACGACGCGCGCCAACATCGAAGCGCGCGGCGCTGCCGCGCGCGATCTCGTCATTCCCGAAGGACTCGCTCCGACGAACCGGCATCCGTTCAAAGGGAATATGGACGTCGCCGCGCTCGAAAAATTGATCCAGCAAGTCGGTGTCGCGAATATTCCGCTCGCGATGACGACGATCACGAACAACGCAGTCGGCGGGCAGCCGGTCTCGATTGCCAACATCCGCGCGACGAAAGAACTGCTCGCGCGTTACCAGATTCCATTTTACATCGACGCGTGTCGCTATGCGGAGAATTGCTATTTCATCCAGCAGCGTGAGCCGGGCTATCGCGACAAATCCATCAAAGAAATCGCGCGCGAACTATTCTCATACGCGGATGGCTTTACGATGAGCGCGAAGAAAGACGGACTCGTCAACATCGGCGGCTTGCTCGCGACGCGCGATCCCGCGCTGTTCGAGCAGATCCAAAATCGCTTGATTCTCACAGAAGGATTTCCGACGTACGGTGGGCTGGCGCGGCGCGATCTGGAAGCGCTCGCGCGCGGACTGGTAGAAGCGACCGACGAAAAATATCTCGCGTATCGCACCGGTCAAGTTGCCTATCTCGCGGAACGCTTGTTGGAAAGCGGCGTGCCAATTGTCGAGCCGCCGGGCGGGCACGCGGTCTTTCTCGACGCGAAACGCTTTTTGCCGCACATTCCGCAAACGCAATTCCCGGCGCAGGCGTTGACCGTCGCGCTGTACCTTGAGGGCGGCATCCGCGCGGTCGAAATCGGCGGCGTGATGTTCGCGCAAAAAGACGCGGCGACCGGCAACGTCACGTACCCCATGCTCGAGCTCGTGCGGCTCGCGATTCCGCGGCGTGTGTACACGCAGTCGCATTTGGACTACGTCGCGGAGGTTATTACGAAAGTGTACGAAACGCGCGAAAGCGTGCGCGGGTTGAAGATGGTGTACGAGCAGGCGCGGCTGCGGCATTTTACCGCGCGGTTTGTGTCAACGAATTGAAAACGAATAAACGAATGACCGCGCCGGTGCGCGCATGTTAATTCGCTTATTCGTTCGACATTCGTTGACACCGTTTTCTAGGATCCAGATGGTCGAAATCGGCAAACGTGCGAGTTTCAAAAACCGCGACGCGTGGCGCGCGTGGCTGGCGCAAAATCACACGCGCGCAACAGAACTGTGGATCGTGCTGTACAAAAAGAATTCGGGCAAGCCGACCGTCTCGTACGACGAGGCGGTTGAAGAAGCGTTGTGCTTTGGCTGGATCGACGGCATCACAAAATCAATTGACGCCGAAAAATACGCGGTTCGTTTTTCGTCGCGCCGCCGTGGCAGCATCTGGTCGGAGTCGAACAAGAAACGCGTCGCGAAGATGATCGCGCAGGGGCGCATGACGGAAATCGGGCTGGCGAAAATCGAGGAAGCGAAGCGTAATGGCGAATGGGCGAAAGCCGCGCGCCGCGAGGACGTGACGAACATTCCGCGCGAATTGAAGCAAGCGCTGCAAGCGAACAAACAGGCGCAGCGCAATTTCGATGCGCTCGCGCCGTCTCAAAAACGAATGTACATTAGTATGATCACCAATGCCAAAAGAGAGGAAACACGTCAGCGGCGGATTCAAGTCGCGATCAGAATGTTGAAGGAAAACAAGAAACTTGGGATCGATACGCGGATGACGGAAAGTTGAATACGCTACGCATCGCGCGTCAGCGCGCTATCGAACAACAAATCGAGCGACTGGAGCGTCGGCTTGTTCCTCTGCAGCATTTGAGCAATCGCGTTTCCTGGCTGCGCGTCGGCGTGTTTATCGCGGGAATCGCTGGCGCGTGGGGAATGGGTAATCAAGTGAACGCGCTCGCGGGCTGGGGCGTGCTGTTTTTCGGCTTGCTGCTTTTCGCAGTCGTCGTCTGGTACCATCGCCGCTTGGAACATTGGATTAGCACATTCACCGCTTGGCGCGCGATTCGCTCCGATCAACTCGCGCGGATGACGCACGATTGGGAACAATTGCCGCTCCCTTCATTGACAGCCGCGCGCGCGTTTTCACTTGCGCTCGATCTCGATCTCACGGGTCCGCGTTCATTGCATCAACTAATCGATACGACGCAATCGCGCCAAGCCAGTCGACTTGTAGCCGATTGGCTTTCCCAAAATCATCCGGCGCTCGAGCAAATCCACGCGCGCCAGAATATCGTGCGCGAACTCGTTGCGTTCACGCGTTTCGGAGATCGCTTTCGGTTGGCGTTTCGTTCGGCTCTGCAAGAACCGTTGGAAGGCGAAAAACTTGTTCTTTGGTTGTCGGCGGCGTTTCAATCGCAGCGTTTGAAATGGGCGTTGCCCATCGCGACTGTACTCGTCGCGTTGAATTTGGTTCTCGTCACGCTGAACGTTTGGGGCGGATTGCCCGCGTATTGGATTATTTCTCTATTGTTCTACGCGGCGTTCTATTTTCTCAATCAGTCCTGGCTCGCCGCGATCTTGGGCGCACTGTCGCGGATGGAAACCGAACTCGACCGGTTCAGCGCGATTCTTGATTATCTGGAACAAGTCCCGCTCGATTCGCACGCGCACCTCGCGCGTTTGTGCGCGCCGGTACGCGATGCCGCGCGTCCGCCATCGGCGTACCTGCGGCAGATCAAACTTGTCGCGATTGGGATTGGCTTGCGGTCGAATCCAGTGTTGGGATTGGCGCTCAATCTCGTCGCGCCCTGGGATTTCGTCTTTGCCTATCTGACGGATCGCTGCCGCGTACAAGTCGTCGAGTTGCTCCCGATGTGGCTGCGCGTTTGTTACGAACTGGACGCGTACGTCGCGCTCGCCAATTTCGCGTACGTGAATCCCGAGTACGTCTTTCCCGACATCACTCTGGACGCCGCGCCAATTTTGATTGCTAAAGATTTGGGACATCCGCTGATTCCGCACGCGCAAAATGTTCGCAACGATTTTGCGTTCAACGCGCCGGGCGAGTTGGCGATTATCACCGGCTCGAATATGGCGGGGAAGAGCACATTTCTCAAGTCGGTCGGCGTCGATTTGTGTCTCGCGTACGCCGGCGCGCCGGTCGTCGCCACGCATTTTCGCGCGCGCCCGTTCCGGCTTCACACGTGCATCCGCATCGCCGATTCGATCACCGACGGCTTTTCGTACTTTTATGCGGAAGTCAAATGCCTCAAGCGTTTGTTGGATGAACTGGAGGCGAAAGATACCGCGCCGCTGCTCTACCTGATCGACGAAATTTTTCGCGGCACGAACAATCGCGAACGATTGTTAGGCAGCCGCGCGTACATCCAGGCATTGCTCGGCGCGCGCGGAGTTGGGCTTTTGGCGACGCACGATTTGGAACTTGCCGGTCTGGCGGAACTACGCGCGCAAGTCCACAATTATCATTTTCGCGATGATGTGTCCGCTGGGAAACTTGTCTTCGATTACAAAATCCGCGCGGGTCCGTGTCCAACCACAAACGCGTTGAAGATCATGCAGATGGAGGGCTTGCCAATTCCAGCCGACAAGATCTGATATGGCTCACAAACGATCACACAATCAGAAAACTCGCGGTACCTACGCGCTTGTCCTCCACCTCCCGCGTGGCGCAACAATTCGCGTCGGCAAACTCGGCGCGTTCCGTTTTCCGCGCGGCTATTACATTTACGTCGGCAGCGCGCTGAACGGACTGACGGCGCGACTCGCGCGGCATCTGCGCCCGGACAAGAAACGCTTTTGGCACATCGATCATTTCTTGGAGCGCGCGCAAGTCGAAGAAATTTGGACGCATCAAGGCGACGGACGTTTGGAATGTTTGTGGGCGCGCGCCGCGCTCGCGCTGCCGCGCGCCAAAATCATCGCGCCGCGTTTCGGCGCAAGCGATTGCAAGTGTCCCACGCATCTGATCTATTTCGGCGCGGCAATGCCGAAGGGACAGAGGGGAGAAGAGGGGAGAAGAGGGCATGAGAAGGCGGAGGGGGTAGAGAAGGCGTGAGAAGGCAGCGCCCTCTCTGCCTTCTATTCCTCTTTACCCTCTTTGCCCAGAAATCGGCGGGGGCTCTTTTTCAAAGTGGCATAAGTTATCATGCCCGTAGTAT
>DYJA01000111.1 GCA_020723345.1 Candidatus Aquidulcis sp. | reverse complement strand
CTCGCGCAACAAGGTAGCGCGAGCGGCTCGCGCGTCGCACCGCGAGCGAGCCGCTCGCGCTACAGATTTATTTTCAGGAGGAAACTTTGCAGCAAACACTCGTCATCGTCAAGCCGGACGGCGTGCAGCGCGGTCTGGTCGGCAAGCTTCTCGCGCGGTTTGAAGAGCGCGGGCTAAAAATCGTCGCGCTCAAAATGGTGCAGGTCAGCCGCGATCTGGCGGAAAAACATTACGCCGTCCACAAAGGCAAATTTTTCTACGAAGGTCTCGTCAGTTACATCAGCGCCAGCCCGGTCGTCGCGATGGTGCTGGAAGGACACGAAGCGATCGGCGTCGTGCGCGCGATGGTCGGCTCGACGCGCCCGTGGGAAGCCGCCGCCGGAACGATTCGCGGCGATTTCGCGTTGATGGGCTTGCGTAATCTCATCCACGCGTCCGACGCGCCCGAAACGGCGCAGAGCGAAATCGCGCTGTGGTTCGAGCCGGAGGAGTTGTGCGCGTACGCGCGCGAGGTGGATCGCTGGGTGCGTGAGTAAAGTCAGAAGGATGAAGGATGAAAAACGACGCGGAGAAATCCGCGTCGTTTTCACGTTTCACGCATCACGTTCTATTCGTCATTGCATTCGCACCACAATGGGCGCGCGTTCCCACAACTTTTCCAGTCGATAAAAATCGCGCGTCGCGCGATTAAAGAGGTGAACGATCACGCCGTTATAGTCCAGCAAAATCCAACCAGAGTCGGGCGTGCCTTCCACGCCGAGCGGCAAAATGGATTCCTTTTTCAACTGTTTTTGAATGTCGTCGGCAATCGCTTTCATTTGACGTTCGTTATCTGCGGTCGCGATGACAAAGTAATCGGCGAGGAAAGAGACCGGACGCGTATCCAGCATTGCGATATCCGCGCCTTTTTTGTCGGAAATCAAATCTAGAATCTGCCGAGCGAGTGCGTTGGGCTCCAGAAGTTTGCCTCCCATGTTAGTTTGGCTGGATACTAGCGCGGATTTTCAAGTGTGTCAAGTGGGGGTCGAAAAGGTGATTGACGGAAAAGTCCATTCGCGCTATGATGGAGCGCGAAATCATGCCCTCCTCGCTTTTTGCCAGTCTCCGAATTCGTTTAATGTTGCTCGTTTTGCTGGCGCTGTTGCCGGTTTTTGCTTTGGCATTTGTTGATCGTTACGATCAGCGCCAGCAGAATGCGCGCGCCGTGCAAAACCACGCGCTCGAACTGACCCAACGCGCGGCGAGCGAGCAACGCGAATTGATCGGCGCGGCGCATCAATTGCTCCTGCCGCTGACACAACTCGCCGTCGTGCGCGGCGAAGGACCGATCCCCTGCGACATCTTTTTCGCCGAAGTGCTCAAAGAAAATCGGCTGTATGTGAATCTGGGGATGCTCGACGCGCACGGCAGCGTGGTTTGCGCGGGCGCCCCCTCCGATACGCCGATCAACTTGGGCGAACGACCGTACTTTGCGCGCGTCCTGCGCCAGCAAGTCATCTTCGGCGAATCCGAAATTGGCGCGATCGCGATTACGCCGACGATCAATATTGCTTATCCCATCGTGGACGACGCGCAGCAGACGCAAGGCGCGGTTTTTGCGTCGCTCGACCTGGCGTGGTTTCGCCGGTTTGCCGATGCCGAGAAGATGGTGGATGGCAGCACGCTCGTCCTGGTCGATCGCGCCGCCATCTTGGGAATGCGGTATCCCGAAATGACGCCGTTGGACGCGCGCGCGCTGGCGACCAGTCGCGTGGCGCAATGGTTTGACGCGCAAGACACGCAGCGCGTCGTCGAGTACGCGGATCCGGACGACGTGACCCGCTTGTATGCTTTTGTTCCCCTCAGTCCCACGGGATATATGGGAATTGGAATTCCCAGCGCGCTCGCGTACGATCAAGTGGATCGGCGCGCCACGCGCGAACTGGCGCGCTTGCTGTTGGTTACCGGAGCCGCGTTGCTGATCGCGTGGGCGTTCAGCGACCGGTTCATCGCGCGGCAATTGCGCGTCCTCCTGCACACGACGCGACGCTTGACCGGCGGGGACTTGGGCGCACGCACGGGCGAATTGAGCGACGCGAGCGAGCTGGGGCAACTCGCGCGCGCGTTCGATCAAATGGCGGCGACTTTGCAGCAGCGCGACACCGAGCAAAAGTACTCCACAGAAACTTTGCGCCAGCAAACCGAAGAGTTAGCCACGATCACCCGACTCAGCCGCGAAGTCACCTCAGTCCTTGATCTGAATCAAGTGCTCGCCTCCATCGCGCGCGCGACGGCGCAACTTTCGCAGTCCGATGCGAGCGGCGTGTACATTCCTGACGCGCAGGGAATCTTGCGACTCGCGGTGGGTTACGGTGTCAGCGCGAAATATGTCGAGGCGATCAACGCGATGGGCGTTAAACCCGGCGAAGGCGCCATCGGGCGCGCGGAGGTAGAACGCCGCCCGGTTCAATTGCACGACATGAGCGTCGAATACGAATATCGTTTTGCGCCGATTGTGCGCGCCGAAGGATTGCGCGCCGTCCTCGCCGTTCCGATGTTTCGCGACGAGCATATCGTCGGCGGGATCGTGTTGTGGCACCGCCAGCCGCGCCATTTCACCGTGTCCGAGGTCGTGTTCTTGCAGGCGATCGCGCAGCAATGCGTCAACGCCGTCGAAAATGCGCGCCTGATGCAAGCCGAACGCGAAGCGCGCGAACTTGCCGAAGCGTTGCGCGATACCGCCGCCGCGCTCAGCGGCACTCTCGATTTCGACGAATTGCTCGACCGCATTCTCGATAACGTCGGGCGCGTCGTGCCGCACGACAGCGCGAATATCATGTTGATCGAGCAGGGCGTCGCGCTTCTCGTGCGCGAGCGATTTCGTACTCCGCAGGCGGGGCGGGTGTTGAACGAACGAATCGTCATCGCGGACGCGGCGAACCTGCGCGAGATGGTCGAGACGAAGCAAGCGCGCGTGGTAGAAGATACGCGGCACGCGCCAAAGTGGGTCGATTTTCCAGAGACTCGCTGGATCGGTTCGCATCTTGGCGCGCCCATTTGCGTCAAAGGTCAAGTCATCGGCTTTCTCAACCTCGACAGCGCGACGTCGGGATTCTTTCGCGCGGCGCACATTCCGCGTTTGCAGGCATTTGCCGATCAAGCCGCGCTGGCGTTGGAGAACGCGCGCTTGCTCGCGGAAACCGAAAAGCGCGCCAGCCATTTTGCCGCGTTGCGCGAAACGGCGCAGGTCATTTCCGCGCAGCAAGATTTACCCACGCTGCTTGAGACGGTGATCGAACGCGCCATGTTGCTTCTCGGCGCATCGCACGGCGGGTTGTATTTGTACGATCCCACGCGGCGCGATTTGGAATTGGTCGTCCAAAAAGGATCCGCGGTCACGGCGCACGTGCGGCTGCCTTTGGGCAAAGGAATGGCGGGACGGGTCGCGCAGACGCGCCAGCCGCTCATTGTCGACGATTACGGTCGGTGGGAACATCGCGCGCCGCAGTTCGCCGAGGTTGATTTCTCAGCGGTGTTGCAAGTCCCGCTGCTCTTGCGCGGTGAATTGATTGGCGTGTTGAGCGTCGCCGAAGTCGGCGCGACCACGCGCCAATTTAGCAACGAGGATGCGCGTCTGCTCAGTTTGTTCGCGAGCCAGGTCGCCGGAGCCGTTCACAACGCGCGTCTGCTCCAACAAACTCACACGCGCGCGGAGCAAATGACGCTGGTGTACGACGCGGGCTTGGCGCTGAACAGCATCTTGGAACCGCGCGCCCAATTGGAATATCTACTCAAGATCGCGCTCCGCGCGCTCAAAGCCGACAGCGGTGTATTCTTCCGCTACGATGCGGCGCACAATGCGATTCAACTTGAAGTGTGCCTCGGCTATGCTGCGGAAACTCAAATGGCGGTGCAGGGCTTGAACACCATGGTCGGCGATGAACACAGCGTGATCGGCTGGGTGGCGACGAATCGCGTCCCGCTGAATTTGCCGGAGGTTTCCGCCGACCCGCGTTATACGATGATCGATCCGCAACTCCGGGCGGGATTGTGGATGCCCGTCGAGCGCGAACAACAATTGCTCGGCGTTATTGGTGTACTGAGCACGCGTCCCGATGCTTTCCTGGCGGAAGACGAACGTTTGCTCGCCTTGTTCGCGAACCAGGCAGCCGTCGCGTTGGAAAATGCGCGGCTGTTCGACGAACTGCAAACCTCGCTGCGAATGTTGACGCGCCTGTACGAATTGAGCAGCCAACTCTTGACTGCCGGGACAGTGGCGGAGGTCACCAAGTTGGCGGCGCAAACGCTGCGCGATAGTTTCGCGGCGGATTCGTCCTGGCTGCACCTCTTCGACGCGCAAGGCAATCTTGAATACAGCGATGGCTTGGGCTGGAATCCTTCGCTCGGCGATATTACCCCGCGCCCGAATGGTCTATCCGTCAAAGTGTGGCAGTCGGGCAAGCCGATCATTGTTCACGATCAACAAGCGATGCACCCCGCGGCGCGCACGTTTGGCGTGCAATCCGAAGTCGTTTTGCCGCTGCGCGGCGAACCGATCAACCTGGGTGTCTTGTTCTTGAACTACCGGTCGCCGCATCCCTTCTCCGAACGCGAAATCGAGTTGCTCTCGCTGTTCGCGAACCAGGTCGCGCTCGCGATCAAGCGCGTGCGTCTGACAACAGAGACGCAGCAGCGCATGAACCAACTGGCGGTGCTGAATCGGATTGCGAACGCGGTCAACCAAACTTTGGGCTTGGACGAACTCCTGCACGTCATCTATCGCGAGATTGCCGCCACCTTGCCCTGCGACGCGTTCTTCATCGCACTCTATGATCCGATGACCGAAGAATTGGATTTTCGAATTCAAATCGACGAAGACCTGCGCCTGCCGCCGGAGCGACGCCCGTTAAAAGCGGGACTGAGTTGGCGGGTGATAAACGAACGCAAACCGCTCTTGATCCGTAATCGCGAAACGGATTTGCAGTTGCCCGCCGCCCCGGAAACATTGTGGGGCACGCTGAAACCGGCTCAATCCTGGATCGGCGTGCCGATTCAGATCGGCGATGCCGTCGTCGGGATTATCAGCGTCCAGTCGTACAAATCGAACGTGTACGATGAATCCGACGCGCAATTGCTTGCCACCATCGCCGATCAGGTTGCCGTAGCGATTCAGCAGGCGCGCCTGTTTGAAGAAACGCGCCAACGCCTCGCGGAACTGGAAGCGGTGAACGAAATCTCCAAGGCGCTGCGCGTCGTGCAGACCTCGGCGGAAATGCTGCCGCTGCTCTTGGATGCCGCGCTCGAAGTGATCCGGGCAGACTGCGGCGCGGCAGGATTGTTCAAACCGGACTCGGACGTGCCGGACGAAACGGTCGCGCGCGGTTGGCTGGCGGAGATTGCCCAAGAACAAATCTATTCGCAACAAGGAATTGCCGGGCGCGTGTTGATGACGGGCGAGCCGCACATCTGCGCCGAATTTCGCAGCGATTCCTCTGTGAGCCCGGATCTGCTTTCCAAGATTCCACCGGATTGGGGCGGCATTTGTTTGCCCATTCGCACAACCCGCGAGATCATCGGTGTTTTGTTCGTGGCGATCAAGTCTCCCCGCGTCGTTCAGCCGAACGAAGCGCAAATCCTCACGACGATTGCCGAGATCGCGGGCAACGCGATGCACCGCGCCGCGCTGCACGAACAAACCGAACAGCGTCTGCGCCGGCTCAACGCGCTGCACACGATTGACACCGCCATCAACGCGAGTCTCGATTTGCGCGTGACTCTGCACATCCTGCTCACGCAGATTGGCTCGCAACTGCAAGTGGATGCGGCGGATGTGCTGCTGTTGGATACCACGACCCAGGCGCTGGCGTACACCGCCGGGCACGGTTTTCGATCCAGCGCGCTCGCGCGCATCTCCCTTCCTCTGGGCGAAGGTTATCCATCGCGCGCGGCGCGGGAGCGGCAGATCGTCCACCTTGCCGCTCTCGCGTCGAACGGCGACGATCCGCGCGCCGCGTTGTTAGGCGAAGAAGGATTCGTCGCCTACTTTGCCGCGCCGCTCGTTTCGAAAGGGCAATTCAAAGGAGTGCTCGAACTGTTCCATCGCGCGCCGCTTGAACCGACGGCGGACTGGCTCGCCTTTTTGGGAACGCTCGCCGGTCAGACGGTGCTGGCGGTTGAAAACGCGGTCCTGTTTACCAGTTTGCAGCGTTCCAACGTCGAACTCGCGCTCGCGTACGAATCGACCATCGAGGGCTGGTCGCGCGCGTTGGATCTGCGCGATCACGAAACCGAAGGGCACACTCAGCGCGTCGCCGAAATGACCTGTCGCCTCGCGCGCATCCTGGGCATTAGCGACGCCGAGTTGGTCAACATCCGGCGCGGCGCGTTGTTGCACGATATCGGCAAGATCGCGATTTCCGATCACACGTTGCTCAAGAAAACACGGCTGTCCCAAGCCGAAGCGGAGCGGCTGCGCCTGCATCCGCAGTACGCGTATGAATTGCTCTCGCCCATCGAATATCTGCGCAGCGCGTTGGATATTCCGTACTATCATCACGAAAAGTGGGACGGCAGCGGTTATCCGCGTGGATTGAAGGGAGAAGAAATTCCGCTTGCCGCGCGCATCTTTGCGATTGTGGATGTGTGGGACGCGCTGCGTTCAGAACGACCGTATCGCCGCGCGTGGCGCGATGCCGAAGTCAAAAAGTATCTTGAGGCGCAAGCCAACGCGCACTTTGATCCCCAGATTCTCCGAGTTTTCTTGCGTTTGTTGGAAGAGTGAAACTGCAAAATCCTGTCACGTCCTCCAACTTTTTTCGCCGCGTCTACGCGTTGGTGCGCCAGGTGCCGCGTGGACGCGTCGTCACGTACGGACAAATCGCGCGCGCGCTGGGCGCGCCGCGCGCGGCGCGCACCGTCGGCTGGGCGATGCGCGATTGCCCGGCGAATGTCCCGTGGCAGCGCGTCGTCAACGCGCGCGGCGAGATCAGTCTGCGCCCGACGAGCGGTTATCACGAACAACGCGCGCGCTTGAAAGAAGAAGGCGTCCGGTTCAATCGCGCCGGCAGGATCGATTTGAAAAAGTACGGCTGGAAGAAATTCTAATGGGAGCAAAATGATCAGCGACATCGAACTCGTCAACGTGAACATCCCGCGCGGCAAAGTGCGCTGCGCGGTTTTTGATTTTGACGGCACGCTCTCGCTCTTACGCGAGGGCTGGCCCCAATTCATGCACGCGGTGATGCTGAACGCGCTGCTGGCGACGCCGTCGCGCGAAACCCCCGAAGAATTGGCGCGCTTGATCACCGATCTGATTTACGAAACCTCCGGGCAGCAAACGATTTATCAGATGATTCGCCTCGCGGACGAAGTGACCCAACGCGGCGGCGCGCCGGAGACGCCGCAGGCGTACAAAGAAATTTTCGTTCAACGGTTGCTGGCGCGGGTGAACGAACGCGTTGCCGCGCTCCGCGCGGGCAAGAGTACGCCGGAAGAGTGGTGCGTCCCGGGAACGATGCGGCTGCTGGATTTACTCCGCGCGCGCGGGATTGTTTGTTACATTGCCTCCGGGACCGATGAAGCGTTCGTCCGGAACGAAGCCGCGCTCTTGGGCTTGGCGGCGTACTTTGCCGACATTCACGGCGCGCACGCCGACTATAAAAATCATTCCAAAAAAGTGGTGATCGGCAACCTGGTTGCGCGGCACGCGCTGCGCGCGGGCGAGTTGGCGACCTTCGGCGACGGCGCGCCGGAGATCGCGGATACGAAAGCGGTCGGCGGAATCGCGATTGGCGTCGCGTCCAACGAGGAAACGCGCAACGGGATCGATCCGCGCAAACGCGCGACATTACTGCGCGCGGGCGCGGACATCATCGTGCCGGACTATCGCGCGGCGATAGAGTTGGTGGATTATCTGTTCGAGGGCTAGTAGCAAGGTGATGCCACATTCTTGGCAATCACCGGAAAATAATAAATGTATGGCCCCGCCGGAGGACCGGTGCTACTCCCTAGCTTGAACGAACCGATCCGGGTGCGCCAGGTGCTGCTCGTCGTCAAAAAATATTCGTTCGTGTACCAGAACGTCAAATCGTCGGTCGGATCAATCGTCATCGCGGAATAGTCGCCCCAGCGATAGCCGTAGGTGCCAATCTGCGAGCCGGTTCCTTCGATCAGCGATGTCTCGGGCACGCAGAGTACCCCCAACGGATTGGCGGCGACGCGTCCGGTGTACCGAATCGCCGGATACATCGCCGCGCTCGATACGCTGTATCCCAGCGCCATATTTCCCTGTTGATCGACCGCGAGACTCCCCATCCAGCGATAATTGGAATCCGGCTGGAACGTTCCTTGCTGATAGATCGCCGGAACGCCATTGGGATTCCGAATTTCGTACCAGCGAATTCCGGTCGGATAACCGATCGCCGCGCCCGCGGCAATCGTGTGATTCACCCACAGCGATTCGACGCCGCCGAAATTGCGGTACTGCAATTGCATCATCAGCCGGTCGCCTAGCCCGTCGACGCGTAACGTCGTGCCGAGTTGCGGCACGCAGTAAAAAATCGAAGCCGCGTAACACGGCATCGTAAAATTGTTGACGGTCAGATTTGTCGGCGTGGCGCTAAAGGAAGCCGTAACTGGCGGTCCCCAACTCGTGATCGTAAATTTCCACAGATGGAGTAGATTGGGCTCGCTGATCGCCGCGAAAAAATTCGGCGTGCCGGCGGGCGGCAGCGCGCCGCGCAGATTGCTCGGCAAAAGATGATAATAACTTCCACCCACGTCGAAGTATGTGTTGCGCGGGATCGCGCCGCCGATCAGATCGTCCCGATTGAACGCGAACACGCGTACCGTTTGGAGATTGCCGAATGTGTCGAACATATCGGCGGACATGTAAATTCCATCCGACCAGATCGCGAGTTTGGGATAATCGTTGAACCAGTAGACGCCCGGCGTTGATGTGCTCCCGACATCTACCGTGTACAGCCACCAACCGCCGCTGACCGGATCGTTCGTCTTGGAAACGGCGATACATTCGTAGAACGGTCCTGCGGAATTGGCGTAGGCGAAATCCGCCGCGAGCCAGCGACCCGAAAGAGCATCGTACAGAACGATGGGATCGCCGCGCCGATAATTCGTCGCGTCGCAGGGCGCAAAAGCGCCGGTGAAAAGCGCGTCGAAGGAAAAAGTGGCGAGCGGCGCGCCGGTCTTGCTGAAAATCCCAATGGCAGTGTTGACGGCTTGAATGTAGTGATTCGGTCCGACATCGCCATTCGGATCCGGCGGCACCCAGCCGCCACCCGCGGAAATGTCCAGTCCGTCGAAATTTTGGAGCGCGGCGGGCGCGCGCGGTGTCAGCGGCGCGGTGGTGGATGGACTCGGCGGCGCGGTGGGCGCGGACGAATCCGGCGCATTGGATTGGCGGCGCGGGCGCGGCACTTGGCGCACGTCGAGCGGCGCGCTCGCGCGCGGCGCGGGCAACCGGCGCACATCACCGTCGAACGAGGCAACGCGCACGGACGTGATGGTGAAAGGACCTTTGACGTTGCCTTGCGGATTCGGCGCGGCGGCGAGCGGCGCGCGGTGGGACAAGACGAGAATAGTCGTCGTCAATGTTACGAGCAAACAACTAAAAATGAACTGGCGGACGTGCATGGCAAATCCTCATCTTTCTGTCGCGTGCGTCACATAGTATAAATCAAATTGGAATGAAAGTAAAACAAACAGAAACCCGTTTTCCCCAACCACGGGAAAACGGGTTTCTGTGTGACGCGCTATTTCTTCGCTTCGGCAAAGCGTTTCTCGACATCGCTCCAATCGAGGTTGGCGAAGAATTTTTCGATGTACGCGGCTTTGGCTGCGCCAAAATCAATGAAGAACGCGTGCTCGAAAACATCCATCGCGAGGATCGGCGTCGCGTTCCAGACCGGGAACGAGAATTGTTCGTCGCCGATCATGTTGAACAGCCGGTTGTACTCGCGATCCCAGGCGAGGAATGCCCAGCCGCGCGCCGCCGCGCCGGTCGCTTTGAAATCGGCAAGCCATTTGTCGTACAAGCCGAAACCTTTTTCGATCTGTGAGGTGAGCGCGGCGCTCGGCATTCCGCCTTTGCCGCCGAGGTGGTTGAAGTACAACTCGTGGTTCTTGACGCCGCCGATCGCGCGCGCCAGTTCGACTTTCAACTCGCGCACGAGCGAGTAGGTCGGGTTCGCGGCTTTGTAATCGTCGGCGGTCAGGGCTTGTAGTTTCGTCGTGATTTCGTTGTACTTGTTGATATAGCCCTGGTAGAGTTTGTAATGCTCTTCCATCGTCCGTTTGGAAATGCCATCCAAATCTTTTTGGAACGATGAAAATTGTTTGGCAGTCAATTGGTGCGCCATGTGATCTTCTCCCTGTCGTGAGATTTTTGTTTCGCGGTCACCACGAAACGCTGACGATATTAGCACATTCGCAAGCGCGTTGTCAAGCGCGTTTTTCGCTGTGCCATTTCGAGGCGCGGTTTTTGTGCCGAGAAATCTCGTTTCCGCCGCTGGAGATTTCTCGCTGCGCTCTCCTGAAAATGGACGGTTGCGCGAGCCGCTGGCTC
>DYJA01000029.1 GCA_020723345.1 Candidatus Aquidulcis sp. | reverse complement strand
TGCGCGTTCGGTCCCGAACCGAGCGAAATGATCGGGATGCTCGCGTGTTTCGTGATCAGTTCGCACACGCGATCCGGAACCATTTCGAGCAGAATCGCGTAACAGCCCGCGTCTTCGAGCGCGCGCGCGTCGTCAATGATTTTCTTCGCGGCTCCCGCACCTTTGCCTTGCACCTTGTAGCCGCCGAGCGCGGCGACGCTTTGCGGCGTGAGACCCAGGTGCCCCATGCACGGAATTCCCGATTTCACGATCCCCGCGATGCGATCCGCCATCTCGATCCCGCCTTCGAGTTTCACCGAGTCGCACGCGGCTTCCGCCATGAATCGCCCCGCGCAGCGAATCGCGGTCTCGACCGACGGTTGGTACGTCATGTACGGCATATCGCCGATGAGCCACGCGTTTGGTGTGCCGCGCCGCACCGCTTGGACGTGCGGCATCATCACGTCCTGGGTCACCGGCAGCGTCGAATCGTAACCCAGGATCGTCATGCCGAGCGAATCGCCGACGAGTACGATGTCGACTCCGGCTTTTTCGACGAGGTCTGCCATCGGATAATCGTAACAGGTGATCATCGTGATCGGTTGCCCTGTCCGCATTTTTTCGTACAGCGAACCGAGCGTTACTTTTTGTCGTCCAGCCATTGTTACCTCCAATGTCATGTCAGTTTCCTACGAAGT
The DNA here is from genome assembly GCA_020723345.1 of Candidatus Aquidulcis sp. GTDB lineage: Bacteria > Chloroflexota > Anaerolineae > UBA4142 > UBA4142 > VGOB01. The sequence continues at coordinate 64,213 of DYJA01000029.1, read as the reverse complement.
TGTAGCCAAGATCGGCGTGACGGGTGTCTTGGGTGTGATGCAGGGTTGTCCTGGTGCAAGGTTCACCTCAAGACTGACATGCGCCAATCCCAAATGGGAAAGCAGTTCCTTGTAGTGATTGGCTGATTGGGGATAATGCGTCGCAATCGCGATCACCGCTGCCCAGTAGTTCGCGCCCACACACCAGACGTGCAGATCGGTCACTCGATTGTCGGCATCGGACTCGATTGCCGACCGAATGTTGGACAAGAGTTTCTCATCCGCGCCGGAATCCAGCAGCACCGCGCTGGTGTCTCGCACCAAGGTGTACGCCCACCACGTAATTACCGCCGCGCCGACAAAACCCATCATCGTGTCCAGCCACAACCAACCGATCAACTTGCCCGCCAGGAGCGCGGCAATCGCCAGCACCGAGGTCAACGCGTCGGCGAGTACGTGCATGTACGCCGATTTCAAGTTGTGATCGGTTTCTCCTTGCGCGTGCGCCGTTTCGTGTTCATGTTCGTGATCATCGTGCTCGTGATTTTCGTGTTCGTGATGCTCATGTTCGTGATGCTCGTGTTCGTGGTGTTCGGGATGCGCCGCGTGTCCATGCCCGTGCCCGTGTTCGTGTCCTTGCAAGATCAACGCGCTGAGCAGATTCACGATCAATCCAATCACCGCGACCATGAGGGCTTGGTCGAGTTGGATCTCGCGCGGCGCAAAGAATCGTTCCACCGATTCGAGCGCCATCATCAGCGCGATGACCGCGAGCGCAACCGCGCTGGCGAATCCGCCAAGCGCGCCCATCTTGCCGGTGCCGAAACTGAATTGTGGATCGTCGAGGTGTTTGCGCGCATAGATGTACGTAAAGACGGTGATCGTCAGGGCTGCCATGTGCGTGCCCATGTGCCAGCCATCGGCGAGGAGCGCCATGGAGCCAAAGATCATGCCGGCGGCAATCTCGACGATCATCATCGTGCCGGTCAGCGCGATCACGATCTTGGTTTTTCGCTCGTTTTGACTGCTGTCAATCGTAAAGCGATGAGCGTGTTGCCAATCGGACAAAGTTTGTGTGTGCATTTGTATCTCCAGGTATTGTATTATTTCTTTGCGAGAACTGTCGTGCCCGCAAAAATGTTTGTCGGCGTGATTTTTCCACTGATGGAAAGGAACACTGACTCTTTTGCGCTTTCCTGTTTGTCTGCGTTTCCTTCGGTCTGTGGGGATATGCCGATTGGGACGTGGTTCTACTTTGCCTGATCAGCGGTGAGTTGGATCAAGCACCATCCGCAAGCCCTCGCCCGCGATGCTGACGCTCAACGTCGCCAAAAAGATCGTTGCGCCGGGCGCGAGCATGACCAGCGGATCGATGCTCATGTACCGCCGCGCTTCGTTGAGCATCACGCCCCATTCTGGCGTGGGTGGCTGCGCGCCAAGCCCCAAAAAGGACAAGCCCGCGAGCGACAACAATGCAAAACCGAGACGCAAAAATGACAAAGCGAGGAGCGGTCCCAGGACATTCGGAAAGATGTGACGAAAAGCCACGCGCAAAGAACTTGCGCCCGTGCAGATCGCCGCCTCGACAAATTCGCGTTGCTTGACGACCATGGCTTGGATGCGCGCGAGCCGCGCAAACGGCGACCAGCCGACGATGATCAATGCCAAAGCCAGGTTGGTCAGATCGGGCTTGAGCAGACCGGCGATGACGAGAACCAGGATGACCGGCGGAAAAGCCAACACGATGTCGACAAAACGCATGATCGCTTCGTCGACGAGTTTGCTCGACATGGCAGATGCCAAGCCGATCACCGAACCGATCAGCGTCGTCGCAATCGTGACCAGAAATGAGACGCCCAACGATATTTGTCCGCCGTACAGCAAGCGCGTGAGAATGCAGCGCCCCAGCCCATCGGTTCCAAGCGGATACTGCCACGACGGACCTTGCAAGCGCGCCAGCATATTCATCTCGGTCGGATCGTGCGGCGCGATGATCGGCGCGAGCGCGCAGAGAACGATCATCAAACCCAGGATTACCAAACCCAGGATGGTGCCAGGTCCCGTCGCGGCTAGCGTTCGAAAGGCGCGTTGGAAAAAAGTTTTGGATTGGCGACCCGACTTTGTTGCGACGCGTGAGACAATGGCGTCGCTCAATCCGCCAGGCGGAAAATCTCCAATGGCGGCTGCGGGGGCGACGGTCAGCGGATCGGCTGAACAAGGTGATGCCATGTTAGTCCTCCGCGCAGCGCAACGTCGGGTCGGCGATCAGGCAGACGCAATCTGCCAACACGTTCGCCACGCCCATCGCGCCGACAACCAAAAGTACTCCGGCTTGAATGACCGGCAGATCGCGTCCCATGACGGATTGATATAACAGCCGACCAACGCCCGGCACCGCGAAAATCACTTCGACGATCACCGAGCCGCCGAGCAAGCCCGCGAATTGCAGCCCGACGACGGTGATCAGCGGAATCAACGCGTTCCTGAGCGCGTGATAGCCGATCACGCGCGATTGAGCAAGTCCCTTGGCGTGCGCGGTGCGAATGTAATTTTCGCGCAGCACATCCACCAAACCGACCCGGATCATCCGCGTGAAATAGGAGAGCGGACGAAAGCCGAGCACGACGGCAGGGAGCACCATGTGTTTCCAATCGCCCCACTCCGCCGAAGGCAGCACGCCAAAATGCACCGAGAAGATCAGGACGAGGACGGGACCCAACCAGTATTCCGGAACCGAAATTCCAAATTGCGAAATCGTGGTGCTTGCCGTATCGATCCAGGATAGCGGTTTGAGCGCGGCGATGAGACCCAGCGGCAGCGCCAAAATCAACGACAGCACCAGACTGATCACCGTGAGTTGCAATGTCACGAGAAACGCCTTGCCCAAATAGGGACCCACGGGTTCCTTGGTCAGAAAGGAAATGCCTAGATCGCCTGTGACGACATTGGCGAGCCAGCGCGCGTATTGAATCGGCAAGGGCTGATCCAAACCGGTCTCAGCGCGGACTTCCGCCAACATCTCCGGCGTGATCGTGCTCTCGCCGTACCGACCGCGCGCAATCGTCCACGCCGGATCGCCGGGGATCATGAACATGAAGAGAAAAGTGATGATCGACGCGCCGAAGAGGATCACCAAAATCGAACCGAGTTTTGGGGTTAAAGCGGACAACATACGCGCCCCCTATCCGAATCTCACCATTGAGTTTTGACGAACGGGCAAACTTTGGATTACGAAAGCATCCTGAGCGGAGCGGCGTCGTGAGCGGAGTCCTGAGCAATAGCCGAAGGAAGTGGAGTCGAACGACGCCGCGTAGTCGAAGGATGCGTCACGAGCAAGGTATCTTCCAATTCAGCGCATCCTTCGACTGCATTCCGCTTCGCTCCATTCCGCTCAGGATGCTGTTTTACTTCACGGTAGCGTCAAACTGATGTCGGGCGAGATCAGCAGAAATTCGGTCGGATGCGTGCGGTAGCCGGAGACGGATTTGGTGTAGCCGTCGATCTGAACATAGTAACTCAGAAAGACGCTGATCGCATCCGTATCCACGACCGTCTTTTGAATTTGTTGCTGAAGTTTGTAGCGCGCCTCCGCCTCCTTTTCGGCGGTCGCTTTGCCAACCAGATCGTCTACCGCCGAATTGGAATACTGGCTGATGTTGAACGTGCCCTTGGTCTTGTAATCCGAATCCAAGAAACTTTGCGGATCGTAGACGCGGAACGCGGGATTGCGCGCGAGCAGCGTGGCTTGATAATTACCGGCGAGAAGTTGCTGCTCCAGCGGCGTGTACTCCACGATCTGAATGTCAACCTTGACGCCGATCTGCTTGAGTTGCTGTTGGACCACTTCGGCGATCACGGGGAGTTCGGGGCGTCCGGTGTAGGTGACGATGGTGAACGCGAGATCGCTCGCGCCCGCCTCTTTGAGCAACGCTTTGGCTTTTTCGACGTCATATTTGTATCCGGTCAAAGTAGGCGACCAGGGCAATCCGGGCACAAAAGGTCCCTCCGCCACCGCGCCGTAGCCGTTGTGAACGCCGGTCAAGATCGCTTGCTTGTTGATTGCATAGTTGATCGCCTGGCGCACTTTGACGTTGTTGAACGGCGGCTTGCTGTTGTTGAAAAACATCGCGCGGAATCGGCGGAGCGGCGAATTGACGATGGTGACTTTGGCATCGTTTTTGAGCGCGGTCGCATCCTCGACCGGAATCGCGCGGGCGATGTGTACTTCGCCGGTCCGCAGCATCGTCGCGCGCGTGCGTCCATCGGGGACAAAGTGGAACACGGCTCGGTCTACTTTAGCTTTGGTTCCCCAATAATCGTCGAACTTGGTGACGGTGAGGCGCTGACCGCGTGTCCAATCGACGTACTTGAATGCTCCGGTGCCAATCGGCGTCGTTACTTTGTCCTGAGCGTCAAAAGATTCTTTCGCGAGGATGCCGGTTGCCCAGTCGGACATCACGGCGGGAATGATGTTGGATGCTTTTGCCGTGCGGATCACGATCGCGTCCGCGCCTTGCGCTTCGATGGTCGCGCCTTGGAGTGAGGAATCCGCGCCCTTTGCCGCAAACGCGCGTTTCAAAGCGAAGACCGCGGCAGCGGCGTTGAACGGTTGCCCGTTGTGAAATTTGACGCCCGAGCGGAGAGTGAACTTCCAAGTGAGATCGTCCACGCGGTCCCATTTGGTTGCCAGCGCTGGCACGAGTTTGTCATCGTAACTGACGCCGACCAAAGTCTCCAAAAAGCCGAAACGCATCATGTAAATTCCGTCAGTCTCGGGCTGAAGACTATTCTGTTCCCAGTCCGCGCCAATGTTGAGGGTCGTCGGTGCCGCGGCGGGCTTGGTCGCGGGCGGCGCGGTGGGCTGGGGCGCTGCGGCTGTGGCAGGCGGCTTGGTTGCCGCGGGCGCGGCGGGTTGAGTTGGCGCGGCGGGTGCGGGTGGCTGAGTGGGCGCTGCCGGAGTTGGCGCGCAAGCGATCAGCAGTCCTCCCGTTAGTACGATCAGGAAACACAATGCAAACAGTAATCGAGCGTGCTGCTTTTTCATTGGATCATCTCCCAGCAATTTTTTGGTGTTGCTAAACCCTTTAGAATCTTGATCGAACCCGTGTGTTCGCCTCGTTGTTCGTCTCTCGAATTTGCTCGCCACCTCCCTCCGGTCGCCAGTCAGACCTGTCAGGTTTCCAAAACCTGACAGGTCTCTCCGGCTATTCCATCGTCGTCACAGTCGGCTTCCACTCCAGTTCCATTTCTTTCTTCAATTCGGGTAGCACAGCGGTCTCGTCGACTTGGATCTGCGCGAGCGCCTGATCGAAATCGGCGATCAAATCTTCGGCGTCTTCCAAGCCCGGCGCAACGCGCACAAAGCCCGGATAAATTCCAAAGCGAATGCGCTCGTCCATCGACCATTCATAGTGCGACATCCAGCCGGTTTCCACCATCGTTTCCGCTTGACCAAAACTCGTGCCGATTTTTCCGATCTTGAGCCAGTTTGCCATCGCGGTCGCGGCGGGATCGCCGCCTTTGACGACAAACGACAAGAGTCCGCCAAAGCCCGACATCATGCGCTTGGCAAGTTCGTATTGCGGATGACTCGGCAAGCCGGGATAAAATACGTGCGCGACCTTGGGATGCTTTTCCAAAAATTCGGCGAGCGCTTGCGTGGTTTGATTGTGACGCGGCACGCGCAGGTGCAACGTCTTGAGTCCTTGCATGATCAGCCAGGCATTGAACGGACTGATCGCCGCGCCGATGCGCGGATACAGTCCCTTGCGAATTTGCTTGACGCGTTTGTAATTGGAGATGATCGCGCCGCCGACCGCGTCGCCGTGTCCGCACAAGTACTTGGTCAGCGAGCAAGCGACGATGTCGACTCCCAGGTCGAACGCGCGCAAGTTCAGCGGCGTGGCGCACGTTTCATCGAGCACGACGGTGATGCCGCGCGCGTGTGCGATTTTGACGGCTTGCTCCAGGTCGTAGACTGTGATCATCGGATTGCTGGGAACATCCAGAAACAAAACCTTGGTGCGATCGTTGAGAAACTTGGGCAGGTCTTTAACGTCATCGCTGAGCATCAGGGTGTACTCGACGCCCATTTTGTCGCCGAGGATCATCTGGGCGATGTTGTGCGTCAGCCGGTAGCAGCGTCCCAGGACGACGTGATCGCCGGGTTGGAGCAGGTGCATCAACGTGTAATTGATCGCCGCCATGCCCGACGCGGTGGCGAGTGCGGCGTCCGCGCCGTACAACGCGGCTAGTTTGGTTTCCAACAATCGGATCGTCGGATTGCTCGACGCCGCGCGCGTGTACATCGGATAGCGCAGATCGCCAAAGATCGAATTCTGGTGCTCTTCGACGGTTGCAAAAGCGAAGGTGGTACTCTGATGGATCGGAGCGACTACGGAATCAGTGGGCAGCGCGCCTTCATACGGACCGTGCCCGCCGTGAATAATTGTCGTGCCAGCGCCGCGTTTCTTTTCCATGAGATCTTCTCCCTAATTTGGCAATGTCAGATTCAATTTTCCCCACTGATCGAACAAACCACTGACGTTTGTTTCCCGTGTTCCTTTCGGTCGGTGGGGAACTCAGACATTGGCAAACTAATAGCGTCTGCCAACGGGACAGGCATACAGACACATGCCGCATGCCTGAACGCCCGTGACATTTTTCTTGAGGTGATGACGATACGCTTCACACATATCGACCTTGACGCGCGCCACGCGTTCATCCTCCGCGTGAAAGTTGCGACCGAGCAACGCTTTGGGCGGACACGCGTCAACGCACGCGCGGCAATCGCCGCATTGATCGTCCATCGGCGTGCCCGCGATCAATGGCGCGTCGGTCAGCACCGTGCCGAGGCGCAAGCGCGGACCAACCTGCGGCGTGATCAAAAGCGCATTCTTGCCGATCCAGCCCAAACCGGCTTGATGCCCGACGAGTTTGTGCGAGACCAAGCCGATCAGTTTTTCGTCGTCGAGGATCTGTGACGCCGGCACCGGCACCGTGCGATAGCCCGCGCGCTCCAAGACGAAACTCAAGCGCAAGGAAATGTCGTCGAGATAGTAACTCATCGCGTCGAGGAAAATGTCGTACGTTAGCGCGAGGTTCTTTTCCTTGTGATGCGGCATCTGACTGACGATGCCGGTCGCCCAACTGACGCCGAAAGAAATGCCGCGCGGAAAATTTGCCAACCACTCGCCGCCCTGCGCGACGATCGTATCGCGAACCGGAACCAAGTCCGCCACACCAAAGATGCACGCGCCGCGTTCCCGCGCCAGATTCTCAAGTTCGCTCTGCAAATCGGTAATGCGCCCGAGTTCCGTCGTGCTCCGCAATTGCGTGAACGTTTCTATCATTTTTTACATTCTCCCGAAAATAGGACGCTGATGAACACGGATGAACACTGATTTTTATCTGTGTGTTCTGTGTTCATCTGTGTCCAATGATTTTCATCCGAGTCCTGAGCTTGCCGAAGGATGGTGAACGCAAGTTCATGGGGAATTCTCCCGAAAATGGAATCGCCCAGAAACTTGTTGTGAAATTCTATGTGTTTCTGTGGCTGAATAAGAATTCACCGATATCTGTCGTGGGGATGAGTCGTGTCCGATCGTCTGGTAACATTCTGGCAGTCGGCAGCGTGATTTGAACTGCGCCCTCATCGGGTAAGGGGATCAATGCTGCCTCGGCGACTTTAGTCAACTCATCGTGGATCGTGCGCTGAACTAGTTCAGGATCTCTTTGCCGGAAGGCATTCATGATGGCGCGATACGCTGCCGGATAGATCGCATGGGCAGGTTCCACCGTGGCGGTTCGGAACACGCGAAACTGGAGCCGCATATCAAGCAAACTTTGCTGCAAGCGTTTGTGCGGGCAACACTTGAGGACGCGCTGTTCAAAATAAAAATCGAGGTCAATCAAACGCCGGTCATCGTCGCGGTTGGCGGCAGTCTGCATTTCATCAACTAGACCTTGGAGATAGGTGAGGTCATCGTCGGAGATACAGGGCGCAGCAAGTTGCCCCGCCAAAGCAAAAAGCGTGGAGCGTAATGAGGCGACTTCCCAAAGATCTTGCTTCGTCCAAGTTCTGACGAAGGTACCCCGGCGCACGATGCTGTAGATCAAACCCTGACGTTCGAGCGCAAAGAGGGCTTCGCGAATCGGGGCGCGGCTGATGCCGAATCGTTCGGAGAGTTCGCGTTCGACGAGTCGCTCACCCGGCTTTAGTTCGCCGAAAGTGATGGCGCGGCTGAGTCGATCAGCTGCCAAATTAGCCAACGTCTGCTGCTGAAGGAATTCATTTCCGTCGTATAACATAACGCCCGCCGAACTATACATAAATTTGGTATACCGTCGACCGTCTACCAGCAGGCATACAATACTACTTTTCTTGATGTTTGTCAATACCCAATTTCTGGTGATTACCCAAAACTCGGTTATGTCATTTCGAGCGGCGGTTTGTGCCGCGAGAAATCTCGTTTTCGCAAGCGGAGATTTCTCGCTCCGCTCGAAATGACGGTAATGGGTAATCACCAGCCAATTTGGAATCGGCATCCCCAATTTTCTGTAACTCGCCCTTGCGAAGGTTCGCGCGTAGTATTGAATTGAAATTTTGAAAAAATACGCGGTGTTCATGCCCGCGAAAAAGTCCGATCATCTCTACGACACCCTGGGTCTGTATGAGCCGATCGGGGTCGTCGTTCGCGGTCAGCCACTTCCCGTCATACTGAACGCGACCGTGTTGCCCTTCAAAGGTCAGATTATTTGCGATGGTCTTGTCGAGCCGTACACAATCTTGCCTCTGGGACAATGTCCACGAATGTCAAACCTTGCAAAGACCTTGGCTGTTTCCTTGAAAGTGGCTCTGGTTATTGGGTAACATCCATCTTCCAACTTCACGGGACATCAGCATGTGTTCCCGATGGAATCATTCTTTGCGAGTCTCCGACGGGGTATGGGTCACGCTGAAGATCGCGCTGGCGCGAATATCGCGCGATGAACTGCCGACTACGATTTGAAATTCGCCCGGCTCGACGATCCATTGTTTCGCCGAGGGATCATAATACGCGAGCGATTGCTCGTCCAGCGTCAAGTTGAGCGTCTGGATCTCGCCTGGTTTTAGCGCAACTTTGGCAAACTGCTTTAACTCTTTTTCCGGGCGCACGAGCCGCGCGGCGACATCGCGCACGTACACCTGGACAATCTCCTGTCCTGCGCGCTTGCCGGTGTTCTCGATCTCGATGCTAAACCGAATCGGTTCGCCCGCCGCGTACTCCGACTGGCTAAGTTTGAGATGGCGATATGCGAACGTCGTGTACGACAAGCCGTACCCAAACGGGAAAAGCGGTTCGATATCCTTCTTGTCATAGTAACGATAGCCGACGAAGAGCGCTTCACCGTACAGCACTTTGCCATTCTCGCCCGGATAATTGATGTACGCCGGATTGTCTTGCAAACGTTTCGGAAAAGTCGTCGGCAATTTGCCGGACGGATTCACATCGCCAAAGAGAACATCCGCAATCGCATTGCCGGTCTCTTGCCCAAGATACCAGCACTCCACCACAGCGGCGACCTTGTCAAGCCAGGGCATGTTCACCGGCGAACCGGCGTTGAGCACCACCATCGTATTTGAATTCGCTGCCGCAACCTGCTCGATCAATTTCGCTTGATCGCCCGGGAGTCCCATGTCGGGACGATCATATCCTTCGCCTTCCCACTCGGCGGTCAATCCGGTAAACACAATCGCCACATCGGAGCGCGCCGCGAGCGCGATCGCTTGCTCCATCGAATCGGCGGGCGTTTGCGCCATGCAGCCGGCACGCAATCGTAACCAGAGCGCGTTCTTCTGTCCCACACATTCGACTTGGAGTTGATAAGTTTGACCGGCACGTAACTCGACCGCACCCAGTTTTACGCGTTCGCCTTGACGCTCCGGATCGTCCCACTGGTTGACGATGAGCGCGCCATCCACGAACAGACGACTGGCGCACGTACTCCACATACCAATCTCGTACGTCCCGTTATCCGCGACTTTGAACGCGCCTGTAATGCGCGCCGAAAGATTTTCCAATTCGACCCCCGGCACCGTGTCGTTAAACCAAAACATTTCGAGTTTGCGAACGGTCTCCGCGTAAACCAGCTCGCCGCTCAGATTGCGATTGGCATAGTACTGCACGGTGAGTGGAGCGGTCAAACTGCTCTCGTCGAAGACCGGCGGTTGCTTGCGAATGTTGCACCCGATCGCAAACGACGCGCGATCACCCGCGCGGTGCGCGATCGCATCCAACGGCGCGATTACGTAATGCGGATTGACGCGCGCGCTTCCTTCGCCTCTGTACGATGCCCACTTGGCGTTCGCGCCGATCACCGCGATGGATCGACGCCTGGCAGGATCGAGCGGCAAAATCGCGCGGTCATTCTTGAGTAGGACGATGGCTTCACTTGCCGCTTGCCGCGCGATCGCGCGATGTGCCGGTTGGTCAATCGCTTGCTCCGGTTGCAGATCAGGATGCTCGAACACGCCGGCTCTTTCGAACGTTCGCAACAATCGGCGCACCTTGTCGTCGAGTTGTTTGTCGGTCAGCGCGCCGCGCGTGTATGCATCGCGCGCGGGTTTGCCCATCCAGCGCGCCGGTCCCGGCATTTCCAAGTCGAGTCCGCCGGTGGCAACCTGCGGACTGTACGTGCCATACCAATCGGAGATGACGATACCATCAAAGCCCCATTCGCCTTTCAAGATGTCGCGCAAGAGATAATCGTTCTCGCTGGCATAAGCGCCATTGATGCGATTGTACGACGACATGACCGCCCACGGTTTCGCTTCGCGGATCGCAATTTCAAATGGACGCAAATAAATCTCGCGGAGCGGACGTTCATCCACTTGCGAACTCATGGACATGCGCTCGAATTCAGAATCGTTGCACACGAAATGTTTGATGCACGCGCCGACGCCGCCGCTTTGCAAACCGGTGATGTACGCGACCGCCATGCGCGCGGTGAGATACGGGTCTTCGGAATAACATTCGAAATTGCGTCCCGCGAGCGGCGAGCGCTGAATGTTCACCGTCGGCGCGAGCAAGATGTGCGCGCCCTTGGCTTGCGCGTCCTCCGCGAGCGCACTGCCAACCTGCTCGACCAAATCGGGATTCCACGTTGCCGCGAGCGCGGTCCCGCACGGAAAACACGCCGACTTTGGTCCCGATACAAAGTTACTTCCTCGCGCATCCACGGGACCATCGCTCACTTTGAACACGGGAATGTTCAACCGTTTGATGGGAATCGTGTGCCACCAATCCGCGCCCGCCAAGAGCGAAATCTTTTCGTCCACGGTCATTTGAGCAATCAGCGATTCGATTTTTTCGTTTGTCATCTGTCTATCTCGCGACCGGCTCAAAAGCGCCGGTCGATGTCATACGGAACGACATCGCCCGTTTCCAGGAAAAATGTCAGCATCCGCTCTTTCATCTGCGCTACCACGCCCGCCAGCGCCGGATCGTTGATGCGATTGTTCATTTCGCGCGGATCGTCGCGCAGATTGTACAATTCATCCTGTTCGTACAAGCGACGCACATATTTCCACTCGCGTGTCCGGCACATCACCGCTTTCGTGTGTTCCGGTCCCTCCTGCCGCTGCCAATACAAACGCGGCATATAGGGTCCTTTTAGATCGGCATCTGATTCCATGCACTGTTTCTCACCGTGGATGCGCCCGCCTTCGCAAAACACAGCGTCGCGGTGCTCCTCCGTCTCGCCCGCCAACAACGGCAAGAGCGATCGCCCAAAGTGTGTGTGTTGCGGTGTGATGCCTGCCAATGCCTCCACCGTCGCGGGCATGTCGATCAACTCAACCAATGCGTCGCAGATGCGCGGCTTGACCGGAACGCTAGCAGGAGGTTTGATGACGAACGGAACGCGCGTCAGACAATCCTCGAATGTGTTTTGGTTCTTTTCCACGATCCCATAGTCGCCCGTATAGTCACCATGGTCCGAAAACATAAAGACCGCGGTATCATCGTAATGACCTGAACGACGCAGCGCGTCCATGACCAGACCCAGTTGGTGATCGATGCGCGCGCACATGCCATAGTATGTGGCGCGCAGTTCGTCCCAGCGTTCCTCGGACCAGCCCTGCAGACCTTGGAGCGACGCGATGCCCTTGAGCATACTGGGTTTGGTCGACCAATCGGGTGACGGAATGCGCGGCGGTAGCCGCTTGCGATCAATCTGGCTGTACCACGGATCTTCCACGCCATACGGCGGGTGCGGAAACACCACCGACAGATAAAGACAAAAGGGACGATCCGCGGGCAAGCGCTGAAGGAACTCAATTGCCCCCATCACCCAGCCCCAATCGGGACCGGGCGGATATGGTTGCCCAGGTTCTTTTTCTTGCCGCCCGATGTAGAAAGAATAATTCGGCTTGCTATCGGGGGCTCCGTGTGATAACTTTCGTAGACCGCTTAGCGTGAGGGGTTGGTATACTTCGTTGCAGAATGGCTCGAAACCGTTCTGGGCTGGGACTGTGTCATTTCTGCCATCCCAAAAGACATAGTAGCCAGCATCCTTGAGCGTTTTGAGCAGCATCGGTTCATGCGGGCGGAGCATGTGGGTCATGGTGCGATGCCCATGCACGTGCGGATACCATCCGCTCATGAAGGAACATCGACTCGGGGTGCTGACGGGATTCTGGCAAAACGCGTTTCTGAACGAAACCGCGTCGGTCTGTACCATCCGGTCGAGATTGGGCGTCACAGCAGCGGGATTGCCCATGTGCCCCACCACATCGCCGCGCCATTGATCGGCGATGAACAGAACTAGATTTGGACGAGAAGCCATAGTGTCTCCTTTTCTGTCCTACAACCGCGCGTCCCACAAGTTGCAGAACGGGTCTACCGGGTTAATCCCTTGAAAGGACGATTTGCCCAGCAATTTTTCGACTAACGCCTCAACGACGAATTCGCTCGACGTGTACGCATTGATAAACGTTTTGACCCTGGGAACATCTTGCAGGTGATACGGATTATCAACCGAGACGAACACCGTGGGAATTTCGCTGACAAACTTGGGAACGTCAATGCCCATCGGTTGCGCCCAATTGATGCGGACGACTGTTTGATTGCTCGCAGTTTTCAAACTGGCAAAGTACAATACGAGGTCGTACTCGCGTTTCCATTGATTGATTGGTTGCGCCTTGAATGAATGATTGAACATGGTCGCGCCTTGGGTTTTGCTGTAATCAAATGGAGTCACGTCAAATCCGCGTTCGCGTAACAACTCTACGAATTTCTTGCTGCTCGTTCCACCGAAATCCAAGTATCCACCGGTGTCACCCAGCACGTACAACAAAATCCGTTTGTGTTTTTCCGGCGAGAGCGGCAAAATATTCTGGGTGTCTTTGACGAGCGTGATGGCTTTGTCCGCGCAGTCGGTTGCCCACGCGCGATGTTCCGCGCAATTCAAAATCTGCAACGCGCTTTCGTCCGGCACGAGCGCGCCTTGCGCTTTGCGTTCGCGCAAATGCAGCGATGCTTTGAGCGCGAGAATCCGCGTGACCGCCTCATCCAAACGCGCCTGAGTCAAAATGCCGTCGCGGACTCCTGCGAGCATAAAACGAAAATCTTCTTCGAGGTCGTGGGTAAACAAGAACATATCATTGCCAGCGGCAATCGAAGTTGGGACGGCGCGTTCGCGCGGCATCGGAATTGTGAATCCCGCCATCGGCGTTGCATCGGTGACAATCAAACCGTTGAATCCCAATTGCTCGCGCAATAGTTGATTGTTCAATTCCGGCGCGAGCGATGACGGCATAATATCTTCGTCGCGAATCCCCGGGCGTAATTTTTTCGAATACGCCGGTTGCAGAATGTGCGCCGACATTACGGTGTTTGCGCCCGCCGCGATGAGTTCTTTGTAGATTTTGCCGTATGTTTCATCCCACGCTTGGACGGACAACGAGTTGACGCTGGTGAGCAAATGTTGGTCGCGCCCATCCACGCCATCGCCGGGAAAATGCTTGATCGAAACGTCAAGTCCACATTTTTGTATGCCTCGGATGTACGCGCGCGCCATCCGCAACACGCGGTCAGGATCCGAGCCATACGTCCGCGTGTTGGTGATCGGATTCTGAAAGTTGAAATCAATGTCCACGACCGGCGAAAACGTCCAGTTGCATCCGACCGCGCGCGCTTCGCGTCCGCACACCAGACCGAGGCGATACGCCATCGTTTCGTCATCCGTCGCGGCGACTTGCATTTGCGAGGCAAAGTTCGTGCCATCGAGCGCAATGCCGATGCCGCCGCGTTCGAGATTCGCCGCGAGGAGCAGCGGAATCTCAAAACGATTTTGCAAATCGCGATGAATTTTCTGTACGACCGCGCCCGGCAATGGACGACACATAAACCCGCCGGGCTTTAAATCAAGCGTTTCAAGTTGTCGGAGTAGATCGGTGATCTCCTCCTGAGCCACCAGCAGACAAAAAAGTTGTCCGACTTTGGCGCGCACGTCCATTGTCGCCAGCGTTTGTTTCACCCAACGAATGTCATCGTCAGACAAATTGAATGGAGTACTTTTTAGATCAATAGTGTTCATGTGAGTCTCCTGGAATCCACCTTTTCAGAATATTGTGTCTTCGACAAACGCATGCAAACCCGCCACAACGACATTCGCGCTCTTTAGCACATCGGCTTTGCCAATGCCGACCGCATACATCCCTGCGATTCTCGCCGCTTGCAACCCCGCCTCGGCGTCTTCAAACACGACGCATAAATTGGCACTCACACCCAGTTCGCGCGCGCCGAGCAAAAACACTTCGGGGTCGGGCTTGGCTTTGGTGACCTTGTTGCCGTCTACAATCGCATCGAAAAGATTTTCGATTTTCGAATTGCGCAAGATGAGCGGCGCGTTTTTGCTCGCGGTGCCGAGCGCGGTTTTCACACCCCTGGCGCGCAATCGCATCAAACATTCGCGCGCGCCGGGCAGGATTTCGGATGCATCCATCTTTTGAATGTGCTCGACGTACCACACGTTTTTCTTTGCGGCAAGCATTTGTTTGGTCGGCTCATCAAAATTCAATCTGCCAATCTCAAGCAGGATTTCGAGCGAGCGCGTCCGGCTCACGCCTTTCAATCGCTCGTTTTGCGCTTCCGAAAAATCAAAACCCAATTCATTCGCCAGCCGCCGCCATGCCAAATAGTGATACTTCGCCGTATCGACGATTACACCATCGAGATCGAAGAGTGCGGCAATATACCGGCTGGGTTGTGGAAAACTCCGCATAATCGCACAATAAACCTAAAATTATCCGTTGCCCATCCCTCGTTTACGGTATTTCCGCGACTGACCAAACGGACTGAGTAGGTCCATCAGTTTGACAAGTTACACAACAGGTGTAGAATCGACGTTGTTGGGTAACTTGACAAGGAGGTCTGATGCGGAAGCGCGACATACCCGTAGTTCGAAATGACGTGTTGCAAGTTCCAGGGACGCGGAGAGTGCCAGCCCAAACGATTCAAGTTGGGTCACCCGTTTGGCAAACTTGGCTGCGGCATCACGACGGATTTTTCTTCGAAGGCGAAGCAGGACACCTTAGCGCGCGGCGCGAACTGCGGCGCGACATCGCCTACTGGTACGCCTATCGTCGGCGCGATGGCAAACTTTTCAAGGCGTACCTGGGGCGTGCCGAAGAATTGACGCGTGAACGTCTCGAGCAAGCCAGCGCGCGATTGGCGGGACAAGCCACGCTCGCGCGCTTTGTGAACCCCGCGAAACCGTCTGATTTCACAGCCACTCCTCCGGGCAGAAACGAGACCGACTATTCTTTTTTGCCGTTATCGAAAATCAAGCCGCCCGCTTTGCCGCGTCATCTCATCGCGCGTCCGCGGCTGATTCAGCGCATCAACAAGCCGGTAACTCTGGTCATTGCGCCGAGCGGATTCGGCAAAAGCACGTTACTGAATGAATGGCAACAGTCGTGTGGGATACCCGTGGCGTGGGTGTCGCTCGACAATGCCGATGACCACCCCTTGCGTTTTTGGTACACGGTGGCGGCTGCGCTGCAAGCCGTGAATCCGAACCTGGGACAGAACCTCGGACAGGTTCATTTCCCATCGTCAACCGCCCTCTCCGAAATTGTGACCCTACTCGCGAATGATGTCGTTCGCCTCGCCAATGCCACCCTTCCGCGCATCGGTTTGATTCTGGACGATTATCATTGCATCCAACATCCGGAAATTCACGCCGCGCTCCAGACCTTGCTCGAACACTTGCCGCCGGGTTTGCAGCTCGTCATCTCCAGTCACGCTAAACCGCCTTTCGCGCGGGGGCATCTGCGCGCGAAACAAATCCTCACCGAAATCCAAATAGACGATTTGCGTTTCACGCTGGACGAGGGCATTGACTTTTTGTGGCAGAACCTACCGAGCCATCCGTTAGCGTACAGCGAGATGCACGCGATCGTCAAGCACACCGCGGGCTGGGTGACCGGTTTGGCGCTCGCGGCGTTGGCTCTGACTCAGCAAGGCAACCATCGCGATTTCTTGACCACATTTACCGGCGCGCACACTTTTCTGCGCGAATATTTTGCGGAGAGCGTGCTGTATCGCCAATCGCCGGAGGCGCAATCCTTTTTGGTCAGAACATCCATCCTGCGACAACTCACCGGCGATTTGTGCGATGCGGTTATAGGGAAATCGGATGGCGCGGAAATGTTGTCGCGCTTGTGGGAAGAAAATCTTTTCGTAACACGCTTGGGGGAACAGGATTGGTATCGCTATCACGACTTGTTCGCCGAAATGTTGCGCAATCAATTGCAGACACAATTCCCCGCCGAAATTCCGCGCTTGCATCGCCAAGCCGCCGAATGGTATCGCGTTCACAACGCGCCGGCGGACGCCGTGTATCATTTGTTGGAAATCGAAGATTGGGAAGAAGCAGCCGCTTTAATCGAGAGCGTGGCGCAACGCGAGTTGGAAGAGTTTGGCGAAGATTCGCGATTGCTGCGTTGGCTGCGGCAATTGCCGGAAACAGTCATGCAACAACACAAGACGCTGCTGTTCGTGTACCTGCGCTTGGCGCGCGTGGCAATGCCGCCCGCCGAGGTCGAACAGTTTCTCGCGCGGATCGAAAAGAATATTCGGCGCAAGCCAACCGCGGCGCGAACGAACGACGAACAAGATGTGCTCGCAGAGATTCAAAAGATTCGCCGTCTTTGGGCAGTGGGCAGTCCTGAGACAGTCAAGTTACCGATTCGGGCGGAACGCGACGGTGGATGGCAATTGTTGAATCTCCTTCCGCGCTTTATGAACTACTATCGTCGGTCGGAACTGGATCAAGCGGAGGCGCAGTCACAGCAGGTCTATCAAATGGCGCTCGCGCAACGGAATCTCTTTGTCATTCTGATTGCGGGGTCATCGTGCGCCACGCTCGCCATGTCACGCGGACAACTTCGCCGCAGCGAGAAGATCGCGCACCAAGTTTTACGGCACGCGCTCGTTCAACTCGGCAAATTGCCGGGACCGGCAAGCATCATCCTGAGCGTGTTGAGCCGCGTGTATTTTGAACGCAATCAATTGGCGCAGGCGCATCAAATGCTTTTGCGCGCCGCGGAGGTGGATCCCAATCCAACCAGCACGAATATGCCGGTTGCGCTGGCGATTCAACGCGCGTCGATTCAATCGGCGCAAGGCAATCCCACAGCCGCGCTCGCGACGATGCAAGCCATACGCGAATTGCACATCAAACATCCATCGGGCTTGTGGCTCGACGAAGACTTGATTGCGTATCAAGCCCTGTTTTGCGTGCGTCAGGGAGATTGTGACGCGGCAGAACGATTGTTGAGTGAAGGCAGCGACGCAGACACGCATCCTTTGACGGCGTTTGTCCGCGCCGAATTTCTGTTAGCGCAAAAAAAGTATGCGGACGCGCAAGCAATGCTCACGCGTCTGCTCGCGCAATACCCGCACGGTCTCCGCAGTCAACCTTTGCTCGGCGCGCGCATCATGTTGGCAATTGCGTTGTTCGAACAACATCAACTCAATCAAGCGCGCCAGGTGATGGCGGATGCCGTTCGCTTAGCCGCGCCGGAAGCGTGGCTGCGTCCGTTCTTGGATTATGGCGCGCAGTGTGCCCGATTGCTCGCGCTTGTGTTACATACTGAAAAATTCACAACCGAAACACAATCGTTCGTCAAAGAAATCTTGCGAATCCTAGGTCACACGCTGGGCGCGCCAAAGTTGTTATCAAAAGATGAACTGAGTGTTTTGTCTACAGCGGCATCCATCAGCGTGCGCGAACGTCAGGTGCTGCAGATGGCAAGTGCTGGCGCATCCAACGGAGAGATTGCCGCGCAGTTGTCCATCTCCGGCAATACGGTAAACACACACTTGAAAAACATCTATCGCAAGTTGAGTGTGAACAATCGCGCGCGCGCGTTGGCGCAAGCGCAAGCATTGAAGATAGTGTAATTCACCATCACCGCAATTCCCTCGCATTCAAAGCGTCGGATGGGGGAAAAAAGTGAATCGGATTGAAATCAATCTTGTTCTTCAACTTCTCGGGGTCGGCTACCTCGAGCAAGAGAGAGTGCAGTCGCCTTACCTCCACTGGCTTGTCCGCATAGAGATTGGTGCGCCAATCTGGGTCTTGACGAATGTTGAAGAGCCGGCGCGAGGATGGATCCTGGGTAAAGATGTAGGACCACTCTCCATCTTCGACCAATGCGCTGTCATGATACCCGCAGACAAAATGATCGCGCGGCGAAGGCACCCCCGGCGCAAGCGCATTTAGGAAACTCTGCCCATTATGCGTGTAATCCGCCGGATACGCCACTCCAAGCGCATCCAGCAATGTCGGCGCTACGTCGTGGAACTGCACCAACACATTCGTCCGGCTCCCTTCCTGAGTGCGCCCTGGAATCCGCAGCATAAACGGAACATCCACCAGTTCCGGATACAGACACGTCGGATTCTTGGAAATAATGCCGTGTTCTCCAAGCGGATGCCCATGATCCGCAAGGAACAGAATCACGCTGTTCTCCATCAATCCCAGTTCTTCGACCCGCTCCATGAACCAGCCGAACCACTTGTCCACAAACGTCACTTCGCCGGCATAGTTGGCACGGCAGTGGTTCAGCTCCGCCGGTGACATGTAACTGCAATCTCCTGACTGGGGCAGAATGAAATCGCGCCCTGTGTATCCTGGGTCGTACAGATCAACATATTCCTTTGGAGAATCCCACGGCTCGTGCGGGTCGAAGCAATCTACCCACAGAAACAGGTTCTTGTACGACCGGTTCTCCTCTAGCCACTCGGCGGCGGTGCGAAAGACTCGAGCCGGCAAATAGTCTTCTTCAGTCTTCCGCCACAGGTTGTTCCGAAGGTGTTGTAAGGTTCGGATTTTGTGCCGGCGATCCAACTCGGGATGGCAGTACTTTTTGACCAGTTCGTCCGGCACCGGACCACTCTTCCAGGGATCGGTTTCTTGTCCCCGAATGAAGGTGTAGGCATGAAAACCGCGGGCAAAATTCTGACGCGGCTTGAACATGTGATAGGAATCGGCGACTAGACCACAGACATATCCATTTGCGCGTAATACTTCGGTCAGTGTCACATCGTCCTCGCTGAGCGGCTGCCACCCAAGGAAGGGTACGAGGTCCCCCTTCCATGGTGCCCAGTCATAGCTGGGAAAAGAGCGTCGCCCCGTGAAGAGCGCACGGCGAACATTGATCGTCGGCAACCCTTCCGGAAAAGCGCGTTCGAACACCAAGCTCTTGGCAGCGAATTTGTCTATCCCCGGGGTGCGAACGCGCTTGTTGCCGTACGCGCCAACATGATCCTTGCGTAGAGAATCAGTCATAATCACAATCAGGTTCATCGTTTTTGTCCTTTCGACGAAAATTTTGGACCGCGTGCTCTGCTAAACGAGTGAAAAGGTTCTGTCGGCACTGCACAATCGCCGTCAATTCCTATTTCTCGACTTGCGCTTGCGAGAGGTAACTGCGTTTGCCTAGCACCGACACAGTTTCGCCGGTGATCTCAAACGCGCTTCGCAAGCGAATGTCATCCGAACTCGCGCCAATCATCACTTCCATGTTGCCCGGCTCGACAACGAACTGCATGTTGTGATTGTAAAAGCCAAGTTGATTCATCTTCACGACGAACGTCACCCTGCAACGCTCCCCCGGTTTGAGTTCGACGCGCTTGAACCCGACCAGTTCTTGCACCGGGCGAGTGACGCGCGCTTCGCAATCGTGCAGGTAGAGTTGCACCACTTCACTGCCCGCCACAACGCCAACATTTTTGATCGAACACGCAATCGCGATTTCACCGGACGAGTCAACTTGCTTTGCGCTCAACTGCAAATCGCTGAATTCACATCTTGTGTAACTCAATCCGTGCCCGAACGCGTACAAGGGCAGGTTCGATTCATTGACATAGCCGTAACCTAGGAAAGCGGCGACGCCTTCGTTGTAGTTTGTTTGGTAACCGCTGCCTGCTTTATGATTGTAGAATAGCGGTACCTGACCAGTGCTGCGCGGTATCGTCACCGGCAATTTTCCGCCGGGGTTGACCTCGCCAAACAAAACATCCGCGAGCGCTTCGCCGCCGGCTTGACCAGGGAACCAGGCATAGATAATCGCTGGAATACGCGAAGCGTCTGCCGCCCACGGAATCGCGAGTGGTCGCCCATCGAAAAGTACAAGTACCACCGGTTTGCCGATCGCGTGAATCGCTTTGAGCAATTCCTCCTGAACTCCCATCAATTCGATGGTGGACGCATCGCGCCCTTCACCACAAGTGGCATCCTTGCCCCAGCCCGATCTGCCGCCGAGTGCGACCACAACCACGTCTGCTTTTCGCGCTGCCGCGACTGCTTCCGCGAATCCATCCTTGGATGGATCAGCGATGCCGCAGCCCTTGGCGTAGATCACCTCCACACCTTTGCGTTTCGCGATTGCGTCGCGCAGACTGACCGCGCCATATTCCTTCTCGATATATTGATTGATGTCACCGAGTTCGCCCAGCGCGACAAAAAACTCGGACGGCTCCGACTTCTGGTTCTCTTGCTCCATGACTTTATCCGCCACACCTTGCATGGATGCTCTGCCGCCGCGGCGCAAGTTCTTTATCATTTCCATCATTGCCGGGAAGGTGTACCCGGCGAACAGACTATCGCGCACGCTATCGGCGTGGGGACCAATCACCGCAATCGTCTTGACGTTTTTCAACGGCAGCAAATGTCCATCGTTCTTGAGCAGCGTGATCGAATGCTCCGCCAATTTGCGCGAGAGTTGACGATGCGCCGGATTTTCGAAAGCCGACCTGACCTTGTTCACATCGACGAACGGATTCTCGAACAACCCCAGCCGGAACTTGATGGTTAGAATGCGCCGCACGGCTTCGTCCACATATTTCACATCGACCAGACCCTGATTGACCGCGCCAACTAGTTCGTGATACGCTTCGGAGACAGGAGTATCCCCATCCAGCCCGGCTTCAATCGCCATGATCGCGGCTTCTTGCATGTTCTTCGCCACATGTTGTTTTGTAACGGTCAACTCAATCGAGTGACCATCGCAAGTCGCCGACCCTTTGAATCCCATCTTGTCGCGCAACAAATCGCGCAAAATATTTTTGTTGACGCTCACCGGCTGACCGTCGATTTCGGAATACGTCACCATTACCATCGCCAAATCACATTCATGGATCGCAGTCTCGAAGGGACGCGCAAACGTCTCGTACAATTCGCGCTCGCCGATGCGTACCGCGCCCATGTTCAAGCCACCTTGCGAAATGCTGTAGCCCAGAAAATGTTTGGCGCACGAGACAACGCCTGTTCGCAAATCAGCGCCTTGCAAGCCGCGCACGAACGCCGCACCGAATGCCGACGAAAGATACGGGTCTTCGCCAAAAGCTTCATGCCCACGCCCCCAGCGCGGGTCTTGCGCCAGGTCAATCACCGGCGCAAGCGCGATGTGAACGCCGGTCGCGCGCATCTGATCACGGATCACTTGCGCGGCTTGTTCCACCAACTCGGGTTCCCAGGTCGATGCCAGCGCGATCGGCGTGGGAAAGTTGGTTGCGCCGACGGCGGTGAATCCGTTCAACGCTTCATTCTGGAACATCAGCGGGATTCCGAGTCGCGTATTTTCGATCACGAACTTTTGAATGTGATTGGCAAACTCGGCGATCTGCTCCGGGTTGTCGACGAACACCATCGAGAATTGCGCCATCCGCCCGAGACCATTTGCCATGTACTTTTTCATCAATCCTGGGTCGGGGATTTGATCGCCGATTAACATGCGCGGCATCACGCAACACAATTGCGCCACTTTTTCTTCCAACGTCATTTGCGCCAACAGATCATCCACACGTTGCTCGATTGGCAGGGTTGCATCTTTGTATGTCATTTCTTCTCCCGAGAAAATAGGACACGGATAAACACTGATTCACACTGATTTTTTAACTATCTGTGTTAATCTGTGTTAATCTGTGTCCAATTATTTTCATCCGATCGCTAGTGCGCCAACGGCGAATGAGCAACTTTATTGTTTGACTGCGCCAGAAATTCCCTCGACGAAATAGCGCTGCAAAAGGATGAACATGATAATTACCGGCAGAAGACTGATCGTCGCCGCCGCTGCCATGCCACTCCAATCGACGTAATACTCTCCCCGGAACGCGTAGATCCCGACGGCGAGTGTCCGGAGGGCGGGTCGCGAAAGCGTCAGCACGAGCGGCAGCAAGAAACTGTTCCAGATCGTGATGAAACGCAAGATGATCGTCGAAGCGATCACCGGCTTGGACAGCGGCAGCATGATGGACCAAAACACACGCAAGAATCCGGCGCCATCCATTTGCGCGGCTTCTTCCAATTCGCGCGGGAGTTGCGCGAAATATCCGGCGAAGAGCAAGATCGAGAGGACATTCACTCCTCCGGCTTCCGCGAGAATCACGCCCCACAACGTATCCGCGAGTCCCAACCGATTGACGATCTCGAAAACCGGGATGATGGTATAGCCCTGCGGGATGAATACGGTCGCGACGAACAAACCCATGATCAGTTTTTTGCCAGGAAACGAAAAACGTCCCAAGACATAGCCGATCATCGCGCCGGTAATCGTTGCAATCGCGACAGACGAGACGGTGACGATGACTGAATTGAAGAAATAATCGCCGATGCGTGCGTTCTGCCACGCGCGCACGTAATTGCTCCATTGCGGCGATGCCGGAATCAAGCCCGTGCCTTGGAAAAATTCCGCGTTCGGCTTGAGCGATGCGGAAATCATCCACAGGAACGGATAAATCCAGAGGAGGCAGATCGGGATCAGAATGAGACTCGCAATCATCGCGCGCCGACTGGAGCCGCTCCACCGGCGGGGTAATGCTTGTGCCCGAGTTCTGCGTCGGGGTCGCGAAAAAGCCAATGCCATCTGAAACTTCTCCAAAAATGTGACAAGTGACATGATGCGTGATACGTGACATTGAATTTCACGAATCCCGTATCACGAATCACTTTTCACAGCGATTGCAGATCCGAGCGAAAATCGCGCAAACTACGCGCGCCCCATGCCTGCATGAGCGCAAGGACCATCACGGCGACGCCAAAGAACACACCGGCTGCCGACGCGTACCCCAAGCGGGGTGTCCCCATGCCTGTCTCGCCGCCGAAGGCGACGCGATAGATATAAACTTCCATGACTTCGGTCGCGAAGAATGGACCACCACCGGTCAAGGTTTGGATCAGCGGAAAGACGTGCAGCGCGCCGACGGCGGTGACGAGAATGATGACAATCGCAAACGGCACGATAAGGGGAAGCGTAATGCTCCACAGTTGTCTCCACCAGCCCGCGCCGTCGACTTTGGCGGCTTCGTACAGTTCGCGCGGAATCGTCTGGAGCGCGGCAAGCCAATAGATCATCGGCTGCCCCAGCCATTTCCAAATGTAAACCGCAATCACCGTCCAAAGCGTCGTTTGCGGGCTGCCCAAGAAATCAATCGGCTGAGTGATCAAGTGAAGATCGCGGAGAACGCCGTTGACGGGACCATTGAATGGACTGAGGATCAGCGTCATCAACATACCGACGATGGCGGCGGTTGTGACGACCGGCAAAAAGAACATGGTACGGAAGAGCGGTGAAAGTTTAAGCGCCTGATCGTTCAGCACGATCGCGACGAGCAACGCCAGGGTGAGTTGGATTGGCACGCCGACGATCATGAACTGAAACGAGCGCAGGAACGCGTCCCAAAAGTACTTGTCTTGAACGAGTTCGACATAGTTCGCCAGTCCAACAAAGGTTTTGTCCGCCGTAAACCCCGACCATTGCAACAGTGAAAAGTACCACGACGAGACAATCGGATAGAACGTGAACATGGTGGCGAGGATCAACGCCGGCGCGGCGAAAAGATAACACCAACGTCCGTCCCAGAGTTGACGCACCCAACTCGATTTTTTCCGTTCTTTGGTGGCGGATATTCTTCTGGCAACGCGCAATTCAGTTTCCATTCAAAGTCTCCTTTTACCGCAAACTACTCAGCCCATGTCATTTCGAGAGTACATACCGCGCGGCGGTATGTACTCTCGAAATGACAACCCAAGTCGTACCTTACCGCAGCATCCGTCTTCCGGCGAGATTTTCTTCGGGCGTTTTGATCTCTTCCAGGAATCGCACGTAGCGTTGGTGAATCTCGCGCGCGAGCGGTTCATTGCTCTCGATCACATCGCGTTCTTCGTTCGGATCCGTGTTGATGTTGTAGAGCGCGGGCGCGATGGGGACGCGCGATTCATTGCTCCCCACCACAGACGCGTGGCGGATCTTGCCCTGGACCGAAGAAAGATCATAGCAGCCGGAATAGTGTAGCACCCAGCCGTCTTCGGTGGCGATGGCGCACCGGGCATAGTAGGGAGTATGTTGCAGCAGCGTGTGAGAACTAACGGTGATGTCGCGATGACGCGCAGTTTCGCCGCGCAAGATTGGCATCAGCGATCGGCCGTGGATGGTCGCCGGGTCAAAAGTCCATCGCACATTGACAAATGTGCCACACTGGTGTGCTTGGATCTTGGCGTCACTGCCGAACCCTTGCGTGCTGACGAGTCCCGCCATTTCAAGAATCGTCGGCATGAGGTCCGGCGATTGAACGAGTGCGGGGACCGTTTTACTCTCGACTTGACCGGGCAGGCGAACGAGCAATGGCACACGACGAATATCGTTCCACTGGCGCTGCGCTTCGATCTGCATACTCCCGTCGGGTTTTGGGATGTGGCGCGCTTTGCCAATGAAATCCTTTTCGCCGAGCAAAAAGCCGTGGTCGCTCGTAAAAATCACCGCGGTATCTTCGGTGAGACCCAACTCGTCCAACTTGTCGAGGAGCACGCCAACCCAGTGATCCACCATGCTCACTTCGGCGAGATAGAGATTGCGGCAATGCTGGATTTCTTCGGCAGTTAAAAATTCTTTCCAAAAGCCATAATGTGGGTAAAGCAGTTCAGCGCCGTGATATTCTTTTTCATAGAGATCGAGATAATGCTTGGGCGCGTCCCAGGGTTCGTGGGGATCGAAGAGATCGATCCAGAGGAAGAACTTGTCTTGATCTTGATTTGATTCCAGCCAGCGACACGCCGACTGAATCGAGCGCGGCGCGTGACGATCCTCCTCGCATTTCCACCAACTCGAATTGCGGAGGATATTTTCCAGAACGGCATTGCGCCCCTTGTTCTTGCCTTGATCATTCGGCATGTGAGGGTTCTTGGGCGAGGTGTACCACAAATCGCTTTCCTGTCCGCGAATCCAATCCCAGCCGTTGAATCCGCGACAATAGTTGTTGCCATCTTCAACCAAGTGTGGGTTGTCGGCAATCAACATCGTCGTGATACCCGATGCCGATAAAATCTGTTGCAGGGTGATCGTCTGCCGGGAGAGCGGACCCCATTGGCTGTCAATAAAACTAAAACGCCCACTCATGATGTCTGTGCGATTGGGAAGTGTGGGGAAAGACCCCACCGCGGCATTATCAAAGATGAACGATTGGCTCGCCAGTTGATCCAATCGCGGCGTTTTGGCGCGCGATGCACCATAACAATTCAGATTATCTCGACGGAATGTATCCGACATGACAAACACGATATTCATTTAGTTCCTCCAACTTGATGATCGGTGATACGTGATGCGTGACCCTTCGACTGCGCTACGCTCCGCTCAGGGTGCGTCACGCAACACGCATCACGCATCACGTTTCACGCATCACGCATCACGATTTATTTCTTCGCCGCCTTGTAGTCCGCTTCGACGTAATCCTTGTTCACATCCCAGTTCGAAAAGACGTAATCGTCGCGGGACACCTTTGCGCCTTTGGCTTGCGCCGCTTTGATCGCGCGGTCGAGTTCTTTTTCGTACGCATCCTTGACGCCTTGCATCGCTTGCTTGACGCCGGTGACCTGACCCGACATCAAGCCCTGAATCACTTGCTCCACGCTCGGCGTGATGGTTTTGAATTCCACGTCTACCTTGGCAGCATCCGCATTCCGCACGGCAGGCGTCGGACCCAAGCGGAACTGACTGAACATCAGCTTCAGCCCATTGACGTCGATGGGATCGGTGGACGCCGTCTCCACCGCTTCCGGAAAGATCGCGGGATTGCCTACGCCGGCGATCTTGTTCCACGCATATTGACCTTCCAAGGTGCTGCGATGATACAGGATGTCGGCAGCGACGTCGGGATACTTGGTCTTGGCGTAAACCCACATCTCGTTGTTACCACCCGCCGCGGCGTGCTGAGGCGAATAGGTGCCGCCACCCTTGATGGTCGGCGTGAGCGCCACTCCGTACCTGAGATTTTTGTTATCCTTTTTCCAAGAATCGAGACACCACAGTCCTTGCAGGATCATGCCGGCGGCACCATTGCCGAATTGGGCGCGCGCTTGGAGCGCGTTCATTGCCATTCCTCCCGGGAAAACGCTGCCATCCGCTTTTAGCGCAAGCAACAACTCGATCGCGGCAATGTACGTATCGTCGGTAAAGATGTACTCGCCCTTGCGCAAATTAAGGTACCCATTGGTACCGGATGTTTGAATGTACGAGCCCCCACCGGACATACGGGATAGGGTGCCGACCATCATGCCCCACCGGGGAAGTTGAGCCCCCTCTTGGATCAAGCCAAAGTATTTGCCTGCCCCTTGCTCGGTGATCTTCTTTGCGGCGGCTCGAAAGTCATCCCAAGAAAATGGCTTGGCAACCGGATCATAACCGGCTTTCTCCATATAGTCTCGATTGAACAGCAACGCATCGGTCGTGCGCATGTTCGTGCCGGTGGGCAATGAATAAGTCTTCCCATTGAAGACATTGATGCCTTCAACGAACGACATTGGTGGAAAAGCCGCCTTGATTTTTTCCAAGTCCGGAATCTGGTCATCCAGCGGGCGAATCCATCCTTCTGCGAGCGCTTGGGCTGACGAGATGCCGAGAGGAATGCTAAATACGTCGTGCAAGTTCCCATTCTGAATACCCAATGGGACAATCTTGGCAATCTCGTTCCAGCCCAAACCATCGTAGGTCCACTTGAAATTGGGATGGGCTTGCTCATAAAGCGCAAAGAACTTTTTCCAGAATTCGGCTTTGACTTCGCCGGTGTCCAGCCAACGGAACGTCACCGGGGCTGTGGTCAGTTTGACCGTGGTCGTCCGGATGCAAATGTCTCCTTTGGCACACGCGGCTGCCGCAGCGGTTGGCGCAGAAGTTGCCGGCGCTGTCGTCGCGGCAGCGGTTGTTGCTGGCGCTGCCGTCGCGGCGGCTTTGGTCGGCGCGGCGGTTGGCGCTGTTGTCGCTGGCGCACATGCCGCCAAGACACCGCCTGCCGCTAGCGTGGCAGAGAGTCGCAAGAACTCACGTCGTGAAATTGCCTTGTCACTCATACGTCTCCTCCTTTGGATTTGACTGAGATTAGCATTTAGCTGTTGTATACACTACGTTCGACATTCCGAAAAGCGATTTTTTCCCCTTCGCCTCCCCTTCTAGTCTCGTTTGCTGTCGCCCACGTCCCATCTCGATTCCGACTCAAAGACGTTGGTCAATATCATGTGGAACGACATCTCTGATAGCGCCCCAGAACAAGGTGGAGTCACACGCGCTTTGGACTGAAACACAAGAGTTCGTTCACCGTCCACACATGGTCAGTCAGATCAGCAGCCACTGCGGGTGTGGTCGCCAAGATTCGGTGGACGCGACCGCTATGTTGCCAACCGCGCAAGATTAGTACACGCCGTACTCTTTAGTCGCGTCGATCCAAACCTTGACGAGCTCGGCGTTACATTCGTCCATCGCGGTATTCGTCCCCATAATGAATCCCCCGCCTTTGCCTACGCTTTCGCACATCTTCTTGGTGTAGGCGCGGACTTGATCCGGGGTGCCACCTTGCAACAGCGAGACGGGGAAACCGCCAAAGTGCGGCATCACATCTCCCAGGATTTCTTTCACCTTGAACATATTGCTGCTTTGCCATTGCCCGGCGGTCTTGCCCTTTGGCAACTCGCGCAAATATTCCAGCCGTTCGTCCCAGATGCCTTCGTAGAATGGGATTGGAGTTAGCCCCGCATCCACCAAGTCTAGCATCAAGCCCTTGAGTTGGGGCCAGTAAAAAGTCTTGAATTGTTCGATGGACATGAAACCGTCGGAACCGCGATGCAACGGGATCCGCACATACTTTGCACCGGAGGTGCGCGCGGCTTGGATCGCGGCATCCGCACAGGTGTGCCGCGCTTTTTCTTCGGCGGCTAGAACCTTGTCGGGGCGGCGATAGATGTCGAGAAAAATTCCGCGCATCCCGCGCAAGGTATCGGAAATAAAATCAAATGGCGCCATGATCAACGGACCGCCGCCAATGCCGACTGGGAAACCAAGCGCCATCATCCGTTGGGCATTCGCTCGCGCCCGCGCCGCGTTGTCCGCGTACCACTGCAGCATTTTCTCCACTGCCTCCAGACTTGCTTTCACGGAGGGCATATTGAGACGGCTGAGGAAGTTGAGACCAGCATAGCCGAGCAACACAATGGGAAAACGGGGCAAGTCGGTGAAGCCCTCCAATTCCTTGAACGCGCGGGGCATGAACTTGCGCAACGTAAAGTTGGTGGGGTCTTCGATAAACTCGTCGTACTCCTCCGCCTTCATATACTCGCCTTCGACGAACTGAAAAGGTTGCTCCGGCGGCAAACCAAAGCCGGGCCATTTGGTTTGCCGATCGCCGAGGATGACACTGGGTGGCGAAACGAACAAACCGACGCCCCCGATTTGATCGGGCTGGAAATGCAACGCCCACTTTTCGAGCAGTTCCTGCGCCTTGTCCGGATTGGTTTCCAATTCCTGGCAGGTAATTCCACCCAGCCGCGCCAGCATGTAATTGAGCGTGATCGAAATCGGAACGCGGTCCGGTTGTTTCATGGCATAGGTATCGAGCAGACGCTGCTTGCGCTCGGCAAGCAATTGTTCGGGTGACTGAGACATTTTACATACCGCCATTTGTCCATTGGCGAGCTAGCGCGACCGCCGCCATGGCATCTTTGCCAAACGCATCCGCCCCGGCAAACCGGCGAACCTGATCGTCCACCGTGCCGCCGCCGATCATGATCTTGACGTTATCCCTCAGCCCAGCCGCGGCGATCGCGTCAACCGTCTCTTTCATCGATGTGTAGGCGATCGTCAAGAGGCCGGAGAGTCCCACAACATCTGGTTGAAAGCTCTTGATGCTATCAACAAACGTCTGCACCGGAACGTCGACGCCGAGGTCTTTGACCTCGAAACCATTCACGTCCAGCATAAACACGACAATGTCCTTGCCGAGGTCATGGATATCGCCCTTGACCGTGCCGATGAGCACCTTGCCCTTCTTGCCCGCCACCGCTGCCTGCTTGATGCACGGCTTGACCTCGGCGGAAATGGACTTGAGCATCTCGCCGGCGAGGATCAATTCCGGGATAAAGTATTCTCCCGCCGCAAACCGCTTGCCCACGATCTCCATGGCCGCGCGGCAGTCGTTGAGAATTGTCAAGGGGTCGGTCCCGCTCGCCAGCAATTGCCTGGTGAGCGCAAGCGCATTTTCTTCTTGCAAGTCGGCTATGGCGTAAATCAGTTCTTCTGACATACCCTTCCTCTGAAAGAATTGCTGTGTCTATTTCTTTTCCAATAGACCCGCGCGATACGCGCGCGTGTAATTCAAACAATGTTTATCGCGCCCCAGCAACAAATCGGCGGCGCGCATCGCTGCCTGCAACTCGCGATCATTCGGGTCAATGATGGCAGTGTCCATGCCCGCATTTAACGCCAGCACCAAGAACGTTCGATTGATCAATGCGCGGACAGGCAAACCGAACGACACGTTACTCAAGCCGCAGGAAATGTGCGCTTGAGGGAATTGAGTGCGGATGGCGCGCATCGTGTCGAAGGTGATGCGTCCCGCCTCGGTGTTTGTCGCGATGGTCAGCACTAACGGGTCCACGTATATTCTTTCATCAGGCACACCGGCGCGGCGCGTTTCCATAAACACTTGGTGGATCACGTCGAGCCGCGCGTCCACCGACGCCGGAACGCCTTTGTCGTCCATGCACAGCACGATCACTTCGCAGCCGAACTCGGCGACGATCGGCAGGATGCCGTTCAAACGATTCGTTTCACCACTGATGGAATTGATCATCGGCGTTTTTCTGACATGCTTTATCGCGACGCGCAACGCGTTGGGATTCGCGCTGTCCAAGCAGAGCGGCACCTCGACTACGTCCTGCACGAGATTGACGAGCCAGACCAAATCGTCCGGCTCGCGCTCGGGCACGGTGCCTGCGTTGATATCGAGCCAGTGCGCGCCGCCCTCGACTTGCTTGCGCGCCAGGTTTTGAATGAATTCGGCATTGCGTTCGGCAATGGCTTGCTTGACCTGGGTTCGCGTACCGTTGATTTTTTCGCCAATAATTTCCATCTAGATTCCTTCGGCGGAAGAGAAAAGGCGTTCGTACCGAATCGTCTGATCGGGTGGGATAACGACGGATTCATCGTCCCAGAGGCGTTTGTACTCTTCGAACGGACTATCGCCTGCTTCGATCCAACCTTAGTGAGAAAGTACGTGACGGGTTCTTTCTTGGCTTGATCTTCATGCGCGGCGCACGATCCCAGGAAGAGATCGCACGGTTCTTGCCGACGAGAAATCTCGTTTTCGCAAACAGAGATTTCTCGCTCTGCTCGAAATGACAAAAAGTGGCTGGTTTTTGAGAAGCCGTGCTTTGGCTTTGATCGAAATTCGCATATAATAGCGTACACCATACTCGCCACTCCGAAAAGACATTTCTTCCCCTGCAACTCCCATCCAAGTCCCATAGAGGTTTGGTATGTCAGATTCAACGACAACGGCGCGCCAAGAGTTTGTCAAGCAGGTGCACGACGCTTACAACCGGCTGTACGATACGCCGTATTTGCGAACGCATCCGCTCGTCGAAATCCTTTTGCCGCCCGAGGCGCGCCTGCCGTCGAATCGCAGTCAGAATTTGCGGCGCGTGTTGTTGGACGCGATCGAAACGCTCAAACCGCAAACCGGAATACCGGCGCAATCGCCCGATTGGCGCTATTACCGGATCTTTGAACTGCGCTATGTCGAAGGACTCGCCGCGAACGAGACGATGGAACAACTGGCGATCAGCAAGAGCCAATTTTTTCGCGACCACGCCGAAGGATTGGAACACATCGCCGCGGTGTTGTGGGACAAACGCGCGGCGGCTGAACCGACGACCGCTGAGCAAAGCGTTCATCTCGAAACCGAGCGATTGTTCGCGAGCGCGACCTGGGAAAGGATCAGCGTGATGCAGGTCTTGACCGAAATGCAGGCGGTCGTCGCCGCGCTCGCGCGCATCCATCACGTTCAAGTCGAGTACGCCGCTCTCGAATCGCTGGTGGTGCGCGCCGATCGCGTCATCCTCCGGCAAGCGTTGCTCAACTTGATCACCTTCGTCATCACGAACACGCGTGACACCACGGTGCGACTAGAACGCCATTCCAGCGAAAACGAAACCGGCTTGTTTATTTCTTTCCGCGTCAAACCAGTATCAGAGCCGCCAACGTCGAACAGCGGATTGCCGTTGTGCGCGAAATTGATGAACCAAGTCAACGGGCGTTTTGCGATCCACGAAGAATCGGAAGAATGCTCGATCACGCTGGCGTGGCGCGATGTGCCTGCGCGTACGCTGCTCATTGTGGACGACAACGCGGGCTTGCACGATTTGTATCGCCGCTATCTCGCCGAACAGAATTGGCACGTCATCGGCGCAAAGAACGGCAAAGAGGCGCGCGAATTGCTGGCGCAAACACTACCCACAGTCATTCTGCTCGACGTGATGATGCCCGAAGAGGATGGCTGGGAATTACTCGTCTCCTTCAAGGGCACGCCTGAACTCGCCGGGATTCCGGTCATTATCTGTTCCGTCGTGAATGAACCGAAACTCGCGGCGGATCTCGGCGCGGCGAGTTCTCTCACCAAGCCGGTCAGCCAGCAGGCGTTGGTAGAGGCGTTGGCACCGTGGAGTTAGGCAGCGGCGGCTCCCATGCTGCCAAACGATCCCAGGATCGCTTGCAGTGTCCGCATCAATTCCCCCGAACGAAATCCACTCGAACGAAAGATTTGCAGCGGCTGAAGCACGCGCATCCATTCGTCCCATTCTTCGCCGATGAGAATGACCCACACATCCCGATATTCCGGCTGCGCCAACATTTGACGAACACTCGGTTGTTGCAAGTCCACACTCAGCAAGATCATATCAGGACGGTCGGCGGCAAGGCGCGTGAGAATTTCATCGCTGGTGTACGCCTCAA
This sequence comes from Candidatus Aquidulcis sp., assembly GCA_020723345.1. GTDB lineage: Bacteria > Chloroflexota > Anaerolineae > UBA4142 > UBA4142 > VGOB01. The sequence goes on along the minus strand of DYJA01000029.1, from coordinate 31,410 downwards.
GCAAGTTTTGATTCGCGACGCGTGGACGCAAAATGCGGCGAAACAAGCGCGCTAATCCTGGGTCTTGATCCGCGATCAATACGCGCGGCGCCGTTCGCCCCGACCGGTCGAGCGCGGCGATGAGTTGCTCCGCGCTCACTGGTTTGGTCAGCAAATCGCGCGCGCCGAGCGCGGCGGCGATCTTCTCGCGCGTCGGCAAGGGTACGTTGACGATGGGGATGTCCATCGTCGGCAAGTTGTCCGGCGTCTCATCGGCAATCAGCGCGGTCGCTTGGAATTCATGCGCCATCGCTGCGCCTGCTGCCAAATTTTCCGCCGTGACAAATCTAAAGTTGGCGATCTGTCGTTGCAGCGTGCTAGTCACTCCATCATCCGGCGTAACCACGACGACGATGCGCTCCATTTCTTCCGCGTCCGGCGGCGCGGCGCGCGGCTTGATCCATTGGATATTCGGCTCGCCACACGTTTCGCAAGGCAGCGTGAACCAAAAAGTCGTTCCCTCGTACAGTCCACTCTCAACTCCCATCTGACCGCCGTGCAATTCGACAAATTTCTTGCTGATCGGTATGCCCAATCCCGTGCCGGTGTGCCACGGGGTTTCGGCGTGATGATTGGTGGTGTGGAACGGCTCAAAGATGTGCGGCAAATCTTCGGGCGCGATCCCGCGCCCTGTGTCTTGCACGCGAAACATCACTTGTTGATCCTGCCGCGAAACTTGCAACTGGATAATTCCCTTTTCGGTAAAGCGCACGGCGTTGACCAGCAGGTTGAGTAGCACTTGCCGGATTCGGAGTTGGTCGATCTGTAGAATCGGCAAGTCGGGATCGAGATACGCGCGCAGTTCGAGACCTTTGGCGGTGACGTAATCGCGCACCATGGTTTCGATTTCGTTCACGAGCGCGGCGACCGGTACCGGTTGGCGCACAAGCGCGATCTTATTCGCGTCGAGCCGCCCCATATCGAGGACATCGTCCACCAGCGCGCGCAGATGCTTCGCCGAATTGTAGATCGCATAAATGTCAGACCGATATCCGCCCGGCAATGGCTCGCCGCCGTAACTTTCCGGCGACGTGACCATGACTTGCGCAAAGCCGATGATGAGGTTGAGCGGCGTGCGAAGTTCGTGACTCACGTTCGCGACAAACTCGGCTTTGAAGCGCTCGGCTTCTTCTGCCGCCCGCCGCGCGGCGACCAGCGATGCGTTGGCGCGCTGCAACATCTGATTCGCCTGGTCGAGTTGACGCAGCGCGCGATTGAGTTGCGTGCGTTGTTGGCGAATTTCTTCCAAGTTGGTTTGCAGGTTTTTGTACGAATACACAAACCAACCCATCACGGTGACTAGCGATGATGTGGAAGCCCACCCCAGCAAGCCGCACAAACCTCCGCCAAGAATAATCGCCCAAGGATATCCCTCGCCTAGCGGTGGGAAAAATGGGCTGCGCGCGGCAAACAACATCGACGCGATCACGCCGGCTTCACTGGCAAACCCGCCCCCAACGCCGAGGGCAACCACCGCCATCAGCGGCAAGAGCGCGAGGAGAAACAACATTTCCGGCTGTTGAAATATGGCGGCAAGCGTCAGCACGGCGGCGCTCAAGCCGAATTGCCAAATCACTTGCGATGCAATGAACGCGCGCGCAAGCAATTGATACGCGATGACCGATGTGAGTACGATGATGAGCATGCCTGGGACAAGATTCCATTGGTAATGCTCGGGCCACGATGCCGCCGCGCCGATGAACGCGACTGCCGCAATGATGCCGACGGACGCGATAACCCGCTGGGTGGAGGTCTGCGCCAATTCCGTCACTTGGCGTGCGGATTCGGAAACGGGATAGGAGACTGATTCGATCTGCATCAGGTTTCTCCCTCTTTCTTCACAAGAATGGCAGTAGCGTAATTGGCAACAGCCGCGTCATCGCCCGAACTTGTTCCGGTCTCGTTGCCGCGACATTCGAGTTTTCAAATGGATCGGTCTCCAGATCGAACAGGATAGGCGCTTGCCCTTCCTTGATCACCAACTTGAAACGCCCATCGAAAATCGTATGCCATTTCTGCAAACCGGCGATCACAAACTCGCGTGTTCTGGTCGCTCGCCCGGCAAGGATCGGTTCGAGTGAAACCGCATCAGCATCCGGCAGTGGACGCGCTGCCGCGTATTCGAGAAACGTCGGCGCGAGATCGTGCAGCGCGACCGGCGCTCGGCAAACTACATCCGACACAATCCCCGGTCCGGCGATGATGAGCGGCACACCCACCGATGGTTGATAGTACGACTTTTTTCCCCACAAGTCGTGATCGCCCAACATCTCGCCGTGATCGCTGCTGTAGACGATCATCGTGTTGTCCAATTCTCCGCGCGCTTGGACGACTTGGATCAACTGTCCGAGATGTCGATCGATGTTCTCGATGATCGCCGCATAGTTGCAACGAATTCTGTCGTGTGTAGCAGTATCGAGAAGATGAATGTCATTCGCGGCTGGAAAATGGATACCTTGCCAACGTTCGTGCATGGATTGAGTCACATCCACCGGATCGTGCGGTCCCGCGAAATTCACTACGAGGTGCCACGGTTGATTGTTTGGAAAAGTAGCCAGCAATCGCAGAGCGTTCGCCGCAATCCAGTTATCGCAATACGCGTCATCCGGCAACGGCGTCGGATGGGTGTCTTGGTACGGATCGCGAGACCAAAAGTCGCGGATGTGCGTCTCAGCCAAACCGCGCCGATGCAGAAAATCAATGTAGGGACCCTTTGGCGTGATCGGCGGTATCGTTCCTGACATCGCATTGCGCGCGTGTTCCGCAAGCGCCGCGCTATCAAGACCATCTTGCCGCGAATGTTTGGCGAGCGCGGGTGGCACGCTGCCGGTCGCGCTCATGATCGCGTCCCACTTGCCTTCGCTGTTGATGCCTTCGGTGAAGCCCCATTCACGCAGATATTTTTGTCCGTCAATGCCCCAATCGAAACTGGCTTTGTGGAGATCGAATTTGCCGACTCCCGCGACGTGATAACCCGCTTCGCGCAGCATCGCGTAATACGTGGGCTGATCGAGCGGATAATCGTTCCGATTGGCGGCAACCCGCGCGCGGTGATAATCCTTGCCCGAGGCGAGGCAGGCGCGCGCGGGCGCACACAACGGCGATGGACAGATCGCATTGTCGAAACGAACTCCGCGCGCTGCCAGCGCATCCAGGTTTGGTGTGCGAACCGGCAGCGCCGGGTTGCTGCCGATAAAATCAAAGCGATGTTGATCGGCGAGCAAGAAAAGAATGTTGGGGCGCTTGGACATTAGAGTCCTCCTGAACAATTCAATCTCGCGGAGAGCTGGTAATGGTGCGCTGATTTCTCAGCGCACCATTGCCCTAATGACCTTACTTGGCGAGATACGTTTTCTCGAACTGCAGAGCATTGAGGATGGTGAGTTCCACACCGTTGACCTTGGCAGACGTCAACCAGAAGGAAGGCATGTAGGAAAACGGTATGTTGAAGGACTCGTCCAACAGGACCTTGTTGATCTGCGCATAGAGCGCCACTTGTTTCTCGGGATCGAACTCGAGGTTCGACTTGGCGACCAGGTCCTCATAATCCTTCGAACGGAAATTGCTGGTGTTGTTGCCAGCGCGCCAGGGGTTGTTGTTGATCAAGAAATTGGCGGGAGTCACGGAATTCCCATCGGCTTGACCGATCCACAGCATCTTGAACTGCTTGTTGACATTCTTGGTTTGGAAATTGGCTGCCTCGACCGGTTCCAGAGTTACTTTGAAACCAAGCGTGGTCAGCTCTTTTTCGTAGAGGATGGCAAAGCTTTTGAGCGTTGCCACCACGGTGTTGTATTCGATGGTGAGCGCGCCCGGTGTGACGCCGGCTTCCTTGAGGAGCGCCGCGGCTTTGGTCAAGTCATAGGGGTATGACTGGTTTTGCTTCGCGTCAAAAGCCGGCGAGGTTGGCGGCCAATAGATGGACATGGGGGTGGACAGACCCAACATGATCGTGTCCACAAAGCGCTGGCGGGGCATCGCATAGTTGAGCGCTTGGCGCACGCGCTTGTCGTCCAGGGGCTTGGTAAGCGTATTGACGCCAACATACATGAGCGGACTCTGGGCTTTCGGTTGGATGACACGATACTTGCTATCTTTCTGCATCCGCACGACATCCGCCAGTTCCGGAGTTATGATCAAGTCCGTAGCGCCCGCTTCCAGATTCAAAGCCATTGCATTGGCGTCCGGGAGGACGGAAATCTCAATCCCATCCAAATAGGGAAACCCCGCTCGCCAATAGTTGGGGTTGCGTTCCAGAACCAGTTTGCTCCCCGTCGTCCATTGCTTCCACACAAAGGGACCCGTTCCCACGGGCGTGCTTTTCCCAGCCATGATGTCAGCCAGCGCCTTGGAATCAACGATCGTCATGCGTTCGGTGGTGTCAAAAAAGTTGACGGCGGGCGCTTTCAGATTGATCACCAACGTGTGCGAATCCGGACGCTCGAACGAGGCGATATTGTCCATCGTCGGCTTCATCTGCGAAGCCGCTTTGGGATCCGCCAGGTCCTTAAAGTTCAACTCAACGTCTTCCGCCGTCAGTTCGCGACCGTTATGGAATTTGACCCCCTTGCGGATTTTCATCGTGAGCGTTTTGCCTTCATTGCTCCACGCCCAGCTTTCCGCGAGTTCGGGTTGCGGCTGCATTTTGTCATTGTAGCGTGTCAAAGTGTCATAGACCGAACCCTGCCAACTCATGTTACCTGCCACAGTCCGATGAGGCGCATTGGGCATGGCGTCGTTAATCGTGCCAATCCGGAGAATACCGCCCTTGGTCACGGCAGGCGCAGCCGTTCCAGCGGGCGCTTGAGTCGCCGCGGCAGCCGGGACACTCGTCGGGCTGGGCGGCGCCGCTTGGCAAGCGGTGAAACTGAGCAGAACCAACGCGCTCGCCATCACATAAGCGATCTTCTTCGTGTCCATTTCTTTTCCTCCTGGGACATACATTTGTTCATTGGGTTCAGCGGTTGTTGACCGCTATGGGATGATTTGATTTGCCTCCATTTCTAGCTTGGCTTGGCTCGCCGCAAAGCCGCGCGGGTGGATTCAAACAGCGTATCGTTCGCTTCGAAAATATTCTCTTTGCCAAAGAGCGCGACTGCACCGGAGGATTGAAGCGTTGCGATCAGGTTCGTGCGGACGCCGCACAAGATCACGCGCGTTCCGTGTCGCTTCGCGCTCGCGGCAATCCGTTCCAGCGCGACGATGCCGGTGCTTGCCAGATGATGCACGCGTCGCAAACGCAGAATCACGACTTCAACCCCCGACTGAAACAACGCGTCCAGGCGCCGTTCGAGTTCGTCCGCCGCGCCAAAGTACAGTGTGCCTTCGACGTGAATGATCGCGATCGGGACCGGATGCTTGAGCAAGTCATCGTAACTGCGCTCGATGAATTGACCCTCATGCTCGATGAGGTAGCTCAACTCGATCTTGCTGCTCTCGTACAGATACAAGCCGATGGACAGAATCACGCCGAGATAAATCGCGTAATGCAAAGGCAACAGCAACGTCGCCACCAACGTCACGAGAAACACAATGCGGCTGGTGATATGACTCGACCACGTCAACTGGATGTGCTTGACATCAATCATCTTTGCCGCCGCCACGACGACGATTCCAGCCAGCGCGGCGGTGGGAATGAACCCCAACCACGGCGCGAACGCGAGCGCCGCGAGCAAGACAAAAACGCCCGAAAGGATGCTCGCCACACGCGTCTGCGCGCCGCTGCTGAAATTCACCGCGCTGCGCGAGAGCGACCCCGACGCGGGAATGCATTGGAAAAATCCGCCGACCAGTGAACCCAGTCCCTGCCCGACGAACTCGCGCGATGAATCAATCCGTTGCCCCGATGTCGCCGCAAGCGATTTGGCGACGGACAACGGTTCGACCAAGCCCAGCAACGCCACCGCCCCGCCGCCCGCCAGCAACATTTCCCAATACCCCGGATCAATTTGCGGAAGATGGAACGCGAGACCGACCTGCACCGATCCCAGGTTACTCACCCGTTCGACTCCTTGCGCGTCCCAGCCCAACAGCTCCACGCCCACACTCGCGCCAACGATCGCGAGCAAGGGCGCGGGCAACTGCGTGTTCAGTCGACGGATTACGACCAACAACAGAATCGTCGTGATGCCGGTGAGCGCGGTGAACGGATTGAGCGCGAACACGTCGCGCAGCGCATTGAGCAGAATGTTCAGCGGTTCGCGCAAAGTCGTATGCGGCAGACCGAGCAAATTGCCGAGTTGATTGAGGACGATCAAAATACTCGCGCCGGTGAGAAAGCCGGTGAGGACGGAGTTGGAGACATAGCGAATAATGCCGCCCAGTCGCAACACGCCGAGCGCCAGCCGAATCGCGCCGCTGATGATGGCAATCGCAAAGACGTATTCGACATAGTCCGCGCGTTGAACGACGGGCAGCAAAACGCCAATCGTCACGAGCGCAATGCCGTTGGTGGGACCGGTGTTGAGATGGCGCGAACTGCCGAACAGCGCGGCGATGATCGCCGGCAGAATCGCGGTGTAGAGTCCGTAGATGGGATTGACGCCCGCAATCGCGGCATACGCCATCGCCTGCGGTACCGCGATCATCGCGACGGTGAAGCCGGCGATGAGATCGGGGCGCAGCGCGTTTTGGAAATAGCCAGTCAATGTTTTCACTTTTTCGAGCCGTGACACTGTTTGAATTTTTTGCCGCTGCCGCACGGACACGGATCGTTACGCCCCGCTGTCTTAAACGCGCGTTCCAGTTCGACTTCCTGGCGCGCCAGTACGAGCATGATGTCGGCGGGGGGACGCTGTTCGTCGAGCAACCGCGCCATCGTCTGCATCGGTTGATCAATGTGCGTGAAGAATGTCTTGAATCCTGCGCACAAATAGTTCAACCCGGGCTCGCCATCGGGAGTTTTAAGAATGCGGTCTTTGGGACAACCGCCATTGCAGATGAAGCGCACAGAGCATTCGCGGCAATACCATGGCAACGTGTCGCGTTTGTCTCGCCCGAACTGGCGTTGTTGAGGCGAGGCGACGATTTCGATCAGCGGCGTTTCGCCGAGATTGCCCAACTTGAAACGCGGCTCGACAAAGTGATCGCACGCAAACAGATCGCCGTTATGTTCCATCGCAAGCGCGTCGCCACACGTCTCTGTAAAGATGCACAACGCGGCGGGCTCTCCCGACCACACGCCGAGCGCGACATCGAAAATTTGCACGAACACGCGTCCCACGTCGCGGCGCACCCACTCGTCAAAAACCGCGATCAGAAAATCGCCGTACTGCTTGCCGGTAACCGAACGCGCCGTGACCTGATCGCCTTCTTGGAAACCCGTAGCATTATCGCGCTCGACGATGGGAATGAACTGGATGAACTGCGTACCGACCTCGTCGCGAAAAAAACGGTACGCGTCGAGTGGATGCGGCGCATTGGCGGCGTGAACGGTGGTGAGAATGTTGAACTCGACGCGATGCTGTTTCAGCAATTCGATGCCGCGCATCACGCGGTCGAACGTCGGCGCGCCGCCCTTGTCGACGCGGTACGCATCGTGCAGATCGCGCGGACCATCGAGACTGACACCGAGCAGAAAATTATTCGCGCGGAAAAATTCGCACCAGGCATCGTCGAGCGTTGTCGCGTTCGTTTGCAGCGCGTTGTGAATCGTCATGCCCGGCTTGGCATATTGCTTTTGCAGTTCGACGGCGCGACGAAAAAAATCCAAACCCATCAACGTCGGTTCGCCGCCTTGCCACGCAAAGGTTACTTCGGGCACGCGTTGGGCTGCGATGTATTGGCGCGTGTATGCTTCCAAGAGCGCGTCGCTCATGCGGAACGTGCTGTTGGGATACAACCGCTCTTTAGAGAGAAAAAAGCAGTAGCGACAATCGAGATTGCAGATCGCGCCGCGCGGTTTGAGCATGACTTGGAATGCGGACGGTGACATAGAAATCACTGATTCGTTTGGTTTTCAAGCCAGCAGGCTATCAATCCGGGCGCGCAGCGCGGCTTCGGTGCGCGCGCCTTCAAACAAGATCGAATTGATGAATAGTGTCGGCGGCAATTTGATTCCGCTCTGCACCGCTTGTCGCCAATCCTCATTCACGGGCGCTTCGCCACGATGACCATCGAGGTCGCTGATAAATTGCTCGACGTTCAGACCGATTTCGCGCGCGTACAGGATTAGACAATCGCGCTCGAGCGCGTCATTTGCCGCGAACAAACGATGGTGCATTTCCCAGTACTTGCCTTGCAAGCCCGCTGCCTCGGCGGCTTCAGCGGCAACTTGCGCGAGCGGATGCGTTTGGCGCAGCGGCAAATGCCGGTGCACGACTTGAATCTTGTCGCCATACACCGCAATCAATTGTTCGATCACGTGTGACAACTCGCGGCAATGATGGCACTGAAAATCGCTGTACTCGATCAAAGTTACCGGCGCATCGAGCGGTCCGATGCGCCAATCTTGTTCAGTGACAAGTGCTGGCTTGGGCGCATCGTTCAATCTTCGAATGGCGCGGGCGAGCGCGAGCGGTCCGGGCAAATTGGGATTGCGCGCGGCTTCGTACACCGCGCGAATCACATTCTGTTCGTCCGTAACAAAGACCGTCGGCTGAATCGGTTGATCACAATCCGGCGCGGCGAAATCTTTCCACACGCTTTTTTGCGGATCGCTGAGCAGCGCGAATTTGATTTGCCGACTCGCGGCGAGCGATTGCAACTCTTCCAGCGACGCGTCGGAGATCGCGACAATCGCCGCGTTCAGTTCTTCAAACGTCGCGATGTTTTCCTGATACCGCGTCAATTGCGCGCCGAGTTCCTCGTGAATGATCGACGGCAGGAACAACCAGGCGATGCGTTTGCCAGGCAAGTCGCGTCGCGAGACCGTGCCATGATTCACACTTGGTAATGACAAGTCGGGGGCTTGAGATCCGGTTTGCAGCATTTCTTTCTCCTCAACGGCGATCACGCGTTGCGATATGCGCGGATCGAAGTGCTCTCCATCAAATTGCGGAGACGTTCAACGTGATCGGGCATGGCTGCGGCGATGTTTGTGTTTTCGAGCGGGTCGGTCTCCAAATCAAACAAGACGGTTGGCTTGGAGGGTTCCAGGACAAGTTTATAGCGACCGTCGCAGATCATGCGCCACTTGCGCAATCCAGATGTAACCACATCACGCGTACTTGCGCGCTTGCCCTCTAGCACCGGCTTGAGCGAAACAGCGTCCATCTCCGACAGTGGTGCCGCGCCCGCATATTCAAGAAAAGTTGGAGCAAGGTCATGGAGAGCCACAGGCGCATGACATTCAACACCTTGCGCAATTCCGGTTCCAGCCACGACAAGCGGGATGCCGACAGACGGCTGGTAATATTGATTTTTCCCCCACAAATCGTGATCGCCTAACATTTCTCCATGATCACTGGCATATACGATGATTGTGTTGTCCAACTCGCCGCGCGCCCGGACCACATCAATGAATTGACCAAGGTGCCGATCAATATTCTCGATGATCGCCGCGTAGTTTCGGCGAATCTCGGTATGGAACTGCGGCGTGAACTGCGTATTGCCATTCGGGGGAGGAAAGTCTACCTCTTTCCAAGACTCTTGCATTTTTGCCGTCACGTCCATTGGGTCATGCGGACCCGCAAAGGCGACAAACAAGTGCCAGGGACGATCGGAGGGAAATCCCTTCAAAAAGCGCATAGCATTCGCGGCAATCCAATTATCGCTATATGCCTCGTCGGGCAAGGGAGTTGGAGCGGTGGTCTCGTAGGGCAACCGATTCCAGTAATCACGTATGTGAATTTCGGCAAGACCTTGCTGCGCCAAATAATTCATATATGGACCGGTCGGTTTGATTGGCGGAATGGTCTCCTGCAACACAAATTCTCCTTCTCGTCGTTCGTTATGTATCCCATGCCGCATGGTAGTTGAATTATGCGCGCCGTATGGCATCGCCCTGGTTGAGCTGATGACCGTCGCCCATTTTCCCTCACTGTTTATGGCTTCGCTAAATCCCCACTCTTTAATATGTCGCGTGCCATTGAGACCCCAATCGTGCTCCGCTTTGTTGAGATCAAATTTGCCCGCTCCGGCAACATGGTATCCGGCGTCCCGGAGCGCGCGATAATACGTTGGCTGATTGAGCGGGTAGTTGTGATTATTCGATGGTACGCCACAGTGGTCATAATCCTTACCCGACGCAACACACGCGCGTGCTGGGGCGCACACAGGCGATGGGCTGTACGCTTGAGTGAAATAGACGCCTTGCGTACATAGCGCGTCGATATTGGGTGTTCGAACCGGAACCAGACCACGACAGCCGACAAAATCAAATCGATGTTGATCCGATTGAACGAATAGTATATTGGGACGTTTCATCTAACCTCGACTCCTGATCAATCGCGGATCGAACGCATCGCGCAATGCATTCGCGAGAAAATTCAAACCGAGTTGGAAGGTCGCCAGGAAAATACCGGGCGACACACCGTACCACCAGGCGCGCCGGAGAAACGCGCGTCCATCGCCCAAGATCGAACCCCATGATGGATTGGGCGGTTGAGTGCCCAGTCCAAGAAACGACAGCGAGGCTTCCGCGATCACCGCGACGCCGATGGCGGTACTGGCTTGCACCAGAATCGGTCCGAAGCAATTTGGCAAAACATGAAGAAACATGATCCGCCGATCACAACACCCTGCCGCAATCGCGCTGGAGACGTACTCCTGACCCATCTGAGTCAAGACCGATGCGCGCACGACTCGCGCGAAATGCGGTACGTTCACGATCGCGAGCGCGTAGGCGACGTTGAACATCCCCGCGCCGATGACGGCGACAATCGCGATGCCGAGGATAATCGCGGGATACGACAGCATCACGTCGACGACGCGCATCAGCACGGCATCCACCAAGCCCCCGCGATAGCCGCTGAAGAGACCCAGGACGATTCCCAGGAATCCGCCAGTACTAACCGCAATCAAACTCACCAGCATCGAAATGCGACAACCGTAAACAATGCGACTGAAAAGATCGCGACCGTATTCATCTGTGCCGAGCCAGTGTTCCGCCGAAGGCGCGCGCAGTTCGTGCCCGACGATTTGTTTGATCGGATCGTAGGGCGCGATCAATGGAGCGCAGATCGCCATCAGGATAAAACCAACGAGAACGGTGAGACCGAAAACGCCAGCCGGATGGGTCAGCACACGCCGCGCAGCCGTTTTCATCGGTCCGGCACCGCTGCGCGCGCGCGTTTTCCCACGCACAACTGAAAGAGGTAATGCGGTTGCCATCGTTATCTCCTCGCCAGACGCACACGCGGGTCTACGACGCCATAGAGCAAATCAACGATGAGATTTACCAGCGTGAAAAAGATTGCCATAATCATCAGGACGGCTTGAACGATTGGATAGTCTCGGGTATTGATCGCGTTAACGAGCAAACGCCCCATCCCGGGCCAAGCATAGACCGATTCCACAATCACCGAGCCGCCAAACATGCGCCCGAGTTGCATTCCCAGGACGGTCAACACGGGAATGAGCGCATTGAGCAGCGCATGTTTGACGATGACAGTTCGTTCGCGCAAACCTTTGGCGTGCGCGGTGCGGACGTAATGCTCGTGCAAAACATCGAGCATGGAGACGCGCACAAAGCGCGTGAGAACGGCGGTGGTGTTGATGCAAACCGTGAGGGCAGGGAGAATCAGAAATTTGAAGGCGTCAGGAGAACTGCCCAGGGGCGCGTAACCACCTGGGGGCACCCAACCGAGCGTTACGGCAAACAGCAGAATCGCCAGAATGCCGAGCCAAAAGTGCGGGATCGAAATTCCAAAAGAGGTTACGGCAGAAATAATCGTATCCAAACGCTTGCCCGCCGTCAGCGCCGAAAGAATGCCCAGGGGCAATGCGAGCAGAATCGTCAAGAGCAGACCGGCGATGGCGAGTTGAATCGTGGCGACGGCGCGCTGGGCAATCAGATCGCGCACCGGGAGTTTGTTGATGTACGATACGCCCAAATCGCCGCGCACGAAATCCCAGAGCCAATCAAAGAATTGGATCGGCAGCGGTTGATCCAGACCCATTTCGTGCTGCAGCGCGAGGCACTGCTCTTCGGTCGCATCGGCGCCGAGGATCGCACGGACTGGATCGCCTGGGGTGAGTCGCATGAGGGCAAACACGATGATCGCGGAGACAAACAACACAGGAATCGCTTGAATCAATCGCCGAATAATGTAACTCAGCATCGTTGCTTTCCTTTATCTTCACGCGGAGCCGCGCAAGATGAGTTCCCACTGATGCGTCGAGACTCGCCCTTCTATCGGCGCTTTGCTGGCAAGACGGCTAAAGAGCAGTCCCGCGAGCGCGCTAAAAGTGGGAGTGAGCAAACCGACGGTCGTCAATGGGGGATGCGTGATTTCGCCTTCCGCAATATTTCCAACGCCGATGACCGCGATATCTTCGGGGACGCGCAACCCGGCATCACGAATCGCCCAGATCGCGCTGATCGCAAACATATCTGAGCCAGCCAGGATCGCGTCGGGGCGTTCGGGTGATTGGAGTAGTTTGACTACATTTCGATAGACTTGCTCGCGCAATCTGCCCGCTTGTCGCAAAACGAACGGTTCGATGATCGGCACACCCAATTCGCGCAGCGTACGCAAATAGCACTGCAAGCGCTCTTCTTGGATACTCGGTTCGATTACGTTGAAGAGGAAAGCAAATCGGCGCCGTCCATGCTCAAAGAGATAGCGAACAGCAGCCTCAAGCGCCGGAGTCTCGTTCATTCGGACGACGTCATAATTCTTCCCCTGCACTCGATTGCTTTGAACAGCCAACGCCAAACCCGCGCGCGCCAACTGTTCCAATTCTTCATTGGCAAGATGCTCAGGGGAAATGATCACCGCGCCATCGGCGAGACCGCGACGGAGTTGATCATACACATGACGCTCGCGATCACGCGTATCCGCCATCGCGAGAATCAGACTGTAGCCATGCGTTTCGGCAACTGATTGCACCGAATTCGTCAGCGCGTCGATAAAAGGGGTGCCAATTTGGGGAATCACGAGACACACGCGGTCGGTTTTCTGGCGACGCAAGGCGCGCGCGCTCTGATTGGGGACGTAACCTAACTCTTCGATCGCGCGATAAACGCGTTGACGCGTTTCTTCGCTGATGCGATCGCCATTGCCGTCGCTGCGACCATTGAGAATGAAGGAGACGGTCGCACTGGAGACCCCAGCGCGTTTTCCGACATCGTACATGGTGGGTTTGCGGTTCGAAGCCATATACTCTCCGTGTCTGCCAACAGATTGCCGGTTGACGCCATCGGTGGTTATTCGTTTTACCAAATTTTATCATATTTTAACGCGTTTGTCAATCACCGAACTTGTGTTCAAGCATAGAGCATTGGACATTCGCCAGACTGACTTGTCGCAGGGGTTCCTATTTCAGTGCCTATTTTTCGGCAATTCTATCGGATTGTGTCAAACGAAAGACCTCACCGACGCGTATTTCTACCGAGATATTGACAATCCGATCAGTTGGTGCTATAATTTGGTAAAACGAATAACCAAACCAACTTCGGCAGAGGTAGGACATGGCGTGAGCGACCTGGTTTCTCGCAGACATGCAAAACGATCCCGATGAACGCTACAATATTCGGATAAGAACCTTTGCGACGGTCGGCGGTCTGCCGTCGGCGGTCGTATTTTCAAGGAGTGAAAAATGAACATCGTCTTTTTCATGTCAGACAGTTTTCGGTACGACAATTTATCTTGCTACGGAACCCCTCGCGCGCGTACGCCCCGACTCGACAAGTTTTCCGCGCAGGCGAATGTGTTCAACAATGCGTACCTGGGTTCATTTCCCACAGTACCCAATCGTCTGGACCTCCTGACCGGATGTTTCAGTTTCACCAAGCATGAATGGTCGCCCTTGCCTGCCGACGCGATCACCTTGCCGCAACTGCTCACGGCTTCCGGCTTTGTGACGCAATTGATGGCGGATACGCCGCACTTGATGGGCGCGGGATTCAACTATTGCCGCGATTTTTCCGGTTGGGAATGGCTGCGCGGACAAGAGACCGATGCTTGGAAGACTGCGCCCAAGGACGTCAAATGGCCCGCCGACGAAAAGAAAATCCGGAATCCCAATTTTGCCAAACGCTACTTGCGTAACTCGGCGTGGTGGAAATCGGAAGAAGATCGATTCACACCGCGCACGGTCAAAGCGGCATGTGATTGGCTCGAACAGAATCAGGATCAGGACCAATTCCTGCTTTGGGTTGACACCTTCGATCCACACGAACCCTGGGATCCGCCCCGCCACTATGTCGAAATGTACGATCCCGATTATTTCGGCGACGAGATCATCTATCCGGTGTACGGTTATTGGAAGAAATTCGCGACCGAGCGCGAAGTGCAACACATGTATGCGCTTTATCGCGCCGAAGCGACGATGGTCGATCACTGGTTCGGCGTCTTGCTCGACAAACTCGACGAACTGGGAATGGCGGAAGATACGGCGGTGATCTTTGCGAGCGATCACGGTTTTTTGTTTGGCGAGCATGGCCTGGTGGGCAAATCGGTGATTCAAGAGATCGACGGCAGTATGGTGTACGAGGCAGCGCGGTTGTATGATCCGATCCGGCGCACGCCCTTGATGATTCGCTTGCCGGGACAAACCCAAAGAAAAACGATCCCCGCCCTGGTTCAAGCGCCGGATTTGATGCCGACGATGCTAGAGATGGCAGGTCTAGTGACCACGGAGACAATTAGCGGGTCTGAGAAGATCCAAGCGCTCCAGTGCGGCGTGTTTGACACCAAGGATTGGCAATTCAAGCCAGATGCGATTCACGGCAAATCGCTGATGCCGCTCTTGCGCGATGAAACCACGCGGCTGCGCGATCTCGTCGTTTGCTCCAACACGCTGATTCGCCATACGCCGGTCATGGCAAAGTCAGCCATCGTAACAGAAGACGGTTGGTGTTTGCATTATTCCGGAAATTATGCTAAACCAACGTCGGAAGGGAAACTCGCCCGCGCCAAACTTTTGAATCCCGATTTGGCGTGTGTGCCGATCACGCCCGCGCTCTATCATCTGCCAACAGATCCCGGAGAAGAGAAGGATGTGTTGAAAGAGAACCAAGCGCTCGCCGGTGAAATTCATCGCCGCTACGTGAACTGGCTCGAACAAGTTGGCACCCCGGCAGAACACATCGCCGAGCGACGTCAATTGATGTGAGACGAACCGAAACCCAATAGGATGATCCACAAAGAACACGAAGGACACGAAAGACCATTTCCTTCGTGTTCTTCGTGGACAATTTTCGGCATGGTTCAAGTTAGCTTGACACTTTTCCAGGACAGAAGACTTGGCGAACTGGACATAAGAGTCAAGAATCCACAGTTTTATGCTCAAAATAGCCACTTCGAGGCACTTGGTTGCCGAAAAATTTCCGAACCGTTGTGCAAAAGTGTCAATCTAACTTTTCAGAGTTTTTGAACCATGCCCAATTTTCTTTGTCGAACTTTAAGGAGTCTGATGGCAGCATTACCCCGTTTGCGACTGGGCTTGGCTTGCCTTGCGCGCAGTCGTTTCGATTATCAAGCCGCGCGCGAGATTTATCAGCGCTCCGTCGCGGCGTTGAAACAATTTCCAAATGTCGAGGTCATCGCGCCCGACGATTTGATTTTGGATAACCCCGATGATCCAACCCCCGGCTTGATCCCGCAAGCGATCAACTTTTTCCACCAAGCCCAGATCGACGCGCTCATCATTCAGAACGGTACTTTTACCATGGGCGACTTGTCTTTGGACTTGGCGGACAGTTTGCGCGTGCCGCTCATTTTGTGGTCACCGCTGGAGCCGGATTGGACGAGTGGACGCTTGCGCTTGAACTCGCTCGTCGGTCTCAACGTCAATTCAAGTCATTTCTTCAAAATCGGTCGCGCGTTTCGCTACCTGGTTGCGAACCCGGGCGATGATGTGTTCCAAGGAGAGATGGGACGATTCGTGCGCGTGCTGGGTCTCGTGAGTGGGCTGCATCGCACCAAGATTGCGATGCTCGGTACGCGCGCACAAGGTTTCTTCGATCTCGCGTTTAACGAAATGGAACTGCGCGCGAAACTCGGTGTCGAAGTTGTCGCGGTCGGCTTAGGCGATGTGTTCAACCTAGCGCGCGCGCTCCCCGCGAAACAGGTGGACGCAACCAAAGTGCGCGTGCGCGAATTGATCGACGACATGTCCGAAGTCCCGCCGGAGAAAGAAGACTTGCAGGCGCGCGCTTACCTGGCGATGCGTCAGGTCGCCGAGCAGACGAACGCGAGTGCGCTCGCGGTCAAATGCTGGCCCGAATTTCCATTCGATTACGGCGTCGCCGCGTGTTCGTCCGTCGCCTTGATGAACGACGACATGATCCCCGGCGGCTGCGAAGGCGATCTCGAAGGCGCGCTCACGTCATTGATCGTACAGCGACTCGCAAATTCGATTCCATTCTTGTCCGATGTCTCCGCGATCGACCGCGACAAAAACGCGCTGCTGCTGTGGCACAATGGCTGCGCCGCGCTGCGACTCGCGGCAACGCGCAAACATCTCTTCACGCACTTTCAGATGAATCGCGGTTTGACGGTTGGTTTTGGTTTGCAACCGGGTCGCGTGACGCTCACGCGCTTGGGCAACGACGGCAAGAACCTGCGCCTATTCGCGACCACCGGCGAAGCGCTGCCAACGGAGATGTTCATTCGCGGCACACTCTCTTGGGTGAAAACGGACGCGCCAGTGAAACGGGTTTTGGACGAATTCATTTACGGCGGGTGGGAGCATCATCTTGCGATGTCGTACGCTGACCTCATCGCGGATTTGCAAGAGTTCGCTGCGATCACCGGAATTCCGTTGACTCTCGTTCAGAAAGAGGGGTGAAGAGGGCATAAGAAGGCATGAGAAGGCGAAGAAGGTGGTGAAGGCAGGAAAAGCGCGCCCTCTTTGCCCTCGCGCCTTCTCTGCCCTCTCGCCCTCTTATGCCTTCTACGCCTTCTTAGCCCTTCTCGAAATCCGAGGAATAGCATGTCAAGACCATTTCATTTCAGCGTTAATGAATTCATGCCGCGCCGAATCTTGGACGCGATCACCGAGGTTCGCGTGATGCAACCTCACGTCATTTCCGCGCAAGCCGCGGCGCGGCGCAAACGAACGCGTTTGACGCGCGACGGCAAACTGGTCATTCTCGCGTGCGATCATCCGCAACGCGGCGTTACGCAATCCGGGAACGATCCCTTGATCATGGGCAATCGCCAAGAGTACCTGGGGCGCGCCTTGCGCATCTTGACTGATCCGTCGCTCGACGGGGTGATGGCGCCGCCGGATTTCATCGAAGATTTGCTCATCGTGGATTACTTGATTCAACAGGGTGGCGGTCCCTCGTTCCTCGATGATCGTGTGTCGATCGGATGTATGCAGCGCGGCGGGATTGCGGGCGTTGTCGGCGAGATCGATGATCGCTTTACGGCGTATACCGCCGAATCGCTTGCGGTGTTCCGTCTTGATGGCGGCAAGATGATGTATCGTTTTGTCGCCGACGATGAAGGGACGCTCAAGACGATTGGCTATTGCGCGCGCGCCGTCACCGAACTGCATCGGCGCGGATTGTTTGCGTTTGTCGAGCCGCTGCCGCAAGAAATGGTGGATGGCAAATACAAAAACAACGCGAGCGCGCCACTCCTCGTGAAATTGGTGAGCGTGAGCGCGGCGCTGGGCGAATCGTCGCAACACACCTGGCTGAAAATTCCGTACGTCGATGGATACGAACCAGTCGCGCTCGCGACGACGCTGCCGATCCTGATGCTCGGCGGCGAATCAACGGGCGATGTCGCGCCAACGCTCCGCGATTTTGAAAAGGGAATACGCGCGGGCGCGAGTGTGCGCGGCGCGATGATCGGGCGCAATATTTTGTTCCCCGGTCAAGCCGATCCGCTTGCTGCTGCGCTCGCCGTGAACGCCGTCATTCATCAAAACGCGCGTGCGGACGATGCGCTCGCGCAAATTCAACACGATGAAGGCAAAGCGATGGACGCGTTGACGCGCTGGATCAAGTGAGATGGACGTTGTCCTCGGTCTCGATCTGGGCACGACAAACATCAAAGCACTCGCCATTGGTCAAGACGGACAACCGGTCGCAAGCGCGTCCGCGCCGACGCCCGATCTGAGCGGCGAGTACGACGCCGAAGAATTGTGGCGCGTCTGCGCGCGTCTGACGCGCAAAGTCATCACGAACCTGGGTTCGACGCATCGCATCGGCGGCGTTGCGGTTGCAAGCATGGGCGAGTCCGGTGTCTTGCTCGACGAACACGCGCAGCCCCTCGCGCCGATTATTCCCTGGCACGACCAACGCACGATCAGTTCGCTTGAAACGATTCGCACGCAAATCTCAGAACCCGAATTGTACCGCATTACGGGTTTGTCGCTGCGCCATATTTACTCGGCGAGCAAACTGATGTGGTACCGCGCGCACGCCCCCGAAATTTTTACGCGCGCGCACACCTGGCTTAACATCGCCGATTGGATCGCGTTTCGATTGACCGATCAGCGCGCCACGAGTTACTCGCTCGCATGCCGCACGATGTTGTTCGATGTCGAACGACGCGCGTGGTCGGACGATCTCATCCGATTGCTGAATCTGCCCACGCATCTGTTTCCAGCGGCATTTCCCAGCGGGCAGATCATCGGCAAAGTCACACCCATTGCGGCAAACGAAACTGGGCTGAACGCCGGTACGCCCGTCGCCACCGGCGGACACGATCACATCTGCGCCGCGCTTGCGGCGGGCATCATCGAACCTGGGTCGGTCTTGGATTCGTCGGGCACCGTCGAGGCGCTCCTGACGCCACTCACTGCGCCGATTCTCGACTATGCCCGGACGAGCGGAATGTCCTGCGGACATCACACGGCGCGCGAGCGTTACTACTTAATCGGCGGCGTGATGAGCGGCGGCGTGGTGAACTGGCTCGCGCGTTTATTCGGCGGCGATGATGCGCCAACCGTCATCACGCGTTTGATGCAAGAGGCATCCGCCTCGCCGCTTGGCGCAAACGGTTTGTGGTTCGAGCCGTATCTCGACGGCGCGGCATCGCGTCCGCGCGATCCCAACGCGTTTGGCGCGTGGGTCGGTTTGCGTCTGCATCACGCGCGCGCCGATCTGATTCGCGCGGCGATGGAAGGCGTGACATTCGGCATGCGCTATCTCGCGGAAGGAGTCGAGCAAGCGAGCGCGCACAGAATTCGACAAATGCGCGCGGTGGGCGGCGGCACGCGCAACGAGTGGTGGCAACAATTGAAAGCCGATGTGTTGGGCGCGCCGATTGAAACGCTCGCCGTCGCCGATGTGACCGCGCAAGGTGCCGCGTTACTTGCAGGCATCGCGATCGGTATGTTTTCCGATGCGAACGACGCGGCGCGCCGCGCGTGTCGTCCGGCGATCCGCTATGAACCGAATCTGGAAAATCACGCGCGGTACGACGCGCTGTATCCAACGTTCTACGCGTTGTATCCGGCGTTCAAGCAAATCAAGTTGAGGTGAAACGATGAAACAGATTTTTGTGAACCTAAAACGATTTGACGTGCCGCGTAAACTTGGCGGCGTGTGCCCGCTGGACGATCCGATCGGCTGGATCGAATCCGTCATCACCCAATCGGTCGAGCTGGGATTGGGCGCGCACGAGAATCTGGCGTTGACTTTTCTCTTGCCTGAAGGACTCGTGCCGACGGCGGCGCGTTGTCTCGCGCGATTTCCGATCGAACGTCGCAAGATGCTGGCGATTGGCGTGCAAGGGGTACATTGGGACGATGTGCGCCCCGGCAAAAACTTCGGCGCGTTCACGACGAGCGTGCCCGCCGTCGCCGCGGCGAACCTGGGAAGTCAGTGGGCGATCATCGGGCACTCGGAAGAACGCCGCGCCAAATCGCAAATCCTCAGTGCGTACGATCCGACGATTGCAACGAATGTCGAAGCACGCGCACGCGCCGCAACGACAGTTGACCAACTCATTCACGACGAAGCGCAATGCGCGCTTGCGGCGGGTTTGCGCGTGCTGATGTGCGTGGGCGAATCGGCGGAAGAGCGCGGCGACGGAATGTTTGAGGAACAGCAACCGCGCATCGAGCGCGTTTTGCAATCGCAAGTGCTGAATGGCTTGAAGGGTGCTGAACAGTTTATACGCGATGGAAAAGTCGTCGTCGGATACGAACCCATCTGGGCGATCGGTCCAGGCAAAGTGCCGCCGGGCAAAGAGTACATCGCGTTCGTCTCGGCGTTCATTCAACGCGTTGTTCTCGAAAATCTGGGCGCAAAGGTTCCAGTCGTGTACGGCGGTGGTTTGAAAGAAGAAACCGCGGCGATGATTGCCAGCATCGCCACGGTTGACGGCGGTTTGGTCGCGCTCACGCAATTCACTGGCGAGATCGGCTTCAACGTCGCGCAGTTGAATGCCATTGTCGCCAAGTACCTCGCGTAGGACAAATTTCAAATTTGTCCCACTGGGAGCATCAATGAAAACAGTCCAATTTGAATACGGGGAAGGCACGCTCGCCGCGCAACTCCCTGACTCGGCAGATATTTTTGTGCCCGGCGAAACGGTCGCCGATCCGCCGTACTTGCCGGACGTGGAAACCGCGACGCGCGAATCGATCTTGAATCCGATTGGGATGCCGCCGCTCGCGCAACTCGCGACACCGGGATCGAAAGTGACGATCAGTTTTCCCGACCGCGTGAAAGGCGGCTTTCAAGCGAATTCGCATCGCAAGACCGCGATCCCGATCATCATCGCCGAGTTGCTACAAGCCGGTGTCGACAAGCGTGACATCAAACTGATTTGCTCGAACGGCTTGCACCGCAAAAACACAGATGAAGAAATTCGCGCGCTCATCGGCGATCAGGTGTATCGCGAATTTATGCCGACGCATCAAATCGTCAATCACGATTCCGAAGATTGGGACAATCTGGTTGACCTGGGTTACGATGAATTGGGCGACCGCGTGATCATGAATCGCGAGGTGTTCGAGTCGGATGTGCCGATTCTGATCGGGCACGTCGTCGGCAATCCGTACGCCGGTTATTCGGGCGGCTACAAGATGATCGCGACCGGGCTGACGCATTGGAAATCGATTGGGTCGCATCACATCCCCGCTGTCATGCACGGTTCCGATTTTACCCCGGTCTCGGCGCACAGTGGAATGCGCCAAAAAATGAACGCGATCGGAATGCGCATGGAAAGCAACATGGGCAAAAAGTTTTTCATGTGCGATGCCGTGCTCGACACGAACGCACGCCAAATCGCGATTTTCTCCGGCTACGGCGCAGAGATTCAGCCGCTTTCGTGGAAGGTGGCGAACCAGCGCACGTTCGTCCCGTTCGCCCAAGAAAAATACGATGTGATGATGTTTGGGATGCCGCAGAATTTTCACTACGGCAACGGACACGGCACGAATCCAATTTTGATGATGCAGGCGATTGCCGCGCAAATCATTCGACACAAACGCGTGCTCAAGGACAACTGCGTCGTCATTTGCAGTTCGATCTGCAACGGCTATTTCCACGACGAAGAGTTTCCATCGTACCGTGAACTGTACGAACTGTTCCAGAACGACTATCACAATATCCTGCCCGACCTCGACAAGTACGGTGAGTACTTTTGCGCCAAACCAGAGTACGTGAACAAGTATCGTTTTGCGTACGGCTATCACCCGTACCACGCGTTCTCGATGATTTCGTGCGGGCACATTGCGGAGATGCACACTGCCGCCGTCTACATCGTCGGCGCGTACGCGCCGGGCTACGCGCGCGCGATGGGGATGAAAACACGCGCGACATTTGCGGATGCGTTGAAGGATGCGAAACGCTACACCGGATCCAATCCCAAAATTCTTGCCTTGCCGCGCACCTTTCGCACCGGGGCAGTGCATTTGATGATAACGGATGAACGCGTTCCAGACGAGTGATGGATCGCAATCGTTCGCGCTGCGTGGCTCCATTGCCTTTACTCCACACACATTCCAACTGAAAAAATATCCGCGTTCGTCCGCGTTTGTCCGCGCCCTGCCAACCGGCGCTATTTGCCTGCCGAGCGAGATTCGGAGTGGCTGGCTCTTCGCGTGTTCCACGCTCGTCGCAGTCGCGTCCCAATATCCACCAACCCGCCGGGGAAGATCAGCACGATCAGAATGAAAAGGATGCCGAAGATCAAGGGATGCAGACTCACCAACGTAACGGCTAGACGTTCGCGCACGAAGATGTAGAATATGGCGCCCAGGACAGGACCGATCAGCGTACCCACTCCGCCGACGAACGTGATGAGCAGCGCGTCGAACGTCCACCCTGCGTGAAAAGGCGCCTCCGGATAGTAACTCACCTGGTAAAACGCGTACGTGCTCCCCGCCAAACCCGCAAAGAAACTGCTGATGACGAGCGCGGCTAACTTGTGCGGCAGCGCGCGCACACCCGTCGCCTGCGCCGCGTCTTCATCCTCGCGGATTGCCAGAATGCCTAAGCCGTATCGCGAACGAAACAGAAGGTACGTCGCGAGCATCGTCGCCAACGCGAGCGCGAGCGCGAGATAATAACGCGGCGCAAGTTCGTACGTCGCCAGCATGTCGACTGGCAAAAACGAAACCAGCGGCAACGTGTTCGCGATGGTGATCCGCAGCACTTCCGCGATCGCCAGTGTGCCGATTGAAAAGTACGCGCCGCGCAAGCGGAACGTTGGAATGCCGATCAACGACGCGCAAACGGCGGGGACCAACCCGCTCGCGGCAAACGCGAGTGGAAACGGCACCCCGCCGAACCACAATGTGCGCGTGGTCAGCGCGCCGAGTCCAAAGAGCGCGGCGTGACCCAAACTCACCTGACCCGCAAAGCCGGCAAGGATGTTCCAACTCTGACCCAGCACAATGAACAGAAAGATCAGGAAGAGGAGATTCAAAACGTCACTGCGCGTTGTGACTTGCGGCACCGCCGCCATTGCCAGCGCAATTAGCGCGACGACGATCCAGGAGAATACGCGCGCGCGCGAAAACCGACGACGCGCAGACAACGCGGCGCGCAACGGCACGGTTGGTTGATTGAGTTGGCTGCCTACCTGTTCCACTTTACGCTCTCCCAAACAAACCTTGCGGTCGGACGACCAGGATCGCGACGAAGATCAACAACCCGAAAACCTCGCGATACGCCGGACCCGCAATAATACCGCTGACCGCTTCTCCCAAGCCCAACAAGAGTCCTGCCGGAACGACTCCAAAAACACTCCCTGTCCCCGCCAACACCACGACGACGAGCGCCTTGAGCGTCCACGCCAAACCGATGGAAGGCGAGAGTCCGTAACCGACCACGACCAACGCGCCCGCGATCGCCGCCAAGCTCGCGCTCAGACCGAAGGTGATCAGAAAAGTCTGCCGGATGTTCACTCCGACGAGAATCGCCGATTCCCATTCATCCGCGGTCGCGCGAATCGCTTTGCCAAGGTACGTGCGCGACAAGAACAAATGCAGTCCGATGACGACGAGCAGTGCGAGACCCAGGTTCGCCATCCGCGTGTACGGCAAGGCGACTCCCAGCACATCCGCGCCCACTCCGGAGTACGCGGTCTGGATCGAGCGCTCGTCCGCCGTCCACATTTGCTGCGCCAGATTCTGCAGGATCAAGACCAATCCGAAACTGACCAGCATCGAATTCTTGATCTTCTGTTCCGTTTCGAACCGGGCAATGTGGCGATAGAGGACCTGATGCAAGACGACACCCAGTCCGAACAGCAAAGGCGCAGAGATGAGCAGCGAGAGGAACGGGTCCACCCCCGCCAGGTGGAACAGCCAGAAACTCACATAGCCGCCGATCATCAAGAGTTCGCCATGCGCGATGTTCAGCATCTTCATCACGCCGAAGACGAGCGCCAGCCCGACCGCGGCGATGCCGTAGATGCTGCCGACGAACAATCCGAACACCAGGTTCTGAATGATTAGAGTCACTGGAGTACTCCAGGGACAAGGGACAAGTGACAAGCGGCACGGGATGAGAAATAAGAGACCTCCCTCGTCACTTGTCCCTTGTCACGTCCCCTCTGCAAGATTCTTCCCAGTTGAAATGTAACCCAGGTACGCGCGGCGCACGTTTGGGTCGCTCAACAATTCCGCGCCCGTGCCCTGCCCCGCGATGCGTCCCCGCTCCATCACGTACGCGCGCTGCGCGATCTCCAGCGCGGCGCGCGCGTTCTGCTCGACGAGCAGCACGGCGACGCCTTTGCGGTTGACCAGATTCACGACGTCGAAAATGTTTTGCACGATCAGGGGCGCGAGACCCAGCGACGGTTCGTCCAGCAGCAGCAAACGCGGCAGACTCATCAGCGCGCGACCGATCGCGAGCATCTGCTGCATTCCGCCGCTCAGCGTCGAGGCGATCTGGCGGCGTCGCTCCGCCAGCACGGGGAAGACTTGCCAGACCCACGCGAGCGTCTGGGCGCGCGCCTGCCGCGCGCGCGCGGTGTACGCGCCCATCTCCAGATTCTCCAAAACGCTCATCCCGCCGAACAATTTCCTGCCCTCGGGCACGAGCGCGACGCCGCGCTCGACGAGCTCGCAACCATCCAGCCGCGCGGTGGAGTGTCCGTCCAGAACGACATTGCCCGCCGAAGGGCGATGCAATCCGACGATCGTTCGCATCAACGTCGTTTTGCCCGCGCCATTCGGACCGATGAGGACGACGATCTCTCCGGCGTTGACTACAAGCGACACATCCCACAGCGCCTGGAAATCTCCATAACTGGCATTGACCGATTTGACTTCAAGCATGTGCGTGCAACCCTCGACCCAGGTACGCGTCGATTACCCGCTCATCCGCCGCGACCTGCGCGGGCGATCCCTCCGCAATTTTCTCGCCGACGTTCAGCACGATCACGCGATCGGAAACGCCAAAGACCGCTTCGACGATGTGCTCGACAAGAATCAGCGTGATGTTCGACGCGCGCAATTGCCGCACCAGTTCCAGCGCGACATGGACTTCGGATGGATTCAACCCCGCGAGAAACTCGTCGAGCAACAAGAGAAACGGCTGCGTGGCGAGCGCGCGCGCCAACTCCAGCCGCTTGCGATTCATCAGCGTCAGATTGTGCGCGGGCGCGTCGAATTGATCCGCCAAGCCGACGAGTTCGAGAATCGCGCGCGCGCGCATTTCCGCGTCGTGGCGACTGGTCGCCGGAACGCGTCCATAGACACAGCCCACCGCGACGTTCTCGCCGAGCGTCATGTGTTGGAACGGGCGAACGAGTTGGAAAGTGCGCGCGATTCCTTGTTTGCACCGATCCGCTGGTCCAAGGCGAGTGATATCCCGATCCTGGAAAAAGATCCGCCCGCGGTCGATCCGATAAAACCCGGTAATCAGGTTGAACATCGTCGTCTTGCCCGCGCCGTTCGGACCGATCAAACCCAGGATCTCACCCTCGCGCACCGACAGGTTGACCCCGCGCACCGCCGTCAAGCCGCCGAACAATTTTGTAACTTGTTCCGTTTTGAGCAACATTGCAGCGTCAATATGTCCTTGCGAGGAGCGTTCTGTGCGGCGAAGCAATCCCCACATCGCAACCTAGATCGCTTCGCCGCGACCGCTCGCAATGACAATCAGCGTTGATCGAATGGCTTTGCCGGGTAAGCGAACGGTTTGGTCTGTTGGTCAACAGGCCAAATCAATTCCTGCTTGCCGGCTTGCCATTGGTCGAAGATCATGATGACTTGACCCGTGCCGTCCGCGTTGAACTTGACGGGACCTTCGACCGTCATCATATCCGTTGCGGCAATCGCCGCGCGCAGCGCATCGCGATCCAATGTCGCGGCGCGTCCGAGCGCGTCCGCGAGAATCTGAACGGCGGCATACGCGGGCCCAGTTACCGCCTGCGCCGGACCGTTATACTTGGCTTGATGCGCCTGATTCATCTCTGCCGCCCCCGGGAACTTGACCGCGGGATGCCATCCGGGCGCGAAGATAACGAAATCGCCGTCTTTGCCCAATGCTTGACTCCAGGTCGGCGAGTCCGCGGCGCGCATGAAGAATTGCGCCTTGGGATTGAACTTGAGTTCCTTCATTTGCTTGACGATCGCGATGCCGTCGGGCGGACCAGGAAGTGTGAGCAGGACTTCCGCGCCGGCATCGCGCGCTTTGGCGATCAACTGCGTGTAATCCGTCGAGCCAGGCGCGTATTGCTCGTCGGTGACAAGTTGCCAGCCGCGCGCTTGAATTTCCGCTTTCCACAGCGCCGACAGTTCCGCGCCCCAATCCGTCTTTTCCGCGAAGATGGCGTACTTGGTCGGTTTTGGATTGAGCGTATCGAACATCTTGAAGAGGTCTTTGGCGACACCCGGGGACTTGATAAATGGGGAGAACAAGTACTTGAACCCTTTTTGGTGAATGGTGTACAGCGCGAATGCCACGCCGAGGTACGGGGTTTTGTTCTTTTCCGCGATCGCCGCCGACGCCGCGTGCATGTCGCTGCCAAACCCACCGAGGTAAGCGATCACTTTCTTGTCGTTGTACAGGGTTTCCATGCGTTGGACCGCTTGATTCGGATCCGAGGCGTCGTCTAGCATTTCGTATTTCAACGGGATCTTTTTGTTGAACGCTTTGACCATCGGACCGCCGTCTTTGTTGATCGCTTCGATCGCGAGTTCGTAACCATTCTTGACTTGCGCGCCGCCTGCCGCATAGCGCCCCGTAATTGGCAGAGTCCCACCAACCACGATTTCGGCTGGCGCAGCCGCGGCGGGCGGGCTGGTCGGCGCAGGCGCGCTCGTTGGTGCAGGCGCGCTGGTTGGCGCGACTGTTGGCGTCGGCGCGCAACTGGCTACGCTCAGCGCAAGCGCAAAGATGAGCACCGCGCTTTTGACAGAACACGTTTTCATTTCTCCTCCCTCCTTGGGATTGATCGCTCGACCGAAAGGTCGGGGGATAAAGCCCATCGTGGGCTTTTCCCATCACATCGCTTGGACGCGGGTTGTGAACCAGCCGCCGGATTCCCGCGCCGCATCGATCATCGCGTGCAGATTTTCCGGTCGACCATCGCACAAGACTGCGCCCATCGAAAGAATGAATCCGCCATCTGTGCTACATCATCCAGCAAGTGTTTGACTTGTTCCTCTCACCTCCTCCCGCGTCCCGGTTGCGAGCAACATCACTGGCGCATTTCCACCGCTGCCTGCCCTGTCGCCGAATTTTCTCTTCACCCCAAATCATCCACGCACACACCGAACCGCATAAGAATTCTGTTTGGGATAACTGAGCAGATACGCGCCGTCGAACATCACGATCCACGCGCACTGCGTATTCTCTTCAAACGTCGTGCTCGACCAATACGAACGCCGATCGCGAAAGGGAACGTCGTCGCGCATCAACGGTCTGCCGTCCGAACGCCCGCGCGTCCGATCCAACAAGGATTCCAACTCCGCCAAACTGGGTAGACGCCAATCCGAATTGCCACCCAACTCAAGCGTCCTGGCGTACTCCAATGCTTGATGCCATTCCATCTCACCTGGAGATACCAACTGCCATTCGAGACCAGTCTGGGGGTCTTGCCACACGGTCATACTACGCCGCCGCGCGTTCAAACACCGCGGCGGTTTTCTTCTGCGTGCCCACAATGCTGATGCAATGCGTCGCGCAAACGCTCGCGCACGCGGGCGCCTTGCCCTCGGCGAGCCGGTGAATGCAGACATCGCACATCAGCGCGAGCGCGGTCTTTTCGTCGAACTGCATCGCGCCAAACGGACAAGCCGGCACACATTCGCGACAGCCGATACAATTCTCCTTCACGACCAGGACGATACCCAGATCGTTCGTCACAATCGCATCCACGGGACACGCGCGCTTGCACGGCGCGTTGCCGCATTGATGGCAATAAATCGGAATGAACTGCGGCACCTTTTCGATTACGCGCACCAACTGCGGACCCACGCCCAACCCGTGCTCCTGTTTGCATGCCGCCTCGCACGCGTGACAACCCATGCAGTTCTTCTTGTCTATGTACAACGAGACCCTGTTCATCAGTTTCTCCTCGTAGGACAAATTTGCAAATTTGTCCTACGCGTCATCGCACCGCGCGATGTTGCACAAACACACGCGCAGATTGGTGGAGCCCATCGCCGGGTCGAGCGTTTCGTAAGCGTTATCGGTCAGGAGGTTGACGTTGGAAATATTCCAGCCGTGACCGTCTTCTTTCATTTCCGGGTAGAACCAGCCGTGCTCGGCGACGATCACCTGGGGATGGATGCCCTCGTTGAGGCGCGCGCGCTGCTTGATCCGTCCGCGCGGCGACTCGATGTACACCCAATCGCCTTCGGCGATGTTGTGTTTTTGCGCGGTTGCGGGATGAATCTCGACGATCGGGAACTCGCGGATTTCGCGGAGCCACGGCACCTGGCGATTCGCGGAATGGAAGAACGTCGGAGTTCGCAAGCCCGCGTCGAGAATGTACGGGAATTTTTTCGCGACTTCGGGTTTCGAAATCGGACTTTCAGGCACTTCGACGTATTTCGGCAAGGGGTCGTAACCCCATTTCTCCATGATCGTCGAATAGAGTTCCACTTTTTTCGTCGGCGTCGAAAACCCGCGCTGCTTGTACTTGTGATACACCATCTCGCCGCGTAAATAGCCCTTGTCTTTGAATTGCTCCCAGGTTATGCCTGCGGGTTCGAGCAAATAATCCAACGCCTGCTCGACGGTGTCCCACCACTGTTGCCCCATGCGCTTGCCGAGTTCCATGAAAATCTTGTGATCCTGCCAGCACTCGTCAACCTGGACCGCCTTTTGGCGCGCGAGCACATAGCCGTGCCGCTTCCAATTATCCGCGATATGATTTTGCTCGAGCCAGGTGCCCGACGGCAGAAAAATATGCGCCAGGTCGGCGGTGGGAGTCATGAAGAAATCGATGACCGCGAGAAATTCGATTTTGCTCAACGCCGCGTACGCTTCCTTGGCGTTCGCGCGCGTGACGACGGGATTCGTGCCGCACAGAATTCCCGCCTTGAGCGGATAGGGTTTGCCCGTCAGCATCGCGTCCCACGCCTTCTTTGGATTGATCAGCGCGACGCGCGCGCCGAGTTTGAACTGCTCGCCGCCCAAACGTTTTTTCTGCTGCTCCGGGGAGAGCGCCTTGTGCTGCGCGAATTCGGCGACGGTGCGCGTCGGCGGATTCACAAAAAGCGCGTTGCCGCCGGGCGCATCAAGATTGCCGGTGATCGCCATCAGTCCGGTCGCGGCGCGCGTGTAACTGACGCAGTTGTTCGTCTGCTCCGTCGGCACGCCCCAATGAATCGCCGCGGGCTTGGTCGTCGCGTACATCCGCGCGGCTTGCCGAATCAGGTTCTTGTCGATCCAGGTGATCTCTTGCACGCGATCGAGCGAGTACTCTTTTACGCGATCTTTGAACGCGTCCCAGCCGTGTACGTAGTTCGCGACGAATTCCTTGTCGTACAATTCTTCCTCGATGATAACCGAGTGAAATCCCAGGACGAGCGCGGCATCAGTACCCGGACGAATTTGCAGCCACAGATCGGCTTTCTCCGCCGTGAATCCCTTGCGCGGATCGACAACCATCAATTTCGCCCCTTTTTCGTACGCTTGCCAAAACACCTCGCCTTTGTATTCGTCGGGATTCGTCCACAGCGGATTGACGCCCCACAACACGATCAGTTTTGGACCGCCCATGTAATCGGCGACGGGCAGCGTGCCGCAGGTAATCAGCGTGGACGCGACGCGGGAAACGTAACACATGTGCCCGGCGGTAAGGACGTTGGGCGTCCCCAACAGATTCGCGAAACGATACAAATGGCTTTCGTAATCGCGTCCCGTGCCCTGACTGACGACGATGGATTCGGGACCGTACTCCGCGATCACCCGCTTGAATTTGTTCGCGATCGTATCGAGCGCCTCATCCCAGGTTATCCGCGCCCAACCCGCGTCCGTCTTTTTCATCGGATGCGTGATCCGGTCGGGGTGATAGACCAGTTGCGTGATCGCTAGACCTTTCGCGCACAACGTGCCGTGGCTGATCGGCGAACTGGGATCGCCTTCGACTTTGATGACCTTGTTATCTTTCACGTGCGCGATGACGCCGCAGCCGCCGTGACAACTGCGGCACACTGTACGCACCTGCGTAACCGCTTCCATCAGTTCTTCTCCTCAGTCGTCTCTGGGGTGATGAATTTCAACAAGTAGACGAACGTCAATAGTATCTCGACGTTCTTTCGAATCGCCGGATTATCTTGCGCCAACATTCTTAGCCGCGTCGCGCTTGCTTCGATCGTTTCGATCTCGCGGCGAATCTGATCGATCATTTTTGCTCCCTCAGATCCTTAAAGCGGGATGCCTTGAGCGTGTAGCGGGGCAGTGTGCCAAAGGGTTCGACCTTGATTCGAAAATTCAAATTGGTTTTGACTTTCAGTCGTTCACCCAGTTGCCGCGTGAGGCAATCTATCTCCGTCTGGGTCAGGCGCGGCAGCAATTCGATCCGCAGCGGAATTTCGTCCATCGTCCCCTTGCGCTCGACCTGAATTTCGTACTCGACTACATCCGGGAATTTCTCGCGGATCACCTCCTCGACGGATATGGGAGAGAAGAGGACGCCGCGGATCTTGCGCAAGTCGTCGACGCGTCCGACGACCTCTTGGATCTTTTGCGAGGTTCGTCCGCACGCGCACGAGGATTTTCCTTTGATCACCAAATCCTTGGTGTTGAAACGAATGAGCGGCATTGATCGTCGCCCCAGCGGCGTTACGACGGCGACGCCCATCTCGCCTTCTTCCACTTCGCGGTCGAGCGTTTCGCAATCGAGGATTTCCACCAAGAAGAAGGGTTCGACGATGTGCATTCCATCCTGCATTTCGCACATGCCCGCCCAGCCGCACGGTTCGGTCCCGCCGATGTGATCGAAGGTCAGGCAGCCGAACAGTTCTTCCAATCGTTTGCGCGTGGCATTCGGCATTGGTTCGCCCGCGCAGAGCATTCGTTCGATCCCAAGTGATTTCGGATCGATGCCCAGTTTCTGCGCTTCCTCTGCAAGGTGCAAACCGTACGTGGGCGTATTCATGATCGCGTTCGCGCGGGTTTCGATGATTTTGTGGATCCGACCCTTAGTATCCAGCGCGCCGCCGGGGATGACTTCGCAACCCAGTTTCTCGCAGGAGTAGTGCGCCTCCCAAAACGCGACGTAGACGTTGTAGCCAAAGGGGAGAAAGACGCGATGGCGCGGGCGGAACCCCGCCATGTAAAGAGTGTGACACCACGCTTCGACGCGCCACTGCCAACTTTCGTACGTCTCAGCCTGTTTTCCGCACCTTAAAAATCGAATACCAGAGTGCCAGACGCGATTGCAA
>DYJA01000028.1:56792-65088 GCA_020723345.1 Candidatus Aquidulcis sp. | reverse complement strand
CAACCGCCGTCGCGGCTCCAAACGTCAAGCAAAATGAATTTTCCGACAAGAACTAGGTAGATCATGTTTGTTGCCTTTACGTTCAGACAAACCGCAGCAACTATATCAAGGAAAAAACAACGGGCGAGTATAGTGATACTCGCCCCTCCATCGCAGATGGTTTGTGGTCGTCACTTTAGTGGGTTACAATCTGTTTCACGGAGCGGCCGCCGGATTAACCCGCTTCGGCATTCCGATCATTGAGGTTATATCTATTGGATCAGATCGCAGGACAAAACACCTGCAATTGTTTTTGTCATTTCGACCAAACTGCGCGACCCGTCGCACAACTGGACATTTCCCGTCGAACAGTTGCAAGCGTACTTTGCCAAAGTCAAGTTGCGCGTCGAGCACGTCGAAACGCTTCGCAAGGAATTGGAATTCGAACCCTGGGCGAATCGGATGGGCGCGAGCGCGAAGACGAAAATGGAATTACGCGCGCGCTTGCGCGACGCGCCCGACGACGTACGCGCGTTTTTGACGCCGCGCGCGGCGGGCAAGAAATTGTTTTTCACTTTGACGGAAGCGATCATCATCGGGAGAAAAGCGTAGCGCCAATATGCAAAAACAAGACCGTCCAGGTTTCACACCCTGGACGGTCTTTGCGTCCAATCCCCCAGCGTCCATATTTCGCCAGCGTCGTTGATTTCGTGCGCGACGATAGCGATGCGCGTTTTGCACATATTGTACACCAATCCTTCGAACACGCCGATCGGATAGTGGTAGACTGGATGGCGCGCGAGCGGCAATCCCAATTGGCGTACCATTTCCGCGATCGCATTTCCGCGAACGACGACATGGCTTGGATCGGCGAGCCGGACTTGGCGCGCAAATCCCAGCGCTTCGAGGATAGGACACGCTTGCTGAATCGCCTCGGCGACATCTACAGAGACCGGGAATTCCTCCATCAAGTTGGCTGCCGCGTGGTGCCCACACTGACGAATCAATGCGCGCGCGCCGTTTTCTCCGATATTCTTCGCCAAACCGTCAGCCACAAAGACCAACGATTTGAGGACGATTTCACTGTCGATCTCTTCCATCGTTCACCGTCGCGCTGTTCCTACGCGGCTAGATCGATGATCGTCAGATAGACCATCGTTTGGTTCAGCAATTGGTACGCCACTTCGCCAAAGGTGATCGGTCCCGTAATCCCCCCGGTCTGTTTGCCTTCCAGTTCAGAGTACAGATAGTTCAAGATGCAGTTGCACGAGAAAACGATTTGCTTGCCCAACTTGGTCGGCATTTGCGACGTGAATTGGCGGACATAGTTCTCGATGGGCTTGGCGTGTTTGTAGCGCAGTCCGGCAAAGACCGGCGCGTAAAAGTGGACTTGGCGATTCGCCGCGTCGACGCTCTGGAAACTGACATTGACCATCGCGCCATAGTAATCCGCCACCAGCGGCAAGCGCGTGTCCAGATGCTGCGCCGAAATATATTCCGCAAAGTTGGTCTTGACTCCGTTGATGTACACTTCGCGCGCGCTGAAGCCGTCTTGCGGGAAAGTAATCGTGTCTCCGGCGCTCTGCTCGAAGATGTTGAGAATGCCGACGTCCGCGACGCGTCCCGGCGGCAGCGTGACGTGCATCACGACGGCGCCATCCTCCAAGACGGTATTGGTTAGCCCGCTAAACACCTTGGGCTTGATCTTGCCCAGGTCGTCGAGATGAACGCCCGAGATCCAACCGATCAACGGATGAATCGCGAAATCTTTATAGTTCGGCGCGTTCAGCGCGAACGAGAGATGCGTCGTACACATCGCGGGAATGATGATGATGCTAAAGCCATTCTTGGCGGCGTCGGTATAAACGTGCGGCAGAGTCGATTCGTCGTACACCTTGATCGCGATGTCGCTGATCGTGCCCGGTAACTCGGTGACATAGACTTGGTCTTTGGTCGCCATGCCGCCTTGTTCCGTCATAAAGTAGGGAATGGTCCCGCCGATCCAATCGCCTGGCGGCAGTTGTTCGAGGACGCGTTCGTCGCCCGCCAGCAATAGTTTTTTGCCTTGAGCAATTTTCTCTTTGACTTGACTCACTGTATTCATACACCCGCTCATCGTTCACCTCCAAAGATCCTTTCCAGGTCGCGTTGCACACAAGGCAAGTCTGGGTTCTGGGCGAAAAGGTTCTGCAGATCGTGCGCGCATTTTTCGAGCATCCCCGGCGACGGATCGCTCCGGACGCGGAGCAGCAACCGCCCCAGCAAGATTTTCGCCGCCAGGAAATCGAGTTGATACTTGACTTTGCCTGCAACGATATTATGCCATACCGGATTCGAAATAGGTGGAACATCCATTGGGGCTTTCTCCGTTCATACTTGAGAGATCAGATCAAATGCTCACCGGCGGCGCGGAATACGACTTCCGCCCGGCGCTTCACCGCGAGTTTTTGCATGATGTCGCTAATGTGGAACTTGACGGTGTTCGGACTCAGAAACATCCGCTCGCCGATTTCCTTGTTCGTCAAGCCCTGCGCGATCAGTCGCACGATCTCTTTTTCCTTGTCGCTCAGCGTGAGCGTCGCCGCAGGTTCTTTCGAGCGCCGGGCGCGTTGCAAAACCGCGCGCGTCACCTTGGGATCGAGCACCGACTCGCCGCGATGGATCGCGCGGATCGTGCGCGTCAACTCGTTGACATCCACATCTTTGAGCACGTACCCTTTGGCTCCGGCATCCACGCACTCGAGCACGTCTTGCTCGCTCGAAATCGCGGTCAGAATCAGAATGGCGATATCCGGATGCAACGCGGTGACGCGGCGGCACACTTCGGCGCCGCTGATGTCGCCGAGTTTGAGGTCGAGGAGAACGATGTCGGGATGGACGCGCTCGATGAGCCCGAGCGCTTCTACCCCGCCGCCGGATTCTGCGACGACCTTCAAGTCGGGTTCCAGTTCCAGCAGCGAGCGAAGCCCTTGCCGCACGACCTGGTGGTCGTCCACGATCACGATCTCGATGATTTCCACGATGCTCCTATCCGGGGATGCGCGCAGTGACGCGCGTTCCGCTGGGTTCCGTCCTGCCAACGATCA
Organism: Candidatus Aquidulcis sp.; assembly: GCA_020723345.1. Lineage (GTDB taxonomy): Bacteria > Chloroflexota > Anaerolineae > UBA4142 > UBA4142 > VGOB01. The sequence continues at coordinate 62,023 of DYJA01000028.1, read as the reverse complement.
ATGTACCGCCCAACTTTTCGGCGCGTGCGATCATGTTCCGGAGTCCGAAGGTCACCGCGGCTTGCGGTTGCCCGGGCAATTCTGTGATGATGCCGATTCCATCATCCGTGACGGTCAGCACGGTGATCTCTGGCTCAAACACCAATTCCACTTGTACGTGTTGCGCTTGGGCGTGTTTGAAAACGTTATAAAGGGCTTCCTGGCAAATGTGATAGAGCGCGTTCTCGACTCCGTCGGCGGGGTGACGGGGCGCGCCTTGCACTTGGATCCGCGCGGCAATGCGAGAAATATTTTCAAAGTCGCTGACCAGCTTTTCCAACGCGCTTGCCAAGCCCTGTTCGGCGATGCGGACCGGCGACATACCCAGGATCGCGTTGCGAATTTCGTACAGCCCGTTGCGCGCCAATTGCTTGAGACAGCCGACGCGTTCTTGCACTGGCGAATCGGGCGGCAGATGCTGGCGGCACCATTCCAGATTCAGTCCGATGCTGCTCAAGATTTGCGCTACGTCGTCGTGCAGTTCGCGCGCGAGCCGCTCGCGTTCGGTGCTGATGATCTGATCGCGCTCCATCGCGTCGATTTCGTCTTGCGCCATTTCCAGTTCGCGCTGCTTGCGTTCCGCTTCGTTCTTCTGCTCGATCGCGATGCGATACAATTGCTCGGCTTGCGCGCGGAGATACTGGCTTTCTTCGAACAGCCGCGCGTTTTGGATGGCGATGGTCGCCTGGGTGGCGAGAATTTCCAGCGCCGACGTGTCGTACTCGTCCAAGTCGCGGTCGCCCGGTGTCTGGAGTGAGATCGAGCCCTCCAAAATCCCATCGCGCGACATCGGCACCGTCACGACGTTGCGAATTTGTTCGCACGGACAACCTTCGCGCGCCAAGCATTTGACGCGTCCGGAGCCGGATTCCAAAAATGTCTGCTCGGTGATGCACCATGCTTGTTGCAGATACGCGCTGCCGGTCCCGTCCGCTTTCGATCCGATGGGCGGATAGATCGCGCTGAGTTCTTTGTAGCCGTTCTTGATGACGAGGAAAACAAAGGGGCTATCGAACACCTCGGCGACGGTCTTGACAATCGTTTGGAGCAAAATTTCGACGCCTTGCGTTGTCACCGTGAGGGCGTGCGAAATCTGCTCCAGAGACGAAAGCGCGCGGTCGAGGCGCTGCACCTGGATCCGATAGCGCTCCTGGAGCGCGTCGGTGGTCGCGTTGGCTTGCGGCAAAAAGGGCACAGTGTTCTTTTGCTCCTCGCGGGATCGGTTTTCGAGATCGCGGATATCCTGAGTAAGCCGCGCGGGGCGTTGGTTTGGGCTAGCGGATTGATCGGGGATCATTGGAGAAATCAACTCTTTCAAGATTATACACAATCAATCGCTGGTCTGTCAAAACCCGTAGGTCGTTCAATGCTCACCCTCCGGCAACCGGCGGAAACATTCCGATATCTTCGCCATCGCGGAGGACGTGATCTTCTTCGACGGCTCTACCTTGACTGAACACTTTGCGCACGATGTTGTCGGGAATGCCGAGCGCGGCGATCAATTGTTTCACCGTCGCGCCATCCGGCAACTGGACGATTTGCGGCTCGCCCAGTTTTTGTTGCGACGCGTACGCGCGCAGCGTCGCGTAGAGTCGTACTCGCACTTGGATCATGGATGTAAACAAGTCATGCGGACAGGGCAAAATACCCTGTCCGCATAAAACACCGTTCTACATATCCTTGTAGACCGAATCCAATTCCTCATCGGTTACGTCATAGACGACGTTGTGAGGTGGAAGCGGTTCGTACTTCATGAACTCGGGCAGGCGATCATCTTTCTTGGTGAATCCTGCCGCTTCGTTGAACTTGCGCTCCGTCCGCAGAATTTCCTCGCCGATGCGCGTCACGTCAGCGGCGGTCCACTGGACGCCCAGGACGCCCGCGGCTTCTTCGATCATTCCTTCAAAGCCGCTCCCGATGTCGAGAATCGGAAACGCGATGAACAAGCAGTGTCCGGTGCTGTCGATGAACGCGGTCGCGGTTTGAAAGCCCTTGCTCAGCGCGGCTTTGCCGCCGAGCGCGAGCGGGTCTTGCTTGCCGCTGACGCCGAGGATTTCCGGCGCGATCGTGTAGCCCGCAGTGTGATCCGCGCCCATCGGACTCGTCGCGTACGTGACGCCGATGCCTTTGACCGCGCGCGGTTCGTATGCCGGGAGACCTTGCCCCTTGACCGTCGGCACGCGGATCACGCCAAACGCGCGACCGGTGAACGCCGCGCCGTTGCCCAGGATGTGTCCGAGTGGGGTGCCCTGCGCGATCTCGTGCATCAGTTTGATCGCGGCTTTGCCGTCGCCGAACTTCGCCAGTCCGGCTTCCATCGCCACGGCGAGCGTCACTCCGGCTTCGATGGTGTCCAGTCCGATGTCGTTGCACAGGCGCACCAGTTCGCCCGCGTCGTCCAACGAATCAATCCCGCAGTTCGCGCCCAGCGACCACACGGATTCGTACTCCAAGCAAGACGCTGCCTCTTGACCTTTCTCGTCGTGCCAGACATTGGAGCACTGAATAATACAACCGGGGCTGCACGCGTGATTGTAGAGTTCCTTGCCGAGACGCTGCTTATTGCCTTCGAAGATCGCCTCTCCGGCGATCTTGGGTGCGCCTTCAAAACGACCGCTGGAGAAATTGCGCGTGGGGAAGCCGCCCGCCTCGTTCAAAAGATTGACGAGCACGGCGGTACCGTAGGTGTTCAAGCCGCCTTTGGGCTTGGTGATGTCGTGCGTGCGAATGGCTTGCGTCAATTTCTTCTGACCTTGCATGAACAGGTCTTTGTCCGCGATGGGGCGAAGCGGCGGCGCGCCCGTGTCGTCGATGACGATGAATTTGAGTCCCTTGGATCCGACAACCGCGCCCAAGCCGCCGCGACCGGCATAGCGCGACGCGCGACCTTGCATGTCGTTAAAGCAAATGCCGGCGTTCGTCATACGTTTTTCTCCGGCGACGCCGACGCCCATCACATCTGCTTTTTTGCCGAAGCGTTCGATGATCTTGCGCCACGCTTCGTAATTGCCCTTGCCCGCGTACTCGTCGGCAGGGAAAAAGGTTGCGCCATTTTGGGTGATATGGACGCCCCAGAACTTGCCCGGCGTTGTGGGAAACCCTTCGACGATGATCGCTTGAATCTCCATGCGCGCCATTTGCTGTCCAAAGCCGGTGCCGGCATTGCTTTCCTTGATGCCGCCCGTGAGCGGCGATTTTGCGCCGATCGAAATGCGCGCGCTCGTCGGCGCAGAGGTGCCGGTTGCCCAACCCGGCGCGAGGATGATCTTGTTGTTGGGTCCCAACGGATGCGCGCTGGGTGGCACTTGATCCGCGACCAGCGTACTGGTCAGGTACCGCCCCGCCATCAACGCGTATTTTGCCGGCGCATCCTCGTACGTGGCGGTCTGGGTCGTCATGTTGATCCTGAGAAATTTTGCCATTTCAGAAACCCTCCTGGTTTTGCTTCTTGTTTCTCAATCGAAAATCAACTGCGAAAATTGTGCGAGCCATGCCGATCTATCCTATCTTAGCGTTACCACCTCCTTTTTGTTTTAGCCGTGTGCCGAATTTCGTTGGTAGATTGATGTTTCAGAACTTCAATGTGATGAGGACGGGCGATCTACTTTCGTCTCGGGGCAACTTGTACAGAGGTTCAACAATGAAATCTAGACGACAATGTCTCTGTGGATGACCAGAGGTCAAACCAGTTTCCACTATACGAGGAGAATGTCGGGCGGTCAATGCAAAGAAAGGCAGATGCGCCTTGCCCCATCGGGTGATCTTTGATTACCCAAATGGGTAGACGTGCGTTCTTGACGCCACGCGTGGAGAGGGATAAAATGCCTCTCAGTCAGACTGACTCGTTTGGACAAAATCCGCATGAACAACTCCCGCGCTGATTCCATTCTCGCCTCCTTCGCTACAGTCATTCCACCGCGCTCTCGCATCATCGACATTGGCGCGGGCAAGGGTTTACTCGCGCAGGCAATCGCGCGGCAGTTCGACGCGCGCGTGACAATGGTGGACGTCGCATCGTACAATCAGAGCGATTTGCCGCTGACGGTGTGCGACAGTCGCACGCTCGCGTTCGCAGACGACAGTTTCGATTACGCGATCCTCAGTTTCGTTTTGCACCACACGCCCAAGCCCGAAGTGATTTTGCGCGAGGCGCTGCGCGTCGCACGCGCAGTGATCGTCATCGAGAATGACGTGCGAGGTACGGCGCGGCAGTGGCTCACGCGCGCGCTTGACTCGTGGCCCGCGTTACGCTACGGCACGCCGCCGTGTTACATCGCGCAGCCGCGCGACGCGTGGCTCAAGTTGTTCGCGCAATTTCCAGTCGAGGCGCGCGTGCTGAGCGAGTTTAGTTTAGAGTATGGATTTTTTCGGAATTTCGCGATATACTTGAAAAAGCGTAACGTATAACGAGGAGACAACGTGCCCGGAAGAATCGCGCGTAGACGACGTGAAGAATTCTTTGCGCGCCGGTCTGATCAGGACTTGGTTCGCGTTACCTTTGACAAGGAGAATGACCATTTAGTCATCCTGATGGAACGCAGGAGTCGGGCGAGTTGCCAATTCAGGATTACAATGCCGCGCTGACTTGGGCGATCCAGGAGATTTTCGCGCGTTGGCAATTCTATCGAGAGCGCTACGAAAGGGAGTTATCGATATGACACGTCAAGAACAATGTCGTCGGAATGATGAACTCTTTGTGTTGTTCATGCGGCAAGTGTTGGAAAATCCCGCGCTGACGCGAAGAATTCCGAAAGGCGCAGAAGTGATCTTCTTGCCGGAGAATGATCCGGAACTGTATCAGGCAAACCTCGAATTGGGCAAACGCGTCAGGGAAAAAGAAGGCAAGCGCGTCGTCTACATCAAGATCGCACTCGTGCCACAAGTGCAGACGGTGTACGTGCCGCGCTTGGAATTCGCCAAGTCGCCCGCGTGAACGACCGCAAATAGCGAATGGCAAATGGCATTGGCGATTTACGAATTGCCATACGCGATATGCCATTTGCTAAACGCCAGTGGAAAGTCGAACGATGAAGTACCACATATCAACAATAGGTTGCCAAATGAATCTGGCGGACTCCCAGCGCGTCGCATCCGAGTTGGAGAAACTCGGCTACCGCGCGACGCGCGACGCGGAATCCGCCGACGTGATCGTGCTGAATACGTGCGTCGTCCGGCAGAGCGCGGAGGACAAG
>DYJA01000028.1:0-56782 GCA_020723345.1 Candidatus Aquidulcis sp. | reverse complement strand
TTGATGTCGCTCAAGCCGCTCAAAGCCGCGCGTCCCGATCTCGTTTTGGGATTGATGGGCTGCCTCGTCGGCGTGCGCGACGCGTCGCCGCTGCAAAAGCGTTTCCCCTTCGTAGACGTTTTTCTGCCGCCGTCTGATCCGACGCGGCTTGTGGAATTGCTGTGCGCGCGCGGTACCCCCACCCAACCCTCCCCCGTTCTGACAGGGGAGGACTATGCCATTGAACAGCGCGAAACGGAAACGCGCTACGAATTGCAAGACGCCGACCTGGTTTTGCCGATTAACGAGCGCGGCGAACTTGTCAGCGCGCACATCCCGATCATTTACGGCTGCAATCACGTCTGTACATTTTGCATCATTCCGTACCGCCGCGGGCGCGAACGCTCGCGCTCGATTGGCGAAATTGCCGCCGAAGCGCGCGCGCTCGTCAAGCAAGGCGTTAAAGAGATCACGCTGCTCGGACAGATCGTCGATCGGTACGGCTACGATGTCGGCGACGATCCGCGTTTGCCCGATCTCTTGCGCGCGATTCACGACATCGAAGAGCTGGAGCGCATTCGCTTTCTCACGTCGCATCCGTTATACATGACCGACGCATTGCTCGACGCGATTGCCGCGCTGCCAAAAGTGTGTGAGCACGTTGAAGTGCCGGTGCAATCGGGCGACGACGCGATGCTCGCGAAAATGAAGCGCGGCTACACCGTGGACGATTACCGCGCGCTCGTCGCGAAAATTCGCGCGCGCGTGCCGACCGTCGGCATCGCGACCGACATCATCGTCGGGATGCCGGGCGAGACGGAAGCGCAATTCCTCAACACGTACAACTTGCTCAAGGAACTCGAACTCGACGTCGCGCACGTCGCGATGTTTTCGCCGCGCCCGAACACCGTCGCCGCGCGTTGGGACGACGACGTGCCACCCGAGGAGAAAGAGCGCCGCCGCAAAGCGATCGACGATCTGCAAGCCGAAATCCTCGCCCAGATCAACGCGCGATTTTTGGGACAAACAGTCGAAGTGTTGGTCGAAGACGCTGCGCGAAACAAAAATCGCTGGAAAGGGCGCACGCGCAACAACAAACTCGTTTTCTTCGAAGACGATGCGCGCGAGTGGAAAGGCAAACTCGCGCGCGTAAAAATCGAATGGGCGGGACCGTGGTCGATGATCGGACAAGTCGAATAGACCTGTCAGGTTTCCAAAAACCTGACAGGTCTCGGGGAGAAGAGTCAATGGGCATCACAATCCACTACTCGGGCAAACTAGACGATCCGCGCGTTTTGCCCGATCTCTTGACGGCGGCGCGGCATTTTTGCTTCCAGCGCAAATGGAAATACATTGATGTAGATGATCGAATCCTCGGTACGGTCGAGCGGACGGTGATCGACAAGAAGGATGAAGAGACCCACACGACTTTTTACTCCTCCACCGAGTCGCCGATTGACGATACGCTGCGCGGCATCATCGCACAACCGCATCCCGAAAGCGAAAGCGTGTTCCTCACCTTCAACCAGCAGGGCGAATTGTGTTTCTATATGCCCGAACCTGAGCCGGGGCATTACTGGGAAAACAAACTCTTGTTCACCAAAACCCAGTTCGCGCCGCTCGACGTTCACATCTCGATCTGCGAATTGCTCGCGCTCGTCCGCGACAAATATTTTCCCAGTCTGCGCGTTGTGGACGAAGGCGAATACTGGGAAACGCGCGACCCCGCGCGCCTCGCGCAAAACTTTGGCACTTTGAACGCGCTGATGGATCAACTCGCTGACGCGCTGCACGACCCCGATCATCCGATCACAAAGGAAATTCAAGGCGCGGTCGATGACGCGAGAGAAAAAGACGCGAAGAAAGGCAAGCGTAAGAAAAAAGGATTGTCGTTCGAGCGCGGCGCAAAGATCAAGTTGCCCGATCCGTTGTGGAAGCGCGGACACGGACGGAGCGCGGGCAGAAACTGAGGTTGGACAAGTTTCCAAAACTTGTCCTACGTATCCCTCCGATTCCGAAAAATTAATCTCAGCGGCGCGCCTTCAAACCCCCACTTGTCGCGAATCTGATTTTCCAAATAGCGCTCGTACGTGAAGTGCACGAGCCGCTTGTCGTTGACGAAAAAGACAAACGTCGGCGGCGTGCCTTCAACCTGGGTCGCGTACAGAAATTTCAGCGCGCGCTTGCCTTTCGAGACGGGCGCGTGTTTACGCGTTGCCTCGCGCACCAACTCGTTCAGTTCCGAGGTCTGCACGCGCAAACGAAATGATTCGCACACTTGCAGCGCGCGCTCGATCACTTGGCGCACGCGTTGATGCGTCTTTGCCGAGACGAAAACCACCGGCGCGTACGCGATAAAGTCAAGCGCGGAGCGGATTTTGACGGTGAACTCCTCCGTCGTGCGCGCGTCTTTTTCGATCAAGTCCCATTTGTTGACGACGATCACGACGCCTTTGCCTTCGGCGAGGATGGACTGCGCGACGTGTTGATCTTGCGCGAGCACGCCCGCGTCCGCGTCGATCACGAGGAGCGCGACGTTCGCGCGTTGAATCGCGCGGATGGCGCGCAGCGCGCTGTACTTTTCGATCCCCGGTTCGATGTGCCCGCGCTTGCGTAGCCCCGCAGTGTCGATCAAAACGATTTTTTGATTCTCCCAGATCAATTCGGTGTCGAGTGCGTCGCGCGTCGTGCCGGGAATGTCGCTCACCATCGCGCGCTCTTCGCCCAGAATCGCGTTGAGCAGCGACGACTTGCCGACGTTCGGGCGACCGACGATCGCGAGATGCGGAATTTCGCTTGGCGGCTCCGTTGTTTCCGGTGGCAGATGCGTGATGATCGCGTCGAGCAGATCGCCGACGCCGACGCCATGCAGCGCGGAAATCACCGTCGGTTCGCCAAGACCCAGTTTGAAAAATTCGACCGCGTCTTGCGCGCGCGTTTCGTTATCGGCTTTGTTGACGACGAGGTACACCGGCTTGCTCGTCTGCCGCAACACTTTGGCGATTTCGAAATCGCTGGGCGTCGCGCCTTGTTCCACATCCGTGATGAAGACAATCGCGTCCGCTTCGTCCATCGCGATTTGGGCTTGCGCGCGCACGCCCGCGAGCATCGCGGCAGGCGTGCCGGGTAGATCGGCGCGGTCGTCGAGCGCGAGTCCGCCGGTGTCGACGACGATGAACTCGCGCCCGGCGAATTCGACATCGCCATACAAACGATCGCGCGTCGTTCCCGCGGTATCGGAAACGATCGCGAGTCTTTCTTCGATCAAACGATTGAATAAAGTCGACTTGCCCACGTTTGGGCGTCCGACGATGGCAACGATTGGTTTGGTCATTTCAATCTTATTTCCCACAACGCGCGCAAAGTGTCGCCGGGGAGTACGCTCCCGGTCGGGATGTCGAGTCCGGCAACGCGGCGCAGCGCGTAACGCGTTTCGAGTTGACGGCGCGCGGTCGTCATCCCCGCGCTGTCGTCGAGCAGAAAAATCGGTTTGCCCTCGCGAAACATCGCGGCGAAAAAAACGTCTTGCTCTAGCGGCGACCACATATCAGGAACGAACGTCGCGCGGCTCGCGTACAAATCAATTGCGCCCGTGTTCAGCGTCGCGCCGATCACCGCGTTCGGCGGCGTGAGCGCGGCAATCTGATCGAACGCGGCGCGCTGCGTGGCGGTTAGAAAACCGTACGAATTTTGCGGCGCGCCAAACGGAATCAGCAAAACGTTCCAGACGCGCATCAAAAGCAAGAACAACGTCGCGATTAAACCTGTTGCGGCGATGAGTCGCTTGGCGTTCGGAGTGGGCGATTCATCGCCAGCGGCTGGCGGTGAATCGCCCACTCCGAACAGCGCGCGGACAAACGCGACGATGCCGTACGCCGCGATGATCACGAGCGGCGGAAACTCCGGTAAAAGATCGCGCAGGCGCAGCGCGGGATACAACAAGTGAAAACCGATCAGCACGATTAGCCACAACGCGAGCGCAGCAAATTCGACGCGCTTGTCACGCGCGAGACGATACGCGCCGTAAAGCAGAAACGGCAGTAGCCAGCCGAATTCGCGCGCAGCCAACAGACCAGCGTTGAACGCGCTCGCTGTTTCTGCGACCGATGCAATCGAGAACAAGTCCAATTCGCGCGATTCCGGAGTGAGCCAACTGCCAAAGACAACTTGATGATACCACAGATCAGGCAATGCAACCAAAAGCGACGCAAGCCCCGCGACGACGAGCGCGCGGACGCGCAATCCGCGCGGCGCACGATTCATCCAAAGCAAAACGCAAATCGCCGGGACGATCAGTAGTTGCGTGTGTCGCACGAAGTACGCCGCGCCGAGTGCGACGCCGCACAACATCGCGAAGACAAATCGCGGCTGACGCGCAAATCGTATCGCCGAACCAATCGCGAGAACAGAGAAGAGCGCGGCTTGCGCGTCCACCATCGGCACAGTCGCCCAATCGAAGAGTGTGTGCGATGTCGCGAGCATCGCGATGCTGAGCGCGGCGATCCACGCACGATCCTTGGAATCGCGGAACAATTCCCATGCAAGCCAACCTGTTGCGACGAGCAAAAGCAAACTCATCCCAGGATTGACGAGATACAATCCCGACTCGCCGATCAAGCGGTACGCGATTGCAAACGCGAATGAACCGCCGATGGGCCAAACGGTCGGCGCGTCGCCGCTCGCGTTGATCGGGATGTGGTAGCCCAGGTGTACAATCGGTGCCCAAGCGATATTGAGCGGCGCGACGCTTTCGAAAAGCATAAAGCGGTGCAGCGGCGTGCCGCGCAGCGCGAGATCGACGCCCATTTGCGCGTACGCGTACGGATCGGTTCCGGTGACGCCGTGTGTGCGCTGTCCGATGTACAGCGCGCCTGCCCAAACAAAGGTTGCGAGAATGAGCGCGACCGCGCCGATCCAGCTGTCATTTCGAGACACGATTTTTGTGTCGAGAAATCTCGGTTCTGCTGGCGCGATTTCTCGCTGCGCTCGAAATGACAGAAGAAGAAAATGGATTTGGATCGCCAGCGTATAAATGAGCGCGCACACGAGCCACGGCTCTAAACGAAACAGAGATGAGCGCAGATCAGGCGCGTTGTAATCGAAATAGCCGGGCACGTCGCCGCCGAGAACGCGAATGAAGATAAAGCGCGCGGCGATAATCGCGTACAGAAAAAAGAACGGCGCGAGTGTCTGCGCGGCGAACGTACCACGCGCTCGGAGAAGAATCGCCGGAACGATTGACAGGAGCACCAGCGCGAGCGGCGCACTCCAGATTGGGGCTCGCATCAAGTACGCCGCGGCGATCAGTCCGGCGAGGTGCAACGCGAGCGTCACCGCGATTTGAACGCGCGTCAGCGCGTAGTCGTCGGCGCGAAAGGTTAACGCGGCAAGATGTTGGGTGAGCATTGCGAGTCCGTTTGTAGCGCGCGCCTTAGCGCGCTAAAGCGCGCACTACAACTATCAATCCACAAACCGATATTTCAACAGCGTCCAGATCGCGACGAAACCATCTTTCATGCCGATCTTTTTGCCTTCGCTGTACTCGCGCCCGTAGTACGAAATCGGCACTTCGAAAATGCGGATGCCGCGCTTTAATACTTTGGCGGTCACCTCCGGCTCGAAATCGAAACGATGCGAACGCAGTCGCATCCCTTGGATGATGTCGGCGCGGAATGCCTTGTAGCCCGTTTCCATGTCACTCAAGATCGCGTCGTACAGAATGTTCGTCATCAGCGTCAGCATCTTGTTCGCGAGCATGTGCCAAAAGAACATCGCCATGCGCGGACCGAGAAAGCGCGAGCCGTACACCACCTTGGCGCGCTTTTCGACAATCGGCTGAATGAGTTGCGCGTAATCACGCGGATCGTACTCTAGGTCGGCGTCTTGAATCACGATGATGTCGCCGGTCGCGCGCGCGAGCGCGGTGACAATCGCCGCGCCTTTGCCGCGATTGCGTTCGTGGTACAAAACGACGACGCCTTGCTGTTCGATTGGCGGCAGCAATTCGCGCGTGCCGTCGGTCGAGCCGTCATCGACCGCGATGATTTCTTTTTCAAATGGCACGGCTTGGACGCGCTGGATGATTTCGAGAATCGTCGCGCGTTCGTTGTAAACGGGAATGAGGATGGAGAGTTTCAAGAGTCGACTCCGTGATGCGTGTTCCGTATTGCCGTCAGGGTGATAACCGCGCGCGAAGTTCGTCGCGTGAAAGCGCGCGCGTCTTTTTGAAAACGAGCGGCAAGGGATGATCGTAGACGGTAAAACTTTCGTCGGCGCGTCCCCAGTTCCAGATGAGCGCGTCGGACGCGGTGAACAACGGCGGCGCAAGTCCGTCAAAGCGATCATCCGCGATCACAAGTCCGTCGAGCGCGATGCCGTTGACGGCGGACGCGGCAAGTTCAAAACCAAGTTGTCCGTCGAAAAGCAGACGATAATAGCGCGACGAAAGCGGATAGCGCGCGGGCTGGCGCGTGATCGGCGCGGACAAGCGCTGAGTCGCGAGAATGACATAGTCAGATTCGCTCAGCGCGTTCACCAGCGTTTCCAACTTGGTCGCGTTATCGTCGTCGTACATTGGCAGCGCGATTGTTTTGTATTCGCTCGGCGCGCGCGTTGTCCAGCCGAGATACATTGGCGCAGGCAGCGCATCGTCCCAATGCTCGACCGCGATGGTCGCGTTTGGCGGAACGTTCGCGTAAATCCATTGCGAAATCATCAGCCAGGGATGTTCGCGCGAGTACATCGAAGTGAACGCGAGTGAATAAACGAATGCGAGAACCAGAACAACGGAATACGCAACACGGAATACGTGTCTCGTGTTGCGTGTTGCGTATTCTGCAAATGACGCTGCCATGATGAACAGGAACGGCGTCAATGGCAACAGATAGCGCAGGTGTTTCGCGTATTGTCCTCCAACAAACAGGAAATACATGATCGCCCACGATAAAACAAAACCATCGCGCCACTCGCGCGCGCGCCACCAGCGCCACACGACAAGCGCGCTGCCGAGCCACGCGAAAATGCCGAGTGGCAAACTCATTCCCCAGATGCTACTCTGCAGAATCGGATAGGCGAACGGCAGTGTGTCGGCGTACTGCCGCGTGTACGGATAGTCCAGCCAGCCGCGCGCGACGAGCGACTCAGTGCCGATTTGTCCAAAATAGCGAATCGGGTCGAGCAGCGCGTACGGTTGCGTGACGATGAACACGGCGAGCGCGACGGCGAGGACGCGGATCAATTCGCGGCGCGCGTGCCAGATTTGCGCGAGCGCGTTGCGCGCAACCGCGACCGGCGACCGTTGACCGTTGACCGAACGAGTACTTTCGGTCGTCGGTCGTCGGTCGTCGGTCGCCACCGCCACTACAATCGGCACAACCAGCGGCAACGCAGACACTTTGGTCGCGAGCGCGAGTCCGAACGCGATGCCGAGCGCGATCGCGTCGCGGCGTTTGCCTTCTTGCGCGAAGCGCGCGGCGAAGAACATCGTCGCGATGACGAGCAGCGTCAGCAAGGTGTCAACCGCGTAGAAATGGGATAACTGAATGTGCAGCACGGTGACCGCGATGCACGCAGACGCGATCAGACCGGTCGCCGCGTCGTACAGCCGCCGCGCGAGGAGGAACGTCAGCGCGATGGTCCCCAGATCGAACAGCGCCGAGAACGCGCGCCCGAGCAGCGCCATGCCGACGAAATCTTCGCGCCAGGGGACTGCCAGCGCGGGCGTCGGCGCGAACGCGCCAAGAATTTTCAAGAGATAAATTGGGAAAGAACCGTACGCGAAGAATTTCGGATTGAGTAGACTCTCGCTGGAGAAAAACTCAAAGATGTTTGAAGGTAAACGGAGTTCTGAAGCGACGAGCAAAATTTTGCGTTCGTCAGGATGAAACAAATAGCCCCCGTCCCACGCGAGGCCGTACAAGCGGAACGCGGCGGCGACGGCGAGGATCAAAGCTAGTACGGCAAAGTGCAAACGCGCGGGAGCAGGGGAGCGGGGGAGCGGGGGAGAAAGAATCTCCTTTGCTCCCTTGCCCCCCTGCTCCCCTACGGCGATTTCAGAGTTCACCGTTTTCCTTCACCGCTTTCAGCCGCGCCAAAAAGCCGGGCGAGTGCAGCAATTCAACTTGCGCGATTGTTTCCGCTTCGGCGGAGGCGTTCGCGTCGCGGTCGAAGGAGCGATTGATCAAGTCTTTGGCAAGCGCGAGCGCGCGCGGCGAATATCCGATCGCGCGTTCCGCCCAACTGCGCGCCAAACTCATCAATTCGCCTGGCTCGGCGATACGATGCACCAAGCCCATCCGCTGCGAATCGTACGCGGTCACGTTGCGTCCGCGCAAAATCATTTCCTTCGCCGCGCTGACGCCGATGAGGCGCGTCAAGCGCTGCGTGCCGCCGAGCGCGAGCACCATGCCCAGTTTGATTTCGGGCAAGCCGAAGATGGCGTGCGTCGACGCGAGCCGAAAATCGCACGCGAGCGCGAGCACGACGCCGCCGCCGTACGCCAGTCCATTGATCGCGGCAATCGTGATTTGCGGCAGTCGCTCGACCGCGTCAAATGTCTCACGCCACTTGACGATTTCGGCGCGCGTTTCGTCGGGCGTGGACGATTCGCCGATGCGCCGCAGCATCTCCACGTCCGCGCCGACGGAGAACGCTTTGCCCGCGCCGGTGACGATCACCGCGCGCGTCGATTCGTCGCCGCGCAGTTCGTCCGTGAGTGCGCTCAGTTCGCCGATCAATTCGCTGTTGAGCGCGTTGCGCTGGCTCGGGCGATTCAGGAAAATTGTTGTGATCGAGTCGGTCTTTTCAACGCGCAGAGTTTTGTATGCCACAGTTCCTCTGTTCAGGAATTAGAGATTGGAGATTAGAGATTACAGAATGACAGCCACATACACAATCTCCAATCTCCAATCTCCAATCGCTACTCTCCAAGTTTCAACACCGCCATAAACGCTTCTTGCGGAATCTCGACGACGCCAAAGCGTTTCATTCGCTTTTTGCCTTCCTTTTGTTTTTCGAGCAATTTGCGTTTGCGCGTAATATCGCCGCCGTAGCATTTCGCCAGCACGTCTTTGCGTAACGCGCGGATCGTTTCGCGCGCGATAATTTTTCCGCCGAGCGCGGCTTGAATCGGCACGGGGAAAAGTTGCTGCGGGATCACTTCTTTCAATTTTTTGCACAACGCCGAACCGCGCGGGTACGCGTAATCTTTGTGGGCGATCATCGAAAGCGCGTCGACGACTTCTGCGTTGACGAGAATGTTCATCTTGACGAGATCGCTCACGCGGTAATCGGCGAAGGTGTAATCGAGCGACGCGTAACCGCGCGTGCGCGATTTGAGTTGATCGTAGAGATCGACGATCAGTTCCGAGAGCGGAATGAAGTACGTCAGCATCACGCGCGCCTCGTCCAGATATTCCATCTTGTCGAACGTGCCGCGCCGTTGCACGACCAAGTCCATGATCGGACCGATATAATCTTTCGGCGTGAAGACCTGGATGTGCATCCACGGCTCTTCGATTTCTGCGATCTCGTCGCCGCCCGGCATCTCGGCGGGATTGTCGACGGTGATGACGGAACCGTCGTGTTTAAGGACGTGATACTCGACGCTCGGCGCGGTCGCGATGAGATTCAGATCGTACTCGCGCTCTAAACGTTCCTGCACGATGTCCAAGTGCAGCAAGCCGAGAAAGCCGCAGCGAAAACCGAAACCGAGCGCGGCGGACGTTTCGGGATCGTACGTCAGCGACGCGTCGTTCAGTTTCAATTTGTCGAGCGCGTCGCGCAAGAGCGGATAATCGTTCGTCTCGACCGGATAAAAGCCCGCGAACACCATCGGCTTGGCTGGACGAAAACCGGGAACGGGCGCGCTCGCGGGATTGGCGCTGTGCGTGATCGTGTCGCCGACTTGAATATCGCGCACGTTTTTCAAGCCGGTCGCGACGTAACCGACTTCGCCCGCGCTGAGCGTTTCGCCCGCGACCATCTTGGGGCGAAAGACGCCGACTTCGAGCGCGTCGACTTCCAAGCCGGACGACATCAATTTCAGTTTTTGATTCTTGGGCAGTTCGCCGTCCACGACGCGCACGTACGCGACGACGCCTTTGTACGCGTCGTACTTGGAATCGAAGATCAGCGCGCGCAGCGGCAGCGTCGCATCGGCGACCGGCGCGGGGATGCGCGCGACAATCGCTTCGAGAATTTCGGGCGTGCCGGTACCGACCTTCGCGGACGCGCGAATGATCTGATCGTTCGGCACGTTCAGCAGTTTTTCGATGTCGCGCGCGATTTCGTCGGGGCGCGCGGAGGGTAAATCAATTTTGTTGACGACCGGAATGATGACGAGGTTGTGCTCGAGCGCGAGGTACAGATTCGCGAGCGTCTGCGCTTCGATCCCCTGCGTCGCGTCCACGACGAGGATCGCGCCTTCGCACGCCGCGAGCGCGCGCGAAACTTCGTACGTGAAATCGACGTGACCGGGCGTGTCGATCAAATTCAGTTCGTATTCATTTCCATCGCGCGCGCGATAAAGCATCCGCACGGCTTTCGCCTTGATCGTGATGCCCTTTTCGCGCTCCAAGTCCATCTGGTCCATCACCTGCTCGACCATCTCGCGTTTGGCGAGCGTGCCGGTCGCTTCGAGCAGGCGGTCGGTCAGCGTGGACTTGCCGTGATCGATGTGCGCGATGATACACAAATTTCTAATTCGCGACTGATCCATCAAAAACTCTTGTACGTGCTCTCGTTGCGCTTTTTGACTTGCGTGATGACAACGATCTTCGCCGTGTCCTCAATCGCATAAATGACGCGATATCGTCCAACTCGAATCCGGTGAATGTTGCCAGCAAGTTTGACAACGCCAAACGGACGCGGGTTTTCGCCGAGTCGTTGAATTGCCTCAGCCACACGTTCAAAATCGCGTGCAGGGATTTTGTCGAGTTCCCGTTCGACGCGGCGGCTAGCGTTTACTACTTGATACACGACGTTTGCCTCGGCGTTCTTTCAAGTAGTCGCTAAAAGCGCGTCCTTTTCCCGCGCGATATTCTGCGATGGCGCGCTGGGAATCCAGAATATCCTCCAAATTCTCCAATCGATTCATCAATGTTTGATAGCGCGTTAGAGGCAGAAGCACGACATCCTTCTTGCCAATTCTTGCGACTGCGGTTTTCTCACCAACAATTTTCAGAGTCATGGCTGACATTGCTCACCTCGATTTTCACGACGATTGCATTATACCACGCCTTGCGCGCCGCGCAAATCGCGTTTTGATAATTTCCGCCGTCCATTGACAGGCGATCGAAATCGCGGCAACAACGACACCAAGCCCGCCGCCGCGGGCTAATTCAGCCGACGAAGGTCGGCTTTGTGCTTTTGTTGCTGCGACTTCAGTCGCCCGATCCGACTTTGCAACAGCCCTGATGTCAGATAACTCTAGTCTTGCGACAAAAATCATTTTGACTAAAATGGGCGTATGCAATTTCCGCGACGCAGTGGCGTCCTCCTTCACCCAACGTGTTTACCCGGTCGCTTTGGGATTGGCGATCTCGGCGACGCGGCATTTCGCTGGATCGATTTCCTCGCGAGCGCGCGTCAAACGTACTGGCAAGTCTTGCCACTCAGTCCGACCGGCTACGGCGACTCACCATATCAATCGCCTGCGACATTTGCCGGAAATCCGCTTCTCATCAGTCCCGAAAAATTATCCGATGCAGGACATCTTTCGCGCGACGATTTGCAAGTCGTCCCTGACTTTCCGACTGACCGCGTGGATTTCGGACGCGTCATTCCGCACAAAAACGATTTGCTGAATCGCGCGTTCGAAAATTTCCGCGCGCGCGCGTCGCACGAACAGCGCGACGCGTTCGTACGATTCTGTCGCGCGCACGCCGCGTGGCTCGACGATGTTGCGCTCTTCACCGCACTGAAAGAATCGCACGAATGGCGCGCGTGGTACGAGTGGGAACCCGACCTCGTCGCGCGCAAACCCGCCGCGCTGAAACACGCCCGCGCCGCGTTCGCCGACAAAATCGAAAATCAAAAATATCGCCAGTGGCAATTTTTCGAGCAGTGGCTCGCGGTCAAACGATACGCGAACGCGCGCGGCGTCCGCATCATCGGCGACGCGCCGATCTACGTCGCGCTCGATAGCGCGGACGTGTGGGCGAATCCCGAACAATTCTTGCTCGACGAAAACTTGCAGCCGATTGCCGTTGCCGGTGTACCGCCAGATTATTTCAGCGCGACCGGACAACTCTGGGGCAATCCGCTCTATCGCTGGAAAGAAATGGCGCGCGATCATTTCGCGTGGTGGCTCGCGCGCTTGCGGCTGGCGTTCACGCAAGCCGACGTCGTGCGGATCGATCACTTTCGCGGCTTTTACAATTACTGGCAAGTGCCGTTCGGCGAGGCGACGGCGGTCAAAGGTCGCTGGTCGAAAGGTCCCGGCGGGCGCTTGTTCAGCGCAGTCACGCGCGCGCTCGGCGAGGTCGCGATCATCGCGGAAGACCTGGGCGAATTTGACGACACGTCGCGCGCGGGCGTAGCCGCGTTACGCGCTCAGTTCGGTTATCCGGGCATGAAGGTTTTGCAATTCGCGTTCGGCGGCGACGCGACGAATCCATTTCTGCCGCACAATTACACGCGCGATTTCGTCGTCTACACCGGCACACACGACAACGACACAACGGTCGGCTGGCACCAAACCACATCGAGCGACGCGGAACGCGCGCACGCGCGCAAGTACCTGCGAACCGACGGCGCAGAGATCGCCTGGGATTTCATGCGCGCAGCGTGGAGTTCCGTCGCGCACACCGCGATCGCGCCCGCGCAAGATTTGCTATCGCTTGGAAACGATGCGCGCTTCAACAACCCCAGCACTTTCGGCGCGCCGAATTGGCGCTGGCGCATGTCGCCCGACGCGCTAAACGACGATCTTGCCGCGCGGCTGGCGGCACTCACGACGATCTACGGACGCGCGCCGCGCAATTCTTGACGTGTCCATCGAACCCGTCTGAAAACCCGAAGAGTCTCTGCGACCCTTCGGGTTTTTCTGTCGAATAAACGTTCTGCTTGACAACCCGCCCAACCTGTGCTATCCTCCAAATAGTGCAATAATACAATAATGTATTATTCAAAGGAGATCCGACGTGCCTCCTCCGCGTTCTTCCCCGCTCTATCGCTGGCTGGCTGACGTGCTGCGCGAAGAAATCGCGCAAGGCACCTACAAACCGGGCGACGCGCTGCCCACCGAACACGAATTGATGCAACGTCACAATTTGAGCAGCACGACCGTTATTCGCGCGATGAACGATCTCGCGCGCGAGGGCTTGGTGTATCGCAAAGCCGGCCGAGGCACCTTTGTCAAGCGCGACAAACTTGAAGAGCATTTGGTGCGTCTCAAATCGTTTGTCGAAGAGATGAAGAGCCACGGCATCATCCCGCAGTTCAAGCCCCTCCGTGCCGAAGCGGTTGTCCCTCCGCGCGACATTGCCCACGCGTTCAAACTTGCTCCCGGCGAAAAACTCTTTTTGATCCAACGCACCTACTTTGCCGAAGGCGAACCCATCGCGACGGCGCAAGGTTATTGGGCGTACGAAATCGGCGAGCGCCTGGTCAAATGCGATCTCCGCACCGCGCCGCTGTACGAAATCGTCGAGCGCGAACTGCAAATCCCGCTCATCGAAGCCGAAGAGTCGATCAGCGGAGCAGTCGCCGACGCCGCGCTCGCGCGTGAACTCGACGTGCCGCGCCACGCGCCACTCCTCGTGCAGCGTCGCTTGACATTCACGACCGGGATGAAACCGGTGGAACATACCACGACATACCATCGGGCAGATCGTTACGAATACAAAATTCGATTGGCACGACAAGATTTGTAAGCACGGAAAGGGGGTGGAGGACTCGGTTCATTTCAATCGGCAACAATAAAAAGTGTCACGCTGTTGAGAAAAAACATGTTTCAAAGGAGAAGCCAATGAAAAACCTGATCGTCATTGTGGCGGTAATTCTTGCGCTGTTAATCGCGGCGTGCGCGACTCCCACGCCGACGCCGGTTCCGCCAACCAAAGCGCCCGCGCCGACGCAAGCACCCGCGCCAACCGCTGCGCCCGCGCAGCCCACGAAAGCGCCTGAGCCGACCAAAGCCGCGGAGCCAGCCAAGCCAACCGAAGCGCCCAAGCCCGCCGCGTTCGATTGGAAACAATTTTCCGGGCAGACCTTGACGCTGTACTTGCCGCAACATCCGTGGACAAACGCCATTCAACCACTCTTCCCGGATTTCGAAAAACAAACCGGCATCAAACTTGAAGTGCAGACCTTCGCCGAAGCGCAACTGCGCGACAAGGTGTTGATCGCGTTGCAGGCGAAGAGTTCCGAATTTGATTTCTGGATGTCGCTCAAATCGCGCGAGGGTTTGAAATACTATCGCGCGGGGTACTATGAAATTCTCGACAAATATCTGAGCGATCCGAAACTGACGCCGCCCGAGTACAACGTCAAAGACTTTGCCGCCGGACCGTTTGGCGGAGAAAAGTTCGACAACAAACTTACCGGCATTCCGATCATCATCGAAGGTCCCGTGATTTTCTATCGCAAAGACTTGTTTGACGCGGCGAAAATTTCATTCCCGAAAAAGATCGAAGACATCGAAACCGCTGCCGCCGCGTGCATGAAAGCGAATCCCGGCATCACCGGCGTTACTTTGCGCGGCGATCCGAACGCGATTGCGTACACCTTCGGTCCCTTCTTGCGCGCGTTCGGCGTCAACTATCGCGACGCGAATGGCAAATCGCAACTCTCCAGCCCCAACGGTCTCAAAGCGGTCGAGTACTACGCCAAACTGGCGAGTCAGTACGGACCGCCCGGCGTCGTCACGTACTCATTCGCGCAATCGTCCGCGCTTTTCGGCGGCGGCAATGCGTGCATGGAAATCGAATCGTCGAACGAACTTTCGACGATCGTCGATCCCAAGAGTTCCAAAGTCGTCGGCAAGGTCGGCGTGATGCCCTATCCGCCCGGACCCGGCGGCGATGTGCCAACCGTGTTGCAATGGGGCGTGAGCATCAACGCGAATTCTAAGAAGAAAGAAGCCGCGTGGTTGTTCGCGGTGTGGGCGACGAGCCAGGAAATGCAAGCCAAACTGCATCTCAAAGGCATCGCCAGC
The DNA here is from genome assembly GCA_020723345.1 of Candidatus Aquidulcis sp. Lineage (GTDB taxonomy): Bacteria > Chloroflexota > Anaerolineae > UBA4142 > UBA4142 > VGOB01. The sequence goes on along the minus strand of DYJA01000028.1, from coordinate 41,646 downwards.
CCGCGCCTTTCCGCGTGGGATACGCCAGAGTGGAAAGCGCAACTCGCCGGCGATCCACTGCGCGCCGAGTGGGCGGCGGCGGTCAAGCACGTGTCCGAAAAAGGTTCCGGCGAAGTTGGACCGCCTGCCATCGAACAGCCAACCGTCCGCAAGATCATGGGCGACGCAATCGACGCGGTGATCCTCGGACAAAAGTCCGCGGCTGACGCAATGAAAGCGGCAGACGCTGAGATTGACAAACTCGCACACTAGATTCGAGATTAGAGAATTAGAGATTGGAGATTCGATCGTCTCCAATCTCTAATCTCCAATCTCTAATCTCTGCATTACTTCTCATCGAGAAGACCATGGGCGTTCAAGCAAAACCCATTCCCCGGTCCAAGCCGCGCGAGAGGTGGCTCTCCACAACTGATCGGCTCGCGCCGGTGCTGATGATGGCGCCAGCCGCGATCTTTACCGTGTTGATGATCGGTTTTCCGTTCGTCTACGCCGGTTATCTCTCGCTGCACAAAATCACTTTGGGTTCACCCGATCCGGCGGTGTTCATCGGACTTGATAACTTTGCGAAAGCGATGGGCGATCCGATTTTCTGGACGGCGGTGCGCGTCAATCTAGCGCTTTACGCGGTCGGCTTGATTCTTGAATTGGTGCTTGGCACGTACATCGGCATCTTGCTGGGACAGCCGCTGCGCGGCATCGCGATTGCGCGCGTGCTCGCGATTTTCCCGGCGGTGATTCCATCGGTCGCGGTTGGGTTGGTCTTCGCGCAAATGTTCGACCCGGCGCAAGGTCTGTTCAATTTCGTCCTGCGCGCGCTCGGGCAGCGTCCTCAGGCGTGGCTCGCCTCGCCGACCACAGTGCTGCAAAGCATCCTCATCGTCGAAGTGTGGCAGTGGACGCCGTTCATCGCGCTGATCATTATGGGCGCGATGCAAACGCTGCCGACGGAACCGTACGAAGCCGCGCGCATTGACGGCGCGTCGGGGCTCCAAATCCTTCGCTATCTCACCCTGCCGATGCTGCGCCCGGCGATTGTCGTCGCGGCGATGCTGCGGACTGTGGACTTGATGCGGATCTTCGACAGCATCTACATTATGACGCAGGGCGGACCGATCAACTCGTCCATGTCGCTGAACGTGTACGCGTTTACGCAAGGTTTCTTGTTCTCGCAGTTTGGCTATTCGAGCGCGATCATGCTCGTCCTGCTTGCGCTGACCGTGATCGCGAGCGCGACGCTTGGCGCAGCGCGGCGGAGGTCAGGCGTATGAAGCGCATCCATTGGCGCGATGGAGTGATGAACACCTTCCTCTACGCGCAGATCATTATCGTCTTGGCGCTGATCTTATTTCCAATTCTGTGGATGGCGTTGTCGTCCTTGCGCTACAACGTCGACATTACCGCGTATCCGCCGAAACTCATCGCGCCGGTCACTCTGGAAAACTATGTGAACTTGGTGCAGACGAATAATTTTGGGCGCATCGCGGTCAACAGCGCGATCATCGTCACCGGCTCGACGTTGCTGGGAATGTTGTTGGGCGTGCCTGCGGCGTACGCTGCCGCGCGCTTTCGAAAGCAGGGGTGGGCGTTCTTGATTTTGCTCGCGCGCATGTCGCCCGGTATTCTGTTTCTCATTCCTTGGTACATGGTCGCGCTCGCGGCGCAACTGACCGATAATTACCTCACGCTGATTTTGACGCACACGGTTATCACGATGCCGGTGATTGTGTGGCTGATGCTTTCTTTCTTCGAGGAACTACCGCCGGACATGGAAGAATCCGCGATGATCGATGGCTGCTCGCGTTTTCAAGTCCTGCGCTTGATCGCGATCCCGCTCTCCATCCCGGGCATTGCGGTCTCCGCGATCTTGTCATTCATTTTTTCGTGGAACTATTTTTTGTTTGCGTTGGTGCTTTCCGGTTCCGGGACAATGCCGCTCACGGTCGCGGCGTTCCAATTCATCGGCGTCTCGGCGATCAACTGGGGCGGCTTGATGGCAGCCGCGACGGTCATCAGCGTACCGCCGATGATCTTGACGATGTTCGTGCAGCGGTGGCTCGTGCGCGGTCTCACGGCGGGCGCGGTCAAGGGCTGAGACGTGATACGTGATGCGTGATGCGTAATATGAAGGAGAATTGATGAGGAGCGCGAAATTTTTGGGGCAGGACAAAATTACGATTGAAGAAACGCCCGTACCGAAACCTGGTCCGGGCGAAGTGTTGATCAAAACAAGTTACTGCGGTATTTGTGGATCGGACAAACGTTTATTTCACAATGGCGCGAAGGTGACGCCGGGGCACGAACTGACCGGCGTCGTCGTCGAAAATGGCGCAGGCGCGGACGTGCCGATTGGTACGCGCGGCGCGGTTTACATTCACAAATTCTGCGGCGCGTGCAAGTTCTGTCGCGTCGGCGAAACGAATCGCTGTTTGACCGGCAATGGCTTGGTCGGCTGGCAGACGCCGGGCGGATACGCGGAATACCTGCTCGCGCCCGCGCAAAGCATCATCCCCCTGCCCGACGACATCGGCGATGACGAAGGCGTGCTGCTGCTCGACACGATTGGCACGGCGGCGTACGGCATCCGCAAATGCGTCGACGCGGCAAATTCGCGCGCGCGCGCCGATGACGCGGTCGTGATCGGTTGCGGTCCGCTCGGTCTCGGCAGTCTGCTCGTTCTGATCGGCTTGGGTTGGAAGAACGTGTACGTGTTCGACCCGGCGGAATCGCGTTTGCAAACCGCGCTCGCGTTCGGCGGCAAACGCGTTGATCCAAACGATGCCGCAAACGCGAGCCGCTTTAGCATCGTCGTCGAAGCGAGCGGAAGCCAGCCCGGACGATTGGCGGCGATCAATCTCGTCGAAGCCGGAGGCGCGGTGCTGTTCCTCGGCGAAAGCGATCTGCCGACGACGGTGCAAGAGACGCCGAAACTGCGCCGAAAAGATTGCAATTATATGCGGACGTTCTATTTTCCGATCAGTCAAGCCCGCGACAACATGGCGTTGCTCCGCGCGTGCCGCGCGCGGTATCGCCAAATGATCGCCGATGTGGTACCGCTCGAAGAAATCGAACACGCGTTTGTGGATTTCATCGCCGGCAAAACGCTCAAGCCGTTGGTGAAGCCGTGAAGCAGTATTCAGTGTTCAGTTTTCAGTATCCAGTGGACTTGTGGTGACTGAACACTGAATACCGAATACTGGATACTGAATTCCAAAAGAGGAGTGTGACATGAAATTCTTTCTCGACAGCGCGAAAATTGACGAAATTCAGTACGCGCGCAAAATGTGGAACATTGACGGCGTGACGACGAATCCCCGCCACGTGCGGAACAGCGGCAAACCGTTTATGACCGTCATCAAGGAAATCGCCAAAGAATTCGAAGGGACGACGAACAAGTCGATTTCCGTCGAAGTCAATCCGCACCTCACCGACCCGGAGGCGATGTGCCAGGAAGGGATGAAACTCGCGGCAATGTCGAAGAATTTTGCGATCAAGATTCCCGCGACGGAAGCCGGTTTCAAAGCATTGTGGATGCTGACGGAAAATGGAATTGGAGTTAATCTGACGCTGGCGTTCTCTGCGGCGCAGGCGCTCCAAGCCGCGCGACTCGGCGCCAAGTACGTTTCGCCGTTTATCGGTTGGAAAGAAGCGAACGGCGAAGAGGTCTCCCACTTTATCGGCGAGATCGCGCAAATTTATCGCAACTATAATTTCAAAACGCAGATCATCGTCGCCGCGGTGCGGAACGCGCGTCAAATCGTCGAGGCGGCGCTCGCGGGTGCGGACATCGTGACCGCCGGATTCGATGTCTACAAAGACACATTCGATCATCCGTACACGGCAAAGGGATTGAAGATTTTCGCTGACAACTGGGATGCCACTCCGTACGAATAATCGCGGACAGGCGATTGAAACTTGTGGTGAGCGAAGCGAATCCATCGCGGCAACGAGATCACAAAGACCGCCTGCGCGGTCTGCATCTAGCTGACAACGGTCGGCTGTGTGTCTTGATTGCCGCGAATTCATTCGCCTGATCTGTCTTTTGAAAAATTCGCGCGCGCGAAATGGATTTTCGATTACGGGTTTTGGGTGTATAATTGCCCCGCCCGAACGACCCTGTCGGCAATCCAAAATTGAGAGGGGTTATGACATACGGAACTACCGGCAAAATTCTGCGCGTCGATCTGACGAATCGAACCACGCGCGTCGAAACATTCGACGAAGCATTCTACCGCGTTTATCCCGGCGGCAAGGCGCTCGCCGCGTACATCTTGCTGCGCGAATTGCCGCGCGGCGCCGAGCCATTCGATCCCGCGAATATTCTCGTGCTCGCGAATGGCGTATTGACCGGCGCGCCGTTTTCGACCGCGACGCGTTACACTGTCATCGCGCGCTCGCCGCTGACGCGCGGTTTCGGCGAAGCCGAAGCGGGCGGCTTTTGGGGACCCGAATTGAAAATGGCGGGCTGGGAAGCCGTCGTCATTACCGGTCGCGCGGAGAAACCGGTCTATCTCTGGATCAAGAACGATCAAGTCGAAATTCGCGACGCGCGCCATTTGTGGGGACGCGATCCCGAAGAGGTGCAAAACACAATCCGCGCCGAACTGAGCGACAAGTTGATCCGCATTTTGCAAATCGGCATCGGCGGCGAAAACCTGGTGCGCTTTGCCGGACTGACGAACGAGTTGCGGCATTTCAACGCGCGCACCGGTATGGGCGCGGTGATGGGATCGAAAAACTTGCGCGCCGTCGCGGTGCGCGGCACGACGCGTTACGCCGACTTGGCGCAGGATCCCAAGACGATTGCCGCATTGGGGACGACGCTCGCCAAACGCGTCAAGGAACATCCACAATCCTGGGATTTGCAAAGCAAAGGCACACCCGGCTTGGTCGACGGCTTGAACGCGGCGGGCATTCTGCCGACGCGCAATTTTCATCAAGGCGCGTTTGAAAACGTCGACGACATCAAGTGGGAAAAATATGAAAAGGAATTGCTCACCGCGCGGCGCAGTTGCTACGCGTGCGCGGTGCGCTGCAAACGCGAAGTCAAGGTGGACAACCGCTATCAAGTAAGCGACGCGTACGGCGGACCCGAATACGAATCGCTCGATAGTCTCGGACCGAATTGCGGCATCGGCGATCTGCAGGCGCTCGCCAAAGCCAACGAGTTGTGCAACCGCTATCTGCTCGATTCAATCTCGTGCGGCGCGACGATCGCGTTTGCGATGGAATGTTTCGAGCACGGCTTGATCGGACTGAAAGAGACCGGCGGGATCGATCTGCGGTTCGGCAACACCGAAGCGATGCTCACGATGATCGAATTGATCGCCAAACGGCAAGGCATCGGCGATTTGTTGGCGGAAGGGACGCGGCGCGCGGCGGAGATCATCGGCGGCGACGCGCGCTATTTTGCGATGCAGGTCAAAGGACAAGAATTGCCGATGCACGATCCGCGCGGCAAGACTGCCGTTGGGCTGATGTACGCGATCAACGAAGCGGGCGCGGATCATCTTGCCGCCGCGCACGATACCGTACTGGCAAATCCCGATTCCGTGGGTTTCAAGGGCGCGGCGCCGCTTGGCATTGAAGCGCTGCCAGCACGCGAATTGAGCGAACGCAAAGCGCGCACCTATTTCATTCTGGAAAACTGGGTCAGCGCGGAAAAAGTGACCGGGCTGTGCTATTTCGGACCGACGCCGCGTTCGTTCATCCAAGTGGACGAAGTCGTGAACGCGCTGCGCGCGGCGACCGGCTGGGATGTGACCGCGCAAGAGGTCATGCGGATCGGCGAACGCGCGACGAACCTGGCGCGCGCGTTCAACGTCCGCGAAGGGTTCACGCGTCAACAAGACATTCTGCCCGAACGCTTGCACCAACCGTTGGAGAACGGCGCACTCGCGGGCGCATTGATTTCGAAAGAAGAATTCAACAATGCGATGAACGCGTTGTATCGGCTCAAGGGTTGGGATCCCGTCACGACCGCGCCGACGCGCGCCAAGTTACGCGAACTGGGAATCGAATGGGTGGCGGATTTGCTTGAGGAAAAGTAGGCGCAATGCGCTTGCATCTTGGCGGGCATCTCGCCTGGTACGAATCGCAAAAACGATCCCGCGTGGAAATCAGCGTGCCGCGTTCCACGTTGCTGATCGATGTTCTGCGCGAACTCGTGATCCCGCCCGGCGAAATTGCGATCGCGGTCGTGAATGGCGCAGCAGTGGATTTGCAAACCGCGCGCGTCTCGGACGCCGATCGCGTTGAGTTGTTTCCGCCGGTTGGGGGAGGCATGTGAAATAGGTGTACCTGTCGTTGCGCGCACCGTTGCGCGTCAATGGCAAGTGCGTTTTTTGCGGAGGTCTCACGATGAGTATTTCACTGCAAGGCACGGTCAGTACGCCTAACGGTCAACCCATCGTCGGCGCGTCGGTGCGCCTCAGCGCGTTCAGTTCGTCAGGCGCGCAACCCGCTCCGGCGATCACATGGACGCGACAGATGACCGGGTTTACCGGCAATCGCTGGCAATGCTGGGTCGCCTACGTGCGCGACCAAGTCCAGGGAATCACCTGGAACGAGTTCAAGGATCAGTGTCTCGCGCGAAACCCGGTTTTGCAAAGCGATGGTTACGTTTTCCGAGCCAACAAAACGTACGTCCTGCCGGAGAATGCCGCTGGCACGCTCTACACGCGCACCGCACTCACCGATGCAACCGGCGATTTCTCTTTCGGCGACGTGCCGCAACCCGGCAACTATGCGTTGCGCGCTCAGCGTTCCGGCTATCAAGCATTTCAAGAACGCTTGGACTTGCAAGCCGACACGACACGCAACATCACGCTGACGCCATCCACTTCACCGCAACCGACGCCCCAAGGTTTTGTTCGAGTCGTCGGCAGCGAATTCATGCTCAACGATCAGCGGCTGCGCTTTATCGGCATGAACATTCGCGGACTCGTCCACTATGGCGACGGCGCGCTGTTTCCAGTTTCAAACCCAGGTCATCAGGACATTCAACTGAGCGCAGCGCGCGACATCGGCTGTCGCGTCGTACGCGTCTTTCTGGCGAATCGCCATCGCCCGACCGAAGAGATCGCGAATCGCTTTGCCCAAGTTCTCACGAAAATTGAAGCCAACAATCTGTACGTGATTCCGGCTTTCACCGATTTCTACGACAATACCGGCTGCAATCCGCGCGGCGATGAGAGATTTTATCAGCAAGATTCCTGGAACAACAGTACGCTCAATCACGATTTCTTCGCGGGCGGCTATCGGGAAAACTATTTGCCGTTCGTCGAAGCCGTCGTCACGCGGTTCCGCGATCACAAACGCGTTTTCGCGTGGGAATTGGGCAACGAACTCAAGGCGTGGGACGCCAACAATCCCGCCTTGCCGGAATTGTTCATCCAATTCGCCACGACGATCTCGAATCGCATTCGCCAACTCGATCCGAATCACCTTATCACGACCGGCATCATCAGCGCGCGTTGCGCGGGCTGCAACGCAGAGCAAGCCGCGCGGCTCTATCGTCTGCCCAATTTGAATTTTCTGACCTCGCACAATTACGACGGCGACGATCTGGAGAACGACGCGCCGACCGCGCAACAAGTCGGCAAGCCGTTGCTCATCGAGGAAGCCGGGTTTAAGGAAGGCGACCGCGCGCAACGCGTGAATCAGGATTTGCAGAAATGGACGGCGCGCGGCGCGCGCGGTTATATGCAATGGGGTTTGATGGCGTCGAACGAAGATATGGGCGACGGCGACCGCACGTACGGAATGGATCACGCATTTCACGGCGGCGATTGGCAGCGCCTGGTTGATTTGTACCGGCAGTGGGCAACACAGATCAACGCATAATGCAGTATTCAGTAGACCATATCGGAAATAATTTTGGACGCTGATAAACACAGACGCACACAGATTTGAAAACCGAGATCAGTGTTAATCAGTGTTAATCTGTGTCCAAATTCTGGATTAGGTTTATTCCCGATAATGTCTAGTATCCAGTGTTCAGTGTCCCGACTGAATACTGAACACTGAACACTTGGAGTCTCTTTGAAGGACTTTATCCTCCTGCTGATGGTTTTTCTCGGCGGTTTCGCGACGATGGGCGTCGAAATGGCGGCGTCGCGTTTGCTGCGTCCGTTCTTCGGCGATTCGATTTTGATCTGGGCAAACATCATCGGCTTGATCTTGATCTATCTCACGCTCGGCTATTATCTCGGCGGGCGCTGGGCGGATCGCGATCCGCGCGCGGTGACGTTGTACCGCATCATCGCGATTGCCGGGTTCGCGATTGGAGTGTTGCCGTACATCGCGCGCCCATTTTTGCAACTCGCGATTCCCGCGCTGCAACATTTCGACCCGGGATTCGGCTTTATCTCGTTCGTCGGTACGCTCGTGCTGTTCGTCGTGCCGGTCACGCTGCTTGGTTGCGTCTCGCCGTTCGCGATTCGGCTCAGCACGCGCGACGTTTCCTCGTCCGGCTCGACGGCAGGGAAATTGTACGCGCTCTCGACGTTCGGCAGCATTCTCGGCGTGTTCGCCACCGTCTTCGTGTTGTTTCAGTTGCTCGGCACGCGCGGCACGTTCGTCGCGTTTTCGCTCGCGCTGCTCGCAGGCGCGCTCGCGGGAATTTTGCAAGAATGGAAAATCGCGCGCGCACTGAAATACGTCGCGCTCTTCGCGATCATCGTCATTCTCGCCGCGCTCGACTCGGGCGGCATCGTCAAAGCCGCGCCGGGGTTGATCGACGAGATCGAATCGCCGTACAATTACATCCAGGTCATCGACGATCCCAGCGGCTGGCGATTGCTCACCGTGAACGAAGGCGAAGCGTACCAATCCGCGTACCGCGCCGACCGCGTGCTGACCGGCGGCATCTGGGACTTGTTTTTGGTCGCGCCGACTTTTGCCTCCGCCGACGCGCCACGCAGTTCACTGATGATCGGACTCGCCGCCGGTACCACCGCGCGCGAATACACGCTCGTCTACGGACAAATTCCGATTGACGGCGTGGAACTCGATCCGGCGATCATCGCGGTCGGACAAAAATACTTTGCGATGACGCAGCCGAACTTGCGCGCGATTGCTGACGACGGGCGCAATTTTTTGCAAACGCGCGCCGGGCAGTACGACGTGATCGCGATTGACGCGTACCGCCAGCCGTACATCCCGTTTCATCTGACGACCGTCGAATTTTTCCGCGCGACGCGCGAGCATCTCACGCCGCGCGGCGTCGTCGCGGTGAATGCCGCGCGCACGCCGCGCGATTATCGGTTGGTGGACGCGCTTGCCGCGACGATGCGTCAGGTCTTTCCGAGCGTCTATCTGATCGATCATCCGAACAACGCGAACACGCTCATCGTCGCGACGCTCGCGCCGACGCGCCTCGAAGACTTGCGCGCGAACGCCGCGCGCTTGAACGACGCGAATCTGCGCGCCGTCGCAGAACAAGCGCTGCCCTCTACGCGCGCGGCGACGCAACAAGAACCCGTCTTCACCGACAATCACGCGCCCGTCGAAAATCTCATCAACGACATTATTCTGCGCTACGCGCTAGGACAATGAATTTAGGATTTCGGATTTAGGATTGGGCGGGCATCCATGCAACCCCACTCAACAAAAAGAAATCATAAATCATAAATCAGGAGTAATAATGCCTCGTTCGTTTGCCAACGTGCTTTCGCTCACCGTCACTCTCGCCGTTCCCATCGCGCTAATTCTCGCGAACGTGTTTCTGTTCATGAATCCAACCTGGCTCGCGTTTCAGTACAGCCAGCCCGATTTCCCGCCATCGGTGCGCTTTACGCCGCAAGAACGTTATCGCTTGGCATCCGAGTCCATCGAGTACGTGCGCGGCAATCGCACGCTCGAACAATTCAAGGCGCTCGGCGTGTACGACGACCGCGAGATCAAACACATGGTCGACGTGCGCGAACTGGTAGACAAAGTGAAAATCGTTTTGCCGATCATCGCGATTGTGATCATCGCTTGTCTCGTCGCCCTCGCGCGGCAAAAAGAGAACCGCGCGCTTGCGGCGCGCGGTTTGCTCAATGGCGCAATTCTGACGATTGGATTGTTCGTCGCGGTCGGTTTCTTCGCGGCAATTGGGTTTCAAACCTTCTTCACTTTGTTCCACAAAATTTTCTTTGAAGGCGACACATGGCTGTTCAATTACACCGACAGTCTGATCCAATTCTATCCGCTGCCGTTTTGGTTTGCGACATCAATCGGATTGGTCGCAACCACCCTCGGCGAAGCGATCATTGTTGGATTGATCGGACGGTGGTGGAAAACGTAGGATAGTTGGGTGCGGGCACAAATCTATCACGGACAGCGCGGGGCGTCAATTGCATTTGAACTCGGACGCCGATGGATGGAACGAAACTCGTAATCAAAACGGTCCGAATCTGATCGCGACGCCAATCCCCAAAAACCCGACAGTCACCACCAACACCCAGAACCACAACCCTAATGTCCACTTGAGCCATTTGGGATAACTCACCGTCGTCAGCCCCAGCGAAATCAACAACACCGGATTCGTCGGGTACGCGAGATTTGAAAAGCCATCGCCAAAGCAGTACGCGGTCACCGCGACTTGACGCGTCACGCCGGTCAAATCCGCAAGCGGCAGTAGAATCGGCATCAGCAAAAACGCCTTCGCCGATCCCGACGCGACGAAAAATTCGAGCAGCAGCGCGAGCGCGTACACGATCAGCGCGCCGACGAACGGATTCGTCTGCGAGAGCGAAAGCGCCGCGCCGCGCAACAGCGTGTCCATAATTCCGCCTTGCGCGACGATGTGCTTGACGCTCGCCGCCATCAAGATCAGCGGAATGCTCGGCGCGATGCCGATCAGCCCCTCAATGACTGCCTGCCCCACCGATGCGCCGCGCGCGCCCGAAATCAACCCCGCGCCGATTCCGCCAATCAGAAACAGCAAGCCGACAATCGGCAGCGAGATTGACGCGAGAATTGGAATGAACGGACTGCTCGCCAACACGACGATGATCAGCAACACGAAAAACGCAAACCAGCCGATCGCGCGCGCGAGGCGCGGGTTTTGCTCAGACGATGCGTCGAGATTTGGCGCAGGATATTTCGCGCGCGCGGCGCGATCCTCCTCGAACACCGGCGACGCCTGCGGATTGCGATCAACGCGGCGCGCGTACGCGACGAGAAAGAGCGCGAGGACAACGTACATCGTGATGAAAATCGGAATCCGCAATTCCGCGCCGGAGAAAAGCGGCAGCCCCGCGATCTTTTGCGCGACGCCAATCGTGAACGGATTCGTGACCGCCGCCGAAAAGCCGATGTTCGTCGCGAGAATACTCATCCCCAAGCCGACAAGCGCGTCCCAGCCCAGCGAGTACGCGAGCGCAATCATCAGCGGCACGAGCGGAACGACTTCTTCAAAGATGCCGAAGAACGCGCCGAGCGCCATGAAGAAAAACGTGACGACGAGCAGCAGAAGATATTTGCGCGCGCCGAACGCGCGCGTGAGCCGCGCGATCGCGCCGCGCAAGATCCCGCACTTGTCCAGCACCGCGAACGACGCGCCGACCATCAACAAAAATAGAATGATGACGACGATAGTAAAGCCATCCGTCGAAAACAACACTTCGATTGGCGCGGTGAACCAACGCCAGATCGGATAATCGGCACGCGGCAGATACTGAAACGATTGCGGATCGATCATCTCGCGCTCGGCTTGCATCGTCCGCGCGTACCGCCCCGCTGGTACGATCAGCGTCAGAATCCCCGCCGCGATCATCAGAACCAGCAAAATGAGTATCGATTGGGCGAACGCTTTCGCGCCGATTTGCGCGCCTGCTTTTTGTTCCATCGGCTCTCCCTTCATCGCTCTGGCTCTACCAAGCGAGCGTCGGTCTTTTGCGATGCCAATCGGTCTCGCGCTGGTACGCCATTCCGATTTGCAAAATCGGGTTTTCGGCGAATAGGTTGCCGGTGATAGACAAACCCAGCGGCAAGCCCTTCCGACCGAAACCTATCGGCACGGTCAGCGTCGGCACGCCAAACAGCGCGCCCAGAAACGTATAACTTCCTTTTTTGCGCGGGCGGCGGCGCAAGTTCGTCGTTATGGTAGGCGCTTCCAAAACCTGGGATGGCGACGCGAGCGCGTCGAATTCTTTGAACATTTCCAAAACGCGCGGCGCGATCTCCTCCCGGCGTTTCAGTGCGCGCGCGTACTGGGCTGCGCTGATCTTGAGCGCGGCGCGCGCGTCTTTCCATTGCGCTTTGTCCGCCAACTGCTCGATGCGTTTGCTCTTGATCAACCGTTCGTGCGCCGCGGCAAACTCGCCTTGAATCAGCGTTCCCACAATCGCGCGATAATCACATTTAGGTAGATCGGTGCGGACGACGCACATTCCCAGTTTTCGCAGCACGCGCAGCGCGTCCTCAAACGCTCGTTCGATTTCCGGTGCGCCGGAGAAATCGGCGGGGAGCACGCCGAGACGAAAATCGCGCCGCGCGGCGCGCGGCTGAAAACGAAACGCGTGACCGCGTGTAGCGAAATCGTTTGCGTCCTCACCGGCGATGGCTTGCAAAATCCAACCGCAATCCTCCGCGCTGTGCGCCATCGGACCCACTTTGTCCATACTCCACGCCAATTCCATCGCGCCGTAGCGGCTGACCAAGCCCCAGGTCGGACGCAAGCCCGTGACGCCGCAATTCGCCGATGGGCTGATGATGCTCCCATTCGTTTCCGAGCCAAGCGCGAACGGGACGAGTCCCGCCGCGACCGCGCTCCCCGATCCCGACGACGATCCGCCAGTCCAATGATTGATGTTCCACGGATTCAAGCCCGGTCCGTGCAGCGACGCGCTTGGGTAGGCATAGCCGCCCGCGCCCGCGAGTTCGACCATCGCCAACTTGCCGAGCAACACCGCGCCGGCGTCGCGCAAACGCCGGATCACCGTCGCGTCGTAGTCGAAAACCTGTTTGCGAAACGGCGGCGCGCCCCAGCGCGTTGGGATACTCTTCGTCGCGAGCAAATCCTTTGCGCCGTACGGAATTCCGTGTAGAGGCGCGGTAACCTCGCCTCTGCGCGACGAACGATCCGCGCGCCGCGCCTGCGCGAGCGCGCGATCGGACGTGAGTTCTGCAAGCGCGTTCAAGCGCGGTCCCCGCGTTTCCAACCGCGCGAGGAAAATACGCGTCAGTTCGACCGCGGAAATCTTCTTTGCGCGCAAGCGCGCGGACAATTCGACAATCGTTGCAAAGTACAATTCATCATCTGGCATCGAATTCTCCAACATCCTTGTGAAGGTTGATTTCGAATGCGACTCTCGCCTTGAAGCCAACCTTCGCAAGGTTCGGAAACCAAGAACTCAATCAAACAACACCATCTGTTCGCCGCGCAGTTTCTCTTGAATCTTTTGCGCGATCAAGTCCAAGTGCTTGCCGTTCGCGACGAAATCCAATTTGTCGGCAGGCACAATCAGCACAGGACACAGTTTGAAATCGGCGATCCATTCGTCGTACAACACGTTCAACTGTGCGAGGTACTCCGGCGCGATGTTCTTTTCGTACTCGCGTCCGCGCAGCGCGATGCGGTGCAGCAACGTCCGCACCGTCGCGTTCAAATAGACGACGAGATCGGGCGGCGGCAGCAGTTCGGTCAGCACCTCGTACAATTCGCGGTACGTTTTCCAATCGCGCTCGGCAATGTACCCTTGCCGATACAAATTCTTGGCGAAAATTTCGGCATCCTCGTACACGCTCCGATCCTGCACGACGACGCCGGGGAAATCCATCAAGCGGCGCAGATCGCGCAAACGGCGCGACAGAAAAAAGAGTTGCGAGTGAAACGCCCACGCTTTCATGTCCTTGTAGAAATCGGCGAGGTACGGATTGTCAACGACCACGCCCTCGCGCCGCACACTCTTTTTGGAACTCGCTCTGCGCGTACGCTTGGGCGATAGATCAGCGCCTTCGAAAAATGGCTCCCAGTCCAAGCGGTCGCATAACATCTGGACGAGCGTGGATTTGCCGACGCCGATGTTTCCCGCGATTGCGATGAATTTTTTCATTTCTGATTTTCCCATAACGGTTTTTGAAACGCGCCTAGTTCCAATTTCGCGCGGATGCGATCCAGGATCGCGCGCAAATCTTCAGGACGCCGCACAAAGTCCAGATCGTTCGAGTCAATCGTCAGCACGGGCGCGGCGGTGTAATGCTCGAAGAAATCGTCGTACGCGTTGCCGAGCGCGGCGATGTACTCGCGTTCCATCGCGCGTTCGTACGCGCGGTCGCGCATCGTGATCCGTTCCATCAGCACACTCGTATCCGCGCGCAGATAGACGACGAGATCGGGCGTCGGAATTTTCGTTGCGATGATATTGTGGACGCGCTCGTACATCGCGAGTTCGTCTCCCGCGATGTTGAGCCGCGCAAAGATTTGATTTTTGTCGAACGTGTAATCGCTGAAAAGATTGCCGCGCGCCAGCGTAGCGGGGATTACTTCATGCTGTTGCTGATAGCGGCTGAGGAGAAAGAAAATCTGGGTTTGAAAACCGTACCGTTTGCGGTCTTGATAAAAACGGGCGAGGAACGGATTCTCTTCGAAAACTTCCAGGAGAATCTCGGCTTTGAATTCGGGTTGCGCCAGGCGCGTCAGCGTCGTCTTGCCCACGCCGATCACGCCTTCGATCGCGATGTAGACGTTTTTCTGCAATGTTGTCCTCCTGCCTTCTTATGCCATCACGACTTGCACTTTCATCGCGCCTTTCTGCTGCGCGCGCTCAAACGCCTCCACGCCGCGCGCGATTGGAAATTCCGAATCGGTCAGCGCGTCCACGTCGATCAGTTTTTGCTCTAGCAGTCGCAACGCGGACGCGAACGGACCACAGCGCGATCCGATGATCGAAATTTCGTCGATCACGATGGGCGCGAACGACGATTCTTGTCCACCGTGAAACGTGGATTTCAGAACGAGTGTGCCGCGCGGTCGCGTCAATTTGCGCGCGAGATCGAATCCGCTCGCGTTCCCCGCGCAATCGACGACGACGTCGAATTGACCGCGCACCGCGTCCGCGTCGGTCGTCGTCGCGATGCCGCGCTTTTCGAGGATCGCGAGTTTGCGCGCGTGGTGACCAATCGTCAGCAAATCGCAGCCGGTCAACTGCAAAACTTGCGCGCAGAGCAATCCCAGTTTCCCATCGCCGATCACGCAGACGCGATCCGTTGGGCGAATGTGAATCCGGTCGGTGATTTCACACGCGGCGGCGAGCGGCTCGGTGAACACGGCTTGCCCGTCGGAAACAGCATCGGGAACGCGATGCAGGTTGCGCGTCGGCAGCGTCAAATATTCCGCGAGCGCGCCAGCGCGACTGACAATGCCGAGCGTCGTGCGATTCGGACAGTGCGTCGTGTCGCCGCGCAAACACGTAGGACACGCGCCGCAGGACGCGTTGATCTCGCCGACGACCCTTCGCCCCTTCGACTCCGCTTCCTTCGGCTGTCGCTCAGGACTCCGCTCAGGATGCTCAGGGTGCGCGTCATCGTCCACGATGCCGACGAATTCGTGACCCAGCACACCGCGAAAGCCCATGTACCCTTTGACGATTTCGAGATCGGTGTTGCAAATGCCCGCGCGCAAAACGCGCACGCGCGTTTCGCCTTGCGGCGCGCGCGGCATCGGATAATCGCGCGTGAGTTTGAGTTGCCCGTCGAAGATCAACGCGTTCATGAGTCGGACTCGCGCGCGCGATCAGGCAAATCGCCCAGGTTGATCAAGCCGAGCGCGCGCGCTTCTTCAAAAGTCAACACGCGGTTAGGATCGGCAGGAACGGCAGGAGATACTGGGACTGGTTTAGGTGGACTGGCTGGCGGCACCGGTGTTTCGGCTGAAACCCGGGGCGACGCATCGGGCGCGGCTTTGGACAGCAATCGATCTCCTTCGAGCAGATTCAATGCTTCGTCGAGCGCGTCGCTGATCGCGCCCGTGATCGCTTTGCCTTCGGCGGTGCCTGTTTTGATCGTCGCGCGATGCAGCAACTTGCGGAGTTCGGTAATCGCGCGGCGCAAACTTAGCCAAACCATCCCGACGTGACCCGCCGCGCTGGTGCGGCGTTCCAGAATCAGCGTGAGAAATACCTGATCGTTGATCCGCACCGTATACATTTCGTAACTTTGTCCTTCGTGGTAGTGCAGATCGAATGCCGCTTCGTCGCGCAACAAATGCACGACCGCGTTCGACGCCGACAGTTGGTTGCCCAACAGCGCGAGGAACGTATTGATATCGAAATCGCCGTGCCAACCGCAATCGGTCAGCAATTGTCCCGACACGTCGTGCAACATCGCGACCGACGCGCCTAAATCGACGCGGAGAATCTCGACGCACTCTTGAACGATCTTCAATCCATCTTCTGAAAACGCGATTGCTCTATTTTGTGCCACAATCTTTCTTGCCCTTTCTTAGTGCGATGGCACGCGCGAGTGGCGCGATTGCCGCAACACCTTGCCAGACTATACCACGCCCACCGCGAGATTGTCAAAAGCGCGAAACCCGTTTTCGGCGAGAAAACGGGTTTCGGCTGATGGCTCCTCGGCTAGGACTCGAACCTAGAACATCACGGTTAACAGCCGCGCGCTCTGCCAATTGAGCTACCGAGGAATATTCAGTTGTGACGCTATTATATTCAAGATCGCTGAAAGGTCAAATCTAACCGAGATAATCTTTCAACTTGCGACTCCGCAGCGGATGCCGCAATTTCCGCAGCGCCTTGGCTTCGATTTGGCGAATGCGTTCGCGCGTGACGTGGAATTCTTGTCCCACTTCTTCCAGCGTGCGCGCCTGCCCGTCCGCCAAACCGAACCGCAATTCCAAAACTTTGCGCTCGCGTTCGTTCAAGCCCTCCAACACATCGCGCATTTGCTCGCGCAACAATTCGCGCGATGCTTGATCCGCGGGACCGAGCACCGATTCGTCTTCGATGAAATCGCCGAGCGACGAATTGTCTTCCTGCCCGATTGGCGTCTCCAACGACATCGGCTCTTGCGAGATTTTCATGATGCGGCGCACTTTGAGCGCGGCGCGCTTCAAGCGACGTTCCAACGCGGGTTCGAGCGGTTCGCCGCGCGCCTGCGCTTCCAAAATCGCGCGGCGATCTTCGACGGGCAGAATTTCCATCTCCAGCGCGATCTCTTCCGAGTTCGGCTCGCGACCCAGTTCCTGCGTCAACCGGCGCGAGATGCGAATGAGCCGATTGATCGTCTCGACCATGTGAACGGGAATGCGAATCGTGCGCGCTTGATCGGCAATCGCGCGCGTGATCGCCTGCCGAATCCACCAGGTCGCGTACGTCGAAAACTTGAATCCTTTAGAATGATCGTAGCGTTCGACCGCGCGCAGCAAGCCGATGTTGCCTTCCTGGATCAAATCCAAGAGCGACATACCGCGCCCGATGTAACGCTTGGCGACGCTGACGACGAGCCGCAAATTTGCCTCCGCCAATTTCTGGCGCGCGGTGTCTGCCGCCGCCAGCGCGGATTTGTGCCGCAGTTTGGCTTTTGCGCCCAGGTTCGCGCGTTGCAGCGCGAGTTGCGCGGTTTCGCCTTTGCGGACCGCTTCGGAAAGACGCGACTCGTCGCTCGCGTTGAGCAACGGCACTCTGCCGATTTCGCGCAGGTACATCCGCACCGGATCGCTACTCACTTCCGTCGGCATATCCAACACAACCGGCACCTGAACTTCAGGGACTTCTTCCTCAATCCGCTCGCGCGGTTCGGGTGGTAACTTGCCATCGCCGACGATTTTGATCCGCATTTCGCCCAGCAGTCGCCGCAAGTCAGTCACCAACTCCGGGTCTTCGTCGATGTCAGGAAAAACCTGGCGGACTTGATCGAATGTCAGTCGTTTGTGCGAGCCAGCTTTGCGAACGAGCGCGTCGAGCGCGGCATCTTGATCGGGCAAATCGGCGGCGCGCGTCAGCGCGTCCACCGCATCGCTTTTGAGCAAGGTTGCCAATTTGAGCAGATCACCCTTTTTCTTCGGTCGCGCGGGTGTCGTTTTCTTGTGCGAAATGGATTTTTTCTTGGCAGACATCAAACAAATTCCGGTATGTTCCGGTTAGAACGCGTGCGCCTTGAGTGCGGTGCGCGCGCCCAGCGCCTTTTGATTCTCCGCGATGCGCTTGCGTAAGACATTGACGCGCTCGAGCAAGTTGCGTTCGTCTTCCGCGTCGCGATCCGCGTCCCGATCACGCAACAGGACTTCGAGTCGCGCGAGTTCGGTTTTGTCGCGTTCGGCGCGTAGACGATACGCCGCAATTTCGATTTCGCGCGCCAGATCGGGTTCGGTCAAGTCCAGCCCGTTTGTTTCGGCTTCACTCAGTCGATCCAGCAAGGCACGCAACGAGGGTTCGAGCGCGACGCGGAATGCATCACGCTCGAAAAACCCAGACGACTCGGCGAACTCGCGCAACGCAAGGTAGAACGCGCGCGTCTCCGCGTCGGCGAAATCCTCCGCGTCGAGGAACGCGACGCGCGGCAAGTGTTCGGGCGTGCGGAGCGCGAGCGTGAGAAAATATTCTTCGCGTTTTGAAACAGGACGCGGCGCGGCGGCAGGCGTTTCTTCAACCGGTCGTTTCGCCGGTTGCGCCGCGCGTTTCTGCTGCGCGATTGCTTGCGCGACGGTTTGCTCGGCGACTTGGACGAGCCGCGCGAGTTGCTGGGTGTAATGCGCGCGCTGCACCGCGTCGCCAACTTCGCGAATGATCGGCGCGAGCCGCTGGACGGCGATGGATTTGTCGCGCGCGTTTTTCAGGTTCAGGTCTTGCGTGAGCGCACGAAAATAAAAATCGACGAGCGGTTCTGGGTGCGCGGTCAGTTCGATCCATTTTTGCGGATCGTCATGGATCAATTCGTCCGGGTCTTTGCCGGGCGGCATCGGGATCACGAGCAATTCCGCTTCGAGTCGCTCTTCAAATCCGATCAAGCCCGCGCCCATCGGCACCGGGACGGTCTTGCGCGCCAGCGCTTCGCGCGCGACTTGGAGACCGCGCTTGGTCGCTTCCTCGCCTGCTGCGTCCGGATCGAGCGCGAGCGCGTAACGATTCGTCAAACGTTTGAGCAACCCAAGTTGCTTTTCGGTGAGCGCGGTGCCGAGCGACGCGACGACGTTCTTGAATCCCGCCTGGTGCGCGCCGATCACGTCCATGTACCCTTCGACGATCACCGCGAGGTTTTGCTGACGAATCGTGTCTTTGGCGAGATCGAGTCCGTACAGCGTCGCGCTCTTGTCGAACAGCGGCGTCTGCGGCGAGTTGAGGTACTTGGGTTCGTCGCCGGTCAGCGTGCGCGCACCAAAGCCGATCACTTCGCCGTTGCGATTGCGAATCGGAAACATCAGCCGACCCCGAAAGCGGTCGTAATGTCCGCCGCCTTCACGCGCAATCACGAGTCCCGCCGCTTCGAGTTCGCGCGCGGTGTACCCTTTGCCGACGAGATAATTTTCCGTCGCGTGCCAATCGTCCAACGCGAAACCTAGTTCGAACAATGCGGCAGTTTCAGGCGTGAGAAATCGTTTCGCGATGTACGCGCGCGCGCCTTGCGCGGCAGGATGGTTTTTGAGCAGATAGTGGTAATGTGCGGACGTTGCCGCGAGAATCTCGCGTAACTTTTTGCGCTCGGCGTCTTCGCCCGGCGTCTCGCGAACGAGTTCGACTCCGGCGCGCTGCGCGAGGCGGCGCAACGCTTCGCCGAAATCCAGGTTCTCCTTCTTCATCAAGAAGGTGAACACGTCGCCGCCGGTATTGCACGAACCAAAACAGTGCCACGTTCCCTGGTCGGGAAAAACGATAAAGGACGGAGTTTTTTCGTTGTGAAATGGACAGAGCGCCTTGAAATTGCGCCCTGCTTTTTTCAGCGTCGCATATTGACCGATGACATCAACGATGTCGATTTTCGATTTGACGTCATCTACAACTGACATTAGAATTCCAACAAGCAAACTGCCGCAAGAACCATTGCGGCATAATATTCTCACAAGTCGGTTAGAATGTCAAATGAGAGTAAGTCGTCTGAGAGAATCTTTGCAATTCAAACGCGTGAGCATCGAGCGTCGTCGTCTTGCCATCCGCGATCAATTCCGCGACGAGTTGTCCCGCAATCGGTGCGTGCATCACGCCGTGTCCGCCCCAGCCGCAGCAATTGACAAATCCTTCAACGCCGGGCGCGCGACCCAGGATCGGATAATCGTCCGGCGTGAGCGAGCGCAAGCCCGCCCAGCCGCGCATCACGCGCGCGTTCGCAAGAATCGGCGCGCGGTGCAGCGCGCGCTGGATCATCGCGTCGAGAAATTCCCATTCGAGTTGCGGCTCGAACGTCGTACTCTCTTCGATACCCATGCCAAGCAAAATGCCTTTGCCCTCTTTGCGAAAGTACCACTCGATCGCGAGATCCATGACGAAGGGTGTCCGCTCTGGAATCTCGTCAAAGCGATCGGTAATGAAAATCGTCCGCTTGAAATTCTTGATCGGCAGATGCAAGCCGACCCAGGCACCGACTTGCGCGGCGCGCGCGCCTGCCGCGTTGACGACCAGCGGTGTCGCGATGTCGCCCGCTGTCGTTCGCACGCCGGCGACGCGATCTTTTTCGAGCACGATGCCCGTCGCCTCGACTTTTTCGTTGATCTCCGCGCCGAGTCGCCGCGCGTGTTTGACGTACGCTTGCATCACCGAATGCGGATCGATGACGCCGTCCTGCCAACAAATCGAGCCGAATTCGAGATCCGACACGTCGAGCGCGGGCACCAGTCGCGCGATTGTATCGGGCGACAAAATCTCCGTCGGCACGCCGAGGCGATGCTGTAGCTCGAATTGTGCGCGCAGATTGTCGGCGATTTCCTTCGTCGCGAGATTGAGGTAGCCAATCGGCTTGTAACCAATGTCCGCGTCGAATTCTTCTTCAAAGTTCAAATATTCTTTGAACGATTCCTGCGACATTCGAACGGTCATCTCGCGCGACATTTGCAAAAGAATCATCGCCGCGCTCCGCCCCGATGCTCCGCTGCCCACCAGATCCGCTTCGATCAGCACGATGTCGCGTACTCCGCGCTGCGCGAGGTGGTACGCGACGCTCGTACCGATGATCCCGCCGCCGATGATGACGATACCCGCACGCGATTTCATTCGATTCCCCTCTGCCTAATCTGGAATCCGATACCAATTCTGTTCGGCGAGCAAATCCACGCCGCATTTCAAATTCGCCACCCATTCGATCAACTGGTTGACCATCGCTTTGCCTTCGAACATCGCGCCGTGCTGCGGCGCAATGCGTTCGATGTCCAACGCGCGTGCCATCGCCGTCCACAATCGGCACGCCTGTCCCGAGGTCATGTACCGCCGATGAAACGGCTCCATAAATTCAACGTGCGCGTTAAAATCGCTCACCGTTTGATACACGTTGCCGGGCGGCAAAAGCGAAGTACCTAAATCACCGGAGAAGAGCATCTTGGAAATTGGATCGTAAACTTGGAGATTGCCCGGCGAATGGAGAAAGTGCGCGGGCAACAAAACGATGTCCGCGCTGTCGAGTTTGAGCCGCGCGCCAGAGTCTGGAATCGCGATGACGCGATTGTCCGCCAGACTCTTGGCGCAAAACGCTGGGATGAAGCGCTCCCATACCGCCGGGAAACAAATCTTGGCATCGGTGACGAGCAAATATCCATTCAGCCCCGCGCCGACATCGGGGTCTTGGTGCGACAGAAAAAGATATTCCAATTTCTGCGGTGGAATGAATTTGGAAACTTCGGCGACGAGTTTGGAAAAAAGTTTATTGCCGCCCGGATCGAGCAACATTCCTTTTTCGCCGTGAATGATGAGAAATTGATTTGCCTGAACGTCGCCCTCTTCCGTCAAATCGTCGAACCGAATACAGCGATGTGTTCCATTGTTGAAAAATTCGGTAGCCATCGAACGATCTCCTTCTGCATAATGCGCTGGCGCGCTGGCGGCGCGCCGTTGACATTCCATCGCGCGCTAACCACAGAAACTGCCGCGCCTTTTTTGCGCGGCAGTTTATAACACACGCGAACGAGAATGTCAAACTTGTACGACTACCTGTCGAAAAAGATACTTTTGCCGGTCACCGACAACGGAATGCCCATCACGAAGTCCGCGTCGATCAACCCCATCTGCCGCGCGACGACACCGGCGCGGTACATGATCCGATTGTCCACGTTGAGCAGACTCGCGGTTTTGACCGCCGACCCCAGCGCGATCCCCATATCGAGCAGACGAAACGCGCACTGCGGACCCGCAAACTCACTGTGCTCCGCCGCGACGCGATCGCTGCACAGATCGAAGCCGCACGCGCCGCAGTTCAAGTCGACCGCCTTGGCGTCCTTGATCCCGATCAGCATGAGCGCGGGCGACGCGGCGACGCCGCGCGCGTCGCGGTCAAAGTTCTTCTTCTTCGTTTTCTCGCCGTACTTGATCATTTCGTCGGCGAGACGTTTGAGATCATCGCCCTCGATCACTTGTATCACGACGAAATCCTTGCCGCCGGATTTGGGCGCAGTCCGCGCGGCGATTTCCATCAAATCAATTGCAGATTGTAACGCTGACATATCCATCTCCTCATCAAGTTTTGAAATGTTGCAATTGAATGATAACGCGAATATGCAATTTTGGCAAAAAATAGGTGGGGCGAGTCAGTTACACGGCGACCATAATCAAACGCGCGGTCCCAAGCCGCGTTGACGACACTAGCGAAGTTTTTCCTCTCAAACACGACCATTCCTACCCCGGAACAGTCCTCAGATGCTTCATCTAACACATCTTCCAACATAGAGAAACGCGACAGGTATGAGCCTGTCGCGCTTTTTTGATCGCGGGTTCGATAGGCGTCGAACGCTCGCTGGTAAAATCCCACTCGCGCTCCCTGCAGAATCAAAATCACATACAAAGGACTTCTACATCGCCGCCCGCTGAACTATGCCGAGTATAGCACACCTTCTGGTTGGCTACCCAATCATTCACGCTCCACGGTGTGTTCGATGTGAAGTCTCAGCATGGTAATTTCGTGCCCCTGGGTCAATGGTCAGATCGTCGCGAAGTGTGCAAAATGGCAAGTCAAACAACGATTTGCCCTATGATTGCACAAAACCTGCGCTAGAATTCTGCTTGCCCTGTTATTCTTGCGCTTGCCCATTATACTCGTTCCCTTTGCTTGATTCAACAGGAGTTTTCACTCTCGCCTATCCTGATGCGATCCAGAAAACCAGCACGGTTGGATCTGTGAGGATTGTGATACGAGATTTCGTCTGCCAGTTTACTCACGCCGTGATCCTACCGGAAAAACGAAGGATTGGCAATTCACCGTGCTCGTAGTGATCCACTCATCCAGGGAAAATCGATTCTGCGGATAGGTTCGTCAAGTCAACACTCTAGGTTCGCGACGCCCCCGGTTTTTGACGGCACGCCTTGATCTCCATCAGCACGCCACTTGATCCAACGCCGCGGCAAAAATGTCCAGCGCGTTGTCGATTTGTTCTTCGGTGACGACCAGCGGTGGGATCCAGCGAATGACGTTATCGAACGTGCCGCTGGTCAACAACATCAGCCCGCGCTCGAATGCCGCGTTGATCACGGCTTTCGTTGTCGTCGGGTCCGGCGCGCCGGGCTTCCCGAATTCCACTCCGATCATCAATCCCCAACCGCGCACATCGCCGATTTTTCGGAAATCGCCTTGCAGTTTTTTCAACCCCGCGATCAATTGCGCGCCGCGCGCGACGGTGTTCTCCAGCAACTTTTCTTCGCGGATCGCCTGAATCGTTGCGACGGCTGCCGCGCACGCGACGACATTCCCGCCGAATGTTCCACCGTGGCTGCCGGGCTTCCACTGCTTCATCAATTCGCCGCGCGCTGCCAACCCCGAAAGCGGCAAACCGGACGCGATCCCTTTTGCCATGAGCAGGATGTCGGGAATTGTCTGCGTGTGTTCGACGGCGAAGAATTTGCCGGTGCGCCCAATCCCGGTTTGCACTTCGTCGGCAATCAGCAGGATGCCGTGCTGGTCGCACAACTCGCGCAGCGCGGGCAGAAAACCGGCGGGCGGAATGACGTAGCCGCCTTCGCCCAACGCCGGCTCGACGACGATGGCGGCGGTCTCCTCGGGCGCGGTCTGGCTCTTGAGCAACTTGATCAATTCGCGCAAACAGAAATCGAGTGTGGTCTGTTCATCCCAACCGTAATAAAACGCGTACGGGTACGGCGCGACGAAAATGCCTGGAACGAGCGGCTGATACCCAATACGATAACCGGTCTTGCTCGTCGTCATCGCCATCGTCAAATGCGTGCGCCCGTGAAAACCGCCTTGAAAGACGATGATGTTCTGTCGCCGCGTGGTTTGTTTCGCAAGTTTGACGCCCGCTTCGAGAATTTCCGCGCCGCTGTTGCTAAAGAAAAACGAATCGAGCGGCGGCGGCACGACGGTCCGCAACTCGGTAATTAAGTCCAGCATCGGTTTGTGGTAGACGATGTTGGCTTGACCGTGGATCAATTGGGCGGCTTGTACCTGAATCGCCTTCACGACGCGCGGATGGCAGTGCCCCGTGCTGGTGACAGCAATGCCGCATGTAAAATCGAGATAGCGTTTGCCGTTCGTGTCGAACAAGTAGGAACCTTCGCCGTGATCCACCATCACGGAAAACGAACGGCTCCAAATCGGCGAGAGATGTTCGACTCCTGTTGAGTTTGTCATGTTATTTCCCCTATGAATCTTGGTGCGACGTAGATGGCGCGGCGTTGTTGTTAGGCGAGAGCGAATCGGGATAGCGCATCGGTCCCAACGCGCGCACCATCGCGCTCGCAGAAATGCCTTCGGTGTACGGCGGAAAATAAACCGGGTTATCGCGCAACGCCTTCCATGTTTGCGAAAGCCCCAGCGTGCCCAATTCGCGCGCGCGCGTCACGCGATCAAGATCGAGAATTTCGGTCAGGATCGTTTCGTGCTGATCGGCTTGCTGCAACACGCGCCCATCGGGATCAACCAGGATTGAGCGGCCCCCGCCGTACGGACCGGTCGCGTTGACATCAATGAAATAACATTGATTGAAGATGGCGTTGGCTTGGCTGATGATGAGTTCCTGGCTGCGATCTGAAGTCGCCGTGAGACTGGGATGCAGAATGACTTCTGCCCCCATCCACGCGAGCGTGCGCGCGACTTCGGGAAACCACATATCGTAACAAATACACAGACCAATGCGTCCAACCTCCGGCACATCGAAGACGCAAAACGAATCGCCGGGCGTGCAGATTTCCAGGGGATGCCACGGAAACATTTTGCGATAGCGCGCGACGATCTGTCCGGTCGGCGAAATGACGACGGCGGTGTTATAGATCGCGCTTCCATCCGATTCGCTGATCGAGCCGGGAATCAGCCACTTGTGATGGCGCGCGGCGAGCGCGCAGAGACGATCCGTCGTCACTCCTGGGATCGTTTCGGGCTGGAGTTTCTTTTCGCCTCTCGGAACGAATGGCGTCAAAGCATCCAGGACGAGTTCCGGAAAGCAGAACAAATCGACCCAGGACAGCGTTGCGTTCATCTGCGCGACCACGGATTCGATTTTCTTCAGCGTGGCTTCCCGATCAAAAGGCACGGGCGCCATCTGGATCGCGGCGATCCCCAACAGTCTACTCATCCCTCACCTCGGTTTATATGACTTGATCTTGGACACAGATGGGGAAAAAGAATCAGTGTTTATCAGTGTCAATCTGTGTCCAACAATGGTTTCGGCTTTTTCCTAATGCTGTTTACGCAAAATGACAAGCAACCATCCGCCCTTTTTCGACCGAACGCAATGTTGGCTCTTCAACGCGACAGCGCGCTTGCGCGAGCGGACAACGCGTGTGGAAACGACAACCCGGCGGCGGATTGACCGGACTGGGCACCGCGCCTTTCAGCACGATGCGGTTGCGCGCCGCGCCCGGTTCCGGCAGCGAAATCGCGGAGATGAGCGCCTGGGTGTACGGATGGCGCGGCGCGTCGAAGATCGCGTCCGACGGACCCGTTTCCACAAGTTTGCCCAAATACATCACACAGATCCGATCACTGATGTACTGCACCACACCCAGGTCGTGCGAGATGAACAGATAAGTCAGCCCGCGCTGCGCGCGCAATTCGGCGAGCAAGTTGATAATCTGCGCCTGCACCGAAACATCGAGCGCCGAAGTCGGCTCATCCAAGACGAGCAAGCGCGGACTGAGCGCCAACGCGCGCGCGACCGCGACGCGCTGACATTGCCCACCGGAAAGTTCGTGCGGATAGCGATCAAGATGTTGTCGTCCCAAGCCAACCTGCTCGAGCAATTCGCGGACGCGCGATTCTAGTTCCGCGCGCGTCAAACGCCGGTGGGTTTGCAGCGGCTCGGCGACACAGTCGAAAACTTTGAAACGCGGACTGAGCGAAGAGAGCGGACTTTGAAAAACGATCTGCATTTCTTCGCGCAAGCGTCGCAGCTCCGCGCCTTTTAGTGCGAGCAGGTCTCGCTCTTCAAATGTGATTCGCCCCGCCGTGGGGTCAACCAATCGCAACAGGCAACGTCCCAGCGTCGTTTTGCCGCAACCCGATTCGCCGACCAAGCCCAACACTTGGCCCGGATAAATCTCCAAACTCACATCGTCGATCGCGTGCAAAATTTGCGCGCCGCCGGACAGCCATCCGCCCGGCAATCGAAAGTGTTTGACGAGTGATTCGACTCGCACCAACGGCGCGTGATTCATCGCGCGCCTCCATCTGATTGGAGGAGCCAGCACGCGCTCAAGTGATTTTTCTCCACGCGCATCAGCGATGGTCGTTCTGCGCGACAACGCTCGAAAACAAAATCGCAGCGCGACTCAAACGGACAGCCGACCAGTGCGCCCGGATTGCTTGGCACCGTGCCGCGGATCGCGGTCAATGGTTTGCCGCGACTGTCGCGCCGCGGGATCGCGCTCATCAATCCGCGCGTGTAGGGATGTTGCGGCGCGGAGAAAATCTCCGCCATCGTTCCCGTTTCCGCGACGTGCCCGGCGTACAAAACTGCCAGCCGGTCGCACATCTCGGCGACCACACCCAGGTCGTGCGTAATCAACAGCAAAGCCAGGTTGAAATGCGCCTGCAATTCTCGCAGCAGCGTTAGAATTTGCGCTTTGATCGTCACGTCGAGCGCGGTCGTCGGTTCGTCGGCGATAAGCAGCGCCGGTTGACACGCGAGCGCCATCGCGATCATCGCGCGCTGCTGCATCCCGCCCGACAATTCGTGCGGATACGAATCCATCAAGCGTTGCGCGTCCGGCAAGCCGACTGATTCAAGTGTCGCGACGACTTGGCGATTTGCTTCGCGCGCGCTCACATTTTGATGTTGGCAAATCACGCGCGCGATTTGCGAGCCGAGCGTGAACACCGGATTGAGCGACGACGCGGGGTCTTGAAAGATCATCGCGATTCGTCCGCCGCGAATTTGCTGCATCTCGTTGTCCGATTTCGCCAACAGATCATCGCCGCGCAACAAGATGCGCCCGGCGGTGATCTTGCCCGGCTTGGGCACGAGGCGCAGCACGCCCAGCCCGGTCACCGTTTTCCCGCAGCCCGTTTCGCCGACTAGCCCAAACACTTCGCCGGGTAACACGTCGAACGAGATGCCGGATAACGCCTGGAGCGTTCCGCGTGAAGTGCGGAATTCGATTCGTAAGTTTTCGACTTGAAGTAACGGTTCAACCATTGAGTTTTTCTGATCATCCAACAGGCGATTGAAATCGCGGCAACGACGGCGAAGTCTGCCTCCGCAGACTCGTTCCACGTCAGCCGACGGAGGTCGGCTTTGTGCGTTCGTTGCTGCGACTTCTAGTCGCCTGATCCGACATTATCTGTACTGGCGCGGATCAAAAATATCGCGCAAGGTGTCGCCTAACAAATTGAACGCGAGCACAGAAATGAAAATGGCGAGTCCTGGAAAAGTGGAATACCACCACTCATCGAGAATGAATGTGCGCCCCTCGCTCACCATCAAGCCCCAATCGGGCGCGGGCGGCTGCGCGCCCAAGCCGATGAACGCGAGCGAACTGGACGCCAGGATCACCGTGCCGATGTCCACGGTCGCCTGCACCAAAATTGGAGAGAGACAATTCGGCAAGATGTGGCGCGCGATGATCACGCGCGCCGGCACGCCGATGGACTGCGCGGCTTGGACGAAATACCGCTGGCGCAGCCCGAGCGCCATGCCGCGCACGAGCCGGGTGTACCAGGGCCACCACGAGATCGCGAGCGCGAGCGCGGCATGATCCAACCCAGGTCCGAGCGCGGCGACAATCGCCATTGCCAAAAGTAGAGATGGGAACGCGAGAAATAGATCGGTCACGCGCATGATCAGATCGTCGAGTCGTCCGCCGAAGTATCCCGCGACCGCGCCCAGCGGCGCGCCGATAAGGACCGCGATCAACACGACGACCAGCGATACCACGAGCGCGGGCTGCGCGGCGATAATCACGCGACTGAGCATATCGCGCCCCAGGCGATCGGTACCGAACGGATGCTCCGGCGACATCGGCAACATGCGCGTGGCGACATTCGTTTTGCCGTACCCTTGCTCCGGATACGGCGCGAGCCAAGGACCAAAGAGCGCGATGAGAACAAAGAGCGTCAGAATGATTACGCTGAACAATGCCAATGGATCGCGCAGAATGACGTAGACGACGTGCGCGAGTTGTCGGCGCGGACGCAACTCACCCGGCTCCGCAAATCCTTGTCGACGATTCAACCATTCGGCGGCTTGCATGATTGGTTATCCCAAACTAATGCGCGGATCAATCCACGCTTGCGCGAGATCGACGAGCAAATTGATCAGTACGTAACCCGACGCGGCAAACAAGGTGATGCCCATAATGACCGGATAGTCCACATTCAAGAGCGAATGCACCGTGAGCATCCCCAGCCCGGGCCAATTGAACACGATCTCGACGAAGAATGTGCCGGTCAGCGCGAACGCCAGCGTCAACCCGATGACGGTGAGCGTGGGACCGATCGCGTTCTTGAGCGCGTACGCGTAGACGACGAACGATTCGGGCGTGCCATACGCGCGCGCGGTGCGAATATAATCTTGCGCCAAAACTTCCAGCATCGTCGCGCGCGTCATCCGCGCGATCAGACCGATCGGATACGCCGCCAGCGTCAGCGCGGGCAGAACGATGTGCCACGCGACATCTTTGAACGCGACCCAGTTGCCAGTGACCACAGTATCGAGCAAATGAAAACCGGTGAGCATCTCGATTGGATTCGTAAAACGCAAGTCGGTATCAAAACGTCCGGCGAGCGGTAAGAGATGCAAGTTGCGAAAGAAAATGATTTGCAGTAGCAGCCCCAGCCAGAACGCCGGCAACGACACGCCGACGATGGAGGCAACGCGCACGCCGACATCGAATGGACTGCCCTGCAAGCGCGCGGAGAAGACGCCCAACGGCACGCCGACCAACACCGCGAACGTCATCGCGACGATCAGCAATTCGAGCGACGCCGCCCAGCGGTCGCCGATCTCTTGCAAGACCGGGCGCTTGGTCGCGATCGAGTCACCCCAATCGCCTTGCAGCATCTCGCTCACGTACGACGCGTATTGCGCCGGCAATGGACGATTGAGTCCCAGTTTCTCGCGCGTCCTTTCCAGATCGTCGGGATTAGGATGTGGACCGATGAACAGCGCGGCGGGATCGGAGGGAACGACGCGCGCGAGCGTAAAAGTGATGATGGACAATCCCACCAGCACCAGCACCGACATCGCCAGACGACGAATGACGTACTCGAGTTTACGCAGCATTCCAACTCTGGTGTCGCTGTCCCCTCTCCCGTTCGGAAAGGGGACAACGACAGAACGAATTACTTTTTGTTCAGCGGGTAGAAAAAGATCGAGAATGGGTAATTCATGTTGTACTTGAATCCCAGTAACGTTTTGGGTACGACGTGGACTGCTTTCGCGTCGTAGAGCGGCAGGACCGGGCTTTCGTCCGCCATGATGTTCATCGCTTTGACGTACATCTCCTGCGATTTCTTCGGATCGGTGACCATAATCTCTCCGGCGCCGTCAATCAGTTTGTCTACTTCTGGGTTGAAATAGTAACCCAGATTGAAGAACGGTTTCTTTTCGCTGTGGTACATCGAAAAGAGATTGTCGGAACCGGCATCGCTGTAGGTGGGCCAGTATTGCAGCACGAAAATGTCTTGCGCCTTGGTCGGATCGTCCTTGCCCAGTTTCCATTGCTGCGTCCAGAGCATCGGCTTGATCTCGACGTCGAAGCCGATTGGTTTGAGCGCGTCCTTGATCACCGGCGCAAAGCGTTCTTCATTCGCATTCTCCGACGCATACGTCAACGCCAACTTGAACGTCTTGCCCTCGAGCCCGGCTTGCTTCATCAAGTCTTTGGCTTTGGCAAGATCTTGTTTGTACTGGAACACATCATCCGAATAGGGCCACACGCCTTTGGGAACTACGCTGCGCGCTTGGGTGGCGTAACCTTGCCCGCCGACTGTCGCGATGTCCGCGTACGAAAGAGCATAGGCAATCGCTTGACGCACCAATTTGTTATCCAGCGGCGGTCGCTTGGTGTTGAGGTACGCGACAAAATTGATCAACGATGGTTCCTCAGACACGTAAAAGTTGGGATTGTCCTTAAAGCGTTTGATGTTTTCCAGCGGCAAGGTGAGCGCCAAATCGACCTGACCACCTTCGAGCATTTGTTGCTGGGTGACGGCTTCGGGCGTGATGCTGATCACGATCTTGTCGTAGTGTATCACATCTTTCCAGCCGCCCCAATAGTCGTCGAACTTGGCGAGCACGACTTCTTTGCCGGGCGTGTACGATTCCAGTTTGTACGGTCCCGAGCCGGCTTCGAGTCCTTTTTCAAAGTACTTGGGATCCTTGTTCGCCGCCTCGATTGCCTTGGGGCTGTAGATCCACGCGCCATACGTCGAACCGGCGATCAGTTCCATCGGCGCGGCGTACTTCAATTTGAACACGACGGTCTGCGGGTCGGGCGTTTCCATCTTGGCGACCGGTCCCCAGATGAACGCCGCGCCCTGGTCGAGTGTGATCGTGCGCGAGATCGATTGCGTGACCGCCGCCGAAGTTAGTTCGGAGCCGTCATGGAATTTGGCACCTTTGCGTAGACGAAAAGTCCAGGTCAGCGCGTCGCTCGAGCGCTCCCACTTTTCAGCCAGCGCGGGGGTGTACGGTTCTTTCGCGCCGGGTGGGTTGACCCATAGCAACGGCTCGTAGAGATTCGCCAGGTAGAGCGCCTCGGTGGAGAACGATGCGCTGGGATCCCAGTTGGTGACGCTGGCAGTTGCCGCGACTTTGAGGATGCGGGGACCAGCGGGAGTTGGCGCAGTAGTGGGTAGAACCGCCGTCGGTGGCACAGTCGTCGGTTTGGGCGCTGCCGCGGTCGGCGCGCTTGCCGCGGGCGCGCTGGTCGGCGGCGCGACGGTGGGCGCTGGCGTGCACGCGGCGATCAGCCAGACGATGAACGCCAACAGAAACAGGAATTTGACGTGTTTCATTTCTCCTCCTTCATCGAATCGATTTGGTTATATTCTACTCCAACCCATTTGCAAAATTCTGACAGAATCCTCACAGCGCAAAATTACCTTCTTGACGCCAAAGATGCTATAATGTTGCCGATCTGCCGGAGCAGGTACACAACGACGTGGAAATTCCAATTCTCCTCTACACTAAATTTCTGATTCCCCAACGCCGGTCGGACTTGATCGCGCGCCCACATCTGCTCGACCGGTTGCGCGCAAACCTCGACCGCCGCTTGATTCTCGTCTCCGCGCCGCCGGGCTATGGCAAGACGACGCTGCTTGCCGAGTTCGCCGTGCGCGCGGGCTTGCCACTTTTGTGGTACCAGCTCGATCAAGCCGATAGCGATCCGGTCGTGTTCCTCACTTACCTGACGGAGGGCTTGCGCGAAACTCTCGCGAACAAAGAACCGCCATTCGGCGCCGCCGCGCGCGCCTTGCTCAACAGCACCGAGCCGCATCCGCCCGAACGCGTTTTGACCGTGCTGATCAACGAACTGGCGCAAGCACTCGTGCAAGACCTGATCGTCGTACTGGAAGATTATCACCTCGTTACGAATCCCACCGTGCACGCGCTCGCCGACATGCTGATCGAACACGCGCCGCCCCGATTGCATCTGGTGATTTCGGCGCGCAGCGACCCGCCGCTCGCGCTGGCGCGCTGGCGCGCGCGCGGAATGTTGGCAGAGTTGCGCGCGCCCGATCTGCGCCTCTCGCCCGCAGAAGTCGCGTTGATGCTGCAACGGAACGCGCCTGCGCTATCCGGTGAAAGCGCGTCTCTGTTGTCCGACAAAACCGAAGGATGGGCAGCCGGGGTGCAACTCGCGCTTGCGTCTCTTTCCGGAAAGGACGAACGCGACGCGCAGCAACTCATTGCCGACCTGGGTGGGACGAATCGCGCGATTTTCGAGTACCTCGCCGAAGAATCTTTTCAGCAGCAGCCAGCCGACATTCAGGTATTTCTGCTGCGGACATCCATCCTCGCGCAAATGAACGCCGCGACGTGCGACGCGATCTTGAACGTCGTCAATTCGCAAACGATGTTGGAGCGCATCGAACAAGGGAATCTGTTTCTGCAGAGTCTCGACGAGAAACGCGAATGGTTTCGCTACCACAATCTCTATCGCGATTTTTTGCGCGCCAAGTTCTATCGCGAAGATGCGACTGCCGCGCGCGCGACGGAAGGCGCGGCGGGTTGCTATTACGCGTCGGTCGGCGAATTGGAAGTCGCGGCGACGCACTTGCTGCAAGCGGACGACGTGGCAGCGGCGGCGCGCGTTGTCGCCGAGCTCGCGCCCACCTATTTCGATTCTGGGCGCGTCCAAGTGTTGATGCACTTGCTGAACGCGCTGCCGGCGTCGATCATGCGCGCCCAACCGATGCTGTTGATCCATCACGGCGCGGTACTGCGGCGCTTGGGACAGGTCAGCCGCGCACAAGCGCGTTTTGAAGAAGCGCGCGCCGCGTTTGCCGCGCTGGGACATAAGGCGGGCGTGTGCCGCGCGCTCGTGGAACTTTCCGAGACGGCGCGCTCGCAGGGGGATTATCGCCGCGCGCAAGGTCTGGCAACCGAAGCGCTTTCGTACATTGGTGGCGACCAGCACGATGAACGCGCGCGCGCGTTGATGGCATTGGCGCGCAGCGCCGGTTTTTTGCAGGGGACTGATCGCGGACGCGCGCTGGCGGAAGAAGCCGTGCGCGAAATGGAATCGGCGGGCAGTGCAATCGCGCCCGCACAACGCGCGCGCCTGCTCTGGGCGTTGGGACAAATCTGTTGGTGGCACGGCGACCCGCAAGCCACCGTCGCGCGTTGCCGGGAGGCGCTGCGAATTCTGCCGGATGAACTTTCGCCTATCGCCGCGGGCGCGTGTATCACACTCGCCACGCCCTATCTCTATTGGGGCGAGTTACGCACCGCGCTGGAGTACGCTCAGAAAGGATTGGAGATCGCGACCAAGTTGCAGCTCCAAGAACTTGTGCCGACGGCGTACTCCGCGGTAGGGAATGTTCTCACGCGCCAAGGGCAGCACGCGCGCGCCGAAGAATTTTTGCGACAGGCAATTGAACTGGCGCGCGGTCTGGGATTGGAAAGTTACACGCAGATTATGGCGTCCGGCGACCTGGCATTCAACCTGTGTCGGCAGGGACGCGTGGACGAAGCGCGTCAGGTCGCCGAAGCCGCGTTGTGGGCGCATGCGGAAAACGCGGACACATACGAAGTTTGCGTGTGCCGCAGCGTTCTGGCAGATGTCTATCTTGACGCGGAACAAATGGAAACCGCCGAGCGATTGTACGAAGAGATGCTGGAATTGGAAGAGCACCGGCAGTTTCGGATTCCGTTGGCGATGGTGTACTTTGGACTCGCGTACATCTATTTGCAAACCGGTCGGCAAACTGCCGGAGTGGAGATGGTGAAAAAATCACTCGACCTGATTGCGCCAACGAACGCGTATCAACTCTATCTCGATCAAGGGAACCGCGCGCAGGTCGTCTGCCGGGCGGCGCAGTCCGCCGGATGGTATCCCGAATTCGTGGGGCGCGTGCTCGCCGCGTTTGCGCCCTCTGCCGCGCCGGTCGCGCGTCTGCTGATCCAAGTGCGCGCCCTGGGACAGTTCCGGGTATTTCAGAATGGAATCGAAATCACGCAAGACCGCTGGGTCTCGGCAAAGGCGCGCGATTTGCTGGCGTACTTTGTCACCTTCCGCCGCGACCGCGTCCCGTTGGATCGCGTCGTCGAAGCGTTGTGGCGGGACGCCGGCCCCGGTCGGGGCAAGACCGCGTTTCACACCGCGCTTTATCGTCTGCGCCACGCGTTGCAAGCGCCGGAGCGCGCGTCCAAGTTCATCGTCGCCGAAGCGGGCGAGTATTTGCTCGACGCGGAATGTTTCGCAGTCGATGTAGATGAATTCGACAAGTGCATTCGCGCGGCGCGCACTGCGTCAGGCGAAAAATACATCGCGTGGTACGAGCAAGCCGTCGCTTTGTACGCGGGCGAGTATTTGGACAATCTCTACTACGATTGGTGCGCGCCGGAACGCCATCGTTTGCGCGAGGCATGTCTGGGCGCGTTGCGCGCGCTCGTTGCGCATTACGCCGCGACATCGCCGCCGCGCGCGATCACTTTCGGGCAGAGAGCGATTGAGATTGATCCGTTGCTGGAAGATGTCCATTGCGCGTTGATGGAGTGTTACGCGCGCCAGGGGGATCGCGCGGCGGCGGCGCGCCAGTACGAGCAACTGAAGAATACGTTGCGGGATCATCTGAATATCGAACCCGCAGAAACCGCTCAATCGTTGTACAGAAAACTGGTTGGGGTGTAGAGAAATAAGAGAACAGGTCAATCCGCCGGGCATCCCATAGAATCGAGAGCTATTTGCTCCAACTCGCCATGCGCTCGTTCGAGAAGTTATAATAGAGTCCGGTGAGGTCGGTTACGTTTTTCAGCACTTGCTGCAAGTTCGAGCCATCCGGGTTTACAACGAAAAATTCCCACTTGCCATTGCGGTCAGACACGAACAAGAGTTGCTTGCTGTCCGGCGACCAGACCGGCGCGACGTTGTTGGCAGGACGGAACGATAAAGGATCGGCTTGCGTCACCGGCTTGGCGTCTGTCGCATCTGCGTTCATCACGTAAATTTCCCAGTGATCGTGTTGCTCAACCTGGAATGCGATTTGCTTGCCGTCGGGACTCCACGCGGCGGATTGCACCTTCGGATTTTGGTTGAACATGATCCAGAGCGTGTTACTCAACGTGTCAGTCCGCATGACGCCGTATTGGCTGTCGGCGAATGCCAAGTAACGCGAGTCATTGCTCCAGGTCGGCGAGAAACAATGATTGGTACACGGAGGATCACTGAAATCGTTGTACAGATTGCCTTGGTCGTTGATCATGAAGGTCACCATACCCAATTTCCATCGCGTATCGGGCGATTGCCCAAAGCAGAAACTGCCAAAGCAAATGTTCGATTCGTCGGTTACGCCTCCGGTTTGGCGCACAAAGACGACACGCGATCCGTCCGGGCTCCATTGCGGCGAAAGTGCTTGGTTTGCGCCGACGAGCGAGGTTTCGAATGTTCCGTCCGCGTTCGCGACGTAGACGCCGGGCTTGGTTTGCCAACGTGTGTACGTGATTTTTGTTCCATCGGGCGACCACGCCGGATCGAGTGCACCATCTGTAATCCGTTTCAAATTCGTGCCGTCGCCGTTCACAGTGTAAATATTGCCGC
Source organism: Candidatus Aquidulcis sp. (assembly GCA_020723345.1). Classification (GTDB taxonomy): domain Bacteria; phylum Chloroflexota; class Anaerolineae; order UBA4142; family UBA4142; genus VGOB01. Next base: position 5,860 of record DYJA01000028.1, on the reverse strand, counting down.
CGCTGCTGGTCTGGAAGATCAACTTGCCTTGGATTGTCCCTTGCGGAATCGGCGTCGCCAATGGCACGGCGATCCCCACTGTCGCCGTCGGCGTGGGATACAACGTAATGGTATCGCCGCGCGCGGACAACCGGAAAACGGTTGGCGTCGAACTGAAATTCGTTACGACGACAAAGTAGCGTCCTGCTAGGTTGAACGAGCCACTCCAGTACAGATCATACTCCGCCGTCGCTGTTCCTTCGCTCGGTTTCGTCGCGACACCGATGGGCGTCACGCCGGTATCGCGCATCCAGGTGTTCGCTTGCTCTTGTGTGTAGATCGCCATCCGCAGATACGTGGCGAGGTTGGAATTCAATCCGACTTCGACTTTGGAGCGATCACCCGGATAATCGAAGTAAAACCACAAGACCGAATTGCCGCCGACCATGCGTTCATCGCGGGTTACCGTCAAAGGATCAAGGGGACCAGAACCCATCGGTCCTTGTGCGAAAACAACCGGTACAGTCAGCCCGAGTGTCAGAGCGAATAGAGCGATTGTCCCAAGGCATATTTTTTTCAAGTTACCCTCTTGGATGTTACGGACTAGAATTGAGTGTGGCGCATCCTCTACCAGGCACGCTGGCTGCACACACTGGCAGTCCCATCCCAAACCATTTGATTGTAGACCATCACGAATACCCAGCCCGCAAAACGCCCTTCGTACCACAAAAGATGGTTCGTGATGTTGGAGTTGTAACTGCCATAGCCGTGAATGTCTGCGCCAGTCGCGTCAGTGACGGAGATATTGTCGGGACCGGGAAGGAGCAAGCCGCGCTCATCAGTGTTGACGGTCAAGATCGCGGCGTTCGGCGACTGGAATGCCGACATCGGTTTCAGGTTGTCGGGATCATAGATCGCCATGACGAACCCTTCGAGAAAGTTGGACGTTTGAGGAGCAGAGTTTTGGAGTGAGTTAACTCCCCAGCCATCGCCAGGCGTAGTGCCGAGCATGTACTGATCGGCAGCGCCAAACGTGGCACGACCAGAAGCGGTCTTGGCGCCATCCAACTCATCGTCCAGCCAGATTTGGGTGCGGCGATCCGCGTACGCTTCGAGTTTGAACCAGCGCGCTTTGCCTGCCGGAATTTTGAGCGTAGCGCAATTAGGCAATTCGATGGTGGTAACGGTAAACGAATCGGGGCTTTCGCTTGCTAGAATTGGTCCCATAGCCGTGGGATACTCTTGTCCCCAAATTCCGCTGATGTTGATGGCGCGGCGTGGAGTCGTGCCGTCGCCGCTCCGAAAACTGGGGACACCGCCGGGCAACGCATAGCCGAAAGGAGACAGTCCGAATTTTGCGACAACACCTTCACCACCAGGAATTGTGCCGGTAATCGGATAGCCTCCGAATGGGTCTTCGTTTGTGCCAGGTAGATCGGCGGAGACTGGGACAACCACGCCGAACAATGCGACGAGGAACAGTACCGGAATGATTACTTTAAGCAGCTTCACTGTTTGTTCTCCTATTCCCCTTCTTGCTATTTCGCTGCCGGCGCAGGAGCATCTGCTGCCGACGTGGAAGCAACGGAGGGCTCTCTTCGCCGCAGTCGCTTGACTTTTTCGATCGCGGCATCCATGAGGCAGTATGCCACCGGGACAAACACTAACGTCAATAACGTCGAGGTGATGAGACCGCCGATCACCGCTACCGCCATAGGCGCCCGAAAACTGCCACTTGAGCCGAGACTCAGGGACACTGGCAACATGCCCAGAATCAACGAGGACGACGTCATCAGAATAGGACGCAACCGAACCGGACCAGCCCGCAGCATGGCTTCTTCGCGGCTGGCACCCTTTTCGCGCTGCCGGTTGGCAAAGTCCACCAGCAGGATCGAGTTCTTGGTGACCAGTCCCAGCAGCAGAATGATGCCGATCAGCGAGATCATATCCAGACTCATGTGTACCAAGCGGAGCGCGAGCAGCGCCCCCACGACGGATAGCGGCAACGAGAGCATCAACACCAGGGGCTGAGTGAACGAGTTGAACTGAGACGCCAGCACCATGTACACAAAGATGATCGAAAGTAAGAGCGTGAACATGAGCGAGGCAAACGATTCGTTCATCGTCTGAACATTTCCGCCAAAGGCAGTGGTCACACCGTCAGGTAGACTCAGGTTGGCAAGGCGCGCGCGGATATCATTGGTGACTGCATTTTCGGAGCGCCCCCAATAGTTCGTGCCGACGACGATCTGGTACTCGCGGTTGACACGTCGGATCGAAGATGGGCCCGTGCTAGCCACGGTCGTCGCCACGTTGCGGAGTGGCACTTGGCGACCGGACGTACTCGACATCGTCAGCGCCATAATGTCGTCCATGCGGGAGCGATCCTCTGCGCGCAACCGCACCACAATGTCCGCTTCCTTGCCGGATTCGCGATAGCGTGATGCCGTCGTACCATTGAGTAACGTGCGTAGCGTCGAGCCAACGCTGGTCGTGCTCAGTCCGGCACGCGCGGCGCGCTCGCGATCCACCATCACGTGCATCTCCAGTTTACCTGATTGGGCGCTACTCTCTATGTCCACCGTGCCTTGAACATCACGCATTGCCTTTTCGACTTCTTGCGCCGCTTTTTGCAACTCCGTCAGCGATCCAGTAGACTTGACATTCACCTGGATTCTCTTGCTGGTCGCGCCCGAGCCAGGCCCCATACCAGCAAAGCTGAATGTCAATCCGTTCACGTTTGCGAATTTCTGACGTACCTGTGACTCGATTTTGCTCGGCTGCCCCGTCTCATTCATCCGAACTGAGAAAGTTGCTTTTTCCGATGAACTGCTCCCGCCCACCGTCGTGTAGACATACTTGACATTGGGCAATTGCATCAACCCCTGTTCAATCTCCCGCGCTTGTTTGTCTATCGTTTCGAGCGGCGTGCCGCGGTCGAGTTGCAGCGTCACCGAAAAAGTATCGCTAGAGATACTGCCCATTAGACTCATTTCGCTCGATGCCGCCAAGGCAAAAATAGAGACGAACACGACGACGGCGATGATGGTCGTGGTACGTTTGTGGTGCAGCGCCAAAACCAAGAGCCGGTGGTAAGTCCGGTCGAGCCAGTTCATGTGGTCGGCGTCCGCATCCAAGGTTGAGTGATTGGCTTTCGGCTTGTGTGACCCACCCATGTGCGCCGAGAGCATTGGCGCCATGGTGAATGCCTCAAAAAGCGAGAGCGCCACCGCGATGCACACCACTAGACCGAATTCGCGAAAGAACACACCAATCATGCCAGAGATGAACGCGATGGGCAAAAACACCGAAATCACCGTGAGTGTCATCGCGAGAACCGAAAGGGAAACCTCGTTCGTCCCCTTTTCCGCTGCTTCCCTGGGCGTCTCTCCCCGTTCGATGTGTCGGAAAATATTCTCGCGCACGACGATCGCGTCGTCAATCACCAGACCAACCGCGAGCGACAATGCCAGCAAGGTGATCATGTTCAAGCCCATTCCCAAAAGGTTCATTCCGGCGAAGGTGCCGATCATGATAATAGGCAAACCGGCAACCGTGATCACAGTGTTGAGGATATTCCGGAAAAAGAGGAACACAATCAACGCGGCGAATAGACCACCCAGCACGAGATCGCGGAGCGCGTCCGAGGTGGACTCATTGATCGAAATGGATTGATCGGTGGAAATGATGATATCGAGATTAGGGTAATCGCGCTGAATCTTGGTTAGCTCCGCCTTGACCAAGTCAGCCACCTTCACCGTGTTCGTACCTGATTGCTTGATGACCGAGATTGAGACGGTGTCCTTTCCGTTGAGGCGAATGTACGAACTAACGTCTTCGAATCCGTCCTTGACTTGTGCGACATCTCGGAGGTAGGTCGGTACGCCGCCGTTCGTCGTCACGACGATTTTTCCAATTTCGTCAACCGTCTGAAAGTTCCCGGGCGTGCGCACGAGCAAGTTCTTGCCGCTATCCGTGACGGTGCCGCCCGGCAGATTTTGGTTCTCGGCTTGGATGGCGCTGACGACTTGAGCGGCGCTGACACGCCGCAAGTTCAGTTCATCGAGTTTGAGGTTCACTTGAATCTGACGAACGTAGCCACCGGAAACACTGACGTCGGCGACGCCACTCACTCGCTCGAGGCGCGGTTTGATCTGGTTATCCGCCAGCCGGCGCAACTCGTCTGGCTGGGCTTTGCCGGTCTTGTCTACAATGCTAAAACCGATCACTCCCATAGCACCGGGATCGAATTTTGAAATGACGGGATCGCCAACACCATTCGGAAACTGACCTACCGTCGCCGAGACTTTTTCCCGTACACTTTCAGCAGCTTTATCGACCGCGGTGTCCAGACTGAACTCGATGCGGATGGTGGACACATTTTCGCTCGACTCCGAAGTGATTTGAGTGACGCCGTTGATGGTTCCCAGCGCCTCCTCCAATGGCTTGGAGACTGACGCCTGAACCTCCTCCGGACTGGCGCCAGGGTAACTCGTCGTCACTCCAACCATGGGGTTATCCGTGTTCGGATACGCGTTGACCGGCAGTCGCATGTATGCGACATAACCAACGACGACGAGAGCAGCCATCAGCATCACAATCATGACGGGACGGCGAATGGAAATATTTGCGATGTTCAATGTCGATTCCTTTCAATCTGAGTTAACCGCAGATATGCCTCGGCGGTTTACTGACTGATTTTGAATTCGAGGGTGGCGCTCAAACCTGGATAAATCGAGGCATCCGTCGGATCAATGTCGATAGTGACTGGAACGCTGACGACGCCGTTCACCGAGGAACCGCTCAGCGCGATCTTGGACACGCGACCCGTTAGGGTCTTGTTCGGAAGCGTGTCAAGCGTCAGGATGACGCTTTGACCCACCCGAATTTGCGCCAAAGTATTTTCGTCTAGACTCGCTTCTGCCTGCATGTGCGTCAGATCGGCGAGCGTCATCACAGCCACACCTTGAGACACAAGTTCTCCCGCTTTGGGCTTGATCGATAAGATTGTCCCATCAAACGGCGCGACCAGGGTTGCATAGGTGACATTTTGCTTGGCAATAGCCAGCGCCGCTTCGGCTTGATCGTACTGTGCCTGCGCCGTGTTCAACTCAAATTCTGTGGGATGTTGGACGGTCTGGTTGTATTGTGCCAGTGCGGCTTGATAGTTGCTGGTGGCTTCTTGCAGAGTCAGCGATTGCGGCATCAAGCCGATCATCGGATTACTCGCACCGCCCGCGCGATCGTACGCCGCCTGGGCTTGGGAGACACTCGCTTTGGCTTTGTCCAAATTTGACTTGGCGATCGTAATTTCTTCCTTTGTGGGACCTGCCTTGACTTTGGCGAGATTGATCTTTTGAAGATTGACCGCTGTCTGCGCTTGGATGACCTGCAAGTCAAGTTGGGTCGTATCCAATTTTGCCAAGACATCGCCTTTCTTGACGCGATCACCATCTTTGACCTTGACTTCCTTGAGTAGACCCGACGCCTGAAACGCCAAAGAAGTTTGACTTGGGGCGGTGAGATTGCCAACCGCGCGTACCGTTTTGGGCGCAGCCAGAGTTGCAGTGGGAACTGCGGTGGTCGCCGCAGTCGGAGTAGCCACAGTGGTAATCTTGGGTGCTGCGCCTGGACCACCAGGGGGACCTCCCGTTGGACCACTTGGACTACATGCCGCAAGCGCCAACATTGTGAGGATGCTGAGGGCTAACACAACAAAACTCGTACGAAATAACACCTGCTTGGACATTGATGCTCCTTTGATCAAGATTGGAGGATTGAACTGAGGTTGGGCGGAAGGCAGAACATCGTCAGAATATCACAATATCCGGGACGGTTCCCTGCGCCGTGATATGTCCGAGATATTTGTGGGCTGAACTTG
>DYJA01000027.1 GCA_020723345.1 Candidatus Aquidulcis sp. | reverse complement strand
CAGCGACAACGGCACTCCGCTCCGCTACGTGCCGGACTACCAACGCAAGTTTCTGAGTAGCGAAGCGAGAAATCTCGGCGTTACCACGAGATTTCTCGTCGCTCCGCTCCTCGAAATGACAACGACGCATTACTTCTTGGGATAGTCGGCGGGAACCTTGGTCAGGTCGACGTCGTACGTCCAGACGGGACCCCACTCGCCAGCCCATTCCAAGTCGCTGGAGCCGGTGTTCTCTTTCAAACCGATGAGCCACGGCTTGACGAGGTACAGCGCTTCGTTGTAGTACGCCGGCGAACCGGGCAGGTCAGCCATCAGCATATCCTCGGCTTTTTGGTATTCCTTGAGGGATGCCGCAAAGTCGAGCGTCTGATCCGCTTTCGCCATCTGCGCGTCAAGGGCTTGGTTGCAGTAACCATAGCGCTTGGCGAACGCCGCGCACTTCCAGTAGATGCTCAGCCAGTTGTTTGGATGCGGATAGTCCTGAATCCAACCCTGACGCGCCATTTGGGGATTGGTCTTGACATCCTTGGTCATCGCGGTCAACACGGTCGAATCCACTGGATCGAGGACGATGGGGCAACCAAAAACTTTTTGGAAGTTGGCGGCGACGAACTCAAAGCGGAGTTTGTTCACCGCGGTGCTGGCGTAGGAGATCTTGAGTTCGCCGAGTTTCGCGCAGTCTACTTTGCCATCCGCAGTGCCATAGCCATTTTTCACGAGCGTTTGGACGGCTTTGGCGGGATCAGTGGCATAGTCACCCTTCGCGTCGGGTTGCGCGCCGGGAACGCCGGGCGGAATCCAGCGGAGGTATGCCTTGCCAATGCCTTTTTGCACATCGCGAATGAATCCTTCGCGATCGAACGCCTGCGAGAAGGCGATGCGGACGTTCTTGTCGTCGAACGGCTTGCGGGAGTTGTTGAACGCGGGGAGCATCGTCGTGTTCGCGGCGGCGTAGCGTACGAATTCGGGTTTCAGCGCGTCCGTCACCGACGAGAGGGTTGCCGAGGTCACGTCCACTTCGTCGAACTCGCCCTTTTTGTATGCCTCAAAGCGCTGGACTTCGTCAACGATGTAGGTGGCTTCGATGCGATCCAGTTTCGGCTTGCCGCGCCAATAGTTCGCGTTGGCGACGTAGACGATGCGCTTGCCTTCTTCAATGCTCTGAACTTTGAAGGGACCATTGCAGGCGTGCCCTTCGGCTTTTGACCACCAGTTGTCTGGAGCAGCATCTACCGCTTTTTTCAGCGGTGGATAGGTGACCCAGGTGTAGGCGATATAGTGCCAGTAGCCAATCGCATTTTCGAACGAAACGGTCAATTCGCGCTTGGCATCGTCGGCTTTGACGCCGTACGCCGCATACAATTTATCCACATCGGCTTGCGCGGGTTTCTTGCCTTCGAGCGCGATGAGAGCGTCCGCGCCCTTGATGTCATGCACCATGTCGGTGTATTGCTTGCCGAGTGTGTACGGATCCACTTCGCGCTTGAGCGCGTACTCATAGTCCGACGCGTTCATTGCGGTACCGTCGGCGCGCTTCAAACCGTCGCGGATGTGAAAGACCATGCTCTTGCCGTCGGGCGCCAAGGTGTACTTGTCCGCCGCGCCGGGTCCGATGTTGCCCTTGTTGTCGATCGCGGTCAAACCTTCGTAGCACAGTTTGAGCATTTCGATCTCGATCCCGTAGGACGACTTTTGCGGATCGAGCACATCCGGGTACGTCGCACGCGCGAGGCGCAGAACCTTGACGCCGGCGGGAGCCGCGGGTTTGGTCGGTTCGGGCTGCGCGCATGCCGTCGCGATGATCGCCAATGCGAGGACGACCACCGCCAAAACGATAAACTTTTTCATCTTCATCTCCTCCTGAGATTTAGGTGTCTGAGAATAGACGATAAATGGTTAGATTGGCGTTGTGTACCACCTCCTCTGTCGCGACACATCATCGTGTTTCAAACACATCGCCTTGCTTTGCAACGTGTGACAATGAGTCGGATGGATCACCTGAATGTTGGAGTTTGGAACACGATCATTACTTGCGGGGATTGCGAACGGCTCAACTATAGCACAATTGACAGGAATAGTCAACGATTCCAGAGCGATAAAAAACAGTCCCGCCAAGTACTTTGGCGGACGCGCCGCGCTAACTATGGCTGCGTTCTTTTGACCACGCTTGGATTTGTTTTGCCAGCGATGCAACCACCGTCGCGAGTTGGACCACTTCACGCGGCGACCACGCGAACTTGGGTGATTCTTTTTTGCGCGGGGCGGCGTCATCCCGGCGCGCGGCGACGCGTCCGGCGATCATTACTGCCATCAACGCGCCGGCAATTCCCCCGGCGATGCCGCCGATCAGCGCGGGAAATGCTTCGCTCCGGCGGATTTGTTGCGCGACGACTTGCGCGCGCACGAGCAGGGCTTGGGTGTCAAATTGATCGTCCATGGTCTCCTCACTTGCCTCGCAAAAAATCAATTACGCCGCGCGTGGTCACGCGGAATCGCGCGCTCGCGCTGTGCAGCGCAATCGGCGCGCCGGCGATGCGTTCCGACGCGCGCGCCGTGCCTTGTTCGATCCGCAGCGCCCAGACTTGCGCGGTCAGCAGCGGCAGGCGCAGCCAGCGATTAAAGCGGCGCAGATACAGTTGCGCGAAATAAAACGCGATGCCAGGCACGGCGACGAAAATCATCGTCAGCAGCGCCAACCAAACGATTGAAAGATCGCGCCAAGGCGCGAGGGGGTTTTCCATTTTCGATTGCCGATCCTTCGCTGCGCTCAGGACAGCGTTTCTGATTTTCGATTTAGGATTTCGGGTTGATCAATCGAAAATCCCAAATTGAAAATCGAAAATTAATTCCTTCCGTTCACAACGTCCAAAATATCTTCCGCGTACCCACGCAGTTCTTCGTCCGGCGATTGCGCGAGACCGCGCAGCGGCTCGATCAGCAGCGGGCTGTGAATGCGCTTGAGCGCGTCCGCTGCCGCCGCGCGCACGGCTGGCTCGCCGACTTGCAAATCTACGACGAGCGCGGGCGCGGCTTTGTCCGACGCGATTTCGCCCAACGCTTTTGCCGCCGCAACGCGCAGGCGTTCGTCCGGCGCGCCGACGCGCGTATCGCCGCGCAGCGCGACGAGCAGCGGTTCGATCACGCGGTCGGTGCGCGCGTGCCCCAGCGCTTCCACGACCTTGTCGCGCACATCGCCGTTCGCATCGCGCAACGCGGGCAGCAAATAGTCGATCCCGCGATCCGTTTGCAGTTGTCCCAGGATTTCTGCCGCGCGCAACCGGACTGCCGGATCCTTGTCTTTTAATTTTGCCGCCAAGCCGTCGATCATCGCGTTGTCGTGCAGTTCGCTCAGGACGTGCGCCGCGCGCGCGTCGCCGCTCCACGCGTGCTCAAGCATATCTGCGATCACCTGCGCGCGGAGGTCGGCGCGGATTGCGCGCGCGTGCGCGACAACGTAGCCCACCTCCAACGTGTCGCCTTGCGATTGCAGATTCAAGACCAATTCAGTCGCGTCGCCCAGCCCGGCGTAAAACACCCACACTTCGCGCCACGCCGGATCGGCAAGGTGCTGGCGCAGCGGCGCGAAATCGTTTGTTTCGCGCAACGCGCGCGCGGCAAAGTACGCTTGCCACAATTCATGCGCGAATTCGACCGTGCGATTTTTCGCCGCGCGCAAAAATCCGCGCGCCTTCGCCACGCCGCGAGGCGATTCGTTCGATGCCGCGCGACCGCGCTGCATCGCCAATGCAACTCCTTCGAGCAGCTTGATCGTTTCGTCCGAATCGCCCAGCGTTTGCTGGGTGTACGCGTCGAACAGATCGGTGCGGCGCGTGGGCAGCGGCGTGTCGCCGCGCCAGACGCGCGCGAGCAAACTGAGCGTCAGCGGGTTCGCGGTGAGGTTGCGCGGCACGTTGTTCGCTTTGAGCGCGGACAAAAACGCGGGCTCATTTTGCGCGTCCAATTTTTTCACGAAGGTTTCGATGTCGCCGTCGCGAAAACCGGGCAGCGGAAATTCGGCAAAGTCGGGCAGCGCGGTCCTTCGGCTTCGCTCAGGATGCGCGCTCGCGATAATCGTCGCGTGTTGATATTCTTTGATCGCCGCGTGCAGCGCAGCGGCGGTGAGCGCGTCGGCATCGTCAATCAAAACGAGCGCGCGTCCAGACGCAAACGCGCCGGGAAAGAAAATGCGCGGCGTTTGAGCGGCGAGCGAATCGCTCAAATTCAAACCGCGCGGCAGATCGTAAATGCGAGGTAAGGGATGCGCGTCTTGCGCGCAGAAAAAGAGCGGCACCGTCGCGCGCGGATTTTCGAGCAACGCGCGCGCCGACGCGATTGCCAGGTACGCCAGCGTCGTCGTCTTGCCCGCGCCGGGCGCGCCGGTGATGACGACGCGCGCGTTACGCGCGAGCGCGGCAACCAAGCCGCGCGGCTCGACCCATTCCGCATCGAGCGCGACGCGCGCGCCGGGGAACGGCAGATAGCGAAAGCGCGTGCGAACGTACTCGGCGTACGCGCGCTGAAAGCGCAGCGTGGGATCGAAGAGCGAAGCGAGCGAATCCATCGGGGGCGATTGTAGCACGGGGGGGCGGATGTGTCAAAGAGAGAGAAGGGATCAGAGGGCGTAGACGGCAAAAGAAGGCGGAGAAGGCAGATCAGGCGCGCCCTCTCTGCCTTCTGTCCCTTCTACGCCTTCTTCTGCCCTCTCATCCCTTCTACAACATCCCATCCGCCGTAATGATCGCCTGCGCGATTTCGCCGAGCCGTTTGTTTTCGTTCTGGCTCCGGCGCTGCATCCGGCGGAACGCTTCTTCTTCCGTCAGGTTCAGCCGCCGCATCAAAATTCCTTTCGCGCGCTCGACGAGTTTGCGCGTTTCGAGCGCGTCGCGCAAATCGTCTACTTCTTGATGCAGTGATTGAAATTCCTTAAAGCGCGACATTGCCAGCGCAATCGCGGGTAGCAAATCCTGCTCCGAGATTGGTTTCATCAAGTACGCCGACACATTCGCAATTGCGGCGCGCTCGGCGAGTTCGCGCTCGCTGTACGCGGTGAGCAGGATGATCGGAATCGCGCGCGCGGCGGTGATCTTTTGCGCCGCTTCGATCCCATCCATCTCCGGCATTTTGATGTCGAGAATCGCCATGTCCGGGCGCAGTTCTTCCGCGAGCCGAACCGCCTCTTTGCCGTTCGACGCTTCGGCGATCACTTTGTGTCCGAGCGACTCCAACTGTCCCTTGAGACTCATCACGCGCAAACTCTCGTCGTCCGCGATCAAAATTCGCAGTGCATCCATTTTCGATGTCTCCTCATTTTGCCACAGGGGACACAGAACACAGAGAAAGCAAATCGCCCTATCTCTATGCCCTCTGTGCTCTCTGTGGCTTTTATTCCTTGTTCGATAGTGCCGCGCCGCGCTGGAACAACACCCACGCGGTCGTGCCTTCGTCGTTTGAAGTCAACGCCAATCTGCCGCGCAAATCTTTTTCGACGAGTGTGCGCGCGATTTGCAAGCCCAAGCCGCGCGACGTTTTGAGATCGAATCCGTCCGGCAAACCCGCGCCGTCGTCCTGCACGCGCATCCACACATCCGAGCCGTCCCAATCCAATTCGACTTCGATGTTGCCGGTGGTGCGTCCGCGAAAACCATGCTCGATCGCGTTGCTCACCAATTCGTTCAAGACGAGCGCGAACGCGGTCGCTTGCTTCGAACCGAGATACACGTCGGGTCCGGTGACGCGCACGGCGATTTGTTGATCGGGGCGCACCATGCTGCGCCGCGTCGTTTCGACGACGCGCTTGGACAATTCCGAAATATCGGTGACGCCGACGGATTCGACGGATAACATTTCGTGCGACGCGGCGATGCTTTTGATGCGCGTGATCGAATCGCGCAAACTTTCGTGAACTTCGGGGCGCGGGTTGCGCGACATTTCGAGCGACAACAGATCGGCGACGGTCTGCAAATTATTTTTGATGCGATGGTGCATCTCTTGCATGATCGCGTTCAGCGCGTCGGCTTCGCCTTCCGCGCGCTCGCGCTGGCGAATTTCGCGCGCGACCCAGTTTAGCGTCGCCCAGGTGAACGCGGGACCGACGATGCCAAAGACAATCGTCTCCATCGCAAACGCGAGCGGGTGCGTTTTCGTTTCGAGCAGCAGGTGCGCGGTCACTTCGTAAAACATCACGACCGCGAGAATGCCCAGCGGGATGATTTGCGACAATGCGAAAACCGACGACGAAAATTGCCGCCGCGGGCGCTCGCGCGCGGCGGGCGCGGGCTGGGTCACACTCGCCGATTCGCGCGGCGGCGTGCGATTCGATTCTGCCAGATTCGCTGGCGCGCTGGACACGGCTGACCGGCTACTCATCCTTGCGCTCGACGCGGCGCGCCGCACTTGGGACAGAAATTATCTTCGGGTCCCAACGCGCGTCCGCATTGCGTACAAAAAACGGCTGCCGTTGCCGCGCCGCCGCGCCGTTTGTCGCGTCGACGCTTGCTCGATCCGGCGTTGGCAACAACACCGCGATCTTGCGCGCGTTGTTGCAGCAGGAAGAAACCCAGAATTGCCGTGATGCCCAACGCGACGAGCGCGATCAACAGGAACAGATCGTTCGATGTCGTTGGGGTTGGCGCGGCGACGGGCGCGGACGCCGCCGGCGGCGCGCTCTGCGCCGATGGGTTCGGATCGGTTTTAGTGTACTTGGCTTGCGCGGTAATCGTTTGTCCTGCCGCGAGATTGGAGAACGCGTAACTGAAATACTTGAAGCCGTCGGAATCGGTGCGCGTCGTTGGCGTCGCGGGCGTGACCGCGAAATTCGTCGCTTTGAGCGGCTGTTGAATTTCGAGCGTCGCCGCGTCAATTGCGCCGAGCGACTTGAACGCGAAATCGAGCGTCTTGTCCGGCGCGCCGTGCAGCAAATCGTGATAGTACTCGACGCGGAACTTTGGTTGCGCGGTCGTGAACGTGACGCGCGTGTAGCCGTCGTCTTGCTTGGTTTGTTGCGTGGGTTGCTCCGGCGCGAATGTGCCGTCGGTATTCATCCACGTCGCCACAGTCAATTCCGCGGTAGCGGGAATCAAAATCGAAATTGGGCGCGGCAAGTTCGACGCGTCGGCAAGCGCGCCGTCGAGAATGACGAGCACGGTGGGTTTGTCGAATTCGGGCCAAACGGAAATTTTGAGAGAGGCGAGTCGATCTGGAGTTTGCGCGAGCGCGCGCGGCGGTAGTCCGAAGGTCAGTACCGCAAGCGCAATCGTCACGCCAAAAATTATTTTTCGCAGTAACATCGCGAACCTCATGTTAGAAATCTATATGCGCCGAGCGCGCACACACCTCTGTGCCTTGTTCACAGTAGCACAGACAAGTCAGAAGCGAGTCAGAGTGCGGTCAAAAATGGGTTAGGCGACTGGGCAATCAGGCAACTGGGCAATCGGTCAACCAGTTGCCTGATCCCTGATTGACCGATTGCCTAATTGACCCGTTGACTCTCACTTTCATTTCGCCCACACGCGGACACGCTCCGATACGCCGCGCGTCAACTCAAACGCGCGCTCCGCCGCGGCAGGCGAGACGGTACCGAGTCCGCAGGCGGGCGTGATCAGCGCGCGCGCGTACAGCAGATCGCGGTCGATGCCTTTTTTGACGAGCAAGTTCACCGCCGCGTCGAGCCGCGCGGTGAGCGCGTCAACAGTCTCGCTGGCGATTTGCTCTTCGACGGTCGGCACAATGCCCCACGCGAGCGCGCCGCCGCGATCCAAAAAGCGTTTCACATCGTCGGCGAAGAGCGCGAGATTTTCCGCATAGTTGTACGCGTCGAATGAAATGATGTTGACCGACGTTTGGAGGAGCATCGACCAATCGGTGTTGCCGCAGCAGTGCGTGCCGGTAATGCAGTGCAGCGCGGAAAAAACCTCTTCCAGATCGCGAATCACTTCGTCGCGATTCAGCGCGACGACGGACGCGCCGATCAGGGAGAGCGACGGTTCGTCCACGAAGATGATTGGTTGTGGGGGCGCAATGGGTTGTAAGGGCGCAATTAATTGCGCCCCTACGATATTGGATAGAAACTTTTCCTGCCATTGCGCTTTGCGCGCGATGTGTTTCACGAGCACGTCGCGCAGCGCATCGTCGTACAGCATCGGCTTCAAGTTTTGATCGACGACTTTGAGTCCGAAACTGATCGGTCCCGTGACTTGTCCCTTGATCCATTTCGCGTTTTTCAGCGCATCGCGATGATCGCGCAGCGCGTACAGCCCCGCCGCGTATTCCGGCCCGACCGCGAACAAAGCGGGATCGTCTTCGAGGTAGCGCGTGTAGAATTGCTCGACCTGCGCCAGCGTGTTGTCGTCTTTGACCAAGCCCATCCACTCGTGCGGCAAGTCGATCTGTACGCCGACCAAATCTGCGCTGAATTGAGCGTACATATTTTCGCGAAAATCGCGCTTGGGCAACTGGGGCCAGTACGGAATCGTCGGAAAATTTTGGAACATTACGCGCAGCGCGTCGAGCGTCGCCGGGTGCGGCATACTGCCGATGCCGGTGGCGCGCGCGCGCGGAACGAAATCGGTCATAGTGGTTCCTCCCCGAACTTGTCGGCTATCATTCTAACACAAACACCGCCAAGACCAAAATACGACCAACTGCTGACCACGCGCAACCCCGAATGTCATGGGCGGTCTGCCGCCGGCAGTCGGCGGTCGTACTTTGACAAATGTTCAACTGGATTTTGACTCGATTTTGACCCCTCTTTGTTATCTTGCTAGTGGAGGTTTTGTTTTCTCCGAACTAGAATGCAAGGACGCACCACAGAAGGAGGAGCCAAAGATGGCAATCAAGATCAAGCACCCCGTACCCAGCGACATTGAAATCGCCCAAGCATGCAAGATGAAACCGATTCTCCAAGTCGCGGAAGAAATCGGTTTGAAAGAGAAAGACCTGGAACTCTTCGGACCGTACAAGGCGAAGGTTCACCTCGACGTGCGTGACCGCCTCAAAAAACGCAAGAACGGCAAGTACATCGACGTCACCGCGATTACCCCCACCCCGCTCGGCGAAGGCAAGACCACGACGACGTGCGGTCTCTCGCAAGCCCTCGGCGCGCACCTGAAGCAGAACGTCGTCACCTGCATCCGCCAACCCTCGCTCGGACCGACCTTTGGCATCAAGGGTGGCGCGGCGGGCGGCGGCTATTCCCAGGTTGTGCCGATGGAGGATTTCAACCTCCATTTGACCGGCGACACTCACGCGGTCAGCATGGCGAACAACCTCCTCGCCGCGGCGCTTGACTCGCGCATCCTGCACGAAAACGAAAACCCGGACGACGCAAAACTCGCGCACGCGTTTTGCCCCGACGGGTACATCGCGCCGACGATTCGCAGGCGCATGGCGAAAGTGGGAATCGATCCCAAGAAGAAATTTGAAGAACTGACGCTCGAAGAAAAGCGCCGCATCTTCCGGCTCGACATCGATCCGGCGGCGATTCAGTGGCAGCGCGTCGTGGACATCAACGACCGCCACATCCGGCGCATCCAAATCAATCTCGGCGACGAAGAAAAAGGCAAGGGACTGGAACGCCTCACCGGCTATGATATTTCCGTTGCCTCCGAAGTGATGGCGATTCTCGCGCTCACGACCGGACTCGAAGATTTGCGCGAACGTTTGGGCCGCATCGTCATCGGCACGAGCAAGAGCGGGGAACCGATTACCGCCGAAGACCTCGGCGTCGCCGGTGGGATGACCGTCTTGATGAAAGAAGCGGTCATGCCCAATTTGATGCAGACGCTCGAAGGGACGCCCGCGTTTGTGCACGCCGGTCCATTCGCGAACATCGCGCAAGGCAACAATTCGATTGTCGCCGATCAAATCGCGTTGAAACTTGGCGATTACGTCGTCACCGAATCCGGCTTTGGCGCGGACATCGGCATGGAAAAATTTATGGACATCAAGTGCCGCTATTCGGGCTTGACGCCCAACTGCGTCGTCATCGTCGCGACGATTCGCGCGCTCAAGATGCACGGTGGCGGACCCAGAGTCGTCGCCGGTCGTCCGCTCGACAAAGCGTACACCGAGGAAAATTTGCCGCTCCTTGACAAGGGCGTCGCGAATCTGCTCAAGCACGTCGAGAACGCGAAACGCTTTGGCGTGCCGGTCGTCGTCGCGATCAACTCGTTCAAGTACGATACGAAAGAGGAAGTCAAACTCGTCAAGCGTCTGACCGAAGAAGCCGGATCGGTCGCGGTACCCTGCACGCACTGGATGCACGGCGGCAAGGGCGCAATCGAACTCGCCGAAGCGGTGATGGACGCCTGCAAGCAAAAGAGCCAATTCGAATTTCTCTACCCGCTGGATTGGCCCATCAAGAAAAAGATCGAAACCATCGCGACCAAGATTTACGGCGCGGACGGCGTGGACTATACGCCCGAAGCCGAAAAGAAAATCGAACTCTTCACCAAATTCGGCTTTGACAAATTGCCGCTCTGCATGGCGAAGACGCACCTGTCGCTGACGCACGATCCCACGCTCAAGGGGCGTCCGACCGGCTGGCGTTTGCCGATTCGCGACATTCGCGCGTCTGTCGGCGCGGGATTCCTCTATCCGCTCTGCGGCGCGATGCGTACGATGCCGGGTTTGCCCACGCGACCGGTGTTCTACGATTACGACGTGGATTTAAAGACGGGCAAGATTGTGGGGCTGTTCTAGCGACAGAGTAGACAAGGAAACAAGTAGACAGGTAGACAAGGCATCTACTTGTTTCCTTGTTTCCCTGTCTACTTGTCTACTTGACCATGAAGATACTCGCTGTCGTCAATGGCGAATACGGGCGACGGAAAGCCCGGATCATCCGCGAACGCGGTCCTGAAGATTGGCAAGTGCACGAATGGACCGCGCCCGCGTTTTTCCCGATCGTCATTGACGACCCGATTGATTTCTTGCCCAGCCAGTTGCCACTCGCCGACTTGATCTTGGCGCTCGGCGAACATCCGGGCATCGCGGAACTCTTACCCGACATCTGCAAAATGACCGGCGCATCGGCGTTGATCGCGCCGGTTGACCGCGTTGAGTGGCTCCCCAAAGGGTTGATGAATCAATTGCGCGGCTGGCTCAAACAAGTCGGCGTCGTCAGCGTCTTTCCCAAACCGTTTTGCTCCCTGACCGAAACCAGTTACAGTTTGCGTGGACAGCGCGTCGCGTACAGCGATCCGCTGATTTCCGAATTCGCGCACCATTTCGGCAAGCCGCGCCTCACCGCGACGGTCGATCCGGAATCGAAAACGATTGCGAGCGTGACGGTCGAACGCGATACGCCGTGCGGCGTGATGCGCTACATCGCGGACAACATCGTCGGGCGCAAGGTGGACGACGCGGAGTACGAAGCCGGGATGCTGCACCATCATTACCCCTGCCTCGCGTCGATGGGCGTGGACAACGATTACAGCGACACGCTTTTGCACGTCAGCGGCAATCTCGCGCGCGACGCGATGGCAGAAGCGATTAGATCGTACCGAGAGGTACAGTACTTTAAACCGGAAGGGTTTGTGGAAAAGTAGGACAAGTTTGCAAACTTGTCCTACGGGGTGACGACTGCCCCAAAAATATTCTGACGAAGGAGATTTGCGATGAGCGCAATCAGCACTGTACTTCCGCTTGCCTCGAGCATTTTGAGTTTTGTTTTTGCGGCGGCGGTTTTCAAACGGTACGTCAACCGATCCACGCGCAAGCAGTTGCTCGTGTGGGGCATCGGTTTGGTGTTTTACGGCATCGGCGGCGCGTGCGAAGCGTTTACCGGCGCGTTCGGGTTCGATCCGATCGTCTTAAAAATCTGGTACTTGTTCGGCGCGATTCTGGTCGCCGCGTGGCTGGGACAGGGCACCGTATTTCTACTCGCGCGCGACAAGTGGGTGCGCGCCACGACGATTATTCTGGTCGCCGCATCGGTCTTTGCGACGTTCGCGGTGATCAGCGCCGGAGTGGATCCCAACTACGCGGTCGGCGCGGAATTGACCGGCAAAGCATTCACGACGACCTGGGTGCGGACGCTCACGCCGTTCTTCAACATTTACGGCACGGTCACGTTGACCGGCGGCGCGTTGTACTCGGCGTGGTTGTTCTGGCGCAAGCGCGTCCTGCCCAATCGCATGATCGGCAACATTCTGATCGCGACCGGCGCGATGGCGCCTGCGTTCGGCGGCGTGTTGAATCGCTTTGGACTGCCCGGGCTGTACATCGGCGAGTTTATCGGCGTGTTCTTGATGTACGTCGGATTCCTGCAAACGACAGTATCGGTCGTTCAGCCCGCCGCCGCACCGGCTGCGGAATAGCGAGACGCGCGATGCCACGACCGGATCATTCGGAAGCGTATTGGGCGGCGATGAAGTACGTGATCATCGCTTTAACCGGGCTGATGACCGTCGCGCTAATTCTCGCGGCGATTGTCTTATTCCGTTTCATTCCGTGGAGTTAAATAATTTCAGATTTGAGATCTCAGATCTTCCCAATGTCGTTTCGAGCGGAGCGAGAAATCTCGTTCCCGCCATAATGAGATTTCTCGTCGCGAAAAACGCTCTTCGAAATGACAAGCCGAAATCTGAAATCCTAAATCTGAAATCTGAAATCATTTGAGGGAGGATCACATGGAGCAAATCACACTCACCATTCCGGCGTTGTGGGCGGATCATCACGTCACCAGCGTCAAACGCTTGCTATCGCCGATCTCCGGCGTGGAGAATGTTTTCGCGAGCAGTGCGTTCAAGCAAGTGATGGTCGAATTTGACGCGAGCAAAACATCGCAAGCCGCACTCGTCAAAGCGCTGAGTGACGCGGGCTACGCGCCCGGCACAGAAGCCGTCGTCGCCGAATCGCCGTTCGCAACGCCCGATCCCGCGTGGGAGAAACTGGGTCAGCGCGTCACGACGACGAACCCGATCGATTTGCAACTGTCCGGCGAATTCAGAAAATACTAGTGTTCAGTATTCAGAATTCAGTATTCAGACCGTTTTCACTGAATACTGAAAACTGAACACTGAATACTGATTTCATAAGGAGGAACACAATGGCTAAAGAACCCGCACCCAAAGTTCAAACGATAGACCCCGCCGCGATTGAAATGCTCAAAATCGCGGAGGCGAAAGGATATTCGACGGCATTCAGCCGCGCGGCAAAAATGGCGGCGTGCCCGATTGGCGAGTCCGGCGCGTGCTGCAGCATCTGCGACATGGGACCCTGCCGCCTCGTCCCGACCAAATCGAATCCGGATCCGGTGGGCGTGTGCGGCGCGACGCGCGCAACGGTTGCCGCGCGCAACATGGCGCGCCACATCGCCGCCGGAACCGCCGCCCACAGCGATCACGGCCGCGATCTGATCTTTACGCTGCAAGCCGTCGCGGAAGGCGCGGCGCAAGGGTACGAACTGCGCGATCTTTCGAAACTCAACGTCGTCGCCGGATATTTCGGCGTCAAGACCGACGGCAAAAAGCCGGAGCAGATCGCCGGAGAAATTGCCGCGCTCGCGATTGGCGATATGGCGCGGCAAAAGGGCACGCTGATCTACACCAAGCGCGCGCCGAAGAAGCGTCAGGAGATTTGGCAGCAACTCGGCATCGCGCCGCGCGGCGTGGACCGCGAAGTCGTGGATACGCTCCACCGCACGCACATGGGCGACGATCAGGACGCCGATCACTTGATGCTCGGCTCGCTCCGCACTTCGCTCGCGGACGGCTGGGGCGGCTCGATGATGGCGACTGACATCTCCGACATTTTGTTCGGCACGCCGTCGCCGCTCGTGACGAAAGTGAATCTCGGCGTCTTGAAGAACGACGAAGTGAACATCGTCATTCACGGACACGAGCCGACGCTTTCGGAAATGATCGTGCGCGTCGTCTCCGAACCGGAATTGATCGACTATGCCAAATCGAAAGGCGCGAAAGGCATCGCCCTCTGCGGCGTTTGTTGCACGGCGAATGAAACGTTGATGCGCCAGGGCATTCCGAGCGCGGGCAACGATCTCAATCAGGAACTTGCGATCATCACCGGCGCGGTCGAAGCGATGGTCGTGGACGTGCAGTGCATTATGCAAGCCATCACCGATCTGTCGTCGAAATTCCACACCAAAATCATCACCACTTCGCCGAAAGTGAAAATCACCGGCGCGACGCACATCGAATTCGACGAGCATCACGCGCTCGACATCGCGCGGCAAATCGTCCGCACCGCGATTGACAATTATCCCAATCGCAAGCAAACCGAAATTCCGACGCATCTCTCCGATCTCGTGCCCGGTTTTTCGCACGAGTACATCCGCTACATGATGGGCGGCGTGCTGCGCGGCTCATTCCGTCCGCTGAACGACGCGATCATGCAAGGTCGTTTGCGTGGCATCGCGGGCGTCGTCGGCTGCAACAACCCGCGCGTGACGCACGATCAAGCCCACAACGACATCGTCAAAGAATTTCTGAAAAACGACATCCTGGTCGCACAGACCGGCTGCGGCGCGCTCGCGAATGCCAAGTACGGTTTGCTTCTCGGCGAAGCGGCGATGGAGTACGCCGGTCCCGGCTTGCGCGAAGTGTGCGAAGCGATCGGCATTCCGCCGGTCTTGCACCTGGGTTCGTGCGTCGACAATACGCGCATCCTCACCGTGCTGTCGGAAATGGCAAGCGAGGGCGGACTCGGCGACGACATCAGCGACATTCCCGGCGTCGGCATCGCGCCGGAGTGGATGAGCGAGAAAGCGTTGGCGATTGGCGCGTACTTTGCGGCGTCGGGCGTCTACGTTTTGTTCGGCGTCAACTCGCCGGTCGAGAACAGCGACGACGTGACCAAGATCATGAGCGAGGGCTGGGAAAAGATCGTCGGCGGCAAAATGGAATTCGTGCCCGACCCGGCGGAAATCGTCCGGCGTTCGCTCGCGCACATCGACGCGAAACGCGCCGCGCTGAAATTGCCGGCGTACGATCCGGGCAAGTTCGGCAAGTCCGGCGATTGGCGGATGCGCGAGTTGTTGAAGCAGCCGCTCCAAGAACGCGTGAACGCGCTGTACGGAATGCCGGTGGCAGCGGAGTAACCCCCTACCCCTGCCCCTTCCCCCGTTGCCGACGAACTTCGGCAACGGGGGAAGGGGAACGGGGATGGGGGTGAGGTCAGGAGAAATCACCATGGCGTACGTAATTGCGGAACCGTGCATCAACACCAAAGACACGGCGTGCGTGAATGTCTGCCCGGTGGACTGCATTCATCCAAAGAAAGATGAAGCGTTGTTCGAACCGGTGCAGCAACTGTACATCAGCCCGGACGAATGTATCGATTGCGGCGCGTGCGTGCCGGAGTGCCCCGTCGCCGCGATTTTCCCGGAAGCGGATCTGAAAGAGGAGTGGAAACCGTTCGCGCAAAAGAATCGCGATTGGTTCGCGCTGAGCGCGGCGGATTTCCAAGCCAAGTACGGATCGGTGGGCAAATCATAGCGATTTAAGATTTCAGATTAAAGATTTATGATTTGGGAGACCACGCTGACCGCGCGCGCCGCTTCAATCTGAAATCATAAATCTGAAATCCTAAATTCAGCGGAGCGAATCATGCTAGAGCAAATCGCCAAGTATCGGCAGATTGTGACGCTGGCGGATGGCACACGCGTCCTCTTCCGCCCGCTGGTCAAGGAAGACAAAGCCGCGCTGATCGCGCTGTTCGAACCGATCGGTCCCGACGATTACAAATTGATGCGGAACGACGTGCGGAATCGGGAATTGGTCGGCGCGTGGGCGGAGAACGTCGATTACAAACACGTCCTGCCGCTCGTCGCCGTCGTCAATGATCGCATTGTCGGCGACGCGACGCTGCACTTTCGCAGTGGACCCGGTCGCCACGTCGCAGACGTGCGCATCTTTTTGTCGAAAGAGTTCCGGCGGCGCGGTTTGGGCACGGCGGTGCTGCGCGCGCTGCTCGATGTTGCGCGCAAGTGCGGCATTCAACAACTCGTCGCCGAAGTGGTCGCCGATCAAGTCAAAGTGATCAGCGCGTTCAAGGCATTGGGATTCGAGCAGCGCGCGACCTATCCCGATTATTTTATGATGCCCGATGGCGAAACGCACGATGTCGTCGTGCTGATTCTCGCGTTAGGGCGCAAGCACGAAGAATTCTAAAGAATTTCAGATTTTAGATTGCTGATTTCAGATTTGGGCTCTGGCAATTCGCAATCTAAAATCTGAAATCTGAAATTACTGAGGGAGGGACTAAATGTCACGTTACATCGCTACCTCTGCAATTCGCGGCGCAATGAACATCGCGCGCGAAGCGGACGCACTGCTGCAAAAGGCATTACAAGACAAGGGCGCAGACGCCAAAGTGGGCTTTCCAAATACCGCGTACTTTTTGCCGACGATCCTGGGTTTGACCGGACGCAAAGTGGAAACTGTCGGCGATCTGGTGCCGGTGATGGAACAGATCAAAACGTATCTCCACCCGGTTCCCGCGCAAGCGCGCTGGACGCCGTACCTCGGCGAAACATTGGATGGCGGCGTCGCCACGCTGCTCGCCGAAGAAGTATTGATGGGCTTGGGCTTTTTGTACGGCGATCAGCCGGAAAAAATGCCGGGCTTTCATCTCGCGCAAGCCGCCGCGTCGTTCACGTCGCCGGAATTTCAAAAGGACGGCGACGGCGCGGGCAATTTGAACGGACCGATTGACGACATTCAACTGCGCTCGTGGGGCATTCAACTTGTGGACGGTCGTATGCCCGGCTTCGCCGCAGTCGTCGGCTGCGCGAAATCGAACGAGGTCGCGGTCAAAATTATTCGCGAACTCCAACGCCGCAACATCCTGATCTTCCTCGCGGGCAACGTCAACGGTCGCTCGATCATCCATCAATTGCAAGAGGAAGGGATCGAGATGGGGTACGACACGTACATCGTCCCCTTTGGCACGGACACGCGCTCCGCGATTTACGCGCTCGGTTTTGCGACGCGTTCCGCGCTGACCTTCGGCGGCATGAAGGGCGGGCAGGCGCGCGAGATTTTGCTGTACAACAAGTACCGCGTCTTTGCGTTCGTCCTCGCGCTCGGCGAAGTGGACGATCTGAAATACGCGACGGCGGCGGGCGCGATTTCGTACGGTTTTCCCGCGATTGCCGACACGGTCATTCCCGAAATTCATCCGACCGGCGTCACGCAGTACGAACACGTCATCTCGATGCCGTTCAACGAAATTCCCGGCAAAGACGATCTGGAGCGCGCCGAAAAACTCGTGCAGCGCTGCATCGAAGTGCGCGGCGTCAAGATCAAGATGACCGAAGTGCCGATTCCGGTTCCATACGGCTCGGCGTTTGAAGGCGAGGTCGTCCGCAAAGCCGATTTGCGCTTCGAGTCCGGCGGCAAGCACTCGCGCGCGTTTGAATATTTGTATTCGCTGCCGATGGAAAAAATCGAAGACGGCAAAGTGACGGTGCTCGGTCCCGACTTGGATCAGGTCGAAGAAGGCGGGCACATGGACATCGGCATCGTCGCCGAAGTTGCCGGGCGCAAGATGCAGGAAGATTTCGAGCCGGTACTCGAACGCCAAATTCACCACTTTGTCAACGGCGCGTCCGGCATTCAACACGTCGGTCAGCGCGATATTACCTGGATTCGCATCAGCAAAGCCGCGTACGACAAAGGATTCCGACTCGGCGATCTCGGCAAAATTTTGCACGCGCGCTATCACGCCGACTTTGGCGCGATCGTCGACAAAATTCAGGTCACGATTTACACCAACCAAGCCGACGTGAACACGATGCTCCAAGTCGCGCGCGAAGCGTACAACAAACGCAACGTCCGGCTCGCGAATATGGTGGACGAGCAAGTCGACGAATTTTATTCCTGCACGTTGTGCCAATCGTTCGCGCCGAATCACGTCTGCGTCGTTTCGCCCGAGCGCGTCGGTTTGTGCGGCGCGTACTCCTGGCTCGACTGCAAGGCGAGTTTCCAGATCAATCCAACCGGTCCCAATCAACCGATTCCGAAGGGACAACAGATCGATCCGGTCAAGGGATATTGGAAAGGTCCCGTGGATTTCGTTTACCAAAACTCGCACCAGCAAGTCGAAAATGTTTCGATGTACTCGATCATGGAAAATCCGATGACCGCATGCGGTTGCTTCGAATGTATCGTCATGGTGATTCCGGAAGCGAACGGCGTGATGGTTTTGTCGCGCGAAGATACTTCGATGTCGCCTGCCGGTATGACGTTCAGCACGCTCGCGGGTATGGCAGGCGGAGGTCTGCAAACGCCGGGCATTATGGGCGTCGGCAAATACTATCTCACGTCGAAGAAATTCCTCTTCTCGGACGGCGGGTTCAAGCGCATCGTTTGGATGTCGTCCGTCTTGAAACAAACGATGCCGGAGGAATTGAAAAAAGCGGCAGAGTTAGCCGGTGATCCCGACCTGCTCGCCAAGGTCGCGGACGAAACGATCTGCACGGAAGTACCCGATCTCGTCGCGTTCCTGGAATCGAAGGGGCATCCGGCGTTGACGATGGATCCGCTCATGTAATTCGTGATACGTGATGCGTGATACGTGAAACTCACGCATCACGTTTCACGCATCATGGAGTTGCACCATGCCAATACTCGTACGTGACCTCATGAAGATCGGCGTGCCAACGTGCGAAACGGACACGCGCTTGAAGCAAGTCGCGGAGATTATGGCGCGCGATGGCGCGGACGCGGTGATTGTGATGGACGAGTACGGCGCGTGCGGCGTCGTCTCGCAAACCGATCTGGTCAAAGCGTTTCCGCGCAACTGGGAATTGCTCACGGCAAAAGAAGTAATGTCCGAGCGCGTCGTGAGTATCACGCCGGACACCGCCGCGATTGCCGCCGCGCACATGATGATGGACGAAAAAGTCCACCAGATTTTTATCATGCACGAACATCCGGGGCCATCGCGCCCGAGCGCGTCGATCACGATGCGCGCGATCGTGCGCGAGATGGCGGGCTTGGCGCCGGAGCGCCCGGCGATGCCGGCGAAGAAGGCAGTCGCGCGCAAGAAATAGAATTCTCTCTCTTGCTCCCCGGCGGAGGAGCAAGGGGGCAGAGGAGCAATTGTGTCGGAAAAGCACTTTAGCCAACGCACAACCAACATTTTGCTTGGCGCGTCGATGATCATTCTCGTCGCCGCGCTCTTGATTCGCTATCTCACGTCCGCGCCACAAGAAGGCGTGCTCGCGCTGATGGGCGTGGGCGTGTTTTTGTTTTTGCTCGTCGCGTTCGATCAACCCAACTAGTCCAATAGTCAGACAGTCTCGTAGTCACATAGTCCAGACCGCTTGACGACACGACTATCTGACTAGGTGACTATTTGACAAAACAATGGAGGGAGTAATGCCAGTGACAGTTGAAATTCCAAAGGAAAAGTACGGCGGCACAGTACGCGAAATTACCATCGGCGCAACCAAGGATCAAGGCGGCACACGCGCCAAGACGATCACCGTCGGCGGCGACGCCGCGCTGCCGTTCATGCACTTTGAAGGCGCGATTCCGCATCCGCCCGCGATTGCCATCGAAGTGCAAGACCGCAAGCCGGGCGATTGGTCGCCGGTGCTGATGGACGTGTGGAACGACGTCGCGGACGATCCGGCGAAATGGGCGCAAGCCGCCGAAGCCGCGGGCGCGGATGTGATCTTGCTCAAATTGAACGCCACGCTCGCTGATGGATCGCCCAACACCGCCGCGAACGCGAAAAAGGTGACGCGCGACGTTTTGAATGCAACCGGTTTGCCGCTGATCGTTTTTGGACCCGGTCAAGCCGAACTCGACAACGAACTGCTCGTCCCGGTCGCCGAAGAAGCGAAAGGCGAAAAAATCGTGCTCGGCGTCGCCGAAGACAAAAATTATCGCACGATTGTCGCCGCGGCGATGGCGAACGATCACGTCGTCAACTCGCGTACGCCGATGGACGTGAACCTGGCGAAGCAGCTCGTGATTTTGATTCACGACATGGGCTTGCCGCTCGAACGCGTCCTGATGGATCCGACGACCGGCGCTTTGGGCTACGGCATCGAGTACGGCTACTCGGTGATGGAACGTCTGCGTCTCGCCGCGCTGCAAGGCGACGGCATGACGCAGCAGCCGATGCTCGTCACGCCGGGCGAAGAAGCGTGGCGCGTAAAAGAATCAAAAGTCGGTACGGATGTGCCGGCGATGTGGGGCGATTGGAAAGAACGCGCGATTCATTGGGAGACGCTCACCGCCGCCGCGCTCGTCGAAACCGGCGCGAACATTCTCGTCCTGCGCCATCCCGAAGCGGTCAAGCGCGTCAAGGAAATGATCGTCAAACTAATGGCGAAATGAGGAAAATGACAAATGAACAAATGACAAATGACAAAAGCAATTTGTCATTTGCTCATTTGTCATTTGTAATTCTATGATGACACTCCCCCGCACGCTGCAACGAAATAGTTGGCTGATTTACGCGATGTTGTTTCTTGCTCTCGCCGCGCTGCTGGTGTTTTCGCCAGCCGAAGCGCGTTTGGGCAACGTCGTGAAAATCGTGTACGCGCACGGCGCGGCAGAACGCGTCGCGGTGTACGCGTACTTGATCGCGGGCGGGTTGGGTCTCGCATGTCTGTCATTGCGAGCGTTTTTTGCGAAGCAATCCCCAACTCGGAATGCGGAGATTGCTTCGTCGCATCCTTCGACTCGCTCCGCTCGCTCAGGATCGCTCCTCGCAATGACACTCGCGCGCTGGACGCACGCGGTCGCCGAAACCGCGATTGTGTTTTGGCTCGCGCAGTTCGTCATCAGCGCGCCGGCGCAAGTTCTCGCGTGGGGCGCGTTCACGCTGAGCGAGCCGCGCGTCGCGAGCGCGCTCGTCGTGCTGATCGCCACCGCGCTCGTGTACATCGTCGCGCGCTGGCTCGGCGATCCAACGTGGCTGTCGCTCGCGGCAATCGCGAATGCGGCGATCCTCGTCATCGTTCTGCGCGGCGCGATCAACATCCTGCATCCCGTCGATCCGATTGTCGGCTCCGATTCTCCGACGATCAAGATTTTCTACGCGGCAATCGTCGTCGTCACGGGATTGCTCGCGCTGCAATTCGCGCGGGATCGCGTAGGACAAATTTTCAGTTTGTCCAACTAGAAAGAATTGACATGGCAACACCGAACGAATATGAACGCATGGCAGAAACGATTCAGACGATCAGCCACTATGCCGAAATCTATCACAACGGCAAAGTGGAACTCGTCTCGTTCGACGGCGAGACCGTCATCGTGCATCTTGGCGGTGCGTGCGAGGGCTGCCCCTTGATGCCTTGGACGCTGCACCGCGTCGTCGAAAGCACCGTGCGCGATCTCTTTCCGAAAGTGAAAGAAGTAAAAGCAGTGTAACAGCAGTATTCAGTATTCAGTGTTCAGTCGTCTGAATACTGAATACCGAACACTGATTCAAGGAGGAAACAAATGGCACTCACCGGATTACAGATTTATAAATTGCTCCCGCAAACGAATTGCAAGGAATGTGGTTTTCCAACTTGTCTCGCGTTCGCGATGAAACTCGCCGCGAAGCAAGCGGAACTGAAAGCGTGCCCGTACGTCAGCGAAGCATCCAAGCAGCAACTCGAAGCCGCGTCGCAGCCGCCAATTCGCCTGATCACGCTTTCGACGGACGGACGCAAAGCGGTGGCGGGCAACGAAATCGTTTTGTTCCGCCACGAGAAAACGTTCTACAACCCCGCGCCGCTGTTCGTGCGCGTCAAAGACACGGACGCCGATCTCGCCGCGAAAGCGAAAGAGATGAACGCGTTCCACGTGGATTACGTCGGCATCAAGTTGCAACTCAGCGGCGTTGCGATTGAAAACGCGTCCGGCGACGCGAACAAATTCGCGGCAGCCGTCGAAGCGGTGCGCGGCGCGAGTGACTTTCCGCTGATTCTGATCGCGAAGGATCCCGCCGCGTTTGAAGCCGCGATGGCGAAAGCGAAAGGCGCGGCGCCCATGTTTTACGCCGCCGACGCGTCGAACCTGGCAGCGTTGGCAGACGTCGCCAAGAAATTCAAAGCGCCGCTCGCGGTCAAAGGCGACGGACTCGAAGCAACCGCGAATCTCGCCGAGCAAGCCAAAGCCGCGGGCGTGGAGGACATCGTCATCGATCCGGGCGCGCGCGATTTTCTCGGCACGCTGACGCTCGCGACCCAGATTCGCCGCCTCGCGGTCAAAAAGAATTTCCGCGCGCTCGGCTATCCCGTCATCACGTTCCCCGGCGAGGGCGTCTCGTCGGCGGAGGAAGAGCCGGTGCTCGCCGCGCAGCAAATCGGCAAGTACGCCGGTTTCGTCGTGCTCGATCACTTTACGCCCGCGTCCGCGTACGCGCTCCTCGTTTTGCGCCAAAACATTTTCACCGATCCGCAGAAACCGATCCAGGTTCAACCGGGGCTGTACGAAATCAACACGCCCAAACCCGAATCGCCGATTCTGGTCACGACCAATTTCTCGATTACGTACTTCTCCGTGTCGAACGAAGTCGAAGGCGCGGGCTTGCCGGCGTGGCTCCTCGTTGCCGACGCGGAAGGGATGAGCGTGTTGACCGCGTGGGCAGCCGGCAAATTCGACGCCGACCGGATCGCGAAGGCGGTCAAGACGACGAACGTCGAAACCAAAGTCAGCCGCAAGCGCGTCGTGTTGCCGGGTGCGGTTTCGGTTTTGCTCGGCGAAGTCGAAGAAGCGCTCCCAGGTTGGCAGATTGATGTGGGTCCGCGCGAAGCGGTAGATCTGCCGGCGTATATGAAGATCAAGCCGTAGTCGTTTGTCACGTATCACGCATCACGGCAGAAATGAAACGTGATGCGTGATGCGTGAAGATCACTAGAAAGTTGTTCCGGCATGAACGCCACGAACCTTGGCGAATTGCAACGCGTCCTGGTCGGCGCGACGCGCTGCCTCGATTGCGCCGATCCACGTTGCGTCAGTACGTGTCCCGAACACGTCGACGTGCGCGCGGCGATGCGACTGATCGTGGATCGCACCGGCGCGCGCCGCGTCGCGTGGGCGCAGCGCGAGGACGAAGCGACGCGCAGCGCGCAGCGCGCGATCGCGGAAGCGTACGAATCCTAGCGATCAGTATCCAGTATTCAGTGTTCAGTTTTCAGTAATCAGTCGCGCATAAAGTTTTCTGAATACTGGATACTGAACACTGATTACTGCTTTTGAGGTACCATCATCGCTACCCAGAAAGTTCACTTCAAGCCAGCCGATGTCACTGTCGAAATTCCGCACGGCGCGCTGATCTCCGAAGCGGCGCAAATCGCCGGGATCGATATCAACGTTCCGTGCGGCGGGCAAGGTCGCTGCGGACGTTGCGCGGTCGTCGTCGAAAGCGGCAACGCGCGACGCCGTTCGACGATGCGCCTGAGCGCGGACGATTTGAAAACCGGTTACGCGCTCGCGTGTCAAACTGTCGTCGAGGGCGATCTCGAAATTTTCGTGCCGCCGCAAGAAGAGATCACGCGGCACCTCACCACCGAAAAGACCGCCGCCAAAGTCAGCGTCCCGTTCGAGTACGATTGGCGCGTTCATCAAACCGTCGCGAAATATTTTCTCGAAATCGAACCGCCGTCGCTCGCGGATAACACCGACGATCTCGCGCGGCTCGAACGCGAATTGTCAAAGTGCTGCGACATTCGCGGCATCACCGCGCCGCTCGCGGTTTTGCGCACGCTCGCGCGCACGTTGCGCGACGCGGAATGGCGCGTGACCGTCGTGGTCGATCGCGGCAACGAGCACCCGCGCATCGTCGACGTTTTGCCCGGCGATCAAACACTGTCGTTGTACGGCGCGGCGGTCGACATTGGCACGACGACGGTCACGGTGTACCTCGTCGATCTGTTCACCGGACAAGTCGTCGAAACGGCGGCGGATTACAACGGGCAGATCAAGCGCGGCGAAGATGTGATCTCGCGCATCGTTTTCGCGTCGAAAGGCAACGGCTTGGTCGAGTTGCAGTCGCTCGTCGCGCAGACGATCAACAAACTCGTCGAGCGCGCGACGTTGCGGCGCAAGTGTAAACCGCGCGAGATTTACAAGATGACGCTCGTCGGCAACAGCACGATGATGCACATCTTGCTCGGTCTGCCGCCGGAACAAATTCGGCTCACGCCGTACATCACGACGATCAATCATCCGCCGACCGTGCTGGCGACGGAATTGAACTTGAACATTCATCCCGAAGCGCCGGTCGATTGCTTGCCCGGCGTCGCGAGTTACATGGGCGCGGACATCACGGCGGGCGTGCTTTCGTCCGGCACGCACGATACGGACAAGGTGACGCTGTTTCTCGACATCGGCACGAACGGCGAAATGGTGCTGGGGACGCGCGAGTGGCTGGTGAGTTGCGCGTGCAGCGCGGGTCCGGCGTTCGAAGGCGCGGGTGTGTTTCACGGCATGCGCGCGACGACCGGCGCAATCGAAGAAGTGTACATCAACACGAAAACGTACGAGCCGACGTACCGCGTGATCGGCGGCGGAAAACCGCGCGGCTTGTGCGGCTCCGGCTTGATCAGTTTGATCGCGGAAATGTTTATCACCGGCGTCACCGATAAAGCCGGGAACATCAATCTGACTTTACCGACGCCGCGCGTGCGGCAAGGCGAGCACGGTCCGGAGTACGTGATCGCGTGGGCGGCGGAAAGCGATACCGGCGCGGACATTGTGATCACGAAACCGGACGTTGACAATTTGCTGCGCGCCAAAGCCGCGATCTACGCGGGGTACGTGATGCTCGCGCACAGCGTCGGGATGACGCTGAAAGATGTCGAGCAAATGTTGATCGGCGGTTCGTTCGGACAGTACCTTAACATCGAAAAGGCAATCGAGATTGGCTTGTTGCCGGATTTGCCCTGGGAGCGTTTTCATTTCTTGGGGAACACCGCGGCGCGCGGCGCGTACATGGCGCTCCTCCGTCGCGACGCGCGCGATGACATCGCCGCGATCGCGAAGAAGATGACGTATCTGGAACTCGCGGCGGATAACGCGTTCACGGAGCAATTCATGGCGGCGCTGTTTTTGCCGCATACGGATCTGACGCAGTTTGAGAGTGTGAGGAAGGTGTTGGAGGGTCAGGAAGCAAAATAAAACACCCCCGACAATCCTCGCAAGAGGAAGACCACCTCTCTTGGCGACCTTGTCGTCGGGGGCGCGTAAGCCGGACGAACTGGTTTATTGTGATTATATTATACGATTGGATCGTATCCGTGTCAGCCAAATTTCGACGAGTCTTTCACCCACTCACCGGCAGATAATTCAGCTGGTCGGCGTACTCTTGCGGGTCTGCCGCCGTCCAGAGGAGCAATAATTCGTCTACGGTTTCACCAATACTCATGTCGTCGTTCAACGTGAAAATGCCGGGAACATGGTGGTCTGCGGCAAGGTGTTCACTCAAATGCGCCGGCATCGAAGCACGGTTGTTTGTCACCAGTGAGAAACCATTTCGCTCACACCAAAGCAGTATCTGTGGATCAAGTGTGCCGCGCGGAGGTGCGCCGGCGTCGCCGATGCGCCAGACAATGATATCGCGCTGTCGGCGTAGCAATGCCCTTTGCAGACTTGCGCCAACATGCTCGTCCAGCAGAAACTGAAATTGGCTCATTCGGTTTTGTACTCGGTTTGGTGTTCAGCGGCTAGGCGTTCTGCTTTGAGTTGGCGGAGTCTGAGGATTGCCGGCGTCGGATGGCGTGCTTGCTCTTCTCGCGCGCGGCGACCGTATTCCAGCCAGTCCGCGATATACTTGTCCACCTGCTCTTTGTTGTGCAGGTAATACAGAATCGTCGCGTAGATTTCTTCGAGCGTCAACGTGTCAAAGCGTAGGGCAATTTCCTCCGGCGTCTGTTTGCGATGAATGTATTCGTACAACACCGACTCGATGCCGATGCGATGCCCTTTGATGCGAATGTCATCCGGGCGTTGGAAATCAAAATAATCTTCGAGTTGCATAGCGCTCACCTCGGCAGAAATTATACCATAGAACCTAACGCCCGACAATGCTCACGTCCAAGCGATCGGGAATCAGGAAACCGGTTGCGGATCCCTGATTGACCAACAGACGGGTTGACCAACACATGCCAGATACCTTTCCCGTTATCATCCTCATCGGTCGCCCGGCGGCGGGCAAAAGCGAAATCATCGACTATCTCAAGAAAATGTCGGATGACGAACGCTGCGCGCGCTTGCGCATCGCGCCATTCATCGAGATTGACGATTTTGTCTGGGTCTGGCAAATCTTTGAGGACGACCGGGTGTGGGAACGCTTGGGGCGCGAACGCCTGCTGACCGACACGCGCTTGTATTTCAAAGATCCGTTCACCTGGAACTTTCTGATCGGCAAGATCAATCTCGCGTTTGATAAACGGCTGGAGCAGGACAAAGAACTGTTAAACGCGCACACCATCCTCGTCGAATTTTCGCGCGGCGGTGAAAATGGTTTCGCCGAAGCATTCAAGTACTTGTCGGACGAAATTCTAAAGCGCGCGGCAATCGTCTACGTCAGCGTGTCGTACGAAGAATCGTTCCGGCGCAATCAGCGGCGCGCCAAATCCGGGCTAGAACATTCGATTCTCCATCACTCGCTGCCGGACGACAAAATGGAGAAATACTACAAAACGAACGACTGGGCAAAATTGTCGGGCGGTGCGAGTCAGGGTATAATTCAAATAAGAGAACACCGCGTTCCCTTCGCCGTGTTCCAGAACGAACCGGAGCAGACCGATGATCCGGCGAAACTGGGTCCGGCGTTGGAAGAAGTTTTCCAGAACCTTTGGACGCAAGTAAAACGTGATGCGTGATGCGTGTTGCGTGAGGTCACGTATCACGTTTCACGCCATACGATTGAGGTCAACCATGCAAAATCTAGCGCAAGATTTCCTCGCTCAAAAACGGATCGCTATTGTCGGCGTGACACGCGATAAGCAAGGTTGGGGCCGCACGCTGTACGACGAATTCAAAAAGCGCGGCTATGACACGTACGCGATCAATCCGGCGCGCGCGATTGAAGGCATCCAGTGCTACGGCGCGCTGCGCGAACTGCCGCAAAAGCCGGACGGCGTTCTGCTCGTCGTTCCGCCGAACGTGACGGAACAAGTCGTGCGCGAGGTCGCGGAACTGGGTATCCCGCGCGTGTGGATGCATCGCAGCGGCGGCGCGGGCGCGGTCTCGGAAGCCGCGATTCAGTTTTGCAAAGAGAAAAAGATCGCCGTCGTCTACGGCGTGTGTCCATTCATGTATCTGCAACCGCAAGGATTTGGGCACAAACTGCACTATACGTTCGCCAAATGGTTTGGCGGATTGCCAAAAGGCGCGTAATCTTGATGGGGAGACATGGTGACAAGGAGACACGGAGAAGGAAATTTTCTCCTTGTCGTCTTGTCTCCCTGTCGCCTTGTCTGATAAAGAATTTACTCAAGGAGGAGCCACATGTACATTATCGGTGAGAACATTCACATCATTGCGCCCAAAGTGAAAGAAGCGCTCGCGAATCGGGACGGCGCGTTCTTCGTCGACCTCGCGCGCAAGCAAATGCAGTCCGGCGCGCAGGCGCTCGACCTGAACGTGGGTCCCCAAAAGAAAGCGGGACCCGAAGTGATGAACTGGCTGGTGGACGTGATCCACGAAGCCGTCGGTATGGACGTGCCGATCTCGCTCGACACGACGAACCTGGAAGCGATCAAAGCCGGACTGAAGAAGATTCCGCGCGGCAAAGCGTTCATCAACTCGACTTCGGCGGAAGCCGAACGGTTGGAAATCGTACCGCCCATCGCGGTCGAGTACGGCGCAAAACTCGTCGGCTTGACGATGGCGAAGGAAGGCATCCCAGTCAGCGCAGAAGCGCGCGTCTCGCTCGCACTCGAAAAACTCGCGCCGCGCTGCGAAGAAGTTGGCTTGCCGCTCGAAAACCTCATCATCGATCCACTCGTGCTGACGGTCAAGGGCTGTCAGGAGTACGTGCCGCAGTGCGTCGAAGCGGTGCGGATCTTGAAACAGTCGGGCATGGCATTGAAGACAAACGCCGGTTTGTCGAACGTTTCGAACCAGGTGCCGCCCGAAATGCGCCCGCTCATCAATCGCACCTACATGGTGATGTTGATGGCAGTCGGCTTGGATTATGTGATCGCCGATCCGCTCGACAAGAAGCAGAAAGAGTTCATCCGCATCGTCGAGGAGCGCGATGAAGCGACTCCCGTCAACAAACTCGTCTTGACCCTCCACGACCGCACCGCCGCTGGCGAAGAAGTGACACTTGACGACGTCGACCTGAAAGATCCCGAACAGGTCGCGATCTGGAAAACGATTCAGGTCTTGTTGAACAAAGTCATTTACGCCGACGCGTATCTGAACGTCTAAGAGTTAGAGGTTTGAGATTGGAGATTGGAGGTTGGACTGGGTCGCCAGCATCCAATCTCCGACTTTCAATTTCCAAACTCCAACTTCTAAACACTTCAAAGGAGAACTGTTTATGGCAGCACAACTGACCAAAGAAGAACTGCTTGCCAAGGCGAAGAAGCCCGCCGCGGATGCGATGGAGTTGCATCCCTTTTATCGCGGTAAAGTCGAGACGATGCTGAAGTGCTGCGTGCGCGACTTTAACGATTTCGCGATTTGGTACACCCCCGGCGTCGCCGCGCCGTGCAAGGCGATCCAAGCCGATCCGGAGTTGGTGTATCAGCACACCAACAAAGGCAACGTCGTCGCCGTGATCAGCGACGGCACGCGCGTCCTGGGTCTCGGCGACATCGGACCCAAAGCCGGTTTGCCGGTGATGGAAGGCAAGGCGCTGCTGTACAAGTACCTCGGCGGTGTGGACGGCGTCGCGATCATGATCGACACCAAAGACCCGGACAAGATCATCGAGACGGTGAAACTCTTGCAGCCCGGTCTCGGCGGCGTCAACCTCGAAGACCTCTCCCAACCCAAGTGCTTCCGCATCCTCGACACATTGCGCGCAACGTGCGAAATTCCGATCTGGCACGACGATCAACAAGGCACGGCGACCGTGACCCTCGCCGGATTGATCAACGCGCTCAAAGTCGTCGGCAAAAAGATGAACGAAGTCAAAATCGCGTTCATCGGCTGTGGCGCAGCCAACGTGGCGATCAGCCGCTTGGTGTTCGCCGCAGGCGCGACACCCGCGCTGTGCTGCTTTGTGGACACCAAGGGCATTTTGCACAAGGGGCGCACCGACATCGAGCAGCGCAAAGCGGAATTCGTGGACAAGTGGAAACTGTGTAACATTTCCAACGCGGAAGGCCGTACCGGCGGCATTGCCGAGGCGATGAAGGACGCCGATGTGTGTATCGCGCTTTCCCAGCCCGGACCGGACACGATCAAGAAAGAATGGATCACCGCGATGGCGAAAGACGCGATCGTCTTTGCCTGCGCGAATCCGATCCCTGAGATCTGGCCCTGGGAAGCCAAAGAAGCCGGCGCCGTCGTCGTCGCGACCGGACGCTCCGATTTTCCGAATCAAGTCAACAACTCGCTCGGATTCCCCGGCATCTTTCGCGGTACGCTCGACGTGCGCGCCAAGACGATCACCGACGAGATGTGCATCGCGGCAGCGAACGAAATGGCGACAATGGCGGAAGAAAAGGGACTCGCGCCGGACTTTATCATGCCGACGATGGACGACGTCGACGTTTTCCCGCGCGAAGCCGCGGCGGTGGCGATGAAAGCCATCGAGCAAGGCATCGCCAAAATCACCGACGTCACGTTCGAACAAGAATACGCGCACGCCAAAAAGTTGATCATGCGCGCGCGCGGCATGGTGCACGACGCGATGGCGATGGGCTATATCGCGGTACCTGAAGGCAGCGTCGCGCCGAAACCTTCCAAGATGGTCATGGCGGCAGTCGCCAAAGTGACCGCCAAGAAACCGCAAGCCAAGCCAGCGAAAAAAGCCGCGCCGCGCGCCAAACGCGCCGGCAAAAAGCGCGCGCGCTAAAATCGGCTCGCCCAATTTATCGAACAGTCAACCAAAGGAGAATCGTATGAACGACTTGATTATCATCGGCGGTGGACCGGCGGGCTTGACGGCGGCGGTCTATGCGCTCAATAAACGCTTGAACGTTTTGCTCATCAGTGAAGACCTCGGCGGCAAAACGGGCTATACTCTGGAAGTCAAAGGGTACGAAGGGCACGAGGTCATTCGCGGCGGCGAGGTCGTCGAGAAATTCAAACGCCAACTCGAGTACCTGAATTTTGCGCGCGAGATCGACCGCGTGACCAAAGTCGTCGCCGAAGGCAATGGATACGCAGTTCACACGCAGAGCAACAAAAAATTTCAAGCGCGCGCGGTGATCGTCGCGACCGGCGCGGCGCCGAAACGACTCGACGTGCCCGGCGAAAAGCAACTGATCGGCAAGGGCTTGTCGTACTCCGCGATCAGCCACGCGCAGCTTTTCATCGAACGCGAACCGGCAATTGTCGGCAGTAATCTGCGCGCGCTCCAAGCCGCCGCCGAAATGGCGAACATCGCCAAGCAAGTGTATCTCATTCTGCCCGACAAGGGCGAAATCGATTCCGCGTTCGGCAAGAAACTGCGCGCGAATCCCAAAGTTAAAATCTTCGAAGCGCCGTTGAAAGAAGTGCGCGGCGCGGAAGGCGTCGAAAGCATCGTCGTCGGCGACAAGACGATCAAAGTGGACGGCTTGTTCATCGAAGTCGGACTCACGCCCGGTTCCACGATCGTCGCCGATCTCGGCGTTGTTGATGCGAACGGACGCATCGCCGTCAACTGCAGAAGCGCAACCGCGCGTCCCGGTCTCTTCGCGGCGGGTGACGTGACCGACGTATTCATCGAACAAGTTCTCGTCGCGGTCGGCGAAGGCGCCAAAGCCGCGCTAAGCGCGTACGAGTATCTGTTGAATCAATAAGGATGAGGGATGAGGGATGAAGGATGAAAACTTCGTTATCCAAAAGATTCATCCTTCATCCTTCTGCCGTCATCCTTTGAAGGAGGAACATGACCGCCAAACTCATTGATGGAAAAGCCGTTGCCGCGTCGGTGCAACAAAAAGTCAAAGAAGAAGCCGCGCTGTTGAAAGCCAAGTACAATGTCGTGCCCGGTCTAGCGACGATCTTGGTCGGCGATAATCCGGCGTCCAAAGCGTACGTTGGCTCAAAGCAAAAGATGGTGCAGGAACTGGGAATGTATTCGGTGGGCGCGCACTTGCCCGCCGACATCCCGCAGGACGAATTGCTAAAAGTAATTCGCGGCTACGGCGCGGATCCACAAGTCCACGGCATCCTCATCCAATTGCCGCTGCCTGCGCACCTCGATCAAGAAACTGTGCTCAGCGCGGTTCCGCTCGAAAAAGATGTGGACGGCTTTCATCCGATCAACGTCGGACGCCTCGCGATGAAAAATCGCGAGCCGCTGTTCGTGCCGTGTACGCCGTCGGGCTGCATCGTCTTGATTGATTCCGCCGGAACGAAGATCGAAGGCGCGCGCGCCGTCGTGCTCGGTCGTTCGAACATCGTCGGCTTGCCCGCCGCGTTCTTGCTCCTTCACCGCAACGCGACGATAACGATTTGCCACTCGCGCACGCGGAACTTGCCGGAGGTCGTGCGCCAAGCGGACATCCTCGTCGCGGCAATCGGCAAGCCGCAATTCGTCAAAGCCGATTGGATCAAGCCCGGCGCGACGGTGATCGACGTCGGCATCAACGCGATTCCGGATGCGACGAAGAAAAGCGGACAGCGTCTCGTCGGCGATGTGGATTTTGAGAACGCGAAAGAAGTGGCGGGCGCGCTCACGCCGGTCCCCGGCGGCGTCGGCCCGATGACGATTGCGATGCTGATGCAGAATACCTGCACTTCGGCGAAGCGCGCGGTGGGGTTGATTAAGTAGGATGTGAAACGTGATGCGTGATGCGTGAGGCACCCTGAGTGGAACGAAGTGAAGTCGAAGGGTCACGCATCACGTCGCATGTTTCAGAGGGACAAGGGTTCAAGTCAGGTTTAGAAAAATTAACCGCAAAATCCTTGACAGCGACCTGGGTTTGTGTGATAATGCAGACGCAAGACGGCACGTCAAAATATATACTGGAGGCGCACGATGCGTTACAATGCTCTCGCACGACGGTACTCCCTTGTCCTTCTGTTCGTTCTTGCGCTTCTCTCCTTGGTCGCGTTATCCGCGTTTATTCCGAACGCGGCGAACGCGAAGATCACCTGGTCGCCCGGCACGGTTGATCAGACGATTGCCCCCGGCACTATTTACACGACAAACGTCGCGTTCGCCAGCAGCGAATCGTTTACCAACGCGACGCTGTCGCTCACGCCGTCTTTGCAAGACGTTCTTGTAATTACCCCCCCAGTTTGTGACGATCACGGCGGGTATTTCCTACACTGTCCGTCTGACTGTGACGATTCCCGCGAATAGCAAGCAGCAAGAGTACAACGGCGAATTGTTGGTGCGCGAAGGAAACGCGGCGCGTCCGAACTCACTGAAATTGCGGTTCCGTGTGGGCGCAGGAACCCCGGCAGCGCCAACCCAAACGCGAACTGCGACTTTGACATCAACTAACACCGCGACACGAACGCGGACAACGACGCCAACGGCAACCTCCACTGCCACGGCGACTGGAACGAAGACTCCGACCAGAACAGCCACGCCGACCGCGACCAGCACGCGCACGCCCACAGTCACGCCTACGCCAACCAATACGCCGACTCAAACCTCAACACCCACGCCCTCGTTTCCGCCTGATTCGTATCAACTGATTGACGCCGCATTCGCGCGTGGCGAAATCACACTTGATCAGGCGACGCTCTACAACGTGTATGCGCTCTTTGCCAGCCCACAATTGCCCGCGCGGTTTCAATCCAGCACCCTGATTTCCGATGAAGGCACCGCCGCGCTGTTGTACGCGCTGAAGGACTGGAATCAACTCAGTCCCACCACCCAGCAAACGATCGCCGATTTTATCACGCCGAAGGAATTCACGCCGACCGTTCAATCGGCTGTGCCGGCGGCGCGGTCCGTCCAGGGTGTTTCGGCGACGCGCACGCCGAGCCCGGTCGTCGGGAAGAGTAGTGGGGTGCTAGCGGCATTGCCTACTCGAACCGCTACGGCGACGCGACGTGCCAGCACAGCCCCTATACCCATCCGCAATGCAGGAGCCGCTAGCACGGCACAATGGGTCCAAGTCTTTCCTTCTTCATCACCCCCAAGTATAGCTTGGCCTGCAATGGCGTACGACGCCGCACGCGCCCAAGTCGTTCTTTTTGGTGGGAGTACATTTTATGGGGACGGTGGTACCTCCTCCGATCAGACCTGGGTATGGAATGGCAACAACTGGACGCGGCTCTATCCTGCCCACTCTCCTTCTGCGCGCTGGACTGCTGGTATGGTCTATGACTCGGCGCGTCAAGTGATTGTGCTTTTTGGAGGCATAACACCCAATGGATCCGGTTTGAATGACACGTGGGAATGGAACGGCACAGACTGGACAGAGATGGTAACCGCTCATCGCCCATCACCACGCGGAGTTCATGGTTCTATGGCTTATGATCCAGTTCGCCAACGCGTCGTTTTATTTGGCGGAGGGACGACGGATGTGTCAAGTCTATCTCCCGACACCTGGGAATATAATGGTTTGGATTGGACCCAAGTCGCGACGACTGGTCCGTCAGCACGCGTTGGCGGCGCAATGGCTTATGATGCCGCGCGTGGACAGGTAGTGCTATTTGGGGGCGGCGCATGGGGACCATACTATGATGACACCTGGGTATGGAACGGAGCAAGCTGGACACAGATGAACCCAACTACAAAGCCTCCAGCACGACAGAGCGCACGAATGGTTTTCGACTCGGCCGTCCAGAGGGCAATAATCTTCGGCGGCGATAGCGGAGCGATACGGAATGATACTTGGGAATGGGACGGGACAAACTGGCAACAGATCAGTGTTCCAGGCCCTTCATCGCGCTGCTGTTATGGATTTGCCTATGACACAAATAGACAAGAGACTGTACTGTATGGTGGTTTAGATAACCAGACGTGGTTATATAGAGGTAATACGCCGTCGCAAACCCCCACGCGCACTTCCACCGCTACGCCAGTGACGGGGAAGACGTGGGTACAAGTCTTTCCTTCTTCATCACCACCAAGCATAGCTTGGCCTGCAATGGCTTACGACGCCGCACGCGCCCAAGTCGTTCTTTTTGGTGGGAGTACATTTTATGGGGACGGTGGTACCTCCTCCGATCAGACCTGGGTATGGAATGGCAACAACTGGACGCGGCTCTATCCTGCCCACTCTCCTTCTGCGCGCTGGACTGCTGGTATGGTCTATGACTCGGCGCGTCAAGTGATTGTGCTTTTTGGAGGCATAACACCCAATGGATCCGGTTTGAATGACACGTGGGAATGGAACGGCACAGACTGGACAGAGATGGTAACCGCTCATCGCCCATCACCACGCGGAGTTCATGGTTCTATGGCTTATGATCCAGTTCGCCAACGCGTCGTTTTATTTGGCGGAGGGACGACGGATGTGTCAAGTCTATCTCCCGACACCTGGGAATATAATGGTTTGGATTGGACCCAAGTCGCGACGACTGGTCCGTCAGCACGCGTTGGCGGCGCAATGGCTTATGATGCCGCGCGTGGACAGGTAGTGCTATTTGGGGGCGGCGCATGGGGACCATACTATGATGACACCTGGGTATGGAACGGAGCAAGCTGGACACAGATGAACCCAACTACAAAGCCTCCAGCACGACAGAGCGCACGAATGGTTTTCGACTCGGCCGTCCAGAGGGCAATAATCTTCGGCGGCGATAGCGGAGCGATACGGAATGATACTTGGGAATGGGACGGGACAAACTGGCAACAGATCAGTGTTCCAGGCCCTTCATCGCGCTGCTGTTATGGATTTGCCTATGACACAAATAGACAAGAGACTGTACTGTATGGTGGTTTAGATAACCAGACGTGGTTATATAGAGGTAATACGCCGTCGCAAACCCCCACGCCCACCGTCACGCCAACCGCGACGGCGACGAGCACATCCACGCCGACGGCAACGGCGACGGCAACCGCGACACCAACCAACACCGCCACACCCACGCGCACGCCAACCGCGACCGCCACGGCAACTGCAACACGAACACGAACTGCCACGCCTCTGCCAACTCCAATTGCTCCTGTGGACTTGGCTGATTGCCGTCTTCCATACAAATTCGTTACGACATCTGGCAATTTCGTGGTCTTCTATGACGGCTCATCGACGGGCGATTGCGCTATCCGAGGCAAGGATGTCACAACATTCCTGCAGACATTGGTGTCCGGCTTGGAAGCTGCCTACACCCGGTATGGCGCATTGGGTTACCCACTCCCACCGAGACCATACCAGGTCTATGTCGTACCCGTACTCTCCGGGAAGGCACCGGCGATTACGTACACGAACCATACAGTGATCTCGCCGAGTTGGCGGGATGATCTTGCTGCAGTAGCGGCACACGAATACTTCCACGCGATTCAATGGAATTATCAACAGGCATGTCCGGTCGCGAATACGTATGGGAGATTACCGGGGCCATTGTCGCAAGCCTGGTATGATAATGAGGACTTGCGCTGGTGGATGGAGGCAACGGCACAGTGGGCACAGCATGAAGCTATCCCGACGGATGTAAGCTATACCGCCGTTATTCCTGATCACCTCAACAATTCTTGGATTCACATGGACACTCGTCCAATATGGGGCGGTACGGGTATTCCTT
This sequence comes from Candidatus Aquidulcis sp., assembly GCA_020723345.1. GTDB lineage: Bacteria > Chloroflexota > Anaerolineae > UBA4142 > UBA4142 > VGOB01. The sequence continues at coordinate 30,619 of DYJA01000027.1, read as the reverse complement.
ACTCGCCACTGTTCCCATTCTACCTGATTGAGAAATTGAATCCAGGACAGGTCGACAAAGATATTATTCGCAATACGTGGGCGCAGTACGGATCAAATGGAAACTGCGGTCCGATCAAGCCCGTGATAGATTCTGTTTTGCCACAAGGCAGGAAGATGAGCAATATCTTCCCCGCCTACGCGGAAGCGAATTACTTCCTGGCATATCCACCACCACCTGACATTCGAGCAGATCTGAGAGCAAATGCTCCACAAATCCCGCCGGATTTCAGACCCGCATCTGACAAGCCTATACTTGATGAACGGACCAGTTTCGTGACTGGTCCCGCAGGAAATATTGGTGGTGGAGTAATTGAGCCGCTCGCGGCGGGTTACGTTGAGTTCAACAATGGATTCAACTCAAAGGATAAGGGGCGCGCCCTGAGGATCGCGGTGAACGTTCGGGTGATTAATCCTTCTGTAACTCCCGCGGTCAGAGTCTGGACGATCGGGAACAACTTTCCACCTGCTCCGAATGCGGCACCCGCCGGTCTGCCTGTACCATTGACAAACCAAGGCAACAACTGGAGAGGATCGATTACAATCCAGAACTTCGATAGCGGCGCACTGCAGTGGGTAGGGATGCAAATTGTGAATCCGCAAACGGCTGGTACAAACTTGGTATGGGATTATCGCGCGGAGATAATCGCTCCTACTCCCACCCCAACCAGCACGAGAACAGCTACACCGTTGCCTTCAACGGCAACTCGAACGCCTTGACAATCATGCAGCAACCGACGATCGATTAGGTGTCTAGAATGAACCGAGCAAACCTGTTTTGCCAACGCGTCATGCACTTTATTCTTGTGCTGGGTTTCGCGCTGTCTGCGTGCCTAGCAACCCCCGTCACAATCAAAGATGGAAGGGGCAAGATTGCGATTGAACTCTGGGCAAGCGCCAAGTGCGTAGAACCGGGTGACATGTTGATTGTGCGTGCCACAGTGACGAATCAAGATTCACGTACCCACCTGGTGGAAGTCAAGGATCAATCCATCCTTGATCTGTCAATCGGTTATCGTACAGAGACAGGCAGTACGATTATCAAATGGTCAGACGCCAAGCCCCTTACCCCTGACCTGACGCGCCTTGAGCTCAAGCCGGGAGAATCCAGAACTATTGAACTCCGATGGGTGGTCATCGAACCCGCGCCCAGCGCAATTGGTGTTTCCGCGCGTTTCATTGATGACCTGAGATTTTCTGACCATCCCTTGTCACCATTTATGATGATTTACGGTCCAGGCGGATGCCCAGGTCCGTTTGGTCCGTGAGCAACAGACGCGGCAATCGGCAAGCCGCAATTCGTCAAAGCCGATTGGATCAAGCCCGGCGCGACGGTGATCGACGTCGGCATCAACGCGATTCCGGATGCGACGAAGAAAAGCGGACAGCGTCTCGTCGGCGATGTGGATTTTGAGAACGCGAAAGAAGTGGCGGGCGCGCTCACGCCGGTCCCCGGCGGCGTCGGCCCGATGACGATTGCGATGCTGATGCAGAATACCTGCACTTCGGCGAAGCGCGCGGTGGGGTTGATTAAATGATGGTGTAGGGGCGGGGTGACCCCGCCCCTACATTTTGACCCATTTTTGACTCACTCACAACTCAAATCAGACTCCCTATCGCTATAATCAGACTGAACTAGTCCTATTTTGTTTCAAGGAGGAGCGAGTACAATGCTGAGCCGCCGCGCGGATTACGGCGTGCGCGCGATGATGGACATCGCGGTGCAGCCGTCCACCGAGCGCACGATCGTTTCTGACATCGCCAAACGGCAAGACATTCCACCATCTTTCTTGGCGAAGATTGTGCCGCTGCTCGCGCGCGCCGGTTTAGTGCGAACTTCGCTCGGCGCGGCTGGCGGCATCGCGCTCGCGGCTTCTCCGCAAGAAATCTCCCTCCTGCAAATCATTCAAGCGGTTGACGGTCCCTTCGCGCTCAACCTCTGTTCGCTCACTCCATCCGATTGTCGCCAATATGCTGCCTGCGCCGCTTGTCAAGTGTGGGGCGCTGCCCAAGCCCAATTGAATCAAACGCTTGCCCAGACGCGGTTATCCGATTTGGCAATAGTTCCGGAAACTATGTTGACGCGACGCGCCGGCGCGGTTGCCCCGCGCAAAAGCAAGCCCATGAACACTCGCTGAGGTTATATTGTGATCAACAATTTCGATTCTCTCCATCATCCCAATCGTACGCAGGATGTCGCCACCGTCATGGTTCTCGGCGGCGGCGTCGCCGGTATGCGCGCGGCGATTGATCTGGCTGAAGCCGGAATTCGCGCGATCCTGGTCGAATCGTCGCACGGACTTGGCGGACGCGTCGCACAACTCGGCTTTATGTTTCCGACGCACGACTGCGTGCTCTGTCGCGGCACTTCGGATCACGGCTACGGCTGTACGCGTCCGGCGATTTCGCCCGCGTTCATGGATTACAATTTGCATCCCAACATCGAGGTGTGGACCGGCACCCAGGTACTTAACGCGTCCGGCGAAGCCGGGGATTACACCGTCACGCTGCGGAAACAGCCGCGCTATGTGGAACCGGAACGCTGTACCAACTGCGGCCGCTGCGCCGAAGTTTGCCCGGTCGAAAAGCCGCGCGGGTTCGAAGCCGGACTGACCACGCGTCGCGCCGCGTACAAAATCGCGCCGCGCGCCACACCGAACGCGTACGTCATTGACTACGGTCCGTACTGCGACGACTGTCGCCGCTGCGAACAGATTTGCCCGACCCGCGCGATCAATTTGAAAGAAACCGCGCGCGACGCGGACGTTCATGTGGATGCGATCATTCTGGCGGTCGGCCATCAATTGTACGATCCGCGCTTGAGCGAAGAATTTGGGTATGGCCGTTTCTCCAACGTCATCACGAGCATGGAGTACGAACGGCTCGCCAGCCGTTCCGGTCCGACCGAAGGCATGATCACGCGTCCGTCCGACGGCGCCGCGCCGAAAAAGGTCGCGTGGTTGCAGTGCGTCGGCTCGCGCGATCAGACGCATCCGTACTGCTCGTCGATCTGCTGCATGTTCGCGACGAAAGAGGCGATGCTGGCGAAGCAGCGTGTCCCCGGCGTCGACTGCCGCATTTTTTCGATGGACGAGCGCGCGTTCAACAAAGAGTACAGCGCGTACCTCAAACAAGCGCGCGAGCAATATCACATTGATTACACGCACTGCCGCGTTTCGAATTTGAAAGAGGATCCGGAGACGCACAATCTCGTCGCGGAATATGTCGCGGCGGATGGCGCGCGGCAGAAAGAAAATTTCGACATGGTCGTTCTCGCGGTCGGCATGGAGCCGCCCGCGCAAGCCACCGCGCTCGCGAAACAACTCGGTATCACGCTGAATTCCTACGGCTTTTGCGAGACGGACAAATTCGCGCCGCTGCAAACGAACAAACCCGGCGTGTACGTTTGCGGCGCGTTCCAATCGCCCAAAGAAATCGCCGAAAGCATCATCGACGCGAGCGGCGCGGCGGCGGAAGTGATGCGTTTGCTTTCGACGAAGATCAGCCGCGCGCCGCGCAGCCGCGAGCATCCCTTCATCGCGCACGACGGTGAATTTCAGCCCGAGCGCAATGTCGCGAACGAACCCGCGCGTCTCGGTGTGTTCGTTTGTTCATGCGGCGACGCGATCTCCCAGGTCGTCAGCACTGACACGCTAACCGCGTCCGCTGAAAAACTGCCCAACGTCGCGCTTGCCGAACACGTCGCGTACCTCTGCTTACCGGAAGGTCAGGCGCGCATTCGCCACGCCATCGAGGCGCACGGGATCAACCGCGTCGTCGTCGCCGCGTGTTCGCACCGCACGCACGAATCGTTGTTCCAGCGCGTCATTCGCGAAGCGCGGCTCAACGCGAACTTGTTGGAGATGGCGAATATTCGCGAAGGATGCGCGTGGGTGCACCGGCACGATCCGGCGGGCGCGACGCGCAAAGCGCAGGAACTGGTGCGCGTCGCCGCCGCACGCGCGACCCAACTCGCGCCGGTGTACAAGACCGGCATCAAGCCGATTCCGCGCACGCTCGTCATCGGCGGCGGGGTTACCGGGATGACGGCTGCGCTCGCGGTCGCGGACGCCGGGTACGAAGTCGTCTTGGTCGAACGCGAAGAAAACCTCGGCGGGAATTTGCACAACATTCATTTTACCGTCGAAGGCAGTAATCCCCAGAGGTTGCTGCGCGATTTGATCAACCGCGTCGTCGGACACGATCGCATTCGCGTCTTTACGCGCAGTCAGGTGATCGAACATCGTGGGCACGTCGGCGCGTTTCGCACCGTGCTTGCGACGCACGTCAAGGGCGCGCCGCAGCCGGTGCAGTCGATCATCGAACACGGCACGACGATTGTCGCGACCGGCGGACAGGAACATCGCGGCAAAGAATATTTGCTGGGACAAGATCCGCGCGTCGTTTCGCAGCATCAATTGGAAGAGATGATCGTCCATTCGCCGGAGCGGGTCGCCGAGTTGAAGCGCGTCGTCATTATTCAATGCGTGCGCGAACCGGGTCATCCCGAATACTGCTCGCGCGTTTGCTGCACCAACACGATGAAGAATGCGACGCGCATCAAGATGCTGAACCCGCAGTGCGAAGTCGTCGTTCTCTACAAGGACATTATCACTTACGGTTTCCGCGAACAGTACTATACCGAAGCGCGGCGGCGCGGGGTGTTGTTCATTCGCTACACCGACGAAACGAAGCCGGTCGTAGAGATGAAGGATGAAAGAGGAGAGATGAAGGAATGGGGCGCGCTGCCCCGGGGCGATCTCGCTTTCACGTCGCTGCAAGTGCGAGTGCAGGAACCCGTTTTGAAAGAGGAATTGACTTTGCGTCCCGATTTGCTCGTGGTCAGCACGCAGGTCACGCCGTCGGATGGCGCGGAAAAACTCGCGCAGATTTTGCGCGTGCCGCTTTCGTCGGAAGGATTCTTCATGGAAGCGCACTTGAAGATGCGTCCGATGGATTTCATGGAAGAAGGCATCTTCATCGCGGGGATGGCGCACTATCCAAAATTCATCGAAGAATCGATCGCGCACGCGCTCGCCGCGGCGGCGCGGGTCGTCACGATTTTGTCGCAGGAACCGCTGTACGTCGGCGGCGTAGTCGCGCAGGTGGATCAATCGAAATGCGTTGGCTGTTTGACGTGTACGCGCACGTGCCCGTTCCTCATTCCGCAGATCGATCCCAAGGTTGTGGGAAACGGCAACATCATGGGCGCGGCGTGGATCGATCCGGCGAAATGTCAGGGTTGCGGCACTTGCACCGGCGAATGTCCGGCGACCGCGATTCAACTCGTGAATTATCGCGACGAACAAATCATGCTGCGCGAGACGGCAGGGCTGGGAAGTTGGGTGACGGCGTAGGATATGAAACGTGATGCGTGATGCGTGAATCGTGATCACGTATCACGTTTCACGCATCACGAGAGTCGAGAATAAGAATGAGTAACAACGGAAAAAACGGCTTTGAACCAGACATCACCGCGTTCGGCTGCATCTTTTGCGGATACATGGCGGCGGACACGGCAGGCACGCTCGGTTGGGAATATCCGTCGAACGTCAAGTACGTGAAATTGCCATGCACCGGCAAGATTGACGTGCGCTATATTCTCGCCGCGTTCGAGCAAGGCGCGGACGGCGTGTACGTCGTCGCGTGTCCGCTGGGCAACTGCCATCACGTCAAAGGGAACGAGCGCGGCAAAAAGCGCGTCGAGCGCGCAAAGAGAATCCTGGACGAAATCGGCGTCGGCGGCGAGCGGCTCGACATGTTTTTTATGAGTGGCGGACAAGGCAAGACGTTCGCGACTGCTGCCGAGACGATGGTCGAACGCGTAAAAAAGTTGGGACCGAATCCGGTGAAGAAAAAGTGACAGGCAGCGAGGAACAAGTGACAAGGGAAGTGACAGGTGACGTGCGACTCATCCTGTCACCTGTCACTTGTGCGAGATTGAGAGCAGAGGGGAAAAGTACGCGTGGATGCAAGTCCGCCGCTTACGCAGGTTCGAGGGCGAACGATTCAACCTTGCGCTCGAAGAAAAAGCGCACGTTGGAATCGTCCAATTCCTTTAGCGCAAAAGCCCGCGCGAGGTTTGCGAAAACTTCGCTCGCGTTGAGAATCGTTGCGCCGACGACTTGCTGCGTATCAGGGTTCACACGCAGGTAGAAATCGTCGTCCACGTAGACCGAGATCGCGGGCTGGGGTTTGTCTACGTTGATGACGAGGTCAAGTTCGTCACTGTCTGGATAGTAGTGATAATCGGTTATTTTCATGGTCTTTGCCATTCGAGTACCGCCCTTTTCATTATACGCCCAGGCAACATCGCCGATTCGACATAGCCGCGCTGGATGTGATCGGATTCAAGCACAAGCTTAACCACGACGACAACATAGTTCCCGGCGTATTTTCCGTGAGTCAGATTGCTGCGGTAATACAGGTAAATTCTCGCTCCGGTCGTTCTGCGCGCAGTTGTCTTGGGATCAAAGTAGATGGCGTCAGGGTTCTCAATGGTCAAGCGAATCGCATCGAGATACGCGGCGATTTCTGGACGATAAGCAGTGTGTTCTTGCCAAACGTCTTCGGTGAGAGATACGCTTGTCCCGCGTGGGTCTGTTACCGTCCAAAGGATTTGTCGCTCGACCACTGCTGACCCCACTGTGATTTTCTTGGCTTATTATAGCACGCGCGTCGCGGTTTAGCAACCACTAATCTGGTCCGGCTTTGATGACGAGGGAACAATGATGACTGATGACGGTCACGCCCAACAACCGAATGCAAATCCGCCACCTGTCGGCGCCGTGATGGTCGTCGGCGGCGGGATCGCGGGAATTCAAGCATCACTCGACCTGGCTGAAGCCGGCTTTAAAGTGTACATGGTCGAAAGCAAGTCCGCGATTGGCGGGCACATGGCGCAACTCGACAAGACGTTCCCGACGAACGACTGCGCGATGTGCACGATCTCGCCGAAACTCAACGAAGCGGGCAACAACCTCAACATCCAGATTCTGGTGGACACCGAAGTTGTGGATGTGCAGGGACGCGCGGGCAATTTCACCGCGACGCTGCGCCGCAAGCCGCGCTATATTGATCTGGTGAAGTGCGTCGGCTGCGGCGATTGCGAAAAAGTTTGTCCGATCAACTTGCCTGACCCGTACAACGCGAACCTGGCGCAGCGGCACGCCGTTTATCGGCTCTATCCGCAGGCAGTTCCCGCCGCGTACGCGATTGACAAGCGCGGCGTTTCGCCGTGCCGCGACGCGTGCCCGGTTAACACGCGCGCGCAGGGGTACATCGCGCTCGTGCGCGAGGGCCGGTACGAAGACGCGCTGCGCGTCATCAAAGAAGAAAATCCGTTCCCGGGAATTTGCGGACGCATCTGCAATCATCGCTGCGAGACCGAGTGCAATCGCGGTCAGTTGGATGAACCGATCGCGATCAAAGACCTCAAGCGTTTTCTCGTCGATCAGGTGTACGCCAAGCCGCGTCCCAAGATCGAACCGGTTGCGCGGACGCGCGATGAACGCATCGCGATCATCGGCTCCGGTCCGTGCGGACTCACCGCCGCGATGGATTTGGTCAAGCAAGGTTACGGCGTCACCGTGTTCGAATCGCTGCCGGTCGCGGGCGGCATGTTGCGCGTCGGCGTGCCGGAATATCGGCTGCCGTCCGCGATGGTCGATCGCGAAGTGCAAGACATCGTCGATCTCGGCGTCGAGTTGCGGTTGAATTCGCCGGTGACGAATCTGGACGCGTTGTTCGACGAAGGTTTCAACGCGGTGCTGATCTCGGTCGGCGCGCACGAAGGCAAGAAATTGCGAATCCCCGGCGCGGATCTCACCGGGGTGATGATCAACACGATCTTTCTGCGCGACACGCGGCTCGGCAACGCTCCGGCAGTGCTCGGGCGCGATGTGTTAGTGCTCGGCGGCGGCAACGTCGCGATTGATGTCGCGCGCACGGCGGTGCGTCTCGGCGCGAGAAAAGTCAAGATGGCGTGTCTCGAATCGCGCGAGAAAATGCCGGCGCATCCGTGGGAAATTCAAGAAGCCGAGGAAGAAGGCATCGAGATTTTTCCCGCGCGCTCTTTTACAAAAATATTGGACGATGGCACCGGTCATGTTGCAGGCGTCGAGTGCCGCAACATCGAATTTAGGGGCTTTGACAGCGAGGGTCGTCCCGACATCACGACGCATGAAGGCAGCGAGCACGTGATTTCGTGCGACACGGTTGTCTTTTCGATTGGGCAAGCCGCCGGTCTCGCGTTTATTCCTCCCGATACCGGCGTCGGCACGACGCGACGCGGCACCGTCGCGGTGAATCCGAACACGCTCGCGGCGACGCGCCCCGGCGTTTTCGCGGCGGGCGATGTCGCGACCGGCACCGCGTTCGTGATCGAGGCAGTCGCCGCCGGACATCGCGCGGCGGAATCGATCCAACTCTTCTTGCAAGGCAAGCCGCTCGAACGACCGCCGCGCGCGCTCGATCTGCCGGTCGTGAAACTCACGCGCGCGGAAATCGATCAGCGGATCGAAAAAGGCGAAGTGCGCGTGCAGCCGCGCGTCAAAATGTCCGCGCTCGATGTCGCGGCGCGCGTCAGATCGTTTGACGAAGTGGCGCGCGGCTACACCGAAGAGGAAGCGAAAACCGAAGCGGCGCGCTGTCTCGCCTGCGGCATTTGCTCGGAATGTTTGAGTTGCTACTACGCGTGCCAGCGCGGCGCGGTGCTCCACGACATGGTCGAGCGCACCGAGCGGATTCAAGTGGGCGCGGTGATTCTCGCGCCGGGGTATCAGATTTATCGCGCGGAGTTGTCCGAGGAGTACGGGCTGGGACGGTACTCGAATGTCGTCACCTCGCTGCAATTCGAACGCTTGCTCTCCGCGTCGGGACCCACGCAGGGACACGTCAAGCGACCGTCGGACGGCGCGAGTCCCAAACGCATCGCGTTCTTGCAGTGCGTGGGCAGCCGCGACCAGAGTCACGATTATTGCTCGTCGGTCTGCTGTATGTACGCGGCGAAAGAAGCGATCATGGCGCTCGAACACGCCAAGGTCGAAGGGCACGACGGACAGGTCGAGTGTCAAGTGTTTTTCATGGACACGCGCGCGTTCAGCAAGGGCTATGAGGAATACTATCGCCGCGCGGAGAAAAAGTACGGGGTCAAGTATACGCGCTGTCGCATTTCGTCGGTGAAGGAAAATCCGGCGAATGGGAACTTGGTGGCGCGCTATGTAACGGAGTCAACTAGTCAATCGGGCAATCAGGCGATCAGGCAATCAGGCGATCAGGCAGTTGGGCAACCAGTTGACCGATGGACTGATTACCGATCGTCCGTTATCGAAGAAGAATTCGACCTCGTCGTGCTCTCCGTGGGGATGGAGATCGCGGATGGCGTCAAGCAACTCGGGCACAAACTCGGCATCGAACTCGACCCGTACGGCTTTTGTCACACGACGTTGTTCGATCCGCTGCAATCCAGTCGCGCGGGCATTTATGTCGCGGGACCTTTCCGCGAACCGAAAGACATTCCCGAAACCGTAATGGAAGCGAGCGGCGCGGCGACCGCGGCGGCGCGTTTGCTCGCGCCCGCGCGGCACACGCTGGTGCGCCAACGCGAATATCCGGCGGAGCGCGCGGTGACCACCGAATTGCCGCGCGTGGGTGTGTTCGTGTGCCACTGCGGTTCGAACATCGGCGGCTATCTCGACGTGCCGGGAGTCGCGGCATACGCGCGCACGCTGCCCGGCGTCGTCCACGCGGAAGATAATTTGTACACCTGCTCGCAAGACACGATCGCGCACATTATCGAGCAGACCAAGGAATTGAATCTCAATCGCGTTGTCGTCGCGTCGTGTACGCCGTTGACGCACGAGCCATTGTTCCAGGATGCGATCCGCCAAGCCGGGCTGAATCCGTACCTGTTCGAAATGGCGAACATCCGCAATCAATGTTCGTGGGTGCATGGAAGCGACCGCACGGGCGCATCTGAAAAAGCCAAAACGTTGGCGCGGATGGCGGTCGCGCGCGCGACGCAACTCGAACCGTTGAGCACGTCGCAAGTCAGCGTGAACCATGCCGCGCTGATCATCGGCGGCGGGGCGGCGGGGATGAACGCGGCGCTCAGTCTCGCGGATCAAGGATTCCCCGTGCATCTGGTTGAGCGGACGGATCAACTCGGCGGCAACTTGCGCCATTTGCGTTTCCTCCCGACCTGGGAACCGCCGCAGGATGGCGAGTCGAAATTCGAAGACGCGCAAGCGTATCTGCGCGATTTGATCGCGCGCGTCGAGACAAATCGGTTGATTACCGTGCACCTCAACACCCAGTTGATCGAGACCGGCGGATTCAAGGGCAACTTTGTTTCGACGCTCCGCAATGGGCAGACGTTCCACGTGTCGCATGGCGCGACCATCGTTGCCACCGGCGGCGTCGAGTACAAAGGCAAGGAGTACGGGTACGGCAAGGATCCGCGCATCGTCACGCAGTTGGAGTTTGAGCAGATTCTGAGTCAATCGGGCGATCAGGCAGTCAGGCGATCAGGCGATCAGGCAACTAGTCAACTGGTTGACCAATTGACTGAGCGCCAATTGACAAACGTGGTGATGATCCAATGCGTCGGTCCGGGCGAAAAGTTCTGCAGCCGCCTGTGCTGCACGACCGCGCTCAAGAACGCGCTCAAACTCAAGGAGTTGAATCCGCAGGCGCGCGTGACTATAATTTATCGTGACATTCGCACCTACGGGTTCAAGGAACGGCTTTACACCGAAGCGCGCCGCGCGGGCGTGGTGTTTATCCGCTACGATTTTGATCGCAAGCCGGATGTGCTGATCGCAGACGACCGACCGCAGACGGCAGACAGCAGCGGTCAGCGGTCAGCGGTCAACGGTCGCCTGGCTGTCCGCGTCTGGGAGCCGATGCTGGGCGAGGAACTGACGCTGAACGCCGATCTGCTCGTGCTTTCGACGCCCGTGGTTGCGCCCAAGGGCGCGCGCGAATTGGGCACCGCGCTCAAAGTGCCGGTGGACATGGACGGGTTTTTCCTGGAGGCGCACGTCAAGTTGCGCCCGGTCGATTTCGCGTCAGACGGCATATTCATGGCGGGCGTGGCGCACTATCCAAAGTTCCTGGACGAGACGATCGTGCAGGCGCAAGCCGCCGCGGCGCGCGCGGCGAACATTCTCGCGCAAGAAAAAATGCTGACGAGCGCGCGCGTCGCGATCGTCAACCCCGAGCAGTGTGTCGGCTGCTTGACGTGTGTGCGCTCCTGTCCGTACCACGTGCCGAAGATCATGCCAACTGAAGTTGGTGTGGGCAACATCCTTGGCGCGGCATTCGTCGAGACTGCCGTCTGTCACGGCTGCGGGATTTGCGCGGCGGAGTGTCCGGCGAAGGCGATTCAGTTGATGCACAGTACGGACAGGCAGAACTTGACGAAGGTGGATGCGTTGTTTGGTCAACCAGTTAATCAGTCAATTGGGCAATCAGTAGTCAGTTGACCGATCGCCCGATTTCTGATTGACCAATCACTGATTGCTTGACTTGGAGAAACACGTGACTGGATCCAACGGCTTCGAACCACAAATCATCGCTTTTTGTTGTCACTATTGCGCGTACGCCGCCGCCGACCTGGCAGGCAGTATGCGCCTCGAGTATCCGACTTGTATCAAGGTCATCGAGTTGCCTTGCACCGGGAAACTTGACGTGTTGTACGTGCTGCGCGCGTTCGAGGATGGCGCCGATGGTGTGCTAGTGGCGGGCTGACTGGAAGGCGATTGTCATTACCTGGAAGGTAATCTGCGGGCACGCAAGCGTGTGGAATACGTCAGCCAGTTGTTGGAGCAGATCGGTCTCGAAGGACGCCGGGTCCAGATGATCAACTTGTCGTCGGCGATGGGCGGGCAATTCGCCTTCTCTGTGGCTGAGTTGACCGCCGAGATCAAGCGTATGGGACCGAATCCGGTGAAGAAAGTGGCAAGTGGCGTGTGACAAGTGACAAGAAGAGTAGCAAGTGACATGTGGCAAGCGCGCGAGATGCCGTGTCACCTGCAATCTCACATGTCACCCGTCACTCCGAGGGAGGGGGCGATGGGAGACAAACCGTACATCTTGATTGTGGATGACGACCCGGACATTCTCGATGGCATCACCGCCGTTCTGGAGACTCAGCCCTATCACCTGGCAACGGCGCGCGACGGCAAGAAATGTCTGGAGATGATCGCGCAAAGAGCGCCGGATCTGTTGATCCTGGATTTGTTGATGCCGCGCCTGGACGGCTGGGGCGTCATCCGGGAGATGCGCCGCGATCCCCAGTTCGCGGACGTGCCGATTATGGTTCTCACCACCGTTGTCGAAGACGCGAGCCGCCGGCGTTATGAGTTGGAGACAGGTCTGGCGATGGATGTGCAAGACTATGCGCAAAAACCCGTGGCACCCGCGGAGTTATTGCGGCGCGTCAAAGCGCTGCTCAAATGATTTTCGATGGGCGATTGCCGATTTTCGATTGCTGGCGGTCGTTCAAGAGTCAAATCGAAAATCGAAAATCAGAAATCGAAAATTCTGGGACCGACGATGGAAACGGCAAACGTCCCGCTGAACGAGGGACTCGCAGAAGAGATCGAACTGCCGCGGCGACTGCGGCAATACATCGTCCTGCGCTGGGTCGCGGTTGCGGCGATCATCGGCGGTGTCGTGCTGGCGCAGCAAGTTTTCGACGTACAGTTTCCAGCCGCGCCGCTGTTTCAAATGGCGTTTGCCATCGCACTTTTAAATTCGATCTTTTTCTTGTGGGCAAACTGGGAGCAGCGCGCCGAGGCGTCTGCCGAGACGCGCGTGCGGCGTGGACGAATTTTCGCGCACGCCCAAATCATCACCGACCTTGTTGGTTTGACCGGACTGATTCACCTGACCGGCGGCATCGAGAATCCATTTTTTCTATTCTACTTGATTCACGTCGGCTTGGGCAATCTCTTGCTTCCCGCGCGCGATATGATCTGGGTGACGGCGCTCGCGCTCGGTCTCTTCGCCGGTTTGGTTGCCGGAGAATATTGGGGCTGGCTGCCCCATATCCACCTCGGCGGGTTTTTCCGGGAAGAGATGTACCGCGAAAGCGCGTACGTCGCGGCGGTGCTGGCGGCTTTCACCGCCACGCTGAGTGTTGTCTCCGGGGTTGCGATCAGCATCGCCAGCGAATTGCGGCGGCGGCGGCAAGCCCAGATGCGCGAACTGGAACGGGCGCGGGATCAATTGGCGGAACTCGACCGGATGCGAACCTTCTTTCTCGGCCTCGCTTCGCACGATCTGAAAACGCCGCTGGCGGTCGCGGTCAACTACGTGCAGACGATTCTCGACGGTTACGCCGGAGAAGTTGCGCCCAAACAGCGTCACTGGTTGGAACGAACCCTGGCGCGTTTGGAAGAACTGCTCCAACTCATCAACGATTTTCTCGACGTATCTCTGCTGGACGCGCGGCGCATCGCGCAGGAGATGGAGCAAACCAACTTGGCGGTCGTGGCGCGGCAAGCGTTGGAGGATGTGGACGTGCGGGCGAAAGAGAAAGGCGTGAACATCGAGAGCATTGCGCCGTCCGCGCGGTTCACCCTGCGCGGTTCGCCCAAGCGCCTGCGCCGTCTCCTGGTTAACTTGCTGGACAACGGGATCAAGTTCACCCCGCCGGGCGGTCAGGTCGTTCTGACTTTGGCGGAAGAGCGCGAGCACGTCCGCATCGAGGTGACAGATACCGGCGTAGGTATTCCGGCGAGTCGTTTGCCGCACATCTTCGAAGATTATTTTCGCGTGCGCGAGGGCGAATTCATCCCCGGCGCGGGATTGGGACTCAGCACGGCGCGCCGCATTATCGAAGCGCACGGCGGAAAGATCTGGGTGGAGAGTCCGTACTGCGTGGACCACAGCGGCAGCAAGTTTTCGTGTCTTCTGCCCAAGGTAATGGCGGATGGGAAATCTGAGTGAACGCTTGAAACAGTCAGATATTTTTGGCGAACTGACCGACGCGGAATTGACGGACATCGCCCGGTTCTGCCGCGAAGAGGCGCATCCGGAAAACGCCGTATTGCTGACCGAAGACGCGCGCGCCGAGCGGTTGTTTCTGGTCGAGTCCGGAAAACTGGCGCTGGAGAAAAAGATTCAGTTGAGCAAACGCGCCAAAGCGCGCGCGGCAACCGTCGGCTATGTCGAACCGGGCAGCGTGGCGGGGTGGTCCGCGCTCGTGCAACCCTACGTTTACACCTCGACCGGGCTGTGCCTGGAGCCGACGCGCGTGATCGCCATTGACGGCGCGGCGCTGCGCGAGTACCTGGAGCGGCATCCCGCCGCCGGGCTCAAAGTTTTGACGGCGCTCGCGTCGCTGATCGGCACGCGCTACAAGAACGCGATGGACACGCTGACGTTCTTTCTATCGATCGCGTCGCACGAATTGCGCGCGCCGCTGTCCGCGATCGAGAATTATCTCCAGGTGATGCTGGATCGCTTTACGGGCGACCTGACCGAAAAGCAGCAGCGCATGTTGCAGCGCAGTTTGCTGCGCGTCCGAGATTTGCGCGCCCTGATCGGCGATCTGGTGGACCTGGCGCGGATGCGCCCGGAGCAAATCCAAGCCGATTTCGAATGGTTCGATCCCGGCGAGGTTGGCACCGAAGCGTTCGAGGATGTGCGGCTGGCGGCGGCGGAGCGCAACATCAAAATCAAAATCGTGCCGCCGCCGCATTTCGAGAAGATCGTCGGCGCGCGCCGCCGGCTGCGGCAGGTCCTGACCAATCTGCTCAGCAACGCCGTCAAGTTCTCGCCCGAAGGCAGCGCCGTGGTCTTTCGCGCGTGGTACGAGCCGGACACGCTGTACTTCGAAGTTGAAGACGAAGGAGTTGGCATTCCGCCGGAAGATCTGCCGCACATCTTTGAAGATTTTTATCGCGCGGATAATGTGGGCGACGCGCCCGGTACCGGGCTGGGTTTGGCGCTCGCCAAGAAAATTATGGACGCGCACGGCGGCGCGATTCGCGTCTCAAGCCCGTATGGCGAAGGCAAAACGGGGACGCGATTTACGGTGGTGATTCCGCGCAATTTGCAAACTCCGGAGATGCGACGGAGACAGTGGGTGTCGACGAATCGAGAACGAATAAACGAATGAACGAATGAAATATGCGAATTCTGGTGATTGACGACGACCGCGATTTTGTGGAAGCCACGCGCACGGTGTTGGAGAGCGCGCCGTACCAAGTGGACATCGCGTACAGCGGCGCGGCGGGATTGGCGCAGGCGCGCGCGGCGCGCCCCGACCTGATCATTCTCGACGTGATCATGCCGGGCGAGAGCGGGTTTGATATCTATGAGAAATTGCAAGCGGAGCCAGGGCTGGCGGATGTGCCGGTGATTTTGCTGACGAGTCTCTCCGGCAGTTTGAGCGCGATGCCGACGGTCGGCGTCAAACCGGTGGAGTATATCGAAAAGCCGGTACGACCGGCGGAGTTGTTACGGCGGATAAAAGCGCTGAGTGGTTGATCCGGATTCGACCCGAATGAATCGGGTTGTCGCGGTGTGAACGCGCGTTGAGCACGCGTGGAAAGTAGGTGAGGCAATGGCTGATGAAGGTCATGCTCAATCGAACACCCCGATCGGCGCGGTGATGGTCGTCGGCGGTGGCGTCGGCGGAATTCAAGCCGCGCTCGATCTCGCCGAAAGCGGATTCAAAGTCTATCTCGTCGAATCCAAATCCGCCATCGGCGGACACATGGCGCAACTCGACAAGACGTTCCCGACGAACGATTGCGCGATGTGTACGCTCGCGCCGCGCCTCGTCGAAGCAGGGCGGCACCTTAACATCGAAATATTGACCGATACGCAAGTGCTCGACGTGAACGGCGCGGCGGGCAATTTCACCGCGACGCTGAAACGCAAGCCGCGCTACGTGGACGTGACCCAGTGCATCGGCTGCGGCGATTGCGAAAAAGTCTGTCCGATCGTTTTGCCCGATCCGTACAACGAGCATCTGTCGAAGCGCCACGCGGCGTACCGGCTTTATCCGCAAGCGATTCCCGCGGCGTACGCGATCGAAAAGCGCGGTATCGCGCCGTGCAAAGCGACTTGCCCGGCGAACACGAGCGCGCAGGGGTACGTCGCGCTGATCAAGGCGCGGCGCTACGCGGACGCGCTCGAAGTGATCAAGCAGTACAATCCGTTTCCCGCGACGGTCGGACGGGTCTGCTCGCATCCGTGCGAGAGCGAATGTTCGCGCGGACAGGTGGACGAGCCAATCGCGATCTGCGCGCTCAAGCGGTTCGTCGCCGATCAGCAAGCGGGCGCGCCGGTGATCGCGCCGGAGCGCCAGTACGCCGAAGAAATCGCGATTGTTGGCTCAGGTCCCGCCGGGCTTTCGTGCGCGCACCACCTCGCGCGATTCGGCTACAAAGCGACGGTGTTCGAGGCGCTGTCGGTCGCGGGCGGCATGATGCGCGTCGGGATTCCCGCGTATCGTCTGCCGCGCGCGGTGCTCGAGCGCGAGATTGACGACATTCGCGCAGAAGGCGTTGAGATTCGGCTGAATCGCCCGGTGCATGACTTGCGCGATCTTTTTCGCCAAGGATTCAAAGCGATTTTTCTCGCGGTCGGCGCGCATCAACCGCAGGAACTGGGAATTCCCGGCGAACGCGGGACAAGCGGCGTGCATTACGGCGTCGCGTTCTTGCGGCGCGTGAGTCTGGGCGAAAAGGTCGAACTGGGCAAGCGCGTCATCGTCGTCGGCGGCGGCAACACCGCGATCGACGCGGCGCGCACCGCGCGGCGCGTCGGCGCGCAAGAGGTGACGCTGCTTTACCGCCGCACGCGCGCGGAGATGCCCGCGCTGCCGCACGAGGTCGCCGCCGGTGAAGCGGAAGGGATGCGCGTCGAGTTGCTCACCGCGCCGGTCGAGGTGCTGCGCGACGACGGACGCGTGCGCGGCGTGCGCTGCGTGCGGATGCAACTCGGCGAGCCGGACGCGAGCGGGCGACGCCGCCCGGTGCCGATCCCAGGTTCGGAATTCGTCATCGAAGCGGACGCGCTGATCGCGGCGGTCGCGCAAGCGCCGGAGATTTCGCTCCTCACGCCGGATCACGGTTTGAAGGTTGCGCGCGAGGGCTGGTTCCACGTGGATTCCATCACACTCGCAACGAACGTCCCAGGCATTTTTGCCGGAGGCGATGCGGCGCAAGGTCCGGGAATGCTGATCGACGCGATTGCGGCGGGGCGGCGCGGCGCGCTTTCGATTCATCGCCATCTGCGCGGCTTGCCGATGATCAGCGCGCGTGAAGAGCAGCCGTTGCCGGTTGGCAAATGGACCGACGCGGAAATCGAAGCGAAACGCGCGCGCGGCGAAATCACGCGCGGCGCACGACCCCGGATCGCGACGGAACCGGTCGCGGCGCGCGTCGGCGATTTTCGGGAAGTGGAGCAAGTGCTGACCGAGGAGCAGGCGGTCGCGGAAGCGGAGCGCTGTCTCGCGTGCGGCTTGTGCGCCGAGTGTTATCAGTGCGTCAAGGCGTGCGGCGTCAACGCCATCGTCCACGAGATGGTCGAGCGCGAAGATCAAATCCAGGTCGGCGCGGTGATTCTCGCGCCGGGGTACGAGGTGTACCGCGCGGAATTGTCGGAGGAATTCGGTTTCGGACGATTCCCGAACGTCGTCACGAGTCTGCAATTCGAACGCTTGCTCTCCGCGTCGGGTCCGACGAGCGGGCATGTGACGCGACCAAGCGATGGCAAGCCCGCGCGCAAGATTGCGTTCTTGCAGTGCATCGGCTCGCGCGATCAGACCCACGATTATTGCAGCGCGGTCTGCTGTATGTACGCCGCGAAAGAGGCGATGATCGCGAAGGAGCACGACCGCGACGCGGACATTCACATTTTTATGATGGACGCGCGCGCGTTCAGCAAAGGGTACGCGGAATATTATCAACGCGCGCGGGAGCGGTACGGGGTCAAGTATTCGCGGTGCCGCGTCTCGGCGGTGAAGGAAAATCCGGCGAATGGAAATCTCGTCGTACGCTATGCCGAGTCAATTAGTCAATCAGGCGATCAGGCGATTGGGCAACCAGTTGACCGATCCCTGATTGACCGATTGCCTATCATTGAAGAGGAGTTTGATCTCGTCGTCCTCTCCGTCGGGATGGAGATTTCGCAAAGGGTACGCGACCTGGGAATGAAACTGGGCGTCGCGCTCGACGATTACGGATTCTGCCAGACGATTCCGTTTCGCCCGCTCGAAACGTCGCGCGCGGGAATTTTCGCGGCGGGTCCGTTCATCGAACCGAAAGATATTCCGGAAACGGTGATGGACGCGAGCGGCGCGGCGGCGAACGCGGAGGTGTTGCTGGCGCAAGTGCGCGGCGCGTTGGCGCGGCGCAAAGAGTATCCGCCGGAGCGCGAGATCGCGCAAGAGTCGCCGCGCGTCGGCGTGTTCGTCTGCCACTGCGGGTCGAACATCGCGGGCTATCTGGACGTGAAAGCGGTCGCGGAGTACGCGCGCACTTTACCCAATGTCGTTCACGCTGAAACGAATCTGTACACCTGCTCGCAAGATTCGATTGCGCGCATCACGCAGGTCGTGAAGGAACAGAACTTGAATCGCGTGGTGGTCTCTGCCTGCACCCCGCGCACGCACGAGCCGCTGTTTCAGGATTCGATTCGGATGGCGGGGCTGAATGCGTATCTGTTCGAGATGGCGAACATTCGCAATCAGTGTTCGTGGGTCCATTCGCATGACTGGAACGTAGCAACGCAGAAGGCGAAGGATTTGGTGCGCGCGTCCGTCGCGCGTGTGTCGCAACTCGAACCGCTGTTCAAAGTGCCGGTGGCGCTCGACAAAAGCGCGCTCGTGATCGGCGGCGGGATCGCGGGAATGAACGCCGCGCTGAATCTCGCGGAGCAGGGTTTCCCGGTGCATTTGGTCGAGAAGAGCGCGCATCTCGGGGGACAGTTGAGTGTCAACAGTGAACAGTCAACAGTCGGAACCGATTGGGGCACGTACACGCGGGAGTTGATCGCGCATGTGGGCGCGCATCCGCGCATCTTCGTTCATCGAGAAACCCAGGTGGTTGAGACAACCGGTTTCGTCGGCAATTTCGTTAGTCGCCTGAGACGCGCGGACGGCGCGGAGCAAACGGTCAAGCACGGCGTCGTCATCGTCGCGACGGGCGCGCAAGAATGGCGCGGCGACGCGTATGGCTTGGGGAAGGACGCGCGGGTTATCACGCAGTCGGAGTTTAGTCAACTAGTCAATCAGTCAATTAGTCAATCAGTCAACCAGGCGACTAGGCAACCGATTGCCCGATTGACCGATCCCCGATTGACCGTTGTTTTCATCCAATGCGTCGGTCCCGCGGAAAAATATTGCGGACGCTTGTGCTGCACCGAGTCGCTGGAAAACGCGCTGCGCTTGAAGGAGTTGAACCCGAACGCGCGCGTGACGATCCTTACAAAAGACATTCGCACATACGGCTTTCGCGAGCGGATTTATCAAGAAGCGCGCAAGCGCGGCGTGGTCATCATTCACTACGACGACGCGCATTTGCCGAAAATTGAGACCGCAGACGACCGACGGCAGACGGCGGTCGGCGGTCGGCGGTCGGCGGTCAGCGTCCGCGTTTGGGAGCCAATGCTGCGCGAGGAAATCACGCTGAACGCCGATCTCGTCGTCGTCGCGTCGCCGCTGACACCGCACGAGGACGCGCGCGAGTTGGCAAACATTTTGAAAGTGCCGGTCGACACGGACGGTTGGTTCCTGGAAGCGCATGTGAAACTGCGCCCGGTCGATTTCGCGACGGAAGGCGTGTTCGTTGCGGGCGCGGCGCATTATCCGAAATTTCCGAACGAAGCGATCGCGCAAGCGCAAGCCGCCGCCGCGCGCGCCGCGACGATTTTGTCCAAAGACAAGTTGCACGCGGGCGGCATCGTCGCGCAAGTCGACGCGGAAAAATGCACCGGCTGTCTGACGTGCGTTCGCATCTGCCCGTACCGCGTCCCGCGCATTGACACGGCAAAACTAGCGATTGGCGGTATTTACGGCGCGGCGCACATCGAAGCGGCGGCGTGCCAGGGTTGCGGTATCTGCGCGGCGGAATGTCCGGGCAAGGCGATTCAGTTGATGCACTATAAGGATGGGCAGGTGATCGCGAAGGTGGAAGCGTTGTTTGAGGAAAGGCAACTGGTCAATCAGGCAATTGGGCAACCAGTCAACTAGGCAATCAGTCAACCAGTCCTGACTGCCCGATTACTGATCGCCTGATTACCGATTGCCTGATTGACTGTCACGCGGCTTTGGCGAGTTGCACCAAACCTTCGATCGTGACAGAGGAGAGATCCGCGACGGGGATTTGTTTGGACGCAAATAAAATTTCAAGACCGACGATGTTTTCCTTTTCGTCAACGTCCACGAGAATTTCTTCAGTCACTTCGCGGGTCTCGGCGACAGTTGCGCCGTTCGAGCGGAAATGAATATAGATTGCGTCGGCTTCGGGGTCATAAGAAATTTTCATTTGGGTACTCCATTCAATTGAAGAACCGGCTGATGACGGTCAGAACGATGATCGCAGCGCGCTTTAACAAATAACGAACTTCGACTTGCTTGGATAAGTAGTAGACGTTGTTGTGTTGGGCATTGAACGGAAATGTGCGAAACGCTTTTACTGCGCCGTGTTTGCCCAATTGCGTTCGCTCTGGATTGCGGATTGTCTCGGTAGTTTCGGATTCCGAGACTTGGCGTAGTTGCATCTGCGTTCGCGCATGTTTGGTGTAGATGATTGATTTCATGTTTCCAACCTGAGGATCGAACGCACGCAGATTATAGCATGAACTGGGGCGCACGACAAGCCGCGCGATCAAGCCGCGCGATCAATCGCACGGCTAACGAGGTGCAAGCCCGATAGAATCGGGCTGCGCGTGAAACGCAATCGGCTTGCAGCCGATTTTCACCTGCGTCAGACGCCGAATTGATTCGGCGGCAGGTGCGGGCGAAGGTGGATGCGTAACTGGGGCGATTGAAATCGCGCTAACGAAAGCGCGAAACCTGCCTTCGCAGGTTAGCCGACGGAGGTCGGCTTTGTGAAGTTGTAGGTGCAGTTTCTAACTGCCGTGTCTTCTGATCGGAGGTTGCCATGAACGAAATCAACATGCAGACACTGAAAGCCTTGATGTCTCCATTCCGCCACTTTCTTGAGACAGAAGGGCAGCAGTTGCAAAAAGAGCGTAGAGATAAGGACGAATTCTTTGCCCGGTATTTCTCGAAAGAGCAACTTGAGAATCTCGAAGAAGGCACTCTACGCGAGTTGATTTACATTCTCTGGGCGTACAACGGCTGGACAAACAAGGACTGGCTTCTTGAAGAGATGCTTCGCTCTGGTCTGCCAACAATTAGAAGCGCATTCAAGCAATTTCTGTACGGCGCAGATCCGATTGCCAAGCGATTTGACTATGTCAAGAAGAATGTGCGCATGATGGGCGCTGCTTGTATCTCAGAGATTCTGGCGCATCATAACCACAAGGAGTATCCTATTTGGAACAGCAGAAGCAGAGAGGGTTTCATCGTTCTTGGTATTAGTGAACTTCAGCTGCCCAAGTCCGCTCAGATTAGCGGCGCGCAGTACGCCTCGTACTGCAAATTGGCTCAAGATGTTCGTAGTCAGGCGGCAAAAGAGTATCCCGAATTTGATGATCTATTCAAATTGGATTTCCTGCTCTATTTTGTTTCTCTACAAGGCATACGCCCAGAAGCGCCTGTGACGGCACCTGTGCGCGCAGAAGATTTCGACCATGATACTGTTGTAGACCAGATCATCGAACTTGGTGACGGTCTCGGTTTTGAGGTGCAAAGAGAATTCAATGTGATGCCAGGATGCCGAATTGATGCAATTTGGAGAAGCCGCGTGGCGAACTTGGGGATCATTTCTTATGCGTTCGAAGTACACAGGAAAGGAAGTCGGGACTCCGCTATTCTGAATCTTCAAAGAGTTAGACGCGATCCCACCATTCAGAAAGTTGTTATTGTTTCATCAAGGGATGAGTTGGATGAATTCAAACGCGAGATTACATCTTTAGACGAGAGCTTCCGCAATTCCATCGGATACTTTGAAGTACGAGATCTTCAGCGTGCATTGGATCACCTGCAAGGTTTGAAAGACATCTTGAAAACTCTCGGATTATTGAATGCGACCACTGGCTGAGTCCTGGACTTTGTGCCGGTGTGCAAATGGAGCTATGAGGTATGGCACCCAACGGATTCGACCCCCAACTCATCGCCTTCTGCTGCAACTATTGTGCGTACGCGGCGGCATTGGTTGAAACCAACGCTTAACGGGTGTCAAACCCGCTAAAGCAGGTTATCGTGAGGTCTACTTGAAGGATTGGAGCCAGTAAATCTGATTCCGCATTTCATCTGCGGTCACACGGTTGAGGAGATTGAGTAGTCGGCGGACTGTTTCACCAATGGGGAGTTGATCGGAGACAATAATCCCAGAATGTTCTTTGCCAAGTCGGAGCCAATTCCAATGAAGGCGCAAGTAATCGGGAGGATTGAATGTGAAAAGCGCGCGTCCTTCGGCGGCGGCAAGCGTCAGTTGCTCTTCGTCACTCAAGCCCCAGCGTCCAACTTCGTGAGCACTGACCACGTCGAATTGGCGCAAGCGAAGCGCGGCGGCAACGCGCCGATGGACATCTTCGTCCAGATAAAGTCGAATGAAGAGCGCGGGTTCAGCAGGCACCGCGTTCCTCAACGACAAGGCGACCATCGGGCATAACTTTCAAGCCGTATCGCTCAATCAAATTTTCGCCCCGGCTGTCTTCGATGTCTTGTTCGATTTCAGAAATGTTGTCGTGATAGTAGGCGAGCGCTTCGTACACTTGGGCAGGCGATAGATGCGGCAGTCCTTCAAGAATTTCTTCGACGCTTTGCCCAAGCCGGTAGTAACCAACAATCGTTTTGACCGGCGTGCGCGTGCCTTTGATAATCGGTCTGCCGCCGCAGATTTCTGGATTGCGCGTGATGTAGCGATATTCAGTAATTACAGGAACAGTCATTGGAATCCTCCCTCGAACATTCTGGGATCGTTTTGTGCGGATATTATAGCATCGGCGGTATTGAAAAGCAAACGATTGGAGAATCCAAACCATGACCGCACCCAACGGCTTTGAACCACAACTCATCGCGTTCTGCTGCAACTTTTGCGCGTACGCGGCGGCAGATTTGGCGGGCGCGTCGCGCATTCAGTACCCGCCCAACGTCAAAGTCGTGCTGCTGCCGTGCACCGGCAAACTCGACGTGCTGTACGCGCTGAAAGCGTTCGAGAGCGGCGCGGATGGCATCATGGTCGCGGGCTGACTGGAAGGGACGTGTCATTACCTGGAGGGTAACACAAACGCAAAACGCAGAGTGAAATATATTCAAGAATTGCTCGACCAAATCGGCGTCGGCGGACAGCGCATCGAAATGTTCCACATGTCGTCCGCAATGGGCGGCGCGTTCGCACAAGCCGTGACAGAGATGACGGAGCGTGTGAAGGAATTGGGTCCCAACCCTGTAAAGAAAAGTCAACCAGTCAATCAGTAATCAGGCAATCGGTAACCAGCTGACTAGTCCCTGATTGACTGATCGCCTGATTGCCCAGTCGCCTGATCGACTATCCCTGGAGGATAACATGATCGTAGCAGAACAAAAACCGTTTGAAGAAATCAAAACCAAAATCGCGAACGCGAACAAGGTGCTCGTCGTCGGCTGCGGCACGTGCGTCACCGTTTGTTTCGCGGGCGGCGAAAAAGAAGTCGGCATTCTCGCGTCGTCGCTGCGCATGGCGTCGAAAGTGGACGGCAAAGAAAAGCAGATTGACGAGGTGACGGTGCAGCGTCAATGCGAATGGGAATACCTCGACACGATCAAGGACAAAATCGGCGAGTACGATTTGGTCTTGTCGCTCGGCTGCGGCATCGGCGTGCAGGCGATTGCCGAACACTTTCCCGACGCGCGCGTCGCGCCCGGACTCAACACCGCGTTCCTGGGTCTGCCGCTCGAACAAGGCGTCTGGGCGGAACGCTGCGCGGCGTGCGGCAACTGCATCCTCGATCTCACCGGCGGCATCTGCCCGATCGCGCGCTGCTCCAAGAGTTTGCTGAACGGACCGTGCGGCGGCTCGGACGAAGGCAAGTGCGAGATCAGCGGCAAGGATCGCACGGTCGATTGCGCGTGGGATCTGATCGTCAAGAAATTGATGGCGCGCGGCGAACTCGATAAATTGCTGGAGATTCAACCGGCGAAGAATTGGCAGACGAGCCGCGACGGTGGACCGCGTCGCATCTCGCGCGAAGATTTGATGCTGGCGAAAGAGTAGGGGCGTAATTAATTACGCCCGTACAGACGGAGGATAAACATGGCTGAAGCAACCAATGGCTACAAATCAGGCAGCACACTGGAAAAAATTCTGCGCGCGGGAAAATTCGCGGCGACCGCGGAACTGGGTCCGCCGAAGAACGCGGACGCGGAAGTGATTCGCAAAAAAGCCGCGCAACTCAAAGGCATCGCCGACGGCGTCAACATCACCGATAACCAGACCGCGATTGTCCGCATGTCGTCCATCGCCGCGGCAACCTTGTCGGTGCAAAACGGCGTCGAGCCGATCATGCAGATGACGTGCCGCGACCGCAATCGTCTGGCGATGCAAGCCGACATGCTCGGCGCGTACGCGCTTGGCATTCGCAATCTGCTTTGCCTCTCCGGCGATCATCAGCAATTCGGCAATCATCCGATGGCGAAGAACGTGTACGATATGGATTCGATGACGCTGATCCGGATGGTCAAAGATTTGCGCGACGGCAACAAGTTCCAGGGCGGCGAAGAGATCAAAGGAACGAATCCGCGCTTTTTCATCGGCGGCGCGGAAAATCCGTTTGCCGATCCATTCGAGTTTCGCCCGTATCGCCTCGCGAAAAAAGTCCAAGCCGGAGTCGATTTTATTCAGACGCAACTGATTTACAACGTGCCCAAATTCCGCGAATTTATGAAGCGCGTCGTCGACCTGGGTTTGCACGAAAAAGTGTACATCCTCGCCGGAGTCGGTCCGATCAAGACAGCGGGTGCGGCAAAGTACATGCGCGACCAAGTGCCGGGGATGGAAGTCCTCGACGAGTACGTCCAGCGCATGGAAGGCGCGGGCAAAGGGATCGAAGATAAAAAAGAAAAGGCGGCTGCCGCGCGCGAAGAAGGCATCAAGATTTGCGTCGAACTGATCCAGCAAATGCGCGAAACTCCCGGCGTCGCGGGCGTCCACATCATGGCGATTGAATGGGAAGAAGCCGTCAAGCCGATTCTCGAACGCGCGGGATTGCTGCCGCGACCGGTGGTGGAGTGAATAGTATTCAGTATGCAGTGTTCAGTATTCAGAACCTGTTGGAGTTGTTGACTGAACACTGAACACTGAATACTCTTGCCCAAGGAGTGCTATGCCGATAGAAACAAAAAATACGCTTGCCCAAGAAATCGCGACGGAAACCGGCGAGAACGTTTATCTGTGCTATCAATGCGTCAAGTGCACCAGCGGCTGCCCGCTCGCGAACGAATTCGATCTCGCGCCGAACCAGGTGATGCGCGCGCTGCAACTCGGCGAAGACGACCGCGTGCTCAACAGCAAAACGATCTGGCTGTGCGCGAGTTGCCAGACGTGCGTGACGCGCTGTCCGCACGCGATCGATCTGCCGCGCATCAACGATCAGTTGGCGATGACCGCGAAAAAGCGCGGCATCAAGTCCAAGGTGCCGGAGATCGCGATCTTTCGCGAAGTCTTTTTGCGCTACGCGCGCTGGCTCGGACGCGCGTACGAGCCGGGCTTGATCGCCGAAATGAATTTGCGAACGCGCCAGCCCTTCAAAGATATGGACATGGGCTTGCAGATGGTGCTCAAGCGCAAGATCAAACTCTTGCCCGGTTTCATTCGCCCGCCCAAACGCGCCAAGCCCACGCCGCAAAAAGAAAACAGCATCGCGTACTATCCCGGCTGTTCGCTCCATTCGCTCTCGTCCGAACTCGATCACTCGACGAAAGCGGTGCTCAAAGAATTCGGCGTTGAATTGCACGAGCCGGAGGGCTGGACGTGCTGCGGCAGTTCGCCCGCGCACAGCACCGATCATCTGCTCGCGACGACGATGCCGGTCCAAAATCTCGCGCTCGTCGAGCAGAGCGGCTATAAACAGGTCGTCGCGCCGTGCGCGGCGTGCTACGCGCGTTTCAAAGCCGCGCAGCACGACATCGCCAAAGATCCCGCGTTGAAGAAAGCCGTCGACGCGAAAATCGGCTACACGTATCAGGATCGCGTCGAGGTCAAGTCGCTGCTCGACGTGCTGGATGAGCGCGTCGGACTGGACGCGATTGCCAAGCGCGTCAAAAAGCCGCTGCGCGATCTCAAAGTCGTGTCGTACTACGGCTGCCTGCTGACGCGCCCGCCCAAAGTGACGCATGCCGATCATCCAGAGAATCCAGTGCAAATGGATCGCGTCGTCGAAAAACTGGGCGCGACCGCGCTCGATTGGTCGTTCAAGACCGATTGCTGCGGCGGCGCGCTGTCGCTCACGCGCACCGACATCGTGCTGGGTCTCACGCGCCGGATTCTCGACAACGCGCGCGCCGTGGGCGCGGACGTCGTCGTCACATCGTGCCCGCTGTGCCACGTCAATCTCGACGCGCGCCAAGCCGCGTTGAAACTCGCCAAGCCGATGCCGATTTTGTTCATCACCCAATTGATGGGGCTTGCATTCGGACTGGCGCCGCACGCGCTCGCGCTGGAAAAGAACATGGTGGACACGCGTCCGCTCGTGCAGCAACTCGCCGCCGCGTAAGCGCATAGTCAGTGAGTCGATGAGCCAATGAGCCAAAATTCTTGACGGATTATTTGGTTCATTGGCTCATTCGGGTTATAATGGAAGTGAGAATTTGGCAGAAAGATGCATGAATAGAAATGGCAACTCCGATTATTCCCGCCGCGCGCGAAAAAGGTCCCGCCAGTTTGCTCAACGCGGTTTTCATCGGTTACATGGTGGGCACCTACAGCGTGATGGGCAAAGGCGGCGCGCAGGCGATTGCCAATATGGCGGGCGAGTACGTCGGCAGGGAAATGATGGCGTACGCCAAGAGTCAAGGCATCCGCGTGGAGACGCTGCCCGCGTTGGCGGAATTTCTGCAAACCTACAATCTGGCTGGCGTCGTGGCAATCGACGAGAGCGCGAACGAAGTGAGCGTCCAAATTTCGCAGTGCGGCATCTGTCCCAAGCGCGTCGGCAAATATCAATTCGACGGAACCGCGTGTCCCTGGGGCGGCATCTTGATTGGCGCGCTGCAAACGATCTTGGAAAAAGAATTTTCCGTCTCCGCCCGGTTGACGCCCGGCGAAAGTTGCACGATTTCGCTCCAAGTCAAGTAAAAAATCTGGCTAACCGACAGTTTCAGAAATTGAACACGGATAAACACAGATGAACACAGATAATTCAAAAATCAGTGCGAATCAGTGTGAATCAGTGTCCAAATCGAACGTCAAGTCAAAGTGTTGGTTGGCTAGCAAAGAATCAAAAGCAAACGAAACTATGAAGAGAGGTGAACATGCGAGAGATTCAAGCGAACCAAATTTCCGAAACGGTCGCGCGCCTTGCCATCGAAGCCAATCACTTTCTCGGCGATGACGTGGTCGCCGCGCTGCAACAAGCGCGCGCGACTGAGGAATCGCCCGCCGCGCGCGATGTGCTCGATCAACTGCTCAAGAACGTCGAGATCGCCAAGCAAGGCACGTTTCCGCTGTGCCAGGACACCGGCGTCGCGGTCATCGTCGTCGAACTGGGACAAGAAGTCCACATCGTCGGCGGAAATTTGAACGACGCGATTCACGCCGGAGTGAAAAAGGGCTACACCGACGGCTATCTTCGCAAGTCGATGGTCGCGCAGCCCTTTTCCGATCGCAAGAACACGAAAGACAACACGCCCGCGATGATTCACACCGACGTCGTCCCCGGCGACAAACTCAAAATCACGATCATGCCGAAAGGCGGCGGCTGCGAGAACATGAGCGCGCTCGCGATGTTGACGCCGTCCGCCGGACGCAAAGGCGTGATCGATTTCATCGTCAACACGATCGACAAAGCCGGATCGAATCCTTGTCCGCCCACGATTGTCGGCGTCGGCGTCGGCGGCAGTTCCGATCAAGCGATGTGGCTCGCGAAGAAATCGCTGCTGCGCCCGCTCGGCTCGCCAAATCCCGATTCCGAAAATGCCGCGCTCGAAAA
Organism: Candidatus Aquidulcis sp.; assembly: GCA_020723345.1. Taxonomy (GTDB): domain Bacteria; phylum Chloroflexota; class Anaerolineae; order UBA4142; family UBA4142; genus VGOB01. The sequence continues at coordinate 2,300 of DYJA01000027.1, read as the reverse complement.
AGAACTGCTCGAAAAAATCAACAACCTGGGAATCGGTCCGATGGGTCTGGGCGGTCGCACGACATCGCTCGCCGTCCACGTCCTGACGACGCCGTGCCACATCGCGAGTATGCCGGTCGGCGTGAACGTGCAGTGCCACAGCGCGCGGTATAAAGAAGCAGTCTTATAGTCGAATAGTCAGATAGTCAAGTGACTATTCGACTATTCGACTAAACGACTAGGTGACTATGAGAGACTACCACATTGCCGTCATTCCCGGCGACGGAATCGGAATGGAAGTGATGCCGGAGGGAATCAAAGCGCTGCAAGCCGCGCAAGCGCGTGTCGGGACTTTTTCATTGCGCTTTGAAGAATTTCCCTGGGGCACGGAATTTTATCTGAAAACCGGGCGCATGATGCCGGAAGACGGATTGAAAATTTTGGAAAAGTTCGACGCGATCTACCTGGGTGCGGTCGGGATGCCCGCGCTCGCGGCGGACAACATCACGCTCTGGGGCTTGCTCCTGCCGATTCGCAAAAGTTTCCAGCAGTACATCAACTTGCGCCCGATTCGACTTTTGCCCGGTCTCGAAGGACCCCTGAAAGGCAAGGGACCCGACGACATCAACTTTGTCTGCGTGCGCGAGAATTCGGAAGGCGAGTACGCCGGCGCGGGCGGGCGCGTCCACGTCGACACCGAGCACGAAGTCGCGATTCAGACGAGCGTCTTTACGCGCCACGCGGTCGAGCGCGTGATGCGCTTTGCTTTCGAAATGGCGCGCAAATCGCCAAAGAAGAAGCTGACGAGCGTGACGAAATCGAACGCGTGTCAGTACTCGATGGTGTTCTGGGACGAAGTGTTCGCGCAGTTGACGAAGCAATATCCCGACGTGCAGACCGACAAGTGGCACATCGATTCGATGTGCGCGCGGTTCGTCACGAAACCGGAAGCGCTCGACATCGTCGTCGCGTCGAATCTCTTCGCCGACATCCTCACCGATCTCGGCGGCGCGATTCAAGGATCGCTCGGCACGCCGCCAAGCGCGAACCTGAACCCGGAGCGCAAGTACCCTTCGATGTTCGAGCCGGTGCACGGCTCCGCGCCGGACATTTACGGTAAAAAGATTTCCAACCCGATCGCAACCGTGTGGGCAGGCGCGATGATGCTCGACTGGCTCGGCGAAGCGAAGGCAAGCCAGTTGGTAATGGACGGCTTGATCGCGTACACGCAAGCCGGCAAGCATCTCACGCCGGATCTGCACGGCAGCGCGAACACGGTTGAAGCGGGCGACGCGATCTGCAAAAAAATCAGTGAACAGTGAATGGTGAACAGTATTCAGTATTCAGTTTTTAGTGTTCAGTAGAAACTTGTGGTCTGAATACTGGATACTGAACACTGGATACTGAATCCTGGAGGTCAAACATGAAACTAACAACTCCACTAACCGATGCAAGTGTACAAAATCTTCATGCTGGTGATACGGTCGAAATCACCGGCACGATTTACGTCGGGCGCGACGCCGCGCACAAGAAAATGGTGGAAGCGCTGGATCGCGGCGAAAAATTGCCGGTCGATTTGAACGGGCAGATCATCTACTACATGGGTCCCTCGCCGACGAAACCAGGACAGGTGATTGGCTCCGCCGGACCGACGACGAGCGGGCGGATGGATGCGTACGCGCCGCGCTTGATGGAAATCGGCTTGAAGGGGATGATCGGCAAGGGCTTGCGCGCCGCGCCGGTCAAAGACGCGATGAAAAAATACAAGGCGGTCTACTTTGCGGCGACCGGCGGCGCGGCGGCGTTGATCTCGCAGCGGATCAAAAAAGCGCAAGTGATGGCGTACGAGGACTTGGGCGCGGAAGCGCTGCAAAAACTCGAGGTCGAAGATTTTCCCGTCATCGTCGTCAACGACGTTTTTGGCGGCGACGCGTACGAAGACGGGAAGAAAAAGTACGCAAAGAAATAAAACTGCTGCTCGACCAGATGAAGGGGCAACTTGCCGAGTTATGCAATGTTGCCCCTCTTGAAATTGGAGGATTTGAGTGTCAGCGACGATCCGTCAAGAGCGACCATCCACCACTGCGATTGTTGCAAATCGTGGCTTGGACGCAGTTATTATATTGGTCGGCTGCTTGATTATCGCACTCCCTTTTTTCATGATGGTCAGAGAAATCGGCATCGCTTTCATTGTTCTCGGCGTCGTGGGGGCATTGCTCATTGTGATGCGGATGCTGTTTGATCTTCTGGAGCGCGAGTATTCACTAGGGTGCAACTCTCAAACTGTGAGCACGGATGTTCGATTCAGATTGCCAGTGGCA
>DYJA01000110.1 GCA_020723345.1 Candidatus Aquidulcis sp. | reverse complement strand
GGGGCTTACTGAACGCAAAACGTCGTATTCATATGAAACGTCGTTGTAATACTAGAGATGCTATTGGATCGAACGAGCAGACGATCCTGTGTGCCACGACCAGCATCAACGTATTTTGCTCGAGCCCCGTTTGTTCCGCCGGGTTTTATCATGACCTTGGATGGAGCGGCTACTTTCATCAGGGCAGGTCAATCTTCTGGCGCTGTTGAGGTGCAACAATATCTCTTGTGTAGGCACTTCAGGGTTCTCGAGGCCAGTATTCGGATCGCGCGAGAATACCAACACGAGACCCCATGGCTCTTCCTCTGGTTCAACGTAACTGAGTCCCACAAGGTATAGCCCCGAGGCTTCGTTCAAGACGTGTTCTTCGTTCGCAGGAGAAACGTGTAGCGAACGACCGCAGTCTGGGCAAAGTAGTGGCAGGGTATGACCGTCTTCAAATACCAGCGCGAAAGGAATCCCTTGGTCATCTGGAATGATGTCTTTCACTCGCTTGCCACCGATGTGGGCATCGACTCGTTCGATCACGCACTCGTAGCGATTGCCGATCTGAATCATTGGACAACCGTGTTCGGCGCACCACAGCAGTCCATCAAGTAGCCTAATGGATCGCCTTCTCTTTTCCCGCAACACCCTTCGACCGTCACGTTTCATATCTGCTCTAATCTTCCAAAGGAATTGCACTTGGCTTTGAATGTGGGTTTTTCAAAGCCAGGTGATCTTCGCGGTATTGGCCTTACGTTTTTCTTCCAATGATTATTGTTTCATGCAACGCAAAAAATACTTGCTTCCCTTTTCGCCGAGGTGTCAACCATTGCCGTACGGGATCGGGCGCGTCATCGAGCATTTTGCGTAGTTTCGCTTTCGTTTCCTTGCTTGCGCCGGTCCGATCCGCCCATGAACCAAATTCCATTTCTTTGGCGAAAGCCTCAAAATGCTCGACCTTCAACCCTGCATCTACAAACATAGTCTGCAATCGCGGGGTAGAGTATGCCCAATTGTGTGATCGATCACGCTCCTTTTCGAAATCATTGATATAGAACGCCGTCAATCGATCGGGCGGCACGACATTATCTACAAGTGCGACGACACCACCGCGCTTGCACACCCGCACCATCTCTCCAACCGCTTTGCGCGCGTTGAGATAGTGGTGCAACGCGAGGCGATTCGTCACGAGGTTGAACTTGGAGTCGTCAAATGGGAGCGCATGTGCATCAGCGGGACGAAACTCGACATTCGCGATGCGACGTTCGTTCGCAAGTTTGCGTGCGGCATCGAGCATCTGCGGAGTGAGATCGCATGCGATGACGCGGGCGACGTGAGGTGCGAACGTTAGCGCGGTGTGCCCCGCGCCGGTCGAAACGTCGAGGACCAGCCAACTTCGCTGTGGTCGCGTGAGCTCAACCAATCGCTGCAGGCTTTCGCCCTGCGCATGCACCTGGCTTGTAACATAATCGTTCGCGTGTGCGCCGAATTGCTGCTGAATAAGCCTATTAGGATCGTCCATGTTGAATGGCCTCTACAAACCATAGTTCAGATCAATTGATAGCCCACGCTTTTCAGTCCGAAGATTGCGCATGTTCACATCCCGTCTTGACGTACGCAGTTGTCATTTTAATCGCGAATTGGTTCGGAAGACGATCTGCCAAGATTGATGTGATGAAATTGTAACACAACAAAGAAGTCACGGCAAGTTGTCGCCACTTGATGTGGGAAAAGGCGTCGTCAAACCTGATCACATCCGCCTCCATCGCATTGACCGCTGCCTGCAATGCCACGCGCCATTAGGCGATGTTGCGGTCTGCAATTATGCCAAACGCCAAGTCTTTGATCTCCCGCCAGTGCGAGTTGAGGTGACCGAACATCAAGCGGAGATCAAAATGTGTCCGCACTGTGGTGAACGGAGTCAAGCGGAGTTTCCGCTTGGGGTCACGCAACCGGCGCAATTCGGGACAACGCTCCAAGCGCACATGGTTTACCTGAATCAGTATCACTTGATTCCACTCGCACGCACAGTTCAAATTCTCGACGATTTATATGGGCAATCGGTGAGTGATGGCACCGTGGTCGAAACCACCGCCCTGGTATGCGGTGCATGCCAAGCGCGGGACCGCCGCGATGGACGATGTGGGCATCTTACCCCATCTGAAAGGCACCGCCGTGCATGACCACTTGCGCTCCTATTTCCGGTATGCCGTGAACCATGCGCTGTGCAACGCCCATCAACTGACTGAGCAGTTACAACACTTGATTCGCGCGCATAATTTTTTCCTCACGGATCATTCAGATTTGATTAGTCGCACCAGTGCCCTCAGCAACATTGTATCACGTCTTACGTGACCTTGCCAATATGACCACGATGAGTCAGCGAGGAAATATTGGCAAACGAGCGAAATTGCGGTTATAATGATAGCGGTGAAAGGAGGCATGGATGGCTCTGATTACGCTGATGGTGAATGGCAAACAAACAAGTGTTGACGTCGACCCCGCGACGCCGTTGCTCTGGGTCCTGCGCGATGCGCTCGGGCTCATGGGTACAAAATATTCCTGTGGCGAGGGTGTCTGCGGCGCGTGTACAGTTCATGTCGATGGCGAACCGCGACGGTCATGCGTGCTAACCGCATTACAGGCAGTGGGTCACCAGATCACGACGATCGAGGGTCTTGCCGCCGATGGCACGCACCCGCTGCAACAGGCATGGCTCGCGGAAAACGTGACACAATGCGGCTACTGCGCACCGGGGCAAATCATGACGGCGGCTGCCCTCCTCGCCAAGAATCCACGCCCGACCGATGCCGATATCGACGCCGCCATGACCGGCACCCTGTGTCGCTGCGGAACATATCAGCGCATCCGGCGCGCGATCCATCGCGTTGCCGGTCAAGGAGGCGCATAATGGAGAGCGAACCGCAAAAAAACGGCGTCACGCGGCGAGAGTTCTTTCGCATCGCCGGTCGCGCCGGAGTGGGTTTGGTCGTCAGCATCTACGTACCCGAATGGTTGGGCGTCGAGTCCACCGCGCCGAATCTCATACCCAGGTTGGAAACGCCGTGGCAGCCCAGCATCTACGCGACTCTCGACTCCACGGATGTCCTCACCGTGAAAGCATTCCGGTCCGAACTGGGACAGGGAACCAGCACCGCTCTCGCGATGGTCTTCGCCGAAGAGATGGATGCCGATTGGTCAACCGTTCGCATCGAACACGTGGGCGCCAATCGCGCTTATGGCGATCAGATGACCGTCGGCAGTCGGAGCATCGAGCGGTACTACGATCCGCTGCGCAAAGCCGGCGCTGCCGCGCGCCAGTTGTTGGTGATCGCCGCCGCGCAAAGATGGTCGGTTGAACCTGGGTCTTGTCGCACCGAACAGAGCGCGGTCATTCATCCCGATGGCAAGCAAATGCTGTCGTATGGTCAGTTGGTCAGCGATGCCAGTCAGTTGGATCCGGCGAAAGCATCTAGTGCGCCGCTCAAAGATCCGGCGTCTTTCAAAATCATCGGGACACCGCGCACGCTTTACCACGCGCCGTCCATGGTGCGCGGAGAACCGCTCTACGCCATTGATGTGCGCGTCCCAGGTATGTTGTATGCGGTCGTCGCGCGTTGTCCGGTGTTCGGTGGCAAAGTCGTCAGCTTTGATGGGAGCAAAGCCAGCGCGGTGCCGGGTGTTCGCCGCATCGTGCAGATTGACAGCGGCGTCGCAGTGGTCGCCGATAACACCTGGGCGGCGCTGCGCGGTCGTGCCGCACTGCAAGTGACCTGGGACGAAGGCGCGCTCGCGAGTTCGAGCAGCGCGAGCATTCGCGAAGGGCTGATCAAATCAGCGCCGAGCGTTGATGGCGCGGACGCGCAAACCTTCAAAGCCGCGTACGACATTCCGTACCTCGCGCACGCGCCCATGGAGCCGATGAATTGTACTGCCGATGTCCGGCGCGATCGATGCGAAGTGTGGGCGCCGACTCAAGCAGCGCAAGCGGCGAAGCAAGCCGCGCAAACTCTGACGCGCTTGCCCGACGACGCTGTGATCGTCCACGTGCCGATTGTCGGCGGCGGTTTTGGAAGACGATCGGGTACCGATTTCGTTAGAGATGCGGTGCAGGTTTCGCAGCAAGTCGGCGCGCCGGTGCAGGTGCTCTGGACGCGCGATGATGACCTCCAACACGATGCCTACCATCCGCTCAGTTACAACTATGTCGAGTCCAAACTGAACGACGCGAGTGTGCCCACTGCTCTACCCACCAATCGATCATTTACTCAGCGCGGCGGCGTCCCCACCGGTTCGTGGCGCTCCGTCAACAATTTCACCGATGCGTACGCGCGCGAGTCATTCCTTGACGAGGTCGCCGCGCGCAGCAAACTGGATCCTTTGGCGTTGCGTCTCAAGTTGATGCCCGCGCAAGGTCAACAAGTTCTCCAATTGGTAGCCGACAAAGCCGGTTGGGGCAAGCCGCTGCCCGAGGGACAAGGGCGCGGGATCGCTTATTGGGCATTATGGGGGACGACTCACGTTGCTGAAGTAGTGCAAGTGGCAGTCGCGGCAGACGGAACGGTGCGCGTGCCGCGCGTCGTGTGCGCTGTCGACTGCGGTCAAGTGATCAATCCGGATACACTCGCACAGCAGATTGAAGGCGGCATCATCTTCGCGCTAACGGCGGCGCTCAAGGCAAGCATTACAATCGACAAGGGGCGCGTGCAGCAGCGCAGCTTCGCCGACCATTCGCTGATCAACATCGCGGAAGCGCCGGCAGTCGAAGTCTATACGATCCCAGGTACGGGTCGCCCACCGACGGGCATCGGCGAGGCAGGCGTGCCGCCGCTTGCGCCAGCACTCGCGAACGCGGTCTTTGCCGCGACGGGCATCCGCGTTCGTCACTTGCCCATCCGACCCGAAGACCTGCGCCGCTAAGACGAAAACAAACTCCCTGACGGTTCTCCGCGTTCAGGGAGTTGATTTTTCGGTTTCTTTTTCTCCGCTCAACACTGCCAACAGCGTCTTGACGAAAAATGTGCGGTTTGGTATACTGATAACAAATCGAACGCCTGTTCGCCTTCCCGCGCCCTCGTGTACTTCCCTCGCTCAGCGAACGCGATGTTAGGAGAAATATGTCCCCGGCGGATCCAGTTCAACCGTTTTTCTATATCATCTTCGACGCATTCGCGGCGCTCATCGTCCTTCACATACTGCGTTCTCTGCGGCAGCGATTTTCCCGCACATCTTCCAACGCGCCAGCGAAAGCGTTCACGGTTCATCTCGTCGATCCATCTCAATCCGCTTCCACAGAGCGTCAATGGCAATGGGGTACGCTCTCGCCCCGCGAGATGGAGATCGCGCGTCTCGTGGCTCAAGGCAAGCGCAATTCCGAGATCGCGCGCGATCTCCACATCAGCATTCGCACGGTCGAGACTCACATCTACAACATCTACGCTAAACTTGGTGTTCGTTCGCGCGTTGAACTTGCTCGCACGATCCGCGATCTTGTGGATTAACCTTTTCCACCCACAAGATAACGCTACGTACTTCCCACTAACGCCCCCCTTACGTACTTTTCCCCTTTTGAATCAGTAGCCAATACGAGTTTCCAACGATAGACGCGCGCCCGCGAGTGTGATATGCAGGAGTGTACACGCGATTGCGTGACTCCATTTATCGCGAGGGCGCATGAACCATACGAAACAAAAGCGTCTGGATTTTGCCATCGCCGGTTTGCAACGACGATGGGGATCGCACGTGATCGTCCCGGCGCGACAAGTGCAGCCGGAGCAGCGCGTCATCTCGACCGGCTTCCCCGAACTCGATCGTGTTCTGGGCGGCGGCATTCCGTTGAGCGCGATCACGCTCATCAGCGGGCAGACGACGTCCGGCAAATTGACTTTGACCTACAAGATTTTGCGCCGCGCTCAACAGTCCGCGACGACGTCCCGATCGCCGCGCGTGAACTCGGTGGCAATCCTCGACCTCAGTGCAAGCGGCGATCCCGATTACGTGGCGCGCTGCGGCATCGATCTGGATCATTTGCTGCTCGTGCGACCGCGCGCGGGGAAGCAAGCAATCGACATTTTGGGCGATCTCGTCCGCAGCCGACAACTCGGCGCGATTCTCCTCGACGGGCTACCCGATTTGAGGACCGACCCAGCCGCCGCGCGCTACTTCGACCATCTTCTTCCGCAATTGTGCTTGTTTCTCAAAGCGACTGGCTGCGCGCTTATCATCCTGGATGAACTTCAGCCACCGTGGCTGCAATGGCTCACAGGGATTCGCAGCAACGCGATCCAGCATTGCGCCGCGCTGCAAATCGAACTCCGACGCGAACACTGGATCGAATCCAAGGGCGAACTGCGCGGCTATCAGGCAGAGGCGCACATTCTCAAAAGCCAGCGCACGCGTCCCGGACAAGTCGCGCGCATCGCCATCGAATTTAACGCGACCGTGCGCGCGCGGGACACGTGGTAGCAAAGCGAGAGGAATCCCATGAGCGTCTTGAGTTGTCGCGTGCCCGATTTTCTTATCGGCTTGGCTCAGCGGCAAAAACCCCAATGGCGCGGACAGCCGCTCGCGCTTCTCGGCGCAGACGAACGCATCTCCGCCATCTCACCCGAAGCGCGTCAAAGCGGGGTGGCTTTGCAGATGTCGGCGCGCCAAGCGCAGATGCGCTGCCCGGAGGTGATTCTCGCTCCGCTCGATCACACGGCGTGCCAAGCGGAGCAGAGTGCGTTCGTCGGAACGCTCGCGGAGTGCGGCTTGCCGGTACAAGTCCAAACCTGGGGCGCGGCGTACGTCGATTTGCGCGAGGTCGCCAGCACCGCACGAGACGCGCAGCCGATTTGCGCGGAGATGGGAAAACAAATCCGCCGCTTGCTCGGCGAGCCGTTCGCGCCGGCGCTGGGTTGGGATACCGGCAAATTCACCGCGCGCGCGGCATCAAGTTGCGCGCGACCGGGACACATGCGGTTGGTAGAACGTTCGGATGAAGAACGTTTCTTGAATCCGCTTTCGATCATGCTGCTCCCGCTGCCTGAGCCGGCGGTCTTGCAGTTAAAGTGGTTGGGCATTACGACGCTCGGACAATTTGCGCGACTGCCGACGACGGCAGTGTGGCAGCGGTTCGGCAAAGCTGGTAAACTCGCGCAGCGCTGGGCGCTTGGACGCGATGATCGCCCGGTGATTCCGACCGCGCAAGCCGCGCCGACATCTATCGCCGTAGATTTCGATCCGCCCATGGCTTTACACAGCCAGGTACTTGAAGCGACGTTCGCGGCTCTGCGTCCTGAACTGTCTCGGCTCGCCGATCGGCTCCAGGGCTTGCGTCATCTACAACTCGATCTGCGGTTTGTGGAAGGAAGTACGCGCGTGATCGATTGCGCCTTCGTCGAGCCGATGAGCGAAGAGAAGCATTTGCGCGCGATGGTGTCACACCAACTCCAAATCCTCGAATGGGCGGCAGAGCTGGAAACGTTGCGCGTCACGCTGCTCGAAATCGGCGAGCTCGTTCCGCATCAGTTGACGCTTTTCGAAATCGATGAAGCGCGTTCATCGCTTAAAGAGCTTGCGCGAAAATTATCCAATCGGAACGGCGAACTTTTCTTCCAGGCGCGACTGACTGATGAACGGCATGCGTTACCCGAACGCCGAGCGGTCTTCGACGCACTCTCCGCGCGCTCGGTGAATGTTTAGGAATTCACCGCGAAGCTGAGCCTATCGAAGGAACGCAAAGGACGCAAAGATTCAATGGAAACGCGCTCCGAAGTTTTTTCGATTCTTCGTGCTCCACCTGCCCTGGCGGGCGGTGCCAGGGTTCGCGTCTTTGCGGTAAGAAATGGATTGGTTAAACAAGCTCTCAGCGATATGACTCGTTTGTGGTTGAACGACAACGCGATCGATGTCCAAGTCGATCCGCGCGGCAAAATTCTCGCATTCACCTGGCGCGGACGCACGCACCGAATTCAAAAACTACACCAGACTTGGCAGGTGGACACCGACTGGTGGAGCGATGAGGACGAAGCGCATCGCGAATATTTCGCGGTCACGACAACCGATGGGTTGCTCTGTGTGATCTACAAGGATACTTTGAATGGCGGATGGTACTTCGCCAAGTTGTATGACTGAATATGCCGAACTGCACTGCCATAGTTACTTTTCACTTTTGGACGCCGCATCGTCGCCCGAAGCACTCATCGCCCGCGCGCAAGAATTGGGACTTGGCGCGATCGCGCTGACCGACCACGACCGGCTCGCCAGCGCGATTCGTTTCTGGAAAGCGGGGAAGAAAGCCGGACTCCATCCGATCATTGGCGCGGAAGTGACGCTCGCGGGTGACCAGCACCTGACACTGCTCGCCGAAAATCAGCGCGGCTATGCCAACCTCTGCCGCATGTTGACGGCGGCGCATTTGCGCGACGACGCGTCTACTAATCCTGCCGCGTCACTCGCGCCGCGCGTTCACTCCGTCGAAGAGCGCGAGCCAGGTTCGACGCCGTGGGCGGGCAAAGTTGCTCCTTGGGTTTCGTGGGAAGAACTCGCAGAGCATCAGGAGGGGCTGTTGGTTTTGAGCGGATGCCCGCGCTCGCCCATTGCGGCTGCTCTGTTGGAAGGAATCTCTGAACGAGCTAAAGCATTAGCCGCACGGTTGTGTGATGTGTTTGGGCGAGAGCGCGTCTGGATCGAACTGCAACACCATCGTCTGCCCGGCGACGACGAACGCGCGCGCGCGCTCGTGCGCCTAGCCCGCGCGCTCGATCTGCCGTGCGTTGCGACGAACAACGTGCATTATGCCACGCCAAGCGCGAGTCGTCTGCGCGATGCGCTGATCGCGATTCGGCACAACCAATCGCTGACCGAGGCGCGCCGCGCCGGTCGGTTGCCCTACAATCACAATTATTACCTGGCTTCACCTGACGAAATGGCGCGCCGCTTTGCCGAATTGCCGCAAGCCATTTCGAACAGCGTCGAAATCGCGCGGCGCTGTGACGTATCGCTCGATTTTTCAAATCAACGACTCCCCCATTTCCCTGTGCCCGCTGGTCGCAGCGAATTCGCGTATCTTTACCAACTTTGCCACGATGGTCTGCCGCGCCGTTATCCCCAACTCACACCGAACGTGCTGAATCAACTCGCGCATGAACTCTCCGTCATCGAGCAAGCGGGACTCGCGGGATATTTTCTCATCGTCTGGGACATCGTCGCTTTCGCGCGCGAACGCGGCATTCGTTGCCAGGGGCGCGGGTCAGCAGCAAACTCGCTCGTCGCCTATCTCCTTGGCATTACGAGCGTCGATCCGATTGCGCATCATCTTCTCTTCGAGCGGTTTCTGAGCGCCGACCGTTACACGACGCCGGACATTGATATTGATTTTGCCGCCGACCGTCGCGAAGAAGTGATTCAATACGTCTACGCGCGTTACGGCGCATTGCATACCGCGATGGTGTGCAACGTCGTCACGTTTCAGGCGCGCAGCGCGGTGCGCGACTTAGGCAAAGCGCTTGGCTTTCCGCTCCCCGTCGTCGATCGTTTGGCGAAATCGCTCGACACCCATTCGCCGATTGCCGCGGCGGATGAACTCTTGAAATCGATTAGTGCGGACGCGCCTCCGGAACATCCACTTCGATTACTCGCCGACCTGATGCGCCAGATCAATGGCTGCCCGCGTCATCTTTCGATCCACGTCGGCGGAATGCTCATCACGGGACCGCCGCTGGACGAGGTCGTGCCGCTCGAACGCGCGACGATGCCGGGGCGGATCGTGTGCGAGTGGGATAAAGACAGCGTGGAGGATGCCGGTCTCATCAAGATCGATCTGCTGGGACTGCGGACGCTCGGTCTGATCAGCGAAGCGCTCGATTACATCGAAGGCGAAAAGCCAGACCTCGACGCACTCGCGCTCGACGACTCGGGTATCTACGCGATGTTGCAGCGCGGCGACACACTGGGTGCGTTCCAGGTCGAAAGCCGCGCGCAGCAGCAGATGCTGCCGCGTCTTGCGCCGCGTCGGTTCGAGGACATCGTCGTCGAAATCGCGATCGTGCGTCCCGGTCCGATTCAGGGCGGCGCGGTTCATCCTTATCTCAAGCGGCGCGCCGGCGTCGAGCCGGTGAGTTACCTGCACCCCAATCTTGAACCCGTGTTACGCGAGACGTTGGGCGTGCTGCTTTTTCAAGAACAAGCGATCCGTGTGGCAATGGTCGCAGCTGGCTTTTCGCCCGGCGAGGCGGATATGCTCCGCCGCGCGCTCTCGCGCAGCGACGCCTATGTCATTCAAGGATCGCTCCGCGAAAGATTCGTCCAAGGTGCGATGGCGAATGACATTAACGCTGAAACTGCCGCAGCGATCTTCGCGCAACTCGCCGGCTTTGCGGGGTACGGCTTTTGCAAATCGCACGCCACAAGTTTTGCGCTCATCGCGTATCAAACGATGCATCTCAAACGCTATCACGCGCCCGCGTTCTACTGCGCGCTCTTGAATCAACAGCCGATGGGGTTTTACGACCCCGAAGTGATTATCGGCGATGCGCGTCGGCACGGTGTGGATTTGCTGCCGCCGGATGTGAATCGCAGCGCGTGGCGCTACGTGATCGAGCGCGCGCCGAACGACAACCTTGCGTTGCGAATGGGTTTGCAGACAATCTTGGGTTTGGGCGAAGCGGGGTGGAAGCGCATCGAGTCTGCGCGCGCAAACAGTCTGTTCGCCGATCTGCGCGATTTCTGTATTCGGACGCGGCTGCCCAAGCCGACGATCAGCGATCTGATTCGCGCTGGCGCGCTCGACGCCTTTGGCGCGCGGAGAGCACTGCTGTGGCAGTTGGGCGACATCGATTATCGACCGGAAGAACTGCCGCTGGAACTTCCAGCGAGCGCAGTGAACTTGGCTGAACTGGATGAGTTTGAAGCGACGCGCTGGGAATATGAACTCTTGGGTCTTTCGCCCAGCGGGCAAGTGACGCGGCATTATCGCGCCGCGCTCGCGCGCGCCGGAATTCTGAGCACCGCGCAAGTGAAAGCGCAGCCCAACGGTCGAGTCGTGCGCGTCGGCGGCATGGCAGTCGTGAAGCAACGCCCCGCCACAGCAAAAGGAATCCGCTCATGTGTAGAATTAGTGCAAGGCAACAAGTGACGAAATGAATTTTGGCG
>DYJA01000109.1 GCA_020723345.1 Candidatus Aquidulcis sp. | reverse complement strand
TCTCCATTTTGATCTGCGCCTGCTCGAGCGATTTCGTCACCCAGTCGTGCTCGATGGGAATGTCCTCGATCCAAACACGATCCATCAAGCCCTTGCCGCCCATCCGCCGCATGATTTCGTCTTCCAGCGAAACGTAAAAGCGCGAGGAGCCGGCGTCCCCTTGCCGACCCGAACGACCGCGCAACTGATTGTCGATGCGGCGCGCCTCGTGGCGTTCCGTGCCGATGATGCGCAGCCCGCCGAGTTCGCGCACCTTGACGCGTTCGAACATATAGCGCTTGAAACGTTCGACGTGTTCCTTATCGAGTTCGTAACTTTCGGGCGGAATTTTTTCGAGCGCGTCCGCGATCTGATCGAACGTGAGATTGTACGGGTCAACCCCGTGACGATGCAACACGCGTCCGACTTCGCCGATTGTTTCCTCGCGCAACTCGCCGCCGAGTTTGATGTCGACGCCGCGCCCCGCCATGTTCGTCGCGAGTGTGACCGCGTGCAGTTCGCCCGCGCGCGCGATGATGCCCGCTTCCTTCTCGTGTTCTTTCGCGTTCAAGACCGCATGCGAAATTCCTTCGCGCAAAACCTTGGCAATGTGATCAAGGTCTTCGATGCCGAAAATTTCGCGCGTCGCATCCGCGTTTTCGGGCGCGAGCGGATCCGCGTTCACATTCAATTTTTTCGCGAGCCGCGTCACGTCGTCGCCGCGCAGGAACAAGCGTTTGACGATGACATCCATATCCGCCGCGCGCACGCGATACTCGTCGCGCACTTGCTCCGCATCACCCAGCGAATCGATCAGGGCGCGATTCACGTTGTTCAGTTCGTCGCGCGACAAACGCAGATCGTTGTACACGTCGAGTGCGATTTGAAGCGGCAAACCAAAGCGCGGCGCGATCTTAGTGAGATCGTCGGGGCGCGCGGCGATTTCTTCGCACAACGTTTGCGCGCCGTCGAGTTTCAAATTGCGCTCTTCGAGCCGCGCGGCGAAACGCAAATCGCGCTCGCTGAGTGATTCGAGTTCCTTGAGTTCCTTGTCGCTCAATTTGGATTGTGCCGCACCGCGTTTCCCCATTTGTTGCTTGACGCGCAGCAAATCGCGCACGGGCATTTTGCGCGCCGCGTTGATCACCGCGCCGAGATCGTAATCGTGGAACAGCCGCGACGATAACGCTTCGTCGTAGTTTTCGGGCGCGTCGTCGAGCGAGCGCGACAAAATCAGTTTGAGCGTCGCGCGCGGCTTGTCTTTCAGTTCGTCGTTGACTTCGACGACGCGTTGCAGCAATTTCGCGCGTGCGAACAGATCGAGTTTATCGGCGGCAAAACGGCGGCTCAAACGCTCCGATTGCTCAACGGAAGTCGTGCCGATGAGCAGCGGCTGACCGCGCGTGTACGTCTGCGCGATTTCGAGCGCGACCGCACGCCATTTGGCTTCTTCGTTGCGATAAACCTGGTCGGGTTGATCGACGCGAATCATCGGCTTGTTCGTCGGAATGACGACGACGCTCAAACCGTACACCTTGTAAAGCTCGTCCTCTTCTGTTTTCGCGGTACCCGTCATGCCGCCGAGTTTTTTGTAGAGCCGAAAATAATTTTGCAGCGTGACCGTCGCGTACGTCACCGATTCGGGTTGAATCGGCAAACGCTCTTTCGCTTCGACGGCTTGGTGCAAGCCGTCCGACCAACGGCGACCCGGCATCAAGCGCCCCGTGAATTCGTCGACGATGATCACCTGCCCTTTGCGGACGATGTAATCCTTATCGCGCTGGAACAAATACTGCGCCTTCATCGCGGCTTCGAGGTGGTGCATGATTTTCGCTTGCGACTGATCCGATTCTTCGGGGCGCTCCGGATTCGTCAATTGCTGTCCCAGCAATTCTTCGACGCGATCGTAACCCGCTTCGGTCAGCGTGATGCCGCGCGTGCGCTGATCGATTGTGTAATGATCGGGCGACATTTTTCGCACGAGTTCCGCGAGCCGATAATATTCATCCGACGCTTCGCCCGCAGGACCCGAAATGATCAGCGGCGTGCGCGCTTCGTCGATCAAAATGTTGTCCACTTCGTCGACGATGGCGTAGTACAATTCGCGCTGGACGCGATCTTCCAAACGCCACGCCATATTGTCGCGCAGATAATCGAAACCGAATTCGCTATTCGTGCCGTAGGTGATGTCGGCGCGGTACGCTTCTTGGCGCTCGCACCCGCGCAGATAATTCATCTCGCGCGTCGCGGCTTGGAACGTCGGATCGAAAATCAACGCTTTCTTTTCTTCGCCTTGTTGCAGCGACGCGACGCTCAAGCCGAGGAAATGATAGATCGGTCCCATCAATTGCGTGTGCAAGCGCGCGAGATAATCGTTCACGGTGACGAGGTGCGCGCCGCGCCCCAGGAGCGCGTTCAAGTACAGCGGCAGCGTCGCGACGAGCGTCTTGCCTTCGCCCGTTTTCATTTCCGCGATTTTGCCTTCGTGCAAAACCATCCCGCCGATCATCTGCACGTCGAAATGGCGCATCCCGGTCGTGCGGATGCTCGCCTCGCGCACGCACGCGAACGCTTCGGGCAGAATCCCGTCCAGCGTCGCGCGTTCCGCGTCGAGCAGCGCTTTCTCGGCTTGCTTGAGCTCCTCTTCCATCACGCGGCGCGTGTCGGTGTCCGCGACCGCGAATTGCTCGCGCAGTTCGGCGACGCGCGCGCGCGGCTCCGCGAGTTCATCCTTCAGCCGCGCTTTGAACTCGTCAGTTTTCGCGCGCAGTTGCGCGTCCGATAACTTTTGAATCTCCGGTTCGAGTTGGTTGATTTTGTCAACCACCGGCTTCAAGCGATTGATTTCTTTTTCGTTTGGGTCGCCAGTGATTTTGGTGTATAGGTTTTTGAGCATCTATTTCCAATTTAGGATTTAGGATTTGAGATTTATGATTTGCTTTGCAGGCAGTTCTTAAATCCTAAATCCTAAATCTGAAATCTTAAATTCTATTGCGTGTCGTGCAAATACTCGCCCACACTCCGTCCCTGGTGCGTGCGCGCAATCGTCTCTGCGAGCAGCGGCGCAACCGAAAGGATGCGGAAATTCGGCAGGCGTTTTTCCGCTGGAATCGGTACCGTGTCGGTGCAGATGAATTCCTCAATCGGCGCGGCGCGCAGTCGTTCCACGGCGGGGTGCGACAAAGTCGCGTGCGTGCAAACGGTGTACACTTTGCGCGCGCCGCTGCGCTTGATCAGCCCGACGGCTTCGGTGAGCGTGCCCGCCGTATCTACTTCGTCGTCGACGAGGATCACATTCTTGTTTTCGACTTCGCCGATGATCGTGAGCGCCTGCGCTTTGGGATCGTTGCCGATGCGCCGCTTTTCGACGAACGCCAGCGGCAGATCGAGCCGGCGCGCCATGTTGCGCGCTTTTTTCGCGAATCCCAGATCGGCGGAAACGACGACCGCGTCCGGAATCTTTTTCTCGACAAGGTAGTCCAGCAGAATCGGGAACGCAGAAAATTCGTCGCCGGGAATGCTGAAGAATCCTTGGATTTGTCCCGCGTGCAAATCGAACGTCATATAGCGATCCGCGCCAGCCGTCACGATCAAGTCGGCGAGCAAGCGCGCGGTGATCGGCACGCGCGGGTTGTCTTTTTTATCGCTGCGACCGTACGCGTAAAACGGAATGACCGCGGTGATGCGTCCGGCGGAGGCGCGCTTGAGCGCGTCGAGAAAAATAAACATTTCGACGAGATTGCGATTGACCGGCGCCGACAGACTCTGAATCAGAAAAACATCCTGGCCGCGCACGCTGCACTTGAGTTGCAGGAAAATATTTTCGTTGGGAAAATCGATGATGTCGGCTTCGGACATCTGGAGCGCCAGGTGTCTGCAAATCGCCTCGGCGAGCGGACGATTGCTGCGCCCGCTAAAGATCGCCATCTCACCGAACATTTTTGCCATAGCAGGGTCTCCGAGACCTGACAGGTTTTCGAAAACCTGTCAGGTCTATCTGATCACTTTTCCTCAATCGTCACGCCTTGAATCACGTCGCCCATCACGATTTTCGAGACGACGTCCAAGCCGCTCGTCACCTGACCGAAGACGGTGTACTGCCCGTCCAACCCAGGTTGCGGCGCGAGCGTGATGTAGAATTGACTGCCGCTGCTCGGCGTGGTTTGCGCGGGACCACCTTGCCGCGCCATCGCGAGCGCGCCGTTCGTGTGCTTGGCTTTGATTTCGGGTGGAATGTTATAGCCGGGTCCGCCGGTGCCGGTGCCCAAGGGATCGCCGCCTTGGATTACGAATCCCGGAACGACGCGGTGAAACGTCAGATTGTTGAAAAAGCCGTCGCGCGCGAGAAAGACGAAATTGTTGACGTGCTGCGGCGCGTCTTTCGGGTACAGTTCCGCGACGATGTTGCCTTTCGCGGTTTTGATCGTGGCGACGTACGATTTGTTCACGTCAATCGTCATCGCCGGGGCTGATTTGTACATGTCACTCCTTTGTTGTGATGCGAGTTTTGCCGCGCCGCCGCCCGTCGCGCTGGGACTGGCGGGCGCGGAGAGAAAATTGTTCAGCGCGAAAAACGCTAAAACGATTACGAGCGCGAGCGCGCCGACGATCACCAGATTACGGTTGTTCGATCCGCGCGCCGGACGCGCTGGCTCTTTTTGTTTTTGCATTTTAGTTTGTGCTCCCCTTTTGTCATTTGTTCATTTGTTATTAGTCACTGCGAATGCCCATCGCGCAAGTGGCACGTATCGTTCAGCAAACGCAACCGCACGCGGCCGCCGGATAAATCGACGTGACTGAGCGACGCGTTGTCGAACCAAAATGGAAATCGTTTGCCGATGTCCAGTCCGATCAGCGTCGCGAGCATCATCCCGATCGTGCCGCCGTGCGTGACGACGGCGACGCGCGTGCCGTCGGTGTGCTGCGCGCGCAAATCGTCCAGGAACGATTGCACGCGCCGTTGAAAATCGTTGCGCTTTTCCTGACCCGGCAGTGGCGACCGCAACGGATCGGTGCGCCATGCTGCGAGCGCGCCCGGGAAGCGTTGCTCGAAATCCGCGTCCGTCAGCCCCTCAAATTCGCCCAGCATTTGTTCTTTCAAGCGATCATCCAGGATCGGCGTAGCGCGGCATTGTTCCGCGATGATCTCGGCGGTGACGCGCGCGCGGGCGAGCGGACTCGCGTACATCACCGCGAATGTTTCTTCGGACGCGACGCGCGCGGCGAGTTGGCGCGCCTGCGCGATGCCGTTCGCGTTGAGCGGCGTGTCGGTGTGACCTTGCACGCGCCCGGTGTTATTCCAATCGGTTTCGCCGTGGCGGATGAGGAGAAGGCGCATTTTATGCCACTGCTTTTAACGCGCTCGATGTAAATATTTCAGCGGGGAAACTTGCCGGCACTTGGCGACCACGCGCCTCAACTAATTTCAGGAAATTGGAGACCGGCGCGCGGCGAATGATCCGCAAAACTGCCATCCGCACTGACGCCGGCAATAGTTGCAGACCTGCCAACCGCAATGGTTTGTGTGCGCTTGCCTTGAGCATGGCTTGATAACTGACGAGAATCAGTTCAATCGGTTCCTTCGTTTTGCTATTGTAATATAGCACGATGTTGTCATTCAATTCGACGCCGCGCATTGGCTGATCTTCGGCGTGCGCGAACGTTACCGTCAAAATATCCCCTTCCGAATCGTAATGAATCGATTTCATTTCGCACCTCTATTCTCTGCCAACAAGGTAGGCGGTGAGTACAAAGTTATTGGCCGTGGTTGGATCATCCGGTTGCCGGCCAAACTTTACAACGACCACAACGTGGGTACGTCCAAGCGGTAAATCCACAAATCCTTTTTTGTAGAAGAACTTGGTCGGGTCAAATCGGTCTTGTCTGCGTCGTCCGGAGCGCAAAGCCGCGAGCACATATTTCAATATACTCTCTGTCATGCCTGGGTGTTCCAGTGAATGCTCCCAACGTTCAGTAGTTAGGTAAATTCGGCGTCCATCTCTGTCGCGGACGAAGATGGGCCAGGCATTGCGTGGGGCATCTGACATGGGCGCGCTCCCTTTTGTGTGTCGCGATCTTTTTAATCGGCGATTCTACCCCGGCACCAAATTCATCTTCGCGACCGCGTCGCCAACATCGGCAGACCAGACGAAAATGCGATTGTACGGCGCGACGCGGTAGTAATCTTGCGGATAATAAATCTCGCGCGTCGTCATGTCCACGCAGTACCGCTCGACCCATCCGGACTTTTGCGCGCTCGACAGTTTCTCGCCGCGCATCAATTTGTCGGTGACCGCGAACAATTTGACGCACATCCGAAATTCGTAGCCGGTGAGCGTCAGCGGCTCTGCCCACGCGCCGCGCTTTTTGTCCAGTGCGTCCTTGCCTGCTTCTTGCAACATTACCAAGTCCGGATAACTTGGAATGCTCGGATAAATCGGGAGCGTCGCCGCCCAGCCGGAATCGACAAGCAACAAATTGAACGTCGCGCGTTCTTTGCGCGACAGTTTAGCGCGTTCCGCGTCACTGTAATTTGGCGCGACGTACGCGAGCAGGCGCCCATTCTGATCGAAGGGCTGATTCGCGGTTCGCAGAAAGACGCGGCGCGTGGTTCCGTCCGGGCGCGTCAGTTTTTCGCTGATCAGTTTCGTGAATTCGGCTGTCGCCTGCGTTCCTTGATTTTCTTGCAGTGTGCCGGCGTTGCCGGTTACAAGTTTCGGCTGCAAGTACTCGGCGAGACCGTCCTGGATCGGCGCTTTGCCTTGCTGAATCCAATCCGCCAATTGTTTCAAGTTGGCATCTTGCTTGGAAGGTTTCTGCGTGCCGGGATAGTGTACTTCCGGCGCGTCAATGCTCAACATCCGGATCGACATTGACACAAACGGTGTGTCGCCGTCCGTCGTGCGGAGATATTCGTTATCTCCGAGCGCGTTGAGTTCGACCCCTTGCGGATCCCAAAAGATTTTGACTTGAGACATCGGAACCTCCTGACGTAGGACAAATTTGCAAATTTGTCCTACAAATTTCCGGCATGGTTCAAAAACTCTGAAAAGTTAGATTGACACTTTTGCACAACGGTTCGGAAATTTTTCGGCAACCAAGTGCCTCGAAGTGGCTATTTTGAGCATAAAACTGTGGATTCTTGACTCTTATGTCCAGTTCGCCAAGTCTTCTGTCCTGGAAAAGTGTCAAGCTAACTTGAACCATGCCAAATTTCCGATCAATTTCTCTGCCGCTTTGCACATCCAGATCGCGCGCGAAAAAACACCTCTACGCATGACTGAAGGCGAAATTGCGAAGAGGAAGTGCCTCGACTTCTAGTTGCCCTAAGTTGATAGAGTGGCTTGCGTGGTCAATGTCGATCCCGACTAGATTGCCTTCGGCGTCCAGATCCAGCACGATTCCAGGTGCTGCTTCAACCGACTCCACGCTGTTTTTTTCGGAGAGGTCAATATACAGCGAGTCTGTTTCGGAATAGTATTTGAATTTCATTTGATTTCTTGCTCAAAATAACGTGTGGTTTTCATCCGATAAGCGTCTCTGCTGCTTGATACACGTCCATTTTTCGCGCCGCGATCTGTTCGACGAGTCTTTCGATCTTCGTGCCATTCACGCCGCGCAAGAGTCGCGCCATCATCTCGCGCTGGACGACCATTTCGAGTTCCGCGCGAAACCGCGCGCGCTCGCGCGCTTGCATCAAGTTATTCGCTTCGAGATACGCGCGATGCTTGCCGATCCACGCGACCGCGTCCGCGACGCCTTCGCCGGTCGTCGCAATCGTTTTGAGCACCGGCGGTCGCCAATCGTTTTCCGCTTTCGGCTTGAGGTTCAGATTCATTTCGAGCGCGGCAATCGTCGCGCTCACTTCGTCGTGATCGGCTTTGTTGACGATCAGCACATCGGCGATTTCCATGATCCCGGCTTTGATCGCCTGAATGTCGTCGCCCATGCCCGGCGCTTCGACGACGATCGTCGTGTGCGCGTTCGCCGCGATTTCGACTTCGTTCTGCCCCGCGCCGACTGTTTCGACCAAGACGATTTCGAATCCCGCCGCGTCGAGCACCTTGACCGCGTCCGACGTTGCCGCCGCCAGCCCGCCGAACGCGCCGCGCGTCGCCATCGAGCGAATGAACACGCCGCTGTCGCCGGACAAATCCTGCATCCGCAGCCGATCACCCAAAATCGCGCCGCCGCTGAACGGACTCGTCGGATCGACGGCAACAATACCGACGCGTTGTCCGCGTTGGCGATAATGTTTCGCGAATTCGTTGACGAGCGTACTTTTGCCGGTGCCCGGCGCGCCGGTCACGCCGATAATGTGCGCGCGCCCGGTGTGCCGAAAAATCGCAGCGATGATCTCACGCGCTTCTGCGCCACCGCGTTCGACCGCGCTGATTGCGCGCGCGACCACGCGCGGATTGCCGGCGCGGAGTTGCGCTACCGCTTCGGGATTCACGCCTGTCCTGAGCGAAGCCGAATGACCGCGCGCGCTCCGCGTTTCTGCGCGATTTGTTCGCGGATGAACGCCGCGATGTCCTGCGTCGACGTGCCGGGACCGAACACACCGGCAAAGCCCATTTGCTTGACCGCCGGAATATCGTCGTCCGGAATGATGCCGCCGCAAACGAGCAGCACATCGTCCAATTGCTTTTGCTTTAGTTGCGCGACGATGCGCGGAAAAAGATCGCGGTGCGCGCCGGACAAGATCGAAAGTCCGACCACGTCCACATCTTCTTGCAGCGCGGCTTCGGCGATCATTTCCGGCGTCTGGCGAATGCCGGTGTAAATCACCTCCATGCCGGCATCGCGCAGCGCGCGCGCCACCACCTTTGCGCCGCGGTCATGTCCATCCAAACCCGGTTTTGCGACGAGCACACGAATCGGTCGGTCTGCCATTCCATCACTCCGCCATGAGATGGCGTCCATTATACATCAAATCGGCGCGATTGAAAAACGCTCCACCGCCGATTGACAATTCGAATGAAAAGATTGACAATAGCGCGCGCATAATCTACGCGCGCCATGTGAAAATGTCTAGAACAATATTCCTGGGGTTGGTCCTCGCGCTCGTCGCGTGCGCGCCGGAACCGCCCACGCTAACTGTTTCCGCCGCGGCGAATCTGCAACCTGCTTTTGCCGAACTGGGCGCGCAGTTCGAAAAGGAAACCGGTACGCGCGTCGTGTTCAATTTTGGCGCGACCGGTCAACTCGCGCAGCAGATCGCGCAAGGCGCGCCGGTCGATCTCTTTGCCGCCGCCGACCGCGCGACAATCGATGATTTGGCGGCGCGCGATTTTGTGCTGGCCGACACAGTCCGCGTGTACGCGCGCGGACAAATCGTGCTTTACACGCGCGCGGATAGCGCGGTCGAACCGCGCGCGCTTGCCGATTTGACGCGTCCTGAAATCAAACGGATCGCGATTGCCAATCCGCAAACCGCGCCGTACGGCGCGGCGGCGCGCGCCGCGCTGCAAAATGTCGGCGTCTGGCAAGCCGTCGAACCGAAGATCATCATCGCCGAAAATATTCAGCAGGCGCAGCAGTACGCCGATACCGGCAACGTGGATGCGGCGATTATCGCGCGCGCGCTGGCGATTCAGTCGCGTCATCGCTGGATACCGATTCCCGATGATCTGTACGCGCCGATTGATCAAGCACTCGCCGTCGTCAAAGGCACGCCGAACGAGCGCGCCGCGCGCGCGTTTGCCGCGTTCGTGCTCAGCCCGACCGGACGCGCGGTGCTGCAAAAGTACGGTTACACGCTTCCAAAACTGGATACTGAAAACTGAATACTGCATACTATCCACTGTTCCACTGATTCACTGAGTACTGATGAACTGGTCTCCCATCCTTCTCTCAATTCAAGTGACATTTTTCGCGACGATTGGAATTTTGATCGTCGGACTCGCGCTCGCGTTGATTTTAGCGCGCGTGAATTTTCGCGGCAAGGTCGTCGTGCAAGTGCTAACCAATTTGCCGCTCGTATTGCCGCCTTCGGTCGTCGGCTACTATTTACTGATTTTGCTTGGACGCGCCGGTCCGTTCGCGCGTTGGTTCGATTGGAATTTGTTGTTCACGTGGCAAGCCGCCGTCGTCGCCGCGATTGTCGTCGCGCTGCCGCTGATGGTGCAGTCGTCCAAAGCCGCGCTCGAAAGCATCGACCCGACTTTGGAAAATGCGGCGCGCACGCTCGGCGCGTCGGAACTCGAAATTATTTGGCGCGTGACGCTGCCGCTGGCGCGGCGCGGTATTCTCGCCGGACTCGTCCTGGGTTCGGCGCGCGCGTTGGGCGAATTCGGCGCGACGTTGATGGTCGCGGGCAACATCCCCGGTCGCACGCAGACCGCGCCGCTGGCGATTTACGACGCGGTGCAGTCCGGTCGATTTGTGGAGGCGAATGTTCTGGTCGCGATGCTGACGCTGTTATCGTTTCTCAGTCTCCTCGTAGTTAATCGTGTGTATCCACGCGCGGAGGCGCGGCGCGATGTTTAGCGTCCACATCGAAAAGCAATTGGGCAATTTCCGGCTCCGCGCGCATTTGGAAATTGGCGCGCAGGTGTTGGTTTTGTTTGGCGCGTCCGGCGCAGGCAAAAGTTTGACGCTGAATTGCATCGCGGGACTCGTCACGCCGGAGCGCGGACAGATTCGGCTGGGCGAGCGCGTGCTGTTCGACCGCGCGGCGCGCGTGAATGTGCCGACGCGCGCGCGGCGGATCGGCTATGTCTTTCAGAATTACGCGCTCTTTCCGCATCTCACCGTGCGCGAAAATATCGCGTTTGGCATTCGCCGCGCGCCGGACGCGCGACCACGCGTGGAAGAACTGCTCGCGCTCGTCGGGCTTGCGCCGTTCGCCGCGCGTTACCCCGCGCAGCTTTCCGGTGGGCAGCAGCAGCGCGTCGCGCTCGCGCGCGCGCTCGCGCCGCGCCCGGAATTGCTTTTGCTCGACGAGCCGTTCAGCGCGCTCGACGCGCCGACGCGAATGCAGTTGCGGCATGAATTGTTGAGCGTTCAGCGTGAATTGAAAATTCCGATGGTGTTCGTCACGCACGATCTCGGCGAAGCGTATTTTCTCGCCGATCAACTTGCGGCGATCGAGCGCGGCGAAATTTTGCAAATCGATGCGCCCGGGCAAGTGTTGCGATACCCGCGCGCATTGCCGGTCGCGCGCGCGGTCGGCGTGAAAAATATCTTGCCCGGCGCAATCGTCGCGCGCGACGAATCGGGCTGCCGCGTCCGCGTCGGCGGGAGCGTGCTCGACGCGCCGCCGCATCCTTTCGACGTCGGCGCGCGCGTGAATGTTTGCGTGCGTCCCGAACGGATTACGCTGCTGCGGCCCGAACGCGCGGGGCAATCGTCCGTGGAGAATTTGCTGTCCGGTGAAATCGTTCGCGAAATGAGCGACGGCGCAAACGTGACGTTGTACTTTCGCGCGCGCGCGGCGCGCCTGCGCGCCGATGCGGATTACGATTTGCAGATCGAACTGCCCGTCTACATTTACGAACGATTGGCTCTCGCGCGTCAACGCGTATGGCAAGTCTCGCTGCGAAAAGATGCGATTCATTTGATCGCGTAGCGTTTGACAATTTGCGGAATCAATGCGAGAATTTGCCAGCGTCGGCGCGCCCTGGAAATTGGGCGCGCGCCCATGACTTGACTCAGGAAAAATTGTATGTTGAGCAAAACCTTATGCTGGCTTGTTTTGATCGTCGCCGCGGCGTTGGTGAGTTGCAGCACGGACACAACCCCGCCGTATCCCGCGCCGCAAAATCCACCGCCCGCGCCACCGTATCCCGCGCCGCAAA